>JBNKLP010000009.1:0-48571 GCA_050292425.1 Candidatus Nanoarchaeia archaeon | reverse complement strand
CATCTACTTTAACTCCATTAACAACCAAATAAAATCTTCCCTTGTTCCTAACACCAATCATCCCTTCTCCATATGAATTTGCTTTAATACCCAGAATTTCAATATTAGCTCTTGCCTCTGCTTGACTTTTTAACTCCCAATCTTCTGAAAAAGACAAAAACCAATTATAAAGTGCAATCCCTGTAACAACTGCAATAAATAAAACTAATACTACTATCAAAACTACAGATATTCCTTTCCTATCTTTAAATATCATTTTCTTCTAAATCCTCCCAAAATAAGCAAAACTAACACAACAATAGCTGAATAAAACCCAAACCCAGGAGTTGCATTAATATCCCCAATAGTTGGATAATATGTAAAAGTTCTTCTTTCAAGACAAGTTATATTATTATTAAAACAAGCTATAAATGTAATATCTGTTTTAACACTAGGCAGAGATGTCATAGTATAAGTACAATTCCCTCCACTATAATTCATTGCATAACTATTGGAACTTATGTTAATATAGCAATTCACTAAATCTGTAAGACCTCCATCTGTAACTTTAAACGTTATATTGTCACTAGTTGAAATCTTTGACCCATGATGAGGAGTAGGATAAATGTATCTAATAGGAGATGGTTCCACAAAAAATTGATAATTTCCAGAAGTCTGAGGTTGATATCCATTTTTCTGACAAGTTATATTGTAAGAGAAATTTCCAGATTCTAAAAATTGGTATCTTAGTTCAAACTGACTAGTTGAAATATTCCAATATAATGGATAGGTAATAGATGTAAAATTAAATGATGCATAACATGAAACATCTTGAAGTATATACAAATAACCATTATCCGCAGACACAACAATATCATTGATTTCATCACTATTAAAATCAACATTTCCATCAATTCCTGAAGAGTCCTGATTTCCCATACCAAAAGCAAATCCTGGAGCTCCAAGCTGACATTGCCATAATAAATTTCCTGTTTCATTCAAAGCATAAATTGAACTAAAGTCATAACTTGAGAAAATAATTTCACTCTCAGAATCTCTATTAATGTCAGAAACAAAAACATTCATAATAGTTCCCCAGCTCCCATCTGTTGGCAGAGTATAATTCCAAATAACTCCTCCACTTTCATTGAAAGCCCAAAGAGTTTCATAACCTTCCGCAACATTACCTCCATCAGAAACTAAAACCTCATCTTCAAAACCATCATTATCTAAATCTATTGGAATTGCTTCTCCTTCTCTTCTTCCATCAGTATCATAACTCCAGAACGTAGTATATTGATTAGTTCCAACAACATCATTCCACTCAATTGCATAAACCCATCCTCGTTCTCCTGCAACAACTATTTCATCTTTAATATTATCATGATCCAAATCTGCTACAGCCAAACCATAAGGTCTGTCGGTAGTTCCATTAAATAATAAACTTCCATTATTTCTTAGTGCCAAGAAACTATTTCCTCCATTTATTCCCTCTGCAAACATAACATCATCCTCAAAGCCATCCCTGTCAAAATCTCCAAACTCTGCTTCCTTAACATAATATGTAAGAAGAAACTGAGTACTGTTCCATATATTAGTCCAAGTCTTACCATCATTTGTTGTAAAAGCAATAAGATGATTCTCTCCATTATTTCCAGAATCAACTACTATATCATCCTTGATACCATCCCCATCCAAATCTCCTATAGCAACAGCACTAGACTTTCCATCACTTGAAGAATTGCCATCCAGCTCAAAACTTTCCCAAACAAGTCCACTCTCATTATATATTAATAATGTATCTGCATCATGAAGCAAAGCAAATTCATTGAAAAAACCATCATTATCAAAATCACCTACCTCAATTTCAAATATCCAGCTAGGATAATTATTAGAATATTTTAAAGTTCCATTATTATAATATACAAACACATCTCCATGAATCCCTGCAGCAATACAGTCCCTTACTCCAGAAAGCTCACAATCAATCATCTCTAGAGTGTTCTCACTTGAACCTCCACCAGTATCCATATCCCAGATAATAGGACTAATTGTTTTGCTTGTAATTCCAAGTTCACTAACATTAGTATACAAAGTTGTAAAATTTGCAGTAAAAAATCCTGCAGGACCATATGCAAAAAGTCCTGAATAATTACCACCAACTGACAAATCAGTTGCATAATCCACCCATACACTTGAAGAAATGGTTTGAGATTGATAACCATTTTTTTGACAAGTTACATTGTATGAATGATTTCCACCAATTGACACATTAACATCAGCTTCCCATTGCCATGTTGAGATATTCCAACTCATATTATAATTATCACCAGTATCCAAACTCAATGAACAAGAAACATCTTGTAATATTGAAAAAGGATTCATATCAACGGCAATATCATTTAAAGCATCTCCATTAACATCTCCAACTTCAATTCCTCCACTACTTCCAAATTGCCCTCCAACATCATATGAATTTTGTGGATATTCAAAGCTAAATAACTGCACTCCTGAAAGATTATATGCATATACAATACCATCTGCTCCTCCAAAAATGATATCGTCAATTCCATCAAAATTTACATCTCCAATTTCCAAACTCCACTCTCTTCCAACATCAGTCAAAGTCAGATTCCAAATTTCTCCTCCACTAGAATTAAGAACAACAATTCCATAATTCGAACTAGTATCACCAAATACGTACACAATCTCATCTTCAAAACCATCATTGTCATAATCAACTAGTTCTGCTTCGTACACCCTATCATAATTAGACTCCCATAATCTGTCTCCCGTTCCATAATTTGAATTCATAGTTCCATTCCATTCATAAGCAGTCACTATCCCATTCCCCAATTGCAAAAATTCATCATTATAATTATCAGAATCCAAATCAACACAAGTTATACCATATACAAACCCAATTCCTGTTACATTGAAAAATTGATTACCAGTTAAACCATTAAACCCCCAAATAAGCTGACCCTCATTTGAAGTAACAATATCATCAAAACCATCTTTGTCTATATCACAAGTTTCAGTCTCATAATTGGAAGTCTCCAGATAATTAGAATAATTCCACATTTGAGTCCAAGTATTTCCATCACTGGTATTATAAACAATAATTCTAGGTGTTGAGTACCCACCTTTACCAATTGCAATATCATCATTAATCCCATCTCTGTCATAATCACCAACTGTAACTGAAGATATTGGAGCTCCAATGTCTCCAGTATTCCAAATTATTCCTCCTGTTCTATTATATGTAATTACTTGACCTGTTTGATCAACTGTAACAAACTCATCAATAAATCCATCATCATCAAAATCTCCAATAGCAAGTCCATTAATACTCTGGCCTGATTGTTGAGTTCTCTTAATTAAAGTTCCATTAGGATAATAAGTATAAATATCATTATGTTCTGTCAAAACAGGACAATTTTGAATTCCACTCTCAAAACAATCAATAAAACCAACATTGCCACCACTAATTGAACTATTCCAAATTACTCTTCCTATTTCATTCCTGTTTAAACCAACACCTGAAACATTAATGTCCAAGGCAGTATAATTTGCAGCTATGGTAAAGCTTATTCCTTCAGTTGGATTAGGATCAACAACCCTAGTGGTAAGATTGGTACGATAATTGATGTTAACTAAAGGCTTATAATCATAAGTGCTACCATTAACTGTATAATTTGCAGGATTAGTACAAACATGATAACCTCCAATATTACTGGCTAAATTACACGTACCAAAATCATTCCAGTAATTTCCCCAAAAAGAATTATTAAAAGAATTCCCAGAAATTGAATCTCCTCCTGTTTCAATCCCACTTCCAAGATAATTCCTAAAAAATGTATTATTAACAGGAGAACTAGAGAAAAATTCAAAAAAAGTATTCCAGCCAGTATTATTCAATACTGTATTTCTATCAATAGTATTATTAATAGAACCATCATAAAAATAAAGACCTCTTGTATTGTTTGTAATTGTAGATAAAGATATTGTATTATGTTTAGCATTATTGAAATCAATACCCGATACTGAATTATTAGACAAAGTCAAATTTGACAAAGTACAATAAGCAGAAGTAATTCTAATTCCATTATTATTTCCACTAATTATAGAATCAACAAAATTAACATAATACCCATAAATTGCTACCCCAACATCAGAATTGTTGATTGCTGTTACATTAGTAATATAAGTATTATTTCCACTAATTGTAGCTCCTCTTAAACTATCCCTTAGAATAGCATTGGAAATATTATTATAATTATCAGAACTTCCATAAAAATAAATTCCAAAACTAGTACTGTTCTTTATAAAAACATTTGAAATGGAATTTGATGTAGATGATTCTTCCAAAAGAATACCGTATGTTGTATCATACACATTTACATTAGATACAATGGAATTTGATATCCCCGCAAAATGTATTCCTCTAAAAAAATTATCAATATTACAGTTTTTAATAGTTACATTACTCAAATATGAAGAATAAATTCCACTACTAACCCCTCCCGAACCTGAAATATTAAAGTTCTGACAATCCAAAACAATATTATTATCAAGAATTCCTAAACATGAACCAGTAGTATTAATACTCTGATTTAATCTCCACTCACCAGCAGAATTTGGATCATCTGCACAACTGGATACATTTGTATATGAATAACCTGAGAATATGAAAAACAATGACATAAAAAAAAAAATAGATAATTGAAGAGTCCTATTAACCATAAAAATAACTTCCAAATTGAATTTAAATAAATTTGTAACTACTTAAATCAATATCATGAAAATAATAATCACTCAAACTCTGGCTCTCTTCCCAAAGACATACCTTTAAGATTACCAAGATTATTAGACATAGTTTCAAGTTCTCCATAATTTGAAGGAACTCCCATATCCACCAACTTTACTCTCAAATTATCCTTTCTTAAAACATCATTAAGCGAAACTTCAAACATCTCAAGTTCCAATCCTCCTTTCACCCAAGATTCCATCTCAATCATAGGAAGAGTAACATCCTTATCATCATATGATCTTCTCTCTTCAGGAATTGTCACATTATTAGCATAAATCAGATACCCACTAACACTATAATTTCCAGGCAATAATTTAACATTCAAATCATACTGGTTCTCCTCAGTAATCTCTAAAACCTGAACATAATCCTCCGTGTCAAGACTCTCAAAAATAACAAAAGCCTCATCAAACTCATCAAGTGCACTCACACTTCCATAAGTATTATATCCAATCTTAATAAGACTAACATCAACTTTAAACTCTTTTTCTGATGCCATCATATGATTACCAAGATTAATTCTCTCATCAACTTTAGGATTAAGATTCTCAAACACGAGTTTCTGATAACCAGGTTTGTAAATTTCCAAAGTTCCAGGATTACAATCAACAGGAAGTCTGAATTTAAGCTGTGTTATGTTCTCATTAGTATAAATACCATTAATAGAAGTCTGTCCCATAAAACATTCTGCAAGTCCTCTGCAATCAAAAGTCACAAAAGCTCCTTCAACTCCAGTAACAGGCATATTATAATCCCTTAACCTTGAAACAAACTTTCTCTCACCATTTATAACAGGATCACTGATATTCAAAGCCACATAATCTGATATAAACTGCACAGGTTCACAAATCAAAGTTCTTCCATCATTAATGTTCAAATCACTTGCATCAAAATCAAAGTTCTGATTCTCGACAAGAGGAGTATTGTAATCAATATTTGCCTCAATTGCCAAATTAAACTCAAATCCATCATAACCTCCATCATCATCTATTACAAAAAGAGTTGGAAAACTCATCTCATAAACAGCAACATACTCAGTAAAAAAGAAAGGAATGAAACTTATCAAAGCTTGAGGTCTTGGCAAAAGAACAACATTACCAGCACTACCACCCAAATTAAAATACATTGGAAAAAAAGCTGACTCAAAAGTTGGAACAACTTCATAATTTTCATATTCATTAAAAACTTTTGGATTCTCATCCATTGTATCAACAAACCCAGTAAAATAATCCTTCACATACAAATTATTAACTCCATTTGCAAATTCACTACCTCTCAACTCATCAGCAACTCCAGAATACCTCACATTTGTACCAAGGAATTGAATCTCACCAATATCTGATTCAACAATCTGTTTAACTAATTTCTCAACTTTAGGCACACTCCAAGGTTCAAAATCATATTTCATTGCAAAATCATAAGTTGGAGGAAGCAAATCTCTTGTATCTGCATCAGAATACAAATCAACAAAACTCATAACTCTTTTTTCGATAAATGAATTTTTACTCTGTGCAATTGTGATATCTCTGGCAAGATGATAAGGAACCCACAATTTATTATCTCCTTTAATCGAAAAAGTATCCACATATTCAACAGTTTGAGTATTTTCCTCTACAATCTCCAAAGGCAAGTAAACATCAACTCTAAGATTATCTTCATCAAATATAACTTTTGTTTCTATCTCATTGACATCATAATTCACAACATAAATCTCCTCAAAAGCTTTAAACCCTTCCAAACAATTCTTATCCAAATTCTCATCAACATATCTCTTAAGCTGATTTTTCAAAGAATATTCATAATTTGTATCATACTCCGGAATCTGAAACTTGAATTCATCATTTGCATCATCATAATAAAACCAGTAGGGCATCTCTATTTTCTCCAAAAAATTCAAACCCCTAGCATTCTTATTGTATATGTCTGGCTTGCTTCTATCAGTAAAAATCATATCCTTGTGATAAAGCCATCCTCCATGAATGCCTATTTGATTCATCCCCTCATTACTCTCAAGTTCAACACAACTCTCAACAAATTTCTTGACCTTATACGAACTCTTATCAGCAGAAAAAAAATTAATACTATCAGAATTCAAAGAAAAAAACAATATGATTCCTAAAACCAATATAACTGCAACAATAACAAAAATACTAATTTGCCCCTTGGTAAACTTTTTATTCATTAAAGAAAAAATCATCCTTGGACATTATAAATATTTGTCGCCACATTTCAATTGCACACCCTTAATATTATATATCTAAAAATCCACATACCTTCATGACAGACAATTCAGAGCAAAGAGAATCAATGGTATTCATGCAATTAAAATCCAGAGGAATAAACAATCAAAGAATTTTAAATACTTTTTTAACAATTCCTAGAGAAAACTTTGTTCCACAAAACATGAAAGCATCAGCATATCTTGACAATGCTCTTCCAATAGGATACGAACAAACCATTTCCCAACCTTACGTTGTAGCTCTCATGACTCAATCACTAAATCCACAAAAAAATGAATCAATACTTGAAATTGGCACAGGCTCAGGATATCAGGCAGCAATACTCTCAAACCTATGCAAAAAAGTCACAAGTTATGAAATAATACCTCAACTTGCTAAATTTGCCAAAGAAAACCTCACAAAAACAAACATAGACAATGTTAAAATAAAAAACTCAGATGGTTCTGATTTAAAGGAAAATGAAATATTTGATAAGATAATTGTAACTGCAGCAACTCCTAAAATTCCTCAAAACTGGATTAAGTGCTTAAAAGAAAAAGGTTCATTAGTGGTTCCCCAAGGGAATATTGACTCTCAAGTACTTCTCAAATACAAAAAAAAAGATGGAAAACTAGAGCTATTGGAAACATCAATTCCAGTAAGATTTGTTCCACTCAAAGGAAAAGAAGGTTTTTAAAAATTTGTTAATTAACAAATACAATGGAAGTAAAATATGATCAGCATTTTCTTGAGGATGAAATCACATTAAACAATATAATAAATGCTTCAAACATAACTCAAGATGACATAATACTCGAAATTGGCCCAGGAAAAGGAGCTCTTACCAGAAAAATACTTCAAAAAAACCCAAAAAAACTAATCTGTGTTGAACTCGATATCTCATTTCAAAACAACTTAGAACTAATAAAAGAGAAACACAGTAACTTAGAAATAATCTTCGGAAATGCTCTAAACTCAATTGACACATTTAGTTTCAACAAGATAATTGCAAATATCCCCTACTCAATAACTGAGCCACTATACAAAAAATTAATTGAAAACAAAGTAGAATTTGCAGTACTTCTGCATGGAAAGACATTCTATGACACAGTAATCAGAAGAGAAAGTAAGTGGCATTACATTATCCCAGCATTTTACAATTTAGAAGAAATAGAGATAGTTGAGGGCAATAAATTCACACCTTTGGCAAAAACCAAATCTTCAGTAGTAAAATTAGAATACAAACAAAACCCAAGCAAATTTGATTTATTCTTACAAGAACTATTCTACAAACATGACCGTTCATCAAAAAACGCAATAATCTTTGCCCTTGTTGATTCTATGAAAATATCTAAAACTCAAGCAAAACAACTAATCAAAGATATAGAAATCTCTCAAATTAAACTAGAAAACATTTCAAATGACGATTTTGTGAGAATAATACAACAACTTAAATCTCAATTAGAATAAAAAAAGTAGTTAGAAACCTTAAAGGTCTCTAGCTCCAACAGTTTTTCTACCGTTAGCCTCAGCTCTAGCACAAGCCTGACCAACCATCCAAACTAAAACTTCATTAAGTGCTTCAGCGAAATCTCCAGAAACGTTATGGTTTCCTACTACATCCTTAACCTTTGATTTAGTAACTAGCATTACCTTAGCCTCATGTTTTCCAACAAAAGCATCCTTTGCCTGAACTGTCTTTCTTCCGTTAGCATCTGCTCTCTTAGCAGCAGCTTTAACCGCTTCAACTGCTGCACCATTAAGTGCTTCAGCGAAATCACCTGCAACATTGCAGTTTCCGGAAACTTCTTTAATTTTTGATTTTACTACAATCATATCCATTTTTCTTTGAATAATATGTTTTTTAGGCACTTATGTAACCTAATACCTAATTTAGGAATTCCCTTCTTTATAAATCTTTTGTGTAACTGAAGTGAGAATTGGCTCATTTAAGGCTAAAAAGCACAAATTTGACACTTAAGAGAAACAAAATAAATAATATCAAAAAAGTTTATCCTAATATATTTACAACACAAAAAAAGATAATAATAAAACAATACTCAACAAAATTGAAAGTTTATTTTGGTAAGGAAATATGGAACTTACTGTAGCAGGACTTGAAGGAGTTGAAGTCAAAGATCCATTATTTGCATACAATTGTGCAACTTCCACATCAGTTAACACCCTATCCCAAATTCCAACATCCCTAATTCCTCCCTCTAAAACATTAGCTCCATTTGCAATCCAGTCTCCAAAATTCAAATAAGTTCTTCTATTTGATTTATATGTACTCAAAGTAGAATTTTTCTGATTATCTAAATACACAGTCCAAGTATAATGAGTTGAATTATATTCTTCGTATTTTGTAACTAAATGATGCCAAGTCCCCTCTCCAGTAACTGATTGAGTACAAACTATTGGATAAATAAATCCTCCTTGATAAGAAATACAAATTTGATCAGCCTGAGCATTATAAATAACTGCACCATAATTGGAATTAATATCTCCTCCCATTTGATGCCACAAATTTTGATATCCATTATTGTTTAAATCACTAGAAAAAAACCATTGTGAAATAGTCCAGTTATGAGTAAATCCAGGAGCACTATATAAAGTAGAATTACCAGGCGTATTAATTGAAGAATCCTGTCCCCTTGTAAACTCAACATAATCTGGCATTTGAGTTACTCCATAAGGTTCTTCAGTCATTGTTTGAGAATTGCCCACAGTAGAATTTAAATGATAAGTAGAATCAAGTGGATAAAAAGCTAAAAGTTCATCAGTTAATGCTGCATAAGAAGAAAAAGAACTAAAAACAATCAATAAAAATACAATTTTTAAAAATCTCATAACCTATTCCAATCAAAGTAATTTTTAAATCTTTTTATTCTCAGTACAATAAAAATTAAAGAAGTGAAACTGTCAAAAAACCTATTCCTAATAACGTGAAAATAAACACAAAAATAGCAACAAACACTAACCATAAAATCCAAACCAAAAATGCTCTAAGCCATCCTAAATGAAAAACATTTCTAAAAATCAACAAAAGAACAATAAAAGAAATTATATTTCCAAAAGGAAAAACTATCTGAATTATCGCACTAAGCAAACCAACTCCAAGCATAACAACAAAAGTGCTAAGTATTGTAGTTCTCCCTCCAAATGCTTTCACTGCCAAATAGAGTGGCAATGATGAAATAACAACAATCGCCACAATTGCAAGTACTGTAATTAACAAATTCTCAATCATAAACATAAAATAGAATTATTAATATATAAACCTTACTTTAAATAATCATTCAGATTGCCAAACTCATAACCCTGAGCCCTAATCGAATCAATTAAAACTGGTAAAGCTTCAACTGTAATCAAATCATCCTTTCCCGTATCATGCAAATCTACAATCAACCCAGGCTTCAAATCCCTCATCACTATCTTAACAGTCTTATTTACTGGATTCTTGTAATCTTTGGGAAAAGAAGACCACATAATAGTCTTAAGCCCATAATTCTCAGCCTGCTTCAAAACCTCAGGAGTTCTGAATCCAAAGGGAGGCCTAAAATAAACAATATTTTCTCCTATAACTTCTTCAATCTTCTTCTTTGACTTGAAAACCTCCTCATAAATATTATTAACAAGATAAGAATGAGTCATTGAATGAGTTCCTATGCTATGTCCTTCTGTCAATTCCCTTTTCATAATTGGAATTGTCTTTTCATCAATATTTTCTCCAATAACAAAAAAAGTGGCAGTAACATTTTTTTCCTTCAAAATGTCCAAAATTTCTGGAGTCCTGTATGAAGGTCCATCATCAAAGGTAAGAAAAACCACATTCTCAGTTGTATCAACCTTTGAAATCACATCTCCAAACAAATCAGAAGAATCACTAAAAGACCCATAAAAAAACAAAGCAATTATAAAAACAAACAAACCAAGCCCAACAAAAATTGTATATAAAGCGTATTTATGCATATAATAAAAAATTAAAGAATTATTTTATAAATCTAATGTCCAACAAAAGACATTACAAAACTAAGAGCAATACCTACAAAAAACACCAAACTAATTGTAATTTGTGAAAAATCATGCTTTTTCTTAAGTTCAGGAATAATATCTGCAAGTGAAATATAAATAAATGTTCCAGCAACAAAAGCAACAAGTACAGGAATAGCGCTTTCAACAAGCTCAACAAAAAAAAACATAGCAATTGCTCCAGCCACAGCAAAAAGAGCCGAAATAAAATTCCACAATAATGCATTGAACTTTGACATCCCACCATGAAGTAGAATAGCCAAATCCCCAATCTCTTGAGGAATCTCATGAAGAGCAATGGCAACTGTTGTAACAATACCAAGACTAATATCAACATAAAAAGCAGCAGCAATCAAAGCTCCATCAATAAAATTATGAAATGCATCTCCAACAATTGATAAAGTTGATAACGCATGTTTATGGCAATCTATATCATGATGATGATGCCAGTGAACAAACTTTTCAATAACATAAAATAACAAAATTCCAAGTAACATAAAATATGACGGCAAAAATACATGATTATGTTCTTCTTCAGGAAAATCCTGAACATGGACTTCTTCATGTTCTGCATCCAACTCTACTGCTTCAGGAATAAGATGAAAAAAAGCTGTTCCAAGCAAGGATCCAGCAGCAAGTGCAACAAACAAAATCATATACTTGTTAACAACATTCTCCCTAAATACAAACAAAACTGCACCAGACAAAGAAATTAGACTAATCAGAAATGTTGCTATAATAACCTGAATTAATACATCCATTTAAAAAATAAATTCAAAGAAATTTATAAAACTATTTAGAATCATCCACTCCCCACTTCACAATATTCCATGCTCGTTCATGAAAATAATAAATCAGAAACTTAAAAATAAACTCCAAAACTCCAACTTCAAACATAATCTTAAAATTTCCTGTAAAAACAAAAACCAACCCCATTGTTGTCAAACTTGCAAGAATTCTCCATGAAATTCCTTTAGCTACACTTCTTATGTGTTTTTCTTTTGCCATAATTAAAATAAAAACAACTGCTATTTAAACTTAATTAAGAACTTAAAAGAAGAATAAAATTAATTCTGAAATTTGAATTCAGGTTTTTCCATCTTTGGAAAATCATTAAATGGAAATGGCCTAACATTAGTCGTAAAACAAGTATACCTTAACACTTGATACATATATGAAATATAATTATTAACAAAATTTGCAACTTCTCTGTTTCTTTTACCAACAAACAAAACATACAAAAAGTTAAAAATAACAAGAATTGCTGTTAAAACTCCCCACACTTCCAATATAATCCACGAGATTATTGCAATTGGAATTCTAATCAAAGCCTCTTTTCTTTCTTTATTCATATAATTATATTCATCAAAAGTATTTATAAACTTAATGAACAAAATATTTATAACTTTGAACCAACTAAAATTAACATGAAAAATAAAAAAATAGGTTGGATAGGAACAGGAGTCATGGGAAAATCCATGTGTTCATTCATTATAAAACAAGAATATGAAGTCCTTATATACAACAGAACTAAACAAAAAGCTCAAGAATTAATTGATATAGGAGCTATTTGGTGTGACAGTCCTAAGCAAGTTGCCCAAAACTCAGACATAATATTCACCATGGTAGGATTTCCAAAAGATGTTGAATCCTCAATATTTGGAAATGAAGGCATTCTGGAAAATATGAAAGAAGGCTCAATCTACATTGACATGACAACATCAAAACCAGTTTTAGCAATAGAAATATTCAATAAAGCTCAGCAAAAAAGGATCTCAACTCTGGATTGTCCAGTAACAGGAGGAGATATTGGAGCAAAAAATGGAACTCTCACCATATTTGCAGGCGGAGATAAAAAAACATTTGAACAAGTTCTTCCAATTCTTGAATTAATGGGAAAAAATGTTCAATATGTTGGTTCTGCAGGTGCAGGCCAGCATGCCAAAATGTGCAACCAGATAGCTGTTGCAGCAGGAATAATAGGAACAGTTGAAACGCTTATTTATGCCAAACACTCAGGATTAGATTTAAATCAGATAATCTCAATGGTTGGCTCAGGTGCTGGAGCATCATGGCAAATAACCAACATGGGACCAAGAATAATAAACAAAGACTTTGACCCAGGATTTTACATAAAACACTTCATCAAGGATTTGGAAATTGCACTTCAGGAATGTGAAAAAATGGAAATTAATCTTCCAGGATTAAACTTAGCTCATGATTTGTATATTAAAGCTCAACAAAAAGGTTATGAGAACTTGGGAACTCAAGGACTATATAAGTTGTTTGAATAGAAATAGCGAAGGATGGATTTGAACCATCGACCTCCGGGTTATGAGCCCGGCGAGCACTCCTAACTGCTCCACTTCGCTTCGATTTGCGAAAATAAATAATAAATTTAAATATATAAACTTAACCAATAATCCTAATCTTTCCAGTAGGCTTCTTAACAAAATCCTTAATTTCAACAAATTTGGATCCCACTTTCTCAATTTTTGCAACAGCACCAGCTGATGCAGAAAATCCAACAATAGTCAACTTCTTTGTAAGCTCACCATCTCCAAGAACCTTTCCTGGAACAATAATTGTCTCACCACCTGTAGCATACTTTTCAATTCTTGAAAGGTTAACCTCAGGTCTCTGACTCGCAGGTGCTGCTAACTTTTCAGCAACTGCTTTGTAAACACCAACACCAGTCTTTGTTGACAACTTCTTTAGATTTCTGATTGTATCAAAAAGAACTTTGTTAGTAGTCTGTGTTTTTCTAATACTCGCCATTGTAATTAAAAATAATAAGAAATCCTTTATAAAGATTACTCAGACTTCAAATAATTAGAAAGATCTGTTTTAATTCTTTCTCTCACCCAAGGAGAATAAACTCCATGCTTCTCAAAATATTCCATTGCCTCAGAATATGATGACAAATTAGAAGAAAATTTTGCAAGCAAGAAAACATCTGAATTATTTTTTAACGCATCAACTAATTTAACAGAATTACAAACATTTGATGAAAAGAAATCTTCTCTCAAAGAGAGATAACTTGTAATTTCTTCCCACGAACATCTCTGAATTGAACTACTATTACAAATTGGATTTTCCATCCTCCATTCTCTCATAAAAGTCTCAGGCACATGAACTAACTCAACAGTTGAATATACATTATCAAACTTTCTAGCCAAAACATACATTAATCTATTCTCATTTAAAACCAAAGAAGCACCACAATCATTACTAGTTTCTCTACAAAAAAAATTCATCAAAAATCCAACATCTTTCAAAGAATTATCTACACCTAATCTTTCACTAATTACCTTATCATCCATAACACTGTTAAGTAATAACAATTTATAAATATAACTAATGAAAACTTCCAAACTTCTCATTCAAGAATCTTCTATCCAGTTTATCTAAAATAACAGGACTCAATCTTCCATTTTTTTTACTAAACTGAGAATTTCTTAAATATTGAGTATCATCTTCTGAAAAAAGACAATTCAAAAAATCATCACTATTAGTTTTCAAAAGTTCCATCATATTAACTGGAGGCGAATTACACAAAGAAAAATTACAAGAATTACTCTTAACATATTCCTCAATTTCATCAAAGAATAATTCTCTACTTGAATACCTTCCAACATCAAAACACAAATCAGTCAAATTATCTTCATGCAAAATTGCATCAATATCTTTGTAAACCCTAAGCTCTCCTTTTGCATAAAATTGATCTCTTCTATCATTCAAAATTCCAATAAAAGTATCTATATCCCTCACCAAAGAAAATAATCTATTAGGAAATGAAATCCTTTGCCTATACTGCCAATCCAAAAATATTCCAACATTATATGCATTGTATTTAGGAAATCCAGAAGAAACAATTGACATTTTCTTCCAAATCAAGCAACAACCCTTAATTTTTCAGAACCTGACATAATATTTAATTCTTCGTTATCCATTTTTTCTTTTCTTTCAATCGCCCTTTCCCATAAAAATTTAGCATAATCTAAGAACTTCATAGGTTTCCCAATATAATAACCTTGTATCCCATCACATTTCATCAACTTTAATATTTCTAATTGATCTACATTTTCAACACCTTCTGCAACAACTTTCATTCCCATATCATGCCCCATTTGAATAAAACCTCTTACAAAAATATGCTCCTTACTTTCCATATCTTCAATTTTATCTGTAAATGATTTATCAATTTTCAAACAATTATAAGGCAATTTTGTAAGGTAATATAATCCAGAATACTTCGTTCCAATATCATCCATAAAAAACTGCACTCCCTTAATTTGCAACTCATCCATAATTCTTGTTGTTTGTACAATATCTGGAAGTACATCACTTTCCGTAATCTCAAGTTTCAAATATTTTGGATCATATTCAGTTTCATTTAAAACTCTTTTTACCATATCTGAAAACTCTGGAAATTCCAACTGTTTTGGTGAAACATTAACACTAACCCCAAGATTATCAAAACTATGTTCATTACCTTCCAAATGCTTTTGAAGACCAAAGGTGTCCTCACAAGCCCTTCGTAAAACAAATTCCCCTATTTTATCTATAAGCCCTCTTCTTTCAGCCACAGGAATAAACTTATCAGGCCCAACAAAACCCAAACTTGGCACTTCCTTACTGAATCTTATCAAAGCTTCAGAATAACTCACTAAATTAGAATTCAAATCTATAATGGGTTGGTAAAAAACATCAAAACCATTATTATTTAAACTATACCTAATATATTCCTCAATCAACTTCTCCTCTTTACTTTCAAACTCAAGAGGATAAGTCACAACAGGATTTGTATAAGACGATACCATTTTTAAATTTACTAAAATGAAATAGTAATTCTATAAATATAAAGCTTTTCAAAACTTATGGATAAATAGAATGATAAATTTTCAAAACTATATCTCTTTTTTTCAAAACTAATCATGAGAAATGGAAAAAATAACAAAAAAATGCCACATAAAATCTCAATAATGAAAAATACTCTAGAATAAAACCAAACATCAAAATCAGAACAAAGAAAAAGCCATCCTGAGCAAAGCTCAGGCATGCTTTGAGTGAGCCTAGCCGGAGTTGAACCGGCGACCTTCGCCTTGTAAGGGCAACGTCATAACCACTAGACCATAGGCTCGTAAGCTAATAAAAAATATTAACTTACATCTCTTTATAAAACTTACTCATAGCAAACACAACCTTTAAAAACATCTCAATATTAAAAACAAATATGGATACAGTTAAACAGCATCAGGAAATGGGATATGATAGAGGAGTCTCTCTATTCTCCCCTGACGGACTTGTTCTGCAAATAGAATATGCAGAAAAATCAGTAAAGCTAGGATCATCAGTTCTTGCAATAACTACCAAAGAAGGAATTGTTTTTCTTGGAGATAGAAAAATCAAATCAAAGCTTCTTGTAAAAGAAAGTTTCAAAAAAGTATTTGAAATAGATTCCCATATTGCAATTGCTGGAGCAGGAGTAATGAGCGATGGAAGAAGACTAATTGAGCAGGCACAAATGATGGCTCAAGACCACTCAGTAAAATTCCAAAATCCAATCGATGTACTCTCATTAGTAAAAGACATTGCAAATATTCAGCAATACTACTCACAATCCGGAGGTTACAGACCATTTGGAGTATCTCTTCTAGTAGGAGGAATTGAAAATGAAAAACCTCTCCTATATCAGACAACCCCATCAGGAATCTACATGAGATTCCTTGCAAGATGCGTTGGAAACTTATCTGATAAAATCAATGCGGAATTAGAAGATGAATATAAGGATTCAATGACTAACAAGGATGCCATCAAATTAGGACTTAAACTTTTCAAAAAAGCAATGGAAAATGATTTTGATGTTGAAAGATTCGACATTGCATACTTAGATCTAAAACAAAACCTAGTAAGACTTACATCTGATGAAATCAAAAAACTAGGATAAAAATCTTTTTCATTTCTTAAATTAATAAAAATAATTATAAATACAAAAAGTAATTTCTAAAATATAATGAAGAAAAAAATAACTAAAATCAAAAGTTACCTTCCACTGATAATATTTCTAGCATTATTCATAGCATTCCTATTAAGCATACCAACATTGGTAAACGATGAAAACAACAATTCCATATTTGACGAAAAAATAAAAACCTCCGGAGAATCATCTGAAATAATAGAACAAACAAAATTCGAACAAATAACCCAATCCACACTGCAAAAACTTGAAAAAACTCAAATTGAAGACTTAATAGGAACAAATCAATACCTAGATTATTTAATCTCACCAGAATCACAAGTCAAAATAAAAAACAGAGAAAACACAGTTGCTCAAGAAATAGTAACTCTTTACATAAACAACCATACAAAAGAAGCAAAATCTCTAATGCAATCCATATTAATCGAAGAACTTGATAAATACGACTCAGAAATTGACAGAAGATGGAGAAATCATTTAATATACATTCAATATGAGAATGAATCTTACATTCTATACAACCAAACAAATGTATTAAGAGACTTAACTGAAGCCAAAATATTCGGACACCATAAAATAGACGTTAAACTATATGACAAGCAAAAATACTACTTCAAAACAGGAGACCAAAAAGTAGACATAGTAACAGTTGATTTAAACACAGGAAATGGAACTGAGGAACTAGAAAATTACAAAGACATAACAGACTTCATGACAGAGTATGAATATGACAATAACAACATTTATACTATTCACTTTTACATCTGGAAATAATTAAAAAAATAAAACAAAATTTCATTTAAGTTTCATGTCTAACAAAGTATTACTTTACCTCGTTATTTCTCTAAGCTTGTTTTATTAAGATGTATGTAAGTTGCATTTGTTTAACGACTTAGAGTACAAAGACTATGCTCGCAACAATATATAAAACCTGTTTTAAACTAGAATAAACTATACTATAAATAAAGGAAACTATAGTAAATTATCTAATAAAACACATTTCTTGCATAACTTGAAGAACTTCTAAAAACATGATTATTACTATGAAAATAATTAATCTTCTCTGCATTTCTCTCAACATTATCTCTCCTATAATTATAATACTCTGACCTATAAATTCCTGTAGGATTAAACGAATAATCAACCTCAACTCTAACTTTATTGTCCTCAATCCATTCTCCAGAATAATAATGCCCTCGTTGAAGTTTATCATAGTCTAGCTCTTCAAACTTTTCTTTCCTAATTGAATGAGTATTTACAAACTTTACCTTAGCAATAGGTTTATCATAACCTCCATAAACAACTTGTGGCTCATCAGCAAACCCCTCAGAATAACTAACAACATTAACAACGCCAAAACTAACATTAACTAAAAACAAACTCAAAACAACTCCAAAAACAAATCTTTTCATTTAACAATTCTCCACTGCTCTTGATACTTATCATTACAAGTACAACCACAATATTCATCAGTTGCCGTAAAAGAAATCATCTTTGAATCTCTAATTGAGCAAATATCTGCACACTTTTCAAAACACACCATCCCTTCACCAACAAAAACATCATCTCCTCTTGACATGCTAATCAGTCCAGCAGCAAGAACTAAAACTATCATCAAAGCAAAAATAAGAACCTTTACATTAGATGAGATATGATAAATTTTTCTCATTTTTATTTAATGATACGGGTTTTCTGGAACTACAATCCATAAAATAATATAAGCAATAATCCCTGGAGCAAAACCAGTAAAGATAGTAATCAATATAAAAATAAGTCTGATTAAAGTAGGATCAACATTAGCATACTCTCCAAAACCCCCACAAATTCCAGCAAGCATCCTTTCATTCTTTGATCTGTAAAGTCTTTTAACATCCTTCAAATTATTGACATGTTTATTATTTTTCATAAAATACTAATGTAATCAAATACTTATAAACATAACGTCTATAAAAAATTCTCCCTTAAAAACCCAGTCAAATTACTAAAAGCCTCATCAACACTATCACAAAAATCAATAGCTTCCAAATCTGCTTTATTAATCATTCCTGCCTCAACCAAAGCATCAAAATTAATAATCTTCTTCCAATGCTTTGAATCATACATAATAACTTTAACTTTTCTTTTAACAATTCCTGTCTGAGAGAGCGTTAAAAGAACGAAAAGCTCATCCAAAGTACCAAAACCCCCAGGAAAAACAATAAGCGCCCTGCCTTTGATTGAGAACCAAAACTTCCTCATAAAAAAATAATGAAACTGAAAACTATGTGAATCGCTCACATAAGGATTAACATGCTGCTCATGAGGCAAAGTAATGTTAAACCCTAAAGATTCCTCTCCTGCCTTCCTAGCTCCCCTATTTGCTGCCTCCATAATACCAGGACCACCTCCGGTTACAATAACAAACCTACGCCGATTATTAACATCCTTGGACCACAAAGTAATTTTCTCTGAAAGCTCAACAGCATCTTCATAATATCTTGACATCTCAACAGCTTTCTTTGCAGATTTAAGTTCATCTTTTTTCACACTTTTTTGAGATTTCAATTTCTTCAAATCCTTTTCAGCAACATCTTTTGGTTTTATTCTTGCTGAACCAAAAAAAACTATGGTATCCTCAATATCAAGCTTCTCAAGCATAGCCTCAGGTCCAAGATACTCTGCCAAAATCCTAACTCCTCTTCCATCATGTGAATCTAAAAAATCATCTCTCTTGTAAAACAGATTTTCCTTAATATCAGAATTAACTTCTTCAGTTTTAGGCTTACTATTAACATCAAGCTTGTCTATCATAATGATTTCACTCTCCTATTTTAAAAGCAGCCATAACGGCAAATGCATTATATGTTGAATGTGCCCCTTCTCCATTAATATCATTATCAACCTCATTATCACTTCTTCCACAAACTTTAGCATGTTTATTACTACTTCCCCTCGGATGCATTCCAGCATAAGCACTCATATCATAAACTCCATTATAAACACTTCGTGAACCTGTTGTTGTATATCTAAACCAACAATTTGTTGAAGAACCATGCTGACTAATTTCCGAATTTGAAATTGTTGGCCAAGTAACCCCACCATTCAAAATCCCATGCAAATATGGTTGCAAATACTCATAATTTGTTGCATGCCTACTTCCTCCAAAAGCCAAACTCAAATCTTTACCACATGTAAAAATAAACCAATCCTTTGTTCTCCACGAACTTGAAGTAACAGTTGTAAAATCCTTTCCAGTATGAGTAGTAAGAACACTACCTTTATTCAAATCATAAACAACATCATCAATAGTAACCCAACAATCACCAAGACTATTATGTGTTTGTACTTGAGAATATGTATATTCAGGCAATACATTAATAGTAATTCTTGCTGTTGCAATATTGCTATTTGTATCTTCAACAAGCAAATCAACATTATAAGTTCCAACTCCATTAAATGAATGACTAAATGAAGAATCACAATTAACACTTTGATACCCACCACCATAATTCACACTACAAGTTAAAGTATCACCTGCAGTATCACTAACGGTATTAGTAAATGTAACACTTAATGGTGATGCACCATAAGTCACATCACTTGTAAAACTATCAACAGAAACTGTATTAGTTGATGCTGCAACAGGACCTACAAAATAATTATCAAGCTGATTATGAGCAGTTGAACTATGAGTGCCAGTTCCACTACCATCTAAAGTTTTTGTATCAAATGCTGTATCAGCATTAATTCCACAAACTGCATTCAATATTGAATTTCCTCCCGGATGAGTTCCCCCAGAAATATAAGAAGTAATATCATACACATTACTTGCATAAATAAACCAACAATCAGTTCCGCTATTATGTGTCATCACCTCAGCTAGAGTATAACCTCCAGTATTAACAGGATTACTTACTGTAATAGTCCTTGGAGTTCCCAAAACAATCTCCTTTGTATCACTAACCCTAAAATTTGCAGTATATGTACCTGCATTTGCATAAGAATGAGAAACACTACCACTACAAGAAATTGACTGATATCCTCCACCCTCACCATAATCAATCTCACAAGTCAAAGGATCAGTATCAGCATCAGTTGCTGATTTAGTAAAACTAACACTTAAAGGAGCCTCTCCTGAAACAGGACTAGCACCAAATGAAACAACCGGAGCATTATTAACAATAGGCGTTGTATTCAAAAATCCAATATGCAAAGATGCTAATGAATTCTGAGCACCTGTACTATGCGAGCCTGACCCACTACCATCCAAAGTCTTGGTATCAAAAGCAACAGTTGCATTAGAACCACAAACTGCAGCAATAATAGCATCTCCTCCCGGATGGCCACCAAAATATCCTGTAACATCATAAACCAAATCATTAACATAAAACCAGCAATCTCCCTGAGTACTGTGCGCAGCAACATCAACTGTCCTATAATACTGCAAATTGTTATTATTAACTGTAATTATAACTGGAGTTTGAAAACTTACAATACTTGGATCCTTAACCCTAAATCCAACTGAATAAATACCATTGCTTGCATAATTATGTAAAATTACAGAATTACATGTAACTACTTGATAACCTGCTCCCTCCCCATAATTAATCTCACAAACCAAAGTATCTCCGTCAGCATCACTAACACTATTACTAAAACTTACTGTTAATGGCATATCTCCAGAAGTTGGAGTTGCTGTAAACGAACTAATAACAGGAAGAGTATTTGAACTCACATAACTAGTATTCAAATCTCCCATGTAATATCCAGTAAGCATTGAGATTGCATTTGTACTATGAGTACTAGCCCCACTACCATCCAAACTCTTTGTATCAAAACCTAAAGTTCCATCAACACCACAAATCGCAAGAAGATAACTATCACCACCTGGATGCATTCCAAAATAAGGAGTAATATCATAAATCTTATTATTAAAAATAGTCCAACAATCTGCCTGTGAAGAATGCAAAGCAACATCATCCACATTCAGACCTGTTAGAACCTGATTAGAAACAGTAATTGTAATCTTACTCGTAACCGGGGAATTAGCTCCATCATTAACCTTTAATGTCACAGTCCTAGTTCCAGCGCTTGTATACTCATAACTAGAATCACTTCCACAATCCAAAGAAGAATACCCATCACCATCACCAAAATCAATTTCACAAGTCAAAGTATCTCCATCAGCATCACTAACACTATTACTAAAACTAACACTCAAAGGAAAAGTTCCTGATGTAACATTTGCACTAAAAGTATCAATAACTGGTTTTACATTATCAATAGTTCCTAAATCTCCTACATAATATGCATCCAAAGTACTCTTAGCACCACTTGAATGAGACCCAACACCTCCTTTAGTATTAAAAGCCTCAGTTGCATCAGTTCCACAAACAGCATTCATAATTGCATCACCTCCTGGATGAGATCCAAAATAATTTGTAATATCATAAACCTTGTTCTTGTAAATAATCCAACAGTCATTTTTCGAACTATGTGCAGCAACCTCAGAAGGAAGAATGTCAGGTAAAACAACTGCAGAAGCAACAACAGTAACAGTAGAAGAATATGCAAATTTCCCATTGCCGTGGGCAATTCTAAGCTTAGTATTATAGGACCCAACTTCAGCGTACTCATGACTTGCAGACTTCAAATCACAATCCACACTTTCAAAATTAGCTCCATCATCATAATCAATTTCACAAGTAATTGACTCACTATTCTTATTTGTATAACTCCAACTAAAACTCACTTTAAGAGGAATCTGTCCTTTAATCGGAGTTGCTTTAAAAGAATCAACTGAAACATTTTTCTCTACATTTACAACATTACCTGTTCCTGCAGTTAAAACACCAACATAAAATCCATCAAGAGTTGTTAAAGCTCCAATTGAATGAGTATTGCCAATTCCTCCCTTTGTATCAAAAGCCTCAGTAGCATCAGTTCCACAAACTCCTTCCATAACAACATCTCCACCAGGATGGAATCCAAAATAAGGTGTAATATCATACACTTTCTCCTTATAAATAATCCAACAATCAGTAGGATTATCATGCATTGCAACCTTTTGTGCTGAGACTCCTTCTCCCTGTAATTTCTTCTGCTCACCCTCTCCTTCAAGCAATCCAGCACCCTCAATCAACTTAAAACTGACAACATTTCCATTAATATCAACCTGAACTTCATAAGTCTTTCCATTAACTGTAACTTTTTTAGTAATAGTTGAACCTGGTACAAGCTTCAAAAGATCTAATTCATCATCCGTAAGTTCAATTGTTCCAAATTGCTGTAAATTACCAATCCCCCCCTTACCAGAATAAACTTGTACAACATCTCCCAATGATCCCAAACGAAACTTCTTAAGCATTCCCAAAGAAGAAGACATATGTGGCCTTCCTGCTCCTCCCTTTGTATTAAAACCTTCTGTCATATCCATCCCACAAAAAGGCATAATTATCTCATCAGTACCTGGATGTCCTGAACCAAAATAATCTGTAATATCATAGACATCACTATCATAAACAACCCAGCAATCATCAGTGGAATTATGTTTTGCAACTTCTTCCATCGTAAGATTCAAATCAACCATGGCCCCTTCACCCGTTCCAGACAAAGCCGAACCTGAAACAGAATCTCCAGAACTCATAATACTATCACTTCCTCCCATGGACCCATAATAAAAAAACAAAGTTGGAATAAAAAACAATGACAAAGATGCAACAACAACTGAATACATTGCCTCTTTATTAATCTGCTCAGCCTCAGCATGAATCTGTATATAAACCCTCATAACAAAAAGAGCTCCAACAATCATAAGCATGACAAAAGACAAAACCTGCATAACCAACGCAAAATCAGAAGAATTAAAATCAGTTCCAAGATTAAAGGCATGAAAAACCATCATAATAAAACCAACATAACTCAAATAATGAATTTTTTTCCACAATGGTCTTCCAAGTCTTGCCATATTCTTTCCAATTGATGTGAAAACAACAATTGCAAACAAATACAAAGTTATTGAACCAAAAGTAAAACCAATTCCAAATTCGCTAAAATCAATCTTGAAATAAGACAATGCTCCAGAAAAATTCAAACCATAAACCAAAGGAAAAACCACTGCCACAATATGAAACATCATAAACACAAATGCAAAAATTCCTGCCTTTTTATGATAAGGAATAACCTTGGCAAAAGCATTGTTTATTTTTCGGATAATTCCCATAGAAACAGTAAGAAAAAACAAAAAGAAAGTAATCAAAGCTGTAACTCTGATATAAAAACTAAGATCATCTTTCATAAAAAAAATAAGAAGCAAATTAACAAATATTAAAAAATAAATCCAATAAACATAATTCTTCAAGTATGGTATAACTTTATCCTTAATACTTCCTCCAGTAGCTGCATCAGGAGTTCCAGAAGGAGAAGGAGAAACTGAAGCTTGGACAGCTCCAGAAGAATTAGAAGAAACATTACTTTGAACAGTAGGATTTGGTTGTATATTGTTAGCTCCTTCTTGCGTGAGTATTTCTTTCTTCACATCTGATAGATTATTGTCAGCATTCTTGTCTTTGAGCTTTAAATTATCATAAATCATTTTTTAAAATTAATCTTATTAGTCATTAAATATACTTTATGTGAAAGCTTTTCCATTTAAAGAACTTTCATATCCCTTCTAAATTATAACAAATCACAGAGAATGAAACTTCTTCAAACTTTTCTTTAAAAAATTACCCCCATTAGTTGGTGCCCTTTTGACATTATGTTTCCTGAAAATTTCTACCAATTTCCGAATTTCATCCTTGCTTATATCCTTTACGACATAATTTTTCTTAAGAAGAAACAATCGTGAAAAATCTGTTTCCCTTTCTTCAACATTAAAATAATCAACATGAAAACTCTTCTTGAAATTAATTTTAACCTTATCATTAAAAACCTCATAATCCTTTATCTTATCAAATGGAACAAACTGTTCAGGATAACAATCATCATTCGTATATCTAAAAGCAACCTGCACAGCACTCTCTATATAATCCAAAATAGATTCCCTTGCCTTATCATTCTTCATAGTTGGTATATATTCATATAAAATTCCTTTATCAAAAACCTTGATTTTGTACAAATAAAATTTTTCAATAATATCTGTCCCCATAAGGCTAAATACTGAATTAACAGTCATCATGGTCCCAAGCAAAAAAAAAATTATTGCCGTAATAAGATAAACAACATGTCCACCTGCAAAAAACAAGACAAGCCCCATTATCATGGAAAGTATAAAAATAATACCAAAGAACAAAACAAGAAAAATACTTGCAATACTACCATGCTTTGTTCTGATTTTATCATGAAGAGATTTGTATTTTATTTCATAACTCAAACCTCCAAAGTTACTTGCTGGCACATTCTTAAAAACCATACCTAAACTTCCAAACAAAATCTTTATAGTATTTTCTTATACACTCAAAGTGACAAAACTACAAGAAAAATCACAACTTACTATTCAATAAATGCAAAATATTATAACTTGGAAAACATATAACGAATATATGACAGAAGAAATAATCGAAATTACACTAATCTCAATCCACATGATTGGAATGCTATTACTTTTATCAGGAAGTTCAATTGCTCTATTTATTCAAAAATTAAAGAAAAAATACAATACTAAAAAAATGATGATTGCAGGAGCTGTAACCTCACTAATTGCAGGTCCACCCTTAGTAGTCTTAGAACTAGACAAAATCAACCACCTAAAAGTCACAATCAAACTTCTAGTACTAATAGTAATCTTTGGAATATTATATAATACTAGAACTCAAAAAACTCTCTCAAAAAACACAAACCTTTCAATATTCATTCTCACAATAATAAACATCCTTCTAGCAGTATTATGGGAATCAGAATAAACATTCTAAAAAAGTAAAATTACTTTTTACTCTTCTTCTCAAGCTTTTCCTTGGATTTCTCTGCAACTTTTCCAATTTGAATAGTTGCAAACACAGCAATAATTGTAACAATCAAAGCATAAACCCACGGACCTCCTGATGACAAACTACAAAGAGCACCTGCTCCTTCAGTCCCACATGGGCCTTTAAACAATGCTTTAATAGCATCATTCCATGCAAGTGCAGCAACAAGTCCAAACGCAGCTGTAATTAAAGCTGCCAATTTTTCTACTACTTCAGATTTCATTTTTTAACAACATAGAATATGTGTAATAATAGAAAGGAATTTTCACATATATAAAATTATCGACACAAAAAAGTAGATTTATATATTTTAAAATTCATATAAATACAATAGAAAAATGAACTATCTTTCAAATCAAAATTCAAAATATCAAATTGAATCAATAGTTACTAAAATTCTTGGCGAACAAATGGAAACTTGGGACATAAATGGAGGTTCAATTCAAATACCCACTAAACAAACAACTGAGATTTCATTAGGAGATATTGTAAGAGAATTACAAACTCATTGGTCTCACATCAAAATCTATCCATATCACAAAGGGTTTGACATATCATTTAGTAATGATGAATCACTAATCTTTTCAAAATCAAAAAATTATTCTCAATTTCAAGTGAGAACTCTCTCCCAAACATATGTTATTCGAAATTCACACTTTTAACACAATTATAAATAATAAAAGCAAAAACTAAACTATGAATAAAATTTGGTACTTGTCCACTTGCGACACATGCAAAAGAATAATCAACGAACTTGACTTAAAAAACAAGAATTTTGAATTCATAGACATCAAAAATAATCCAATATCCAAACAAGACTTGGAACTCATCCACAACACAAATGGACTCTCTTACGAGGAACTCTTCAACAAAAGAGCCCAAAAATACAAAGGACTTCAGTTCACAACAGACGAGCAGTTCAAACAGGCAATCCTTCGAGAATACACATTCCTAAAAAGACCAATCATACAAATTGGAAATCAGTTATTTGTTGGAAATGGCAAGAAAGTTATAGAAGAAACTAAAGAAATTTTAAAGTAATAATAATTATACTTAAAAATAAAGATAAAGATAAATTTATTTCCAACTTCTCAATATTAATTAAAAATTTCATCTAAATTAAATTAGAACTTTAATATTTATAAAACCCTATATAGAAAATGTATAAAATTATATAGAAAAATAAATAATTAATCCTTCTTTTCTGAGGCTCTCTCAACAAGTGGTCTTCCTCTTCCCTTTGAAAAAGCATCCAAAATCTTCTCTGCCTGAGATGCAGGAACAGTTACAAAAGAAAACTTGCCATTAATCTTCACACTATCCCCATCAACACTAATCCTACTCTCCTTCTCAAGCAAACTAAAAAGAGATCTCTTGTCAATACCATCTTCCTTTCCTTTGGCAATAAACAATCTAACTCTCTTATCATTTCCTTTTCCAAATTTATTCTTCGAATTACTATCAAACTTGTCTGTAGAACTTTTTCCTCTATTATTAATATTTGCAAGAAGAGAACTCACAACAGCCTCAGCACCAAACTCATCAATAAGCTGAGCTGCCAAATCCAGATTACTCGCATCCTTGTTATTTACAATCAAATCCCTAACATCCTTCTTTGCAACCTCTGCCCTCTTGGAATCAGCCTGAGCATCAGTAGGAACATTTCCTCTTGCAATCTTGAACTTTGTAAACCTCTCAATGTCTTTAAGCATAAACATCTGTTTTGAAGAAACAAAAGAAACTGCAATACCACTCTTTCCTGCCCTTCCAGTTCTACCAATCCTGTGAACATAAGTCTCTGTCTCCTTAGGCAAAGCGTAATTAATAACATGAGTCAAATTCTCAACATCAATTCCTCTTGCAGCAACATCAGTTGCAACCAGAATATTAATCTTCATATCTCTGAACTTCTTCAAAATCTTCTCCCTCTTATTTTGTGCTATATCTCCATGAATGCAATCAGCATCATATCCAGCCTTCTTAAGTGAGGAAGTAACATCATCCACATCAGCCTTTGTCATGCAAAACACAATTCCGTAAAAAAAATCCTCCATATCAATAATCTTGCATAAAGTAGGAAACTTCTCTTCACGTCTCAAAATAAAATAAGACTGCTCAATATTATTCTTAGTCTCAATCTTCTTCTTAACCTCAACAACAATCTGCTTCTTCATGTACTTCTCAGAAAGCTTCCTTATTCTCTCAGGCATTGTTGCACTAAAAAGCAAAACTCTTCTGCTCTTTGGAGTCTTATCAAAAATAAGCTCAATATCCTCAATAAATCCCATTCTAAGCATCTCATCAGCCTCATCAAGCACAAAATGTGAGATTGCTGACAAATCAAGTGCACGCCTTTCAATCAAATCCAGAACTCTTCCTGGAGTTCCAACAACAATATCAACTCCCCTTCTCAAATCTCTGATTTGATTCCCAATTGAAGTTCCTCCATAAACTGTAAGCATATTCAATCTCTTCTTTCCCTTAAAAGTTTCAAGCTCTGCTGTAACCTGCAAAGCTAATTCTCTTGTAGGAGCTAAAACAATAACTTTTGGAGCTTTGTTATTCTCATCAATCAAATCAATAATTGGCAAACCAAAAGCTGCAGTCTTCCCTGATCCTGTCTGTGAAACACCGATAATATCATGTTTCCTCTCTAAAACCAAGGGTATAACCTTGTCTTGAATCTCACTAGCTTCCTTGAAACCCTTCTTTTCTATCGCATCTATCGTCTTTGAACTAAGTCCTAATTCATTAAATTTCGTCATTTTCTTATCATATTAGAATTCATATAAATTTTTTGGCAATTCTTCAGAAAAAAACATCTCCTCAGACTTACCGCAAGAATACTTCTGCAAAACATCACTCCCTTAGTTTCTCACCGCCAAAATATGTGAATAACTTAAAATTTGAGGTTTTCCTTAGGCATCTATTATCAATTTTATCAAAATCCTATATATAACTAATAAAGATAAGTTTTTAAACTAATGTATCTACATAAAAATATATCAGAACACAAAAACGTCCTGAATATTTAAACATGAATGGAAAAATTAAATGGTACAAGAAGGAAAAAGGCTACGGTTTCATAACTGGAGATGACGGTAAGGATTACTTTGTTCACTACACATCCCTACCTCAAGATATGCAGGACGCAAGAGAAGACGACAATTTAAAAGTTACATTTGACCTAAAAGACACAGACAGAGGTCCTCAGGCAATTGATGTTGTATTCGAAAAGGATGCAGAAGTAAAAGAAGCGGCATAAATTTTATGCACACTTTTTAAATACATTAAAATTATTCTAGAACTAAACTTATAAACACACATTTCTTATCTAAACTATGAAAAAAGGATTAGAACCTAGATTAAAGTCTCCAAAAACAGATAAAATAATTATTGGAGCTTTAGGAGTATGTTTTGTTGGAGTTCTTACAATTGGATCTTGTATGGCATTAAATCACAAATATGCATCTGAATACAAACCAATTCCAAATACTCAAAGATTAGATTATGAAAGAGGTTGGATTGATATGCCTGATCCAAATAGAAAAAATAAAGAATACAGATAAAATTATCTTCTTCTAAAAAATCTCTTCTGCTCTTGAGCAACAGAAGTAGAACCACAATCCTTGCAGACATAAGTAGTCTTTGCTTTTGAACCAGTCCCATGAGAAAAGTTCTTCCTACTCTTTATATTATGACTATTGCAATTTGTACAATGCATCTTTAGTATCTTCTCCTCATTTTCATATAACAAGTTCTACAATAAATAGGTCTTCCTTCAGTTGGCTTAAATGGCACTTCTGTCTCTTCTCCACACTTGGAGCAATTTACTTTAAAAGATATTACTTCATCATCATGTTTACTTTCACTTGATTCCTTTTCAACATTTAAATCTTTCTTAGGATTATTTTTATTATTTGATTCACTCATTTTTCAAAAAATCATATAAAAAATAGAAAAATACACTTCAATTAAGAAGAATAAAAAGCTAAATTTACACTATGTAATTATATTCTACAAGAAATCCTTTATAATGATTTGGATTAAAAATCTAAAAATAATCTATAACCGATTTTACAACCTCAGAGAATCTAAAAATCCCCTCATATTTTTCAGGCACACTCAAAATCAAACCTGTAGTGATAGCAGTACTTCCTGCTAAAATCTTTGTTCCAATCTTTATCCTATCAAAAATATTCATATTTTCAATATTATTTGATTCATACCATTCATTCAATCTCACATTAACTGGATAAAACATTCTCTCAAAAAAACTTTCAGGTTCTTTTGGTTTTTCACTAAGTCTTTTTTGTTGAGGCTCACCAATACCAATAATCTCTTTCATTGCACACATTCCATAACCTATTGGACCACCAGCAAAAGCACTTATTATAGCCCCAACAACAGCCCCATCTAAAATATCATTAGATAACATATTTCCACTATTCATATAAATACCATATGTGAAACCAAAGCCAAAGACAGAAGAATAAAAATGATCTCTTATCCACATATTCTTTTTATCTAAATTAAAATCTATTTTCTCCTTAAAACCATCAATTATCTCATTAAACTTATCTCTTCCTAAATTATATACATAACCAACTCCTGCCAAAGCCATCAAAGAACCAGTAATTCTAAAACCAATAGTTGAATCCACACCAAAACCTTGTAAAGGCTGCTCTGCAAAAGCATAAATCGGATTTGCAATAGCCAACATCCCTGCAGTTATTACCAAATGTTCTTTCATTTCCTGTTTTAAAGCTGGAATCATAATATCTCTTGAATAAGAAAAATTATCAACTTCTGAACCAGATATCAATGTTTTCTGCGATAAAACTGAATCAATTGTTTTATACAAAATATTCTCTAACGAATTCACAGTAACATTTGTCATTAATAGTAGTAACAATTGCTAACTTATAAATCTATATCAATAAATTTCTTTAACTCTTCCAACCTGTCCATCTTCAAGCCTCACTTTAATTCCATGTGGATGATTTGCAGAATTTGTCAAAATCTCTTTTACAACTCCCTTAGTAATCTTTCCACCCCTTTGATCCTTCTTCAAAACAATTCCAACTTCAAGACCTATTTCAATACTTTCCCTAATCCTATTCATCATTCAACTCTCTCAACATAAACAGGTATAACTCCCTCATCTAATATATATTCAATACCTCTTGTCTTATAAAATGGCCCCCTCACATCATAAGTCTCAAAAATAATCTCCTTCAATAAATCAAGAGTCCTAGAAAAAACTCTCACACAACCATGAGAATTAATCTTAGAATACAAATTCTTATTCAAAAAAGCATTATCAACATTTAAAGTTGTTCCATGCATTGCAATCATTTCTTCATTATAATACTCTGGAGCAAAATCAAAAGGCCTAAAATTCTCTTCAGGTCTGCTTTGAAAAGGAAACCATAATTTACCTAAAACTCCTTCTTCATATAATACATCATCCGAATTTCTGCTCCAACTAGGTGGGAACCACTTAGGAGATTCAACAAAATAAGAAATATAATACTTACCAGGTTTTGTTTGAAAATCTGTCCAGCCAACTTTCTCAGTACACTCTTCTTTATCACAAATTTTTGCTTTTCTGTAATCTTTTGAAATCCCTCCAGTCATCACTGCAGAATCTAAGAGCAATTCTTCTTCACAACCTTTTTTATCTTCTCTTTCTCCAGCATATACTTTAAGCCTTCTCTCAAGATTATTAACATTATCTTCAATAAGAAAACAAAGACTCTTTGGCCTAATTCCAGTCCAATAAAACCTTAAAACATCAACTCCTCCCTTAGAAAGTACCAAAGAAGGATTATCATATACAATCCTACTATCAGAATAATTATACCTTTTATTATAAAAAATATCCTTAGAAATTGAAACATCCATAACCATTTTTTCCACTTTACGACTAGAAGAATCAACACTAACAGAAGAACATCCTTGCAAAAAAACCAAAGAAGATACAACTCCAAACTTCACTAAATCTTTCTTAAAATTCATCATTATATTCACACAAGATAAACAATATAAAAATCTTACGACAACTAACTCCAAGTTCACAAAAATGCACATATTTCAAAAAATCACATAATTTTAAAAACTCTTTGTAACAAATTGAAAAACTCAAATTAAAATTAATAAAAACACAAAAAATCTCTCAACTATTTTTATATACATTTTCAGACCTAAAAAATCATTATGAAAATTGTTAAAAAATACATAAAAATTTTGGCAAGCATATTTTTATTTTCAATATTACTTGCCACAGCATATTCAGTTCCAGTAATACCTAATGAAACTGGATTTGGACTTGAGACACCCGCAGGAAGAGGTGGAGAAATATATAAAATAACAACTCTTGAAGCATCAGGATCTGGTTCTTTAAAAGAGTGTGTGGATGCTTCAGGACCTAGAATTTGTGTTTTTGAAGTATCAGGAACAATTGAACTAACTCAGCATCTGAAAATCACAAATCCTTACATTACAATTGCAGGACAGACTGCTCCTTCACCTGGAATTACTATAAAAGGGGCAGGAATAGTAATTCAAGCAAGTGATGTTCTAATTCAACACATAAGAATAAGAGTTGGAGACGAAGCAGATGGACCTGCATACGATGATAGGGATGCACTCAAGATAGAATCAAAATATGGTGATATCAAAAATGTAGTAATAGACCATGTATCAGCAAGCTGGGCAACAGATGAAGTATTCTCAACATGGTCATATGATGGAAAACTAGCAAAAGACATAACAGTAACAAATTCAATATTCTCTGAGGCCCTATACAACTCATATCACCCAGACGGAAGACACTCAATGGGAGCTTTAATTGGAAAAAACACACAAAACATATTATTAAATAAAAACATTTTTGCATACAACAACTACAGAAACCCACTTATTAGAGATGATTCAACAGATGTAATAGTTGCAAACAACTATCTATACAATCCTGGAGTGGGAAGTAAATCAAAAATCTATTTTGGAACAACTGGAACAAACAATCTTCCTATGAGAGCAACAGTAGTAGGAAATGTATTCACCCCAAATCCTGATGAATACTATGATAACATGGTGTATGTTGAAAGTGGTTCTGCAACAAGTTTCAGTCTATTCGTTGATGATAACTCAGGACCTATGGGAACCAATGATGATTGGGCAGTTGTATATGGAAGAACAGACTCCACAATTAGAGAAACATCTCCTCCAGTAACCATATCAGAACTAGAATACCTAAAATCCTCAGAAGTTAAAAATTATGTATTTGTAAATGCTGGAGCACGACCAGCAGACAGAGACTCAGTTGATCAAAGAATAATCTCAAACATGAACTCAAACACAGGAAAAATTATAGATAGTCAAAATGATGTTGGAGGTTGGCCAAATCTTGCAGAAAACTATAGAGAATTTATAATTCCAAACAATCCCAATGACGATGATGATAGTGATGGATACACAAATATTGAAGAAGTACTCCACACTTACGCAGCAGAAGTTGAAGGTAGAACCATAGAAGAACCAATACTACTACAAGAATCACTAGTTGAAGAACATATTAATGAAATGTTACCTATTATTGAAGAACCGACAACAACAATTGAAGAACCAACACCTCAACCTGTAGATGAACAACCTCCAGTATTAACAGCTCAGCAAACATTAAATTTAGAAGCTGGTACAACAACAGCAAAAATCGAGGTAAACACTGATGAATTAGCATACTGTCACTATGATGATGAACCTAACCAGCACTATCTTGATATGAGTTATTTATTCGACAATGTAAACACTCAAAATCACATAGCAACCATTTCAGGACTTCAAGATGGACAAACATACACTTACTATGTCAGATGTAAAGATTTGAACACACCACATAATTACAACATAGAAGATTTTGAGATAAACATCTATGTTCAAAAACTAATTGATACACAAGCTCCAGTAATTACTAGCAGCTCATATGAAAACACCCTACCTGCAGGAACAACACAAACAACGTTGCAATTAACAACAGACGAGTTAGCATACTGTCACTATGATAACGAACCTAATCAACACTACTTGGATATGAGTTATTTATTTGATAATTCAAACACCAAAAATCATATTGCAACATTCACAGGATTAGAAAATGGCCAAACATACACTTATTACATAAGATGTAAGGACTTAAACAACCCACATAATTATATGATGGAAGATTATGTACTAACATTCTCAGTAAAAGAACCACAACCAATAACAGACACACAACCTCCAATAATCACATCTGTAAGCTATGATAAATCACTTCCAGCAGGAACCACATCAGCAACACTTAAACTAACTACAGACGAGCTTGCATACTGTCACTATGATGATGAACCAGACCAGCATTATCTTGATATGAGCTATTTATTTGACAACAAACTGACTCAAAATCATATTGCAACATTCAATGGACTAAAAGATGGAAGAACATACACATACTACATAAAATGTAGAGATATAAACCAACCAGACAATAACTACATGACCGCAGACTATGAGATAACATTCAGCATAAATAAAAAAACAAGAAGAACTAGAAGATAACCTTCAAAAACCCTTTATTTTAAACATACAATTTTTGTAAAAAAACGAAAGAAAGATAAATACTCTTCTCCATAATAATTCTTATGGGAATTCTAAGCAAGAATGGAAAAGCAGTAAAACTTGATGCAAAAGGCTGGAAAATCATATCTCAACTAATTAAAAATCCTAGAGCAAACCTCAATGAGATATCAAAAAACATAGGTTTGAATAGAAATTCAATTGAATACAGAATAAAGCAGCTAAAAGAAAAAGGCCTTATAACAGGATGTAAAACAATAATCAACACACAAAAACTAGGTTACAAAAAATATCACATATTTTTCACAATAAACACCAGTCAGCATGAAAATGAATTCATTGAAAAACTAAAAGAATCAAAATATGTAAACACAATCATATCCTACAAAGGAAAATACAACTACGAAATTTCTATAATGATAAACGATGAAACAAAACTCCTTGATATCTACTATTTACTAATCAAAGACACATCAATATCGAGTGAGGAAATCCTGCTCTTAACAAAAAACATCAAATCAGAAGTACTTCCAACCAAATTCTTCAAAAAAGAGGTAAACAATGGAAAATATATCAGAAATGGAAAAGAAGAAAAATACAATCCAGATATAAATGACATAAAAATCATGAGAATCTTATCAAATGAAGGAGACCTCTCAAATGTTGAAATAGGAAACAGAATAGGAATAAGCCATGATACAGTAAGATACAAGATAAAAAAACTAATTGCATCAAACTATATTACAGAATTCAGACCTGCAATAGATTACTCAAGATTAAACCTTAGCATGCAGACAATTCTACTAAAGCTAAATTACAAATATTACAACAAGCACACAGAACTTGATCTTTTCCTAAAAGAAAACCAGAATGTAATCTGGGCAACAAAATCATTTGGAAAATATGACTACGTAATCTACATCCTCTGTGAAAATTCAAACGAATTGATTCAGTTCTTTGATGAAATAAAAGACAAGTTTGGTCCCATATTCAAAACTTATGATTTATTATTAGTAGACAAACAGCATAAATACTCATATATGACAGACTTGGTCTTTGATGGAATGGAATAATCAAAATATTTATTAATTACTAAATAGTTATGAATATATGAGGAAACCATTAGGATTAGTTTCAAGAATATTTGATACTCCTGGTATTAGTTCATCCATTATTACACTTGGACTTACAGGCATATCATATTTAATTTTTCAAGAACATGCAGAAGAACTTAAATCAACTAGTTTATATCTCGAAGACTTAATAGAACATATTACAACTCCTGCCATTTTAGGAAGTTTAACATATTCCCTATTAAAAATAAACAAAAACAAAAGAAGGCACACAACATCAAATTGTTTTAGACATTTTCTTCTCGAAAAATATCTTGGAAGACTAATAAAGGATAGAAATAACTTCACAATTATTACTGGAAAACCTCATTTTATTGGAAATCAGACACTCAGTGATAATGAAATGAAAAACATTACTCAAACACTAAAAAACAGATTAGGTGATACTATATTTTGTGATGCAACTTCAACCATATACATAATAACAGATGAAAAAAATGAAAAAGAAATATACTATCTTAGTAAAGAACTTGAAGAAGAACATTCAACATTAGATAAAAGATTTACATTTGCTTATGACTTGGTTGATTTTTCAAAAGACGAAGAAACTCCTTCAATTGAAACATTAATAACAAGAGCAAACAAAAACTTACAACTAAGAAGTATACTTGATCTAAATGTGCCAAGTGGTTTTAGAACGCTCTTAAATGGTTTGAGTCAAAGAGATCCAATTACTTATATTCATACTAAAGGAGTTCGTGAATACTCCATGGAAATTGGTAAAATAGTTGGAGTTGAAAGTAGAGATATACTTGCAATTTCTGTAAGTAGCCTTCTTCACGATCTGGGTAAAATAGGAGTTTTTGATAAAATTTTACTAAGTGAAAAGGAACTTAAAAGAGATGAGGAAGAATTCGAGCCAATGAAAAGACATCCTATTGATGGTTACATTGAAGCTGTTTCTTCATATCCTTTACTTGCAGAAGAGTTAAGACCGGTTCTAGAACATCACAGAAGATATGACAATGAAGGTTACCCAACTCAAAAATGCTTTGAAAACTACCTAAGAAAACCAAAAGAATTTGAAATAAGTCCAAACCTTGAAAATTATATCATAAACTGCCTAGCTGAAGAACCTCATATATATTCAAAAATAGTTTCAATTGCAGATACTATAGAAGCAATGACTGGAAAAAGACAATATAGACCTCCAAAAACTCTTGAACAAGCAAAAGAGGAATTAATCAAATTCTCAAATTCACAATTTGATCCAAAACTTGTTGAAAAAGTTATTGAAAATTGGCATAGAATAGAAAATGTATATAGAAATCTTAATGGATATCAATAATTAACTAATATGTTTACAATCCTTCAAAACATTAAGAGGAATTTTTCCATTAACAATCTTTAAAGTTGCTTTGAAATCTTCTTGATGTCCTTTGCACAAAGGCAAATCAAAATCCCTAATAGAATCTTCATACTCTTTTTTTGTAATCTTCATTTCACAAATATTACAATAATACTTAGTCATTTTTACTTAAGCAAACAAACATATTTTATAAAATATTTCATCAAAATTTATCCGAAAAAAATATAATTTTCAACTTTTCTCAAGAATTTTAAAAATTTTAACAATTATTTTCAAAAAAATAAATTTATTTATCCAAGATTTTCTTTTCGTTAAAAATATAAATACACAAAACCATTATGAAATTAAATAGAAAAATGAAAAAAGACAAATGTGGAAGTATGTGCAAAGATTCTTGTGGAGGAGCTCTTTATTTCTTTGGCTTTGTTGGGGCAGCTGTGTATTATATTTCAACTGCAACAGGATTCTGGATAGGAGTATGGGGATTCATCAAAGCCATGATTTGGCCAGCATTTATGGTATATGAATTAATGCACTTTCTAGGCATGTAACTCCCATACTAAATTTAATCTGAATTCCCAAATTTCTGATAAGGAAGATATTGTTCTGCAATATTTATATGTTCAGCACTAACCAAAACCAATGAAACCAAACCTCTTGTTTTATAGTCGCAATTTATTCCAAACACAGGATTATAAATTAATGTTGGCTTAATTCTTTCTTTTCTTTTCTCTAAATCCCCAGGATCAAAGCCCTTCAAAGCAAGATTTGGCATTTCCTGAACCAAACCCTCAGCAACATAAAATACTAATGATGATGAATTAATATCAGTTAATTGTGCTGGCAAATCTTCTTCTCCCAAATTAATCACAGGACTTAAAGGATCAGAAAAATCATAACTCCAATTCACAGGAGAAAAATAATTAAATATACCTTCCAACATAAAATAATCTTTAGAAACAGCTCTAACCAGTCTCTCCGAATTAACTAATAAACAATCCAAAGAAACTTCATAAAGTCTCATGCCATTCGCATTAAATCGCTCCAAACTAGATTCATCTAAATCAGAAGTTATATCAACAAACTCCTCATCATAATTCTCAAACATAAACTTAACAATAAATAAAGTATTTATTAAGTTTGCTACTTTATAGTAATTAGAGAAAGAGAAAATTTTATAAATTAAATCACACTTTTATTTAACAAAATGGCAAATGACATTAATAAAATGGGACAAGGATTAACAACAACTCCCATACCAAATGAATTAAGAGCACATATTTTTGAAAATAAGAATGAATGTTGTCATAATCACTATTTGTGGCTAATTGCAGGCTCTGCATATCAAGAATATGATATAAATGGAAATTTCATTAGAGTTTCACATAAAGGTAATTATGAAAATAGACATGTTGAAAAAAACCTACAAGATTTATGTGAACACTTGGCATTAGCAAAAGACAAAAAACTATCAGGAATAATCATTAGAGAATCCGATATTTCAAATTCTGGAATTGAGAATTTGGGATGTTTTACTCAAATTCAAGAAATGACACTAGGAGGAATTGAATGTGTTCTCTATGGTTTTGATGAACCTAAAGAAGCAAAAGAGTTAGCACAATTAACTGCTCAAGCACACAGATACCAGCAAAGAGGAGCAAGATTATAAAATCCTTTTTCAAACTTATTTATTCTACATAATTCATATTTTATAATGCAAAAACATATTAATATTCAACATTTAAAAAAAATATGGTAAAGCCCCTTCCAAAAATCACAATAATAGTTTTGATAATTTCAGTAATAATTGCAATAGCTGCAATTGGCATTAAGATGATAAAAACAAACATATTCTTTAACTGGATAATCACTGCCTTATTCTTATTCATCATATTTAGAATCTTCAAATAAAAGAACTTTCAATATGACATTCCATACTTATTTACTAATCTTTCAAATTTAATATAACTAGACTCATCTAAAAGGCCATTAGAAATTAATTCTTGAAATTTCTTGCCATCTCCATATTCTTCTGAAACACTTTCTAAAGACTCTCCTTCTGAAATTAATACTATCTCTGGAGCACTAGTCAACTTGCCAACTCCAATATAATCTCCACTAGAATCAGTAATAATAGAAGGAGCATTGTTCTCCACAAAACAATATCCTGTCCCTTCATAACTATACTCAGAAGGACATTTAATTCCAACAGCCTCATGATCTTCTGATTCATAAAGAAACAAAACAGTTCCATAACCAAGTTCTCTCAATAAAAAAGCAGTCAATTGAGATTTTTCACCACAAACACCTTTCTGATCATATAATACTTGGTATGGATATCTATCTTTCAAATTATGAGTCTTAGAACTTTCCCAATCATAAGATAATTGTTGAACTAAACTTATTGCAATTCTTGCTTGGTCATCCTTATTTGAAGTCTCCAGTTTAATTTTCTCAACCAATTCTTTTAAAAAATATTTCTGCATTTCATTATCAATCTTTTTTATAACAAAATCTCGTTTAGTGGGAGGAACACTATAATACTTTATTGACCTTTCAATTTCCCCATAATAATCATTTAAACCTTTATATACATCAAAATCAATATACTTAGTATTTCCTCTTAGTACATATTTCAATTTTATTGTTTCTCTTCCAGTTAAATACAAACTATAATCAGTCTCTTCAACTCGAGAATTTTGAACATTTTCATTTTCTAAAGATCCAAGATCAATAACACAATCCTCTGGAGTTATATAATCTGCTAAGACTACTTTTTTCTCAGCTTTTTCTGTCCCATTATTCAAACATACTTCATTTGATTCATTTTGCAAATTATCACATTCTGGCAAATTATCCAATTGAACACATTCAGAATTATTATAAGACTCATTTGTTATTAGATTAAGATTATTTTTTACTTCTTTTAGTCCAATATTACTTTTATTCAAATCAATTCCCTGAGAAGCTTCTAAAGAGCACCCCGCAACAAATAAAAGTAACAAAAGTAAAACTCTCTTCATTAATATCATTATTAAAATTACTTTATTTAAAGAAGATGAATCGTCAAGGATAAATAAATATCCATTTCGGATAAAAAATAATAATTTGGGATAAAAAATAGTAATTTGGGATAAAAAATACAACTTCACATTATAAACAACCATAATACTTTTCAATAGTAACAAGAATAAAAAATATAATTAACATAAATCATACAAAGAGTTTTCAAATAAAAACCTTTATTAATATCAACTATTAGAAACATATTATGAAAAAAAATGACAAAAATATTTGGAAATTAGGATTCTTAGGCTTTCTTGGCTTCTTAGGTATAATAGGAATAACTACAGAAAACAAAGGAATGATGGGCTTCTTTGGATTCTTCGCTTTTTTTGGTTTTTTTGGACTTAAAAGTCAGAAATAAAATTCACACTTTTAACAATTGTGAATTTAAATCAAAATAATTTCACTTTAAGACTAGATTTATATAATTTAAGATCCTAACAATAGGATGGAAAATAAAAACATAATAGAAAACCTGAAATGGAGATACGCCACAAAGAAATTTGACAACTCAAAAAAGCTAACAGAAGACCAGGTTGAACAGTTAAAAGAAATCATAAGCCTTACGCCTACATCCTATGGTATGGAGCCTTACAAAGCACTCATTATTACAGATAAAAAAATAAGAGAAGAATTAAAAAAGTATTCTTGGAATCAAGCTCAGGTAACTGATTGCTCACACTATGTTGTATTCCTGCATAAAAAACAGATTACAAAAGAAGATGTTGGCAACTATATGCAAAGAATAGCAGACACAAGAGGTATTGACAAATCCAATTTAAGTAATTATGCAGGCATGATATCAGGTGATTTGATTGAAGGTCCAAGATCAAAAGCAATCGAGCAATGGTCCAAAAATCAGTCATACATTGCACTTGGAAATACAATGACATCTCTTGCATCCTTAGGAATAGATGCATGTCCCATGGAAGGATTCGACCCTAAAGAATATGACAGGATTTTAGGACTTGAAGATTCTGAATTCAAATCATCAGTATGTCTGGCAGTCGGCTTCAGAGCAGCAGATGACGACATCTCCAAATTAAAAAAAGTCAGAAAATCTCAAGATGAACTTATTCAGATAATCTGAATTGTTCTATATCATTCATACTTTTAAAGTGAATCGAAAAACATATTAATTAATTAACATAAAAATTCTTATGAATAAAAAAACACAATCAAACATAATTTGTCAATACATTAAGTCTGTTCCTCTTTATGTCTGGAAATTCCTCTGGTTAGTACTTGCAGGCATCATTCTGATACTCATGATGATGTACATCGATGATTTTTTCTTGTTTTATTCATTCCTATGCTTTCTAGCAGTAGTCAACATTGCAGTTCTTTCTTTGATTAGAGAAAGAAAACACTAAAACAAATATTAATAATTGCTAGTAATATTTAATCAAATATGATAACTGTAAAATTGTAATTTTTGCTAATTACTTTTAATCAGATGAATATTTATAAAATAACTACCTTTGCCAACAATATTTAAGCAGCAAGAGTAAACATAAAATAAATATTATTGCTAGCTATTTTTAAGTAGACAAGTTAAACGACTGTTCTTCTAAATTCACACTTTTAAAAACTACTGTGGGCGTAAATTCACACCTTTGCCCACACACCAAGACTCCAAAAACTACCAAAAATCACCTCAAAAATAAGTGCACAATAATTCACTCTTTTTAATGTCTCCAAAATTAGTTAAAATTATAAATAATGAAAATACTTTTGAAAATTATTTCTTAATAAATCCCATAGTCATAAATAAACCAACAAGTAATACAATCCATGCCGGAACTTCCCAACCAATTGTAAATAAGTAAATACTCATTGCCACTAGAACAATACCTGTCGATCCTACAACATGAAACATTCCAACTTGAAACTTTGCTTTCTGGGTGTTCTTTTTTTCTTTTATATTTTTAATCATGGTAATTATACATAGAATTTCAACATTTATAAAAAGTGAATGTAAATTTCAAAAAAAACTAATCTCCACAAATACAACGAGGGCGTATAATATACATTATACGAACAAATATGCTCAAAAATAGCTATCAATAGAGCAAAAAAGCCAGTTTTTTATGATTAATATGTCCTTGAAACAAAAAAGTCTCCTAATTTTGGCCCTAATTTGACAATGTCCATAGAATGCCAATATTTGATACATACAGCCAATAATGAAAATAGGCATATATAATAATCCTAAAAACATATTAGAAATAAAGCCCAAATCCAGATTCTTAAATAAATAATATACTCAAAATTCTAAAATAACTTCCAATAAATATTGCAGCTCCTCAAATCTAAAAAGACAATAAAAGTGTGAACTATTTGGCACATAACTTGACCAATAAACTTTCAAAAAACATACAAAAAATAATTTTAAAAGTGTGAATAATTTAACACAATTAATATTGGAAAAATAAAGAAAAATATTTCTCAAAAAAGATAAAAATATACAATTTCTTCAAATAACTAAAAGTTATTAGCAAAACTAATAATTTAATCTTACTTCCAAACCAGCGAAATAAAACTATAATTGATAATAATATTTAATCAATAGATAACTTAAAAGTGTGAATTAAAAAGAACATAAAATATCAACAAAAATAAATATTTTCCAATACTTGAATATATCAATAAATACTTGAAAATTACTGATAGAAAATAACTATCAAAAATGACAAATTTCACAATAATTAAACAACTAAAAATTAATATTATTGACAATAATATTCAATCAAAACAACTGTTGTCCACAATAAGAAATTATTTAAATAACACGTCACTTATTTACTCAATAATACAATGGAGCAGAAAAAACCCCTTCAATTTAATCTTTACAGAAATAGGAAAAATAATGCCTTTTGTCTAGAACGACAATCTACTTTTAGAGACACACGAATTTCTTGTTATGAAACAATTAAACTCGAAGAAATAAACAACCTACAAGGACATCCATTATGTGAAGAATATAAATCTCTAGACGAAGCTCTTCAAAAAATAATTTCAATTTATAAAGACTATCCACAAGAAGTTGAAATATATAGTGATCCTGCATTATCTAATATAAAAACTTCAAATGCTAGAGCATTCTTTAAAATTAATAGTAATTTAAATCTAGAAGAAAATATGATAAACCATGAAATTGAAGGAAGTATAATAGGACAATTAAATACCTTAGAGTACTGGGAATTAAATAGACTAGGAAACGAATTAGACTATTACATAACAAAAAGAAAATCTCAAAAATGTTTATTTAGATAAAGAAACTATTTATTCAATTATCTTAAAAAGATTAAAACCTATCTTTTCCCAATAATACATGTTCAAACACTCCAACTCCAAATATACCAACATCAATTAATCTCTTATGAATTGGATTCCAATGTTTTTGAATTTCATTCTCTTCCAATTGAAAATTTCCTAAATGTGGTAAATATCCTACTCCAGTTCCTTTATGAATTGAAATTTCTCTTTTCTTATGTTCACTATTTGGAATTGGAATCTCTTCAGGACTTATTTGATACTTTCCAATTTCTGCAATACCCAATAAATCACACCCTAATCTTTCATGAAGAGTAACTTGAAGTAATTTCATCCCATCTGGATTTGTTTCTCTATCTGCCCAAGAATAAAAATCTCCCTTATAATTAATTCTATCATAGTTTCCACATAGAACCAAACTATCATTATGAGTCGTAGAAACAATTATTCCTGTCTCATTTGTTTCAAAATCAAATACTCTTACATCTTCAAAACTTAATAATTTTGAAAGTTGTCCATTTCTAGATTTTCCCAGATAAAATATTTTAGAATCCATTTTAGAATTTACTATTATTTAGTACTTATAAATTTATCGAGAAAATTCATTTAAATATTAATCCCAGAGGAGTAAAACATTAATAAAACCCTAAGAATTCAAGATATTATAATGTCATTAATTGAAAACTACAGACACTACTTCTCCAACATTATAATAATGTATTCTGCACTCCTATTCTACAACTTAAACAATTATTACTCCAACTTCCTCAAAGACATAACAAAAGACACCCTCTTATATCTAATCTTATCATACACAATCATAGGATTCCTTCATTATTCCTTAAACAAAAATCACAAAATATCTAATGGAACATACATACTTCAAGCAATAAAAAAAATAATCATTCAAGCAATAACATTCTTCAAAAAATTTGACAAAAACCCAAAACACATATTTCCAAAACTTGAAGAAAAAGAAAAATACTCACTACTATTCCTATTAGTAAAAATTTTCTTCCTTCCCCTAATGCTGAACTTCTTATTTGGAAACTACAACAGCTTTACAAGTCAAATCACACATCTAAAATCAATAGAATTCACAATAAGTTACTTCAACCACATAATCTTCCCATTTACACTTACAACAATATTCCTAATAGATGTTGCTTACTTTGCATTTGGTTACCTATTTGAAGCTAAATTCCTAAAAAACGAACTAAGATCAGTAGATTCAACCTTTCTTGGTTGGTTTGTAGCTTTAATTTGTTACCCACCATTCAACTCATACTACACAGATATTGTCGGCTGGTATGCAAATGATTATCTAAAACTATCAACAGATTTAAACACATTCATACTAAGAATCCTTATCCTGCTCTCATTCTTTGTATACATTGCAGCAACAATCTCTCTTGGAACCAAATGCTCAAACTTAACAAATAGAGGAATCATCCAAACAGGAATATACAGATTTGTAAGACATCCAGCATACATAGCAAAAAACATTGGATGGTGGCTAACTGTAATTCCAATACTTAGCATCAACGCATTTTTAGGAATGTTAGCATGGACATTCATATATTATCTAAGAGCAATCACAGAAGAAAAACATCTCTCAAAAGACAAAGACTACATTGAATACTGCAAAAAGGTAAAATACAAATTCATCCCACATATTTGGTAAGTATTAAGATAAAAACCACTGCAAAAGGTAACTAAAATTTTAAAAAAAGAAAAAATAAAAATAAATTTATGTTAAAACAAAAACTAAAACTACTAAGCATAATGCTAATATCACTATTGATATTCAGCGGATGTTCAAATTACTTGACATTCGACCCTACAGCCTTAATTAAAGCGCACCCACAAGTTCAGACATTCCTTCAGGAATATCCTAATGCAGAACTCCAGCTAACCCACTTTACTGCAAATGAAAGTATTGCTCTAACAGATGAGATGCAGGAAAACTGTGGTAAAACATTTACTGCAAAGGAAATGTATAGATTTTATGTTGATGATCCGGATTCAAGTCTTAAAATAATTGGATACCTGGATGTTGCAGCACAAAATATTGAATGTATCAAAAAATATTCAAATGAGCAGCAAACAAGCAATAAAAAAACGGATGCAGCTGGTAATGTCTTAGAAGAAAAAGAGTACAAATATGAAGAAAAACAGGAATCAGAATACAAATATGAAGAAAAAAATGAATACAATAATTTTGAGATAAAACTTGATGCTTACATAAACCAAAACCAAGTTAATCTAATATGGAAAGTAAACAACCCCGAAGAAGTAGAATATTTCAAAGTAGTTAGATCTGAAAATAACGAAGATCCAAAATACCCAGAAGATGGATACGTAGAAGTAATCAGTCCTCAAAAAGATCAATATGAATACAAATACGAGCAATATGAAAATGCCGGAATAAAAGTATACTACAGAATCACAGCAGTTCTTAAAAACGGCGAAAAAATCCACTCAGAAGTTTTCAAATTTAAAACTGACCCTTCAGAGAATCAATACTCAGAAGACCCTAAAATCAAACTAGAAGGAGTTTACAATGAAAACAATGAGATTGTACTTGAATGGCATACAAATATGAATAAAGAAGATCTGCAATACTTTAAAGTTGTAAGATCATATGAAAATGATGATCCAAAATACCCAGAAGATGGATACGTAGAAGTGGTAAGTCCAACCGGAGATCATAATTACAGAATTGAAATTCCAGAAGATGAACTAAAAGTTTACTATAGGATAAGTATGGTATTAAAAGACTACAAAGACATAATTCATTCAAATGTAATCAAACTGAAAAGACCAGTTGAAGAAACCCCAGTAGAAGAAGAACCTGATAACAATACAAATACAACTAACACAACAACACAAACATACTCTGAAAAATTACTAATTGAAAAACTAGAAACAAATGGAACTGTGCACATCAAATCAGATCTGAGTAATCCTATAAATTTATCATTAATAGAGATTGTAGAAAATAATACAATTTTATGTGAAAAACAATTAGATATAAGTCTAGAGTCTCTCTCAACAACACTAATTAACTCTGGATGTACTAACCTAACTCAAGGAACTGACTATGAAATAAAAATTAACTCATTAACAGAAACTTATTCAGAAATTCTCTCATCAAATTAAAACCTATTCTTTTCAAATTATCCTTTCCAAAGTAAGTAAAAATATTTTTAAACAAAAACATCTAAAAATAAATATGAAACATTATCTTTGTTCAGAGATAAACAAATTATGGTCTCTTGGACTATCTCACAACGAAATCAAAACAACATTAATTGAAAAATATCCAAACAGTGAGTCAGATATAAAAGAAAACCTATCTAGCTATGTTCACAATGAACTCTATGCACAAAACAAAAAAACAATAATTCTACTAAAAATTCTAATTTTAATTGCGATAATACTCTCTCTCAAATCAGTTCTAGGATTCATAGTACTTGGTTTCTCAATCAGTGAAGGAATTGGAATCATATTTCTTCTAATTAGTGTCTCAATTTTATTCAAATACTTCTCAAGCTTATTATCAATATTTAGAGGAGAGTTTGCAGGATTCATAGCAATAAACTACTTAAGTGTCCTAAACATTGTAATATCAATCCCCAGCAAGCTCCAAATAGTTTATCTCATACCAATAATAATCCTAAATCTAATAATCTTGGCACTAAATTACCCAACATTAAAAAAATTAAGAGATGAAAATAAAACCAGACAAGAAACTCCTGTGCAAATATCTCAAGCAGAAGCTAGCTCCAAAACTTACATAAGACAATACAAAAATCAATACTCAAAAAAAGCCATCAAAAACGCATTAACTGACTCTGGAATATCTGAAAAAGAAGTAGAAATATACCTTGCTAAATATTATTAAACTCCTTTTAGAAATTCCTCTAAAAGCCTATATTCTGAAACAAAACTAAGACCCATCCCCATATATTCAACCAAGGAAACAACAGGATCTGTTAAAATCATATGCTCACCCAATTTTAAATTATACTCCTCTTTCAAAGATCTCGTACCAAAAGTAATTAAACCATCCTTAAATGATTCATCCCTTAAAATACCACAAAAATGACCACAATTCAAAAAGCCAGTTATAATATCATCTGCCACAGACATATCAACAGATTCCCCATCTTTATAATATGCAAACCTATGAGAGTTATCCACATATTCTAGTTTAAGTCTGTCTCTAAATCTAACATGATTAAAAATAACTCCTCGAGTATTATAACTCTTTAAATTGGCAAATCTGTAAAAATCATCCAAATCCTCTGCCATAAACTCACAATTTTCTGGCACAACTCCCAAAAATTTCTCAATAAAGCCTACTTCTGTTATTCTCCTCATATATCATCAACCTTTCAAAACCAATACCACAACAACAATAATCAAAAACACAGTAATAAAAACCATGAAAACAACCAAAATTAAATTAACATCAGAATCGTCCAAAACAGAAACTCCACTTTCTGAACTTTCATCCATTCCTGACTCATTTTCAACCTCCTGCATACTCAAATTCAAATCATCATTACTGCCATCATCTACTTCAGACCCAACTCCATTTGAAGTCGTATCTCCAACATTTTCCATAGGCAAATCAGAAGAAACATTATTTTCAGTTTCATTTATCACTTCATCCTCTTTTTCAACACTCTCGTTCACTGCAGTTTCATTCTCAAGCACAACTTTAGTTTCATAAACAGGCACAAAATCATTCAAATCAAAAAAGAATGTTCTAACACCTGAAATATTAACAAAATAAATGCTCTCATCTTCAAAATAAGTTGAATTGAGAACCTCAGCAATAGCAGAATCTATAATCTCCTCGCAATCAACCTCAACTGTCTCACCAAACCCCAACTCAATTTCCATATTTGAAAGTCTTTCATTCTTGCTATAACTATATGTTGTTCTATACTTTGAATCAACTTCAACATCACAATCTACTTGCTCACCAAAGTTCTCGTAGAACTGCATGGAAAAAGTATAAAACTGAGGAACAAGCCCATCAAGATCAACCTCAACCTCATCCCCTTCAATCTCCACATGCTTAAAGATGTCAAAGCCATCCGGATTATCAACCTTCACCATTATCTCATCCACATCATCTGAACAACTAATTAAAAGTCTCTCAAAAAAAGCTCCTTCATACTCAAAA
>JBNKLP010000008.1:0-57235 GCA_050292425.1 Candidatus Nanoarchaeia archaeon | reverse complement strand
TCTTTGATTATTCTTAATTCTTCATTTTTATCAGCATTAGTCAATTCAAGCAGACAACTAAAAGTCTTAAATCCAAGTTTTTCAACGTTTATAAGAGTTAGAAATTCAATATTATAATTTTTAATTAATTTATTAATTCGGTATGAGAGTAATTCCTTGCTGATTCTAATCTGTTTTGCTATTTTTGAGAAAGGTATTCTGGAATTAAGCAGAAGAGCGTTGATTATCTTCTTGTCCCTTTTGTCCATAGTACTACAAATAAAATCAGATTTATATGTTTTGCGTTTTGTGAAAATATTTTAATGTTATTTTTATTAATTATGAAGTACTTCTTAAATTAGGTGAAATAAAATGCCATTGTGTGGATTTAATAAAAAAATGCTTGAAGGATTAATTGCCTTTCATGAAGGATTAGTTGAACATGGGCTATTTGAAAGGTCTCAAATAAGAGGTCAGTCAGTAGAAGAAACTCTTCAGAGAGAATTTTCTGATATGGATAGATTTTTAGCTCAGATCCAAAATATATCTGATAGCCAAATAAAAGATGTGATTGAAAATCTTACGAGATATGCAAAATCCATTTACAAATTAATTGAAAGAGAAGATTTGAAGGATTATAAGCAAATTATTGAGTCTTTGAATCAAATTTATTTGAAAATGGACAATAAATATTATGGAGAGTTAGAAGGAAAATCGAATGATATGGTTCAATTAACTATGTACATAAATGAAATTGGAAAAATTGATTTTTAAAAATTTTTAAGGTTAAAATGAAAATTAGATTAGAAAGAATCATAGTCTCAACATATATTAGTTTAGCGGTATTATCTATTGGAATGGTTGGAAGAAATACTAATTCCCACAACACCAGATATAAAAACTGCCAGCTTTTTACAGATGAGGATAAAAATCCCCAAAGTGTGGAATGCGTTTGGGGATATTCATCATATGTTAAAAGATTAATAGATGAAGATATGGATGGAAAACCAGACTTGAAGAAAGAAATTTTTGTAAAAATTGGAGTAGCTCCCTTTATTTTTTATCTCAATAGCAAACCTACACAAAAGGATTTGGAATTTTATGAAAAAATTTTGATGGAATATTATAACACATTATAAAAAATCCATTTGTAACTTTCTGATATTTAAAGATAGTAAAAGCTATTTAATCTTGTTATTATCATTATTGAGAATTAATTTTGTTTGTAAAAAAAGGAGGTGATCCATCCGCAGGTTCCCCTACGGATACCTTGTGACGACTTAACCCCCCTCACAGAGCTCAGACTTGATACTGCCAAGAAGCAGCACCTCGTCTCAACCCTACTTGGTTGGTTTGACGGGCAGTGTGTCCAAGGAGAATGGACATATTCACCGGGTTCTGATAAAACCCGGTTACTAGGGATTCCGGTGTCATGAGGCTGAGTTACAAGCCTCAATCTAAACTTGGATTGGGTTTGGTGATTAGCTTCCCCTTTCGGAGTTGCAACACATTGTCCCAACCATTGTTGCGCGCGTGTAGCCCAGGAGATTCGGGCTATACAGACCTACCGTAGCCTACACCTTCCTCCATGTTTCCATGGCAGTCCCTACAATGTGCACGAATTGACTTCGCTAGCAATTGTAGACATAGGTCTTGCTCGTTTCCTCACTTAAGAGGACACCTTACAGCACGAGCTGACGGCGGCCATGCAGCACCTCTCAGCGTCTTAGGTAAAACCTTTAATCTGACCTTCATTGGGCTGTCGCCCCTGGTAAGTTGCTCGGTGTATAATCCAATTAAACCGCACGCCGCACCCCTTGTAGTACTCCCCCGGCAATTCCTTTAAGTTTCGGCCTTGCGGCTGTACTTCCCAGGTGGCAGGTTTAACGCCTTCGCTACGACCCTGCTAAATCTCGTAGATTTAGCAAAGCCTAACCTGCAGAGTTTACGGCTAGGACTACCCGGGTATCTAATCCGGTTCGCTCCCCCAGCTCTCGTTCCTCACTGTCAGATCCGTCCAAGTGCAATGCCTTCGCCTTAGTTGGTCTTGTAAGGATTATAACATTTTACCGCTACCCAAACAATACCTTGCACCTCTTCCGGTCTCAAGTCTATCAGTATTTCTTGCAATTTCTGGGTTAAGCCACAGAGATTTCACAAGAAACTTAACAAACCAGCTACGAACACTTTAGACCCAGTAAACATGATCTCCACTTGTGGCGCCGGTATTACCGCGGCTGCTGGCACCGGTCTTGCCCACCACTTATTCGTTATGCGCACTAAGCATAACAAAAGCCTATCGTTAGATAAGCACGAGGGGTTGCCTTATCACACTTGCGTGCATTGTAAAGGTTTCGCGCCTGCTGCACCCCTTAGGGCTAGGACCCTTATCTCAGTGTCCTTCTGGAGGTCATCGCTCTCACGACCCCTACCGATCTTAGACTTGGTGAGCCATTACCTCACCAACAATCTAATCGGCCGCCATCCCATCTTATGTTCATTATCCAAGCATTCCAGCATAGGATAACTATCCATTTTACACTCAGTTTCCCGAGATTATTGAGGACCATAAGGCAGATTATTGACGTGTTACTCAGCCTTCTGCGGTCAACACGAGGTTAACACACTTTCATGGCTTAATCCAACCCCTCTAGCAGAAATCTCACGCAGGATCAACGTGAATTTTATTTTGCCAAAGTTATTTTAAGTTTGTACTAAAGTTTGTACGTCTTATCGTCATCTATCACAAGTCCCTTTCGGTGACTCGCTCACAAGTAAAAAATATTAACGCGGATGCCTTTATAAAGCTTACTCTAGTGTGCAATATCTCACACCCATATATTTAAAAAGGAAGTCTGAGTTTTTGAGAAAAATAAGAAAAAATCATAAGTGTTCTGTAAGAAGAATAGGTATTCCTTCTTTTAGTCTAAAGATCTGCTTGCAAGATTTGCATTGAAGTGAGTACTGATCCTTTGAATCTATTTGAATTAAATCTCCTTTGCATAGTGGACAGCAAAGAATTTGAAGAAATGATTTGTCTAGTTGTTTCATTGTATTGATAGCTCATAGAGGAACTTGTCAACTACAGATATAAAGTTTTCAGCGCCTGCTGAATTTACTTCTATGCAACCATTTGAGTCCATTAATACTTCATTTTCCTGAGTATAAGGATTGAATATTATTACCTTATTGCTTAAAGATGAAGCTGAACAATTAGTTTCATTATATAATACAAATCTTTCAACTGGAAAGTTCACAAAGTAAACTCTTTTCAAAAAAGCAATAAGCTTAGTTGCTCCCACTGATACTTCTCCATTATCACTCCCATTATATTCCATAAAAGAAACTCTGAATGTTACTGTGTTTAACATATCATATTTTGTAGGCTCAATCATATAATTAAGATTGGATATTTCTTCTACTGGTGAATGAAATTGAATATTATAAGTTACGTTTCCCTGAGTATATGTGTAAAGGTAAGTTAATGTTTGATTTACTGGCTCAGGATTGTTTCTGTTATCATAATAATCAACAGCAAAGTAAATAATTGCAAAGAAACCAACAAAAGCTGCCAAGACAATTACATAATGATACCATTCAGGCTCATCATCTTTTGGATCTTTTTTTAGTTTTTGGATTTTTGTTTCTTGTTCAATTTCTTTAGGAGAAACAATTACATCTTCTTTTGAAGGAGATTTTTTAGTAGTTTTTTTTGCCATAGGTTAAGTTAAAAGAAGTGTGTATATAAATTTATTTGAATAGAATCTCTAATTTATTTGGATCCATTTTAATTTCCTTGATAATCTTGGAAGGCCCAATTACTGTAATTCCAAATCTATCTTTTGCAATCATTTTTAGAAGAACATTTTTGAATTTGTCTGCAAATGATTTTGATGTAATTGAATCCAAGAAAGCAATCTCAATACCACTGAATCTACCTGATACACTTTCAAGTGCTCTTGAAGTTAAATTAAGTTCGTCTTCTGAGGACATTCTACCTTCAAGCAAAACAACATCTCCTTTTTTTACAATCTCTAAAATTTTATCTATTTTTTTTGCAGGAGAAGTTCTTTTCATTAATTCATATGACAATACTTGTACACCCATTTTTAATAGAACTCCTTGAATATTGTTTCGTATAGTTTTTCAATTCCCTCACCTGATTTAGCAGATACAGGAACAATTGAATAGTCTGGAAATACTAGTGAAATTTTTTCTATGTTTGATGTTTTCAAATCTGTCTTGTTTGCAACAATAATTAGTTTTTTGTTTTTAGCAACAAGGTTTCCAACCAGAGTTATGTTTATTTGACTGTAAGGATTGATTGTTGAATCCAAAACAACAAGAACTGCATCAACATTATCAAGCCATTTAATTGATTCAATCACTCCCTGAGTTGCCTCTTTTGCTCTTTCTTTTGCATCTTTTTTCTTGATTCCTTTTTTCACGAAATCTTCAAAGTCAATCTTGGTTGCAATTCCCGGAGTATCAATTAAAGTAAAATCAACAGTTTTTCCTCCTTTTTTTAGTTCTAGTTTTTCAACTTTTTGAACAGATCTTGTCTCATGAGCAACTGATGATGTAGAAAATTTTTCTTTTGAATCTTCTCCAAGAATATCCTCAATAATTTTGTTTGCAAGAGTTGATTTCCCTGCATTTGGTGGTCCGTACAAACCCAAATTTATTTTCTTTTTTCGCTTGAATACATTAAAAAAGCTGAAAAAGCCTTTAGAAAACAATTTTACCATATGTATGTACAAATAATATTCTTTTTAAATATTTGTTATTACAAACAGGGATTATAATACAATAGAATTAAGAATTGTAAATTCCTTCAATTACAGCAACTGCATTAATTATTTCGTTTCTTGTAAAGGAGTCAATGTTTGAAGTGTTGGATATCATTTCAAGATCATCCTGAATTTTCATTAATCCATTCACATCAAGATCAAGCATATCAACTTTTTTTAATTCATCAACCACAGTATCAAGCTGAATTTTTGCTTTAAGTGGCAAATCCTCAGAGAGCATCTCAAGTGTCTCTATAATCTCAATTATACTTTCATTCATTTTTATACGTTTAAAGTCTTTTCAATTATTTCCAAACTTTTTATAAGAGCAGTAGCTCCAATTTTTATGTCAAGAATAGAATTTGCCTTGATTGATACACCTAGGTCTTTTTCATTTGAGATATCAACTTTGATGTCTTTAGTCTTAAAGTCAAAATCTTCTTCAATTAGCAAGTCATAATAAGTTTTATTTAAGTTTCCAAAGTCTAAAGAGAAATTGGCAATGTGTTTCATCTTGCCTTAATAGTTTCTAAAATTCTGTTTTGTTTTTTCTCTAAAACCTTTGCACTACAGTAAGGACATCTGATTTTTCTCTCTACAAGAACAGAGCTTACAGTTTTACCGCAAATACCACACACATAATCTACCATTTTTTAATAAGGTCTGTAAGCTTTTCCTACAAAAACTTTCTCACATGCTGAACATTTCCAGATTCCGTAAGCCTGTCTTCTTACTTTACCTTCTTTTCCACAGAATGGGCACTTGTGCTTTCCTCTGGACTGTTTTTCAATATCACTAACTTTTCTCCTCAGAGTGTTTCCGTATCTTGATCCGAATCTCCCTGCAGTTCCTTGATTTTTACTTGCCATTTTTAATGTAATCTATTATAATATTAATGCCAATTGCTTTATAAAGATTATTGTAGTAGAGAAGAAGAAATTCTTTTAGTTAATAGATTTAATTTAAGAAATACGTGGTATCCAGGATTTGAACCTGGGTCCAGGCGTCCCAAACGCCCGATGATAGGCCAAGCTACACCAATACCACATGATGTATATAAAATATGTTTTTATTTAAAAAATTACTCGTCAAGGAAATCCTCAACAGAGTATTTGAAATCCTTTTCCTTGATTAGTCCCTTGTTAACCAAGTAGTTCTTTGCAATTAAGTGGAATGCAAGAGCTAATGATTTTTTTCCTTTGTTGTTAATTGGAACAACTAAGTCCAATTTGTTTGAGTTATTATTTGTATCACAAAATCCAACTGTAAATATTCCCTGTTCGTAAGCTTCGTTCAAAATATTCTTATCAGTTAGAGGATCACAAACAATTACTACTTTGTACTCTTTAAAGTCCTCAAGTGAAGCGTTTGTAAGTTTACCTGGAAGGTATCTGTTTGTGAATGAGTCACAACCAACAATCTTTGAGAATACAGTTACTGGCTTTTTAGCGTTTTCTCTTCTTCCCATGATTGCGAATTCTGATGGATCGTACTTGGATAAAACATTGATTAGAATCTTGATTCTTTCATCAATCATTTCTGTGTCCAGGATTTTTAGACCATCAGCCCTACTTCTATGAATGAATTTGTCTGAGTAGCCGTTTTTGAATTTTGTACCAATGTGTACTCCAGCTGTCAGGTATTCTTCTACAGGAACTAATGTAGTATTTTCTGTCATAGGAAAAATGAATGATGATGGGTTTATAAATATTATTGTAGAATAATATTAGACACTATGAACAAGATTCACAGAGTATAAAAGTTGCTGGTAGTTATAAAAGCATCACAGTTGCAAGTCCCAAGAATATCATGAATCCAAATACATCTGTAGATGTTGTTACAAATACCGAAGATGAAGATGCTGGATCAATGTCAAATGCTTTTAATGTCAAGGGAACTAATGTTCCAAATATTGCTGCAATTGCAAGGTTTGCAAGTAGAGCTAAACCAACAACAAGACCAAATAGAGAAGATTGACCGTATAGAAGAGCAATTACTGCAACGCAAAAACCAATTACCACACCATTAACTATGGCTGCAGAGAATTCTTTTCTAAGTATTGAGAATCCCAATTTTTTGTCAATGTGCTTTAAAGCTAAAGATCTTACAATTATAGCTGTTGTTTGAGATCCAGCATTTCCTCCCATCCCTGCAACTATAGGCATGAAAGCAGCAAGTATTACAATTTTAGAGATTGTTGATTCAAATAAAGATACAACAAATGCAGCTAAAAATGCGGTTGCCATATTTATCATAAGCCAACCTAATCTATGTTTTACTTTCTCAGATATTTTATCAGTTATGTCTTCTTCTTTATGAACTCCTGCAATTGCATAGAAATCTTCAGTGTTTTCCTGTTCAATTACTTTGAATAAGTCTTTTGCATGAATAAGTCCTAATATGTTATTACTTTCATCAAGAACTACAAGTTTTTCGTGTTTGTGTTGTTTGAATATGTTGATACATTCTTCCTGATCCTCATCTGATTTTATTGTTGGAAGTTCTCTTAATTTTGAGAACAGGTCTTCTTTTTTTTCAAGTAATAATGCAGAGAGTCTTAGTTCTCCAATTAAGTGTCTAAACCTATCAACAACAAGTATTGTTGGTTCTTTTTTTCCATTTTGCATATGAGATTCTATTTTTTCTTCAATCTGTTTTTTGGAAAATGTAGTGTCGATAAGAATGTAGTTTACACTCATTATTCCTGCTGCAGATTCAGGAGTAAATTTTAGAAGAAAATCCACGTGCTCTTTTATTGAAATGTTTAGTTTTTGAATTATTCTTTGCTGTTTGTGTTTTGGTAGAAACTGAATTACATCTGTAAGTTCATCAGGGTCAAGTAATTTTGATAACTCAAGTATTTCTGTTTCATGAAGAGAGTTTATGAGACGAGATTTTTCTTTTTTTGTTATGTTGTGCAAAATAAATAATTTGTGGGCTATTGATTGAGTCCTATAAAAGTCAGCTTTATCTTTTGAGTTTGTGTAATTGCTTAAAATCGACTTTGTATGATTGTTCATAATAAAAATTTTGCTTGAACTTTGTTTTTATTCATTTGGTGCCATTTTTGAGTAGAGTGATACTATAAATTTAAATAGAGTTTAATTTAAAATTAATTTATGTTCAGGTTAAGACATCATGACAAGGAATTCAATTTGAAAATTACTACAAAGCTTACTGTAATAAAACTGATGCTGACTTTTGGAGTTGCAATGGTTGTGACTTTTTGGTCAATGTTCATTTATTCTTTTGGATTTAGTGAATCTGAGGTAGGATATTTTTCATCTATTTTGATTTTGCTCTCATTGATTTTTTCAATTTACAGTTCTGAAATTCTTGAATTTTTTGGAGAGAGAAGATCCTTGTTTTTTGGTGTTGGGTTAACAATAGTTTTTTATTTCATTTTTGCGTTTGTAGAAAATCTTTATCTATTTTTAATTTTAGCAATTCTTTGTACAATTATTGCAATTCTTAGAGATGAAAGTTTTGCAATACTTTTTAGAGATTCAAGTTCAAATAAAGAATTGAATGAAAATGAAGGGTTCTTGTTTTCTATTATTAATGTAGGATGGCTTGTTGCACCAATGCTTGCAGGATATTTACTTGAGTCATATGGATTTAGTGGAATGTTTATTATGGCAGCAATATTTCTTCTTATAGGATTAGTTTTGATTGTTGAAGTTAAAAGTTTGAAGAAAGTTTCGGTTAGTAAGAAATTAGATAAGAATATTATTAGAAATTTGAAAGAGTTTTTTTCCAATAAGAAATTAATTAAACCATATGTAATTTCAGCAGCAATTGCAGCATGGTGGGCATTTGTATATGTTTATATGCCATTGTTCTTGATGAAAGAAGGAATTTCCCTTGAAAATATTGGATTGTTTTTTGCAATATTGATTGTACCACTGATTTTGATTGAATATACAATAGGAAAAATTTCTGAGAGAAAAGGATTTAAGATTTTTTTTGTTAGTGGATTTCTTCTACTAGGGATTATTAGTGTTTTGATGTTTTTTTATACTGAGGTTCATCTTGTTATGTTTTTGACTATTATTGCAAGTATTCCTGCAGCATTTATAGAACCGCTTAGAGATGCTTATTTTTTTAAGCAGGTAAATAAGAAAAATGAAGACAAGTTTTTTCCCATACAATATACTTCATTAGACATTGGAGGTTTAATTGGAAAATTGCCAGTTGCAACACTACTTTTATTTTTGCCTTTTAATTATACATTTCTGTTTATTGGTTTGATGATGCTTTTAGTTGGAGTTATAAGTCTTGGAGTTAAGGATTAAATTTTTAATTGATGTTTTGTTAGTTGTTTTAATGAATTATGAAGAAATTAGGAGTTGGATTAATAGTGAGGTTATTAAACTTTGTCCAAATTGCAAAGATAACTGCTGCAGTACAAACAAGCACCCAATAGAAGTTGATGTTAATTCATTAATGCTTTTTCCTAAAAATATTCAAAGAGTTCCTTATGAAAATATATACATAGATACAAGAGAATCTTATGAAGCTGGCGAGAAGAGCATTCCTCTTTTTGATTTACAAGGAAATCCAATCCCAAAACCTGCTTTTGTTGAAGTTCCTAAAGATAACTGGATTATGCATATTGACGGAAATTGTCCTGCATACAATAGAGGAAAATGCAATTTCTTTTTTTATGAACAAAGACCAAATGTTTGCAAAGAATATCCTGTTTCAATTGGAAATGAAAAAATCATTGTCAGAAGTTCGTGCAAACCTGCTGTGAGAAGCGGACTTGCAGAAAAGATTAGAGAACAATTTCCTGAGTTTGATATTGATGTTAGATTGTGAGTTAAGTTTTTAAAAAACATTTTATTAGTTATTCTTATGAATTTTAGCGTTTTGATGAAAGGAAGTTCATGCTACAATTTTAGATGGTAATTGTTTATTCTAGATTTTACTATTAATTACAAGTTTTAATTCACAAATATTTTACAAGAAAAATGACACAATACAAACAACAAAATACTACAAAAGAAGAGAAAGCAAAAGAGACTGTTCTGAAGAGTGCAAATACTTTAGATGATTGGCCTGAGATTAGAGGATATGATTTTGAAGGAGAGTTCAAATTTGAAGAGTTTTTGAAATCTTATCTAAATACTGGACTGCAGGCAACATGTCTTGGACAAGCAATTGAAATTACAAAGAATATGAGAGATGATAAGGCAACAATATTTTTAGCATTTACATCTAATATGGGAACCAGTGGAGTTAGGGAGAATATAAAATATCTAGTTAAGGAGAAGATGGTTCATGTTTTGTCGACTACTGCAGGAGGAATTGAAGAGGACATCATTAAATGTTTCAAGCCTTTTGTGATTGGAGATTTCAGAGCGCCAGGTGCAGTTCTTAGAGATGATGGGATTAACAGAACTGGGAATATTTTTATCCCAAATGATAGGTATATTTATTTTGAAAGATTCATGAAAAAGTTTTTGGATAGACTGCTTGATATGCAAAAGAAGAATGGAAACATTATTGGAATTAAAGAATTTGTTTATGAGCTAGGACATGAATTAGAATTGCAGAAAGTTGAAAATAGAAAGGAGAGTTTCACATACTGGGCATACAAGAATGATTTACCTTTATTTTGTCCTGCTCTTCCTGATGGTAGTTTGGGAGACATGATTTATTTTTTTAAGAAGAATCATCCGGAGTTCAAGATTGATACATCAGATTATATTGTTCAAGTTACTGATATTGCTTTGAATTGTGAGAAGATGGGAATTATTGCAATAGGTGGAAGTGTTCCAAAGCATTTGGTTGCAAATGCAGCTCTGTTTAGAGATGGAGCTGAGTATGCTGTTTATTTGAATTCTGGATTGGAAATGGAAGGGTCGAATGCTGGAGCGCCAATTGATGAGGCTGTTTCATGGGGGAAAATTAAGGCTGATGCTCAAAGAGTAAAGGTTGAGGCTGAGGCATCACTTACTTTCCCTCTGCTTGTTGCTGGTGCGTTTAAGTTGTATGAAGTGAAATAAATAGTTTATAGTTTTACTGATTATACATATTTTATTAATATATAGTGTGAATTTTACCTTCGCAGCAAAACAAAATTTTAAATAAAAAGCAAGTGTAAAAAATGAGGAAAATGGACCACCTGCAAAATATTCTTCTCTACATAAAGCATTATAAGAGGCTTATCGAACTCGAAAGAGCCGAAGAAATCAGAAGGCATTCTACTGAGATTAAGCAGATGAGTGGAGAGGAAAGACAGTCCAAGGGGAGAGCTATCTTGAATTTGTATGGAAGGTTTGATGGGAGAGGTCTTGGTGGTAGCTTTAATGTGAAGTTTGCAAGAATTGATGGGAACAGATTACCTGAGAGTGAACTTGCAGTTGGAGATCTAGTGATTGTGACAAACAAGAAGAAGCCAACTGGAAAGGAGATGCAGGGAACTATTGTTGAGAAGACAAATTTTAATATTAAGGTGGCATATTCAAATAAGCCTGAGAAGTATCATCTTAAAGAGTTTTTGAGACTTGATCTATATGCGAATGACATCACTTTTGCTAGAATGGATTTGGCTTTGAAGAAGTTGAAGTACAAACCTGAGTTACAGAGATTAATTTTGGAGAAGATTAATGTGAAGAAGAGTGAGCAGAGATATTATACTAAGTCTTACAATGAGAAATTGAATAAATCACAGAGACTTGCTGTTGAAAAGTCGCTTCTTTCAAAGGATTTCTTTTTGCTTCACGGACCTCCAGGAACTGGAAAGACGACAACTATTGTCGAGAGCATTTTGCAGCATGCAGGAGAGGATAAGAAGGTTTTGGTTACAGCAGATTCAAATACAGCAGTTGACAATATTTTGGAGAAGCTTTCTGATTTTGATGTGAATGTAGTAAGAGTTGGTAATCCTGCAAGAATTGATGAAAAGTTAATGGAACATTCACTTGATTTTCTTGTTCAGAAAGAGCAGTTTTTCAAAGATGCTAAAGGACTTTGGGCAGAGATTGAGACTATTAAGAGAAATAATTCTGATGCTGTGTGTCCAACAAAAGGGATGAGAGGAGGACTTTCAGATAAGCAGATAAGAAGGTTTGCAAAGAGAAGAAAATCGGCAAAGGGAATTCCTGCACCACTTATCAGAAAGATGGCAAAGTGGTTGAATTCACAGGAGCAGATGAGAGGATTAGGTAAAAAAGCAAAATTGCTTGAGGCCGAGGCTGTTAATAACATATTGAAGAATGCCAACGTTATTTGCTGTACTAATTCAACAGCAGGAAGCGAGGATGTCGAGGAATATTGCATGAGAAACAAGCAATTGTTTGATGTTTTGTTTATAGATGAGGCTTCACAGGCAACAGAGCCTTCATGTCTGATTCCCATGCTGCTTGCAAAGAAACATGTTTTGGCAGGAGACCATATGCAGCTTCCTCCAACAGTACTTAGTGTTGAGGCTCGTGATTTGCAGAATACTTTGTTTGAAAGAATGATGAAAAAATATGAAGGAGCCTCAGCAATGCTTTCAACTCAGTACAGAATGAATAGTGCTATTATGAATTTCCCTAATTCTGCATTTTATAGAGGAAAATTAAGGGCTCATAGCAGTGTTGCTGAGCATACTGTTTCAGAAATAGTGAACAGACCTTTTGTTGATGTTGAGGCAACAAGATGGGCAGTAGAGGTGTTAAAACCAGAAGTTCCTTGCGTGTTTTTGAATACAGCATCTAATGAGGATTCATTAGAATTTAGAAAAGAAGGTTCTACTTCCTGTGCCAATTCATACGAAGCATCCTTAATTGAGGAAATTGTGAAGGATTATGTTGGGCTTGGTCTGAGTACAAACGACATAGGTGTGATTACTCCTTATGATGACCAGGTGAAACTTATAGAGAGTAGACTTGAGAATTTTAAAGGACTTGAAGTAAAATCAGTTGATGGATTTCAGGGACGTGAGAAGGAAGTTATAATCATTTCTTTTGTTCGTGCAAATGATAAGGGCGAACTTGGGTTTTTAACTGATTTTAGGCGTTTAAATGTTGCAATTACACGTGCCAAGAGGAAGCTGATTATGATAGGACACAAAAATACTTTGCAGAATAACAGAGTTTATTCCAAGATGCTTAGCAGTATTGATACAATTGAGTTCTTGTGAATGAGTTGGTGTGAATTTTCACATGAAATTTAAGTTTATAAATGAATGATGATGACAAAGAATTAGTGAGTTTATTACCGTGAGTATAATTAAGTATAAAAGAGACTCATTTGAATATGATTGTGACGTATGCCATGTTGAGGGAGTAGTATACAATCGCGAAAAGAGCTTGAGAATCAAGAACCTTATTATTTCTTCTAATGCCAAAATTGAGGAAGCACTTGACAAGATATTAACTATTTTTTTGAGAATTTTCTGGAGAGAGTTTCATATTAAAATTAATAAGATTGAAGTTGAGAACTGCAATGTGAAGAGGGAAGGAAGTGTTAGTTTTGTTTTGGATTTTGAGAAGACTCCTCAGCATGGTAAGAGTTATGATGTTAAGTTTTTGTAGAAGTAATATTTATATACCCATTTATTTCTAAATTATTATGGGAAAGATTCCAGATAATGCCAAAAGAGTTTTTGAAGGAAAATTATTTGATGTTTACCAGTGGGAGCAAGAAATGTTTGATGGGTCAACTGCAATTTTTGAGAAAGTAACCAGAATTCCTTCAGTTCAACTTATTGTTGTAACAGAGAATAAAAAACTAATTTTACTTAATGAAGAACAGCCTTTTAGAGGAAAATATGTTTCTATGCCAGGTGGTATGGTTGAGAAAAATGAAACACATTTGCAAGCAGCCAAGAAAGAATTACTTGAAGAGCTTGGAATGAAAGCTAAAGAGTTAATATTATGGAAGGAAGTTAATTTTGGTGACAAGGTTGACTGGCCCTGTTATTATTATATTGCAAAAGGATGCAAGAAAGTTGCTGAAGAACAGCATGAAGTTGGCGAGAAAATCGAACCTTTATTTGTTGATTTTGATGAATTTATTGAAATGATTTTGGATGAGAAGTTCAAAAACCAGCAGTTTTCACAGATATTGTTTAAGTTAAAGCATACAGTTGGTTTGGATAAATTCAAAGAAGAGGTATTGAATTAGAATGGGTAATTATAGTGTGGGTGAAGTAAAAATTCCTAAAGAAGCTAAAAAAGTATTTGAAGGAATTTTGTATGATACTTATCATTGGGAACAAGAACTCTTTGATGGAAGTTTTAAGACTTTTGAGAAAGTATTCAGACTTCCAGCTGCAAAAGCATTCGTAGTAATTGAAGACAAAATAATAATGCTTAAGGAAGAACAACCACACAGAGAACCATTTAATTCGCTTCCAGGAGGGATGGTTGAGAGAAATGAAACTCCTAAAGAAACAATAAAAAAAGAGTTGCTTGAAGAGCTAGGAATGGTGGCTGAAAATATTGAACTTTGGAATATCTTTGGGAGGAGTGGGTCTGTCTGCTGGAATACATATTACTTTATTGCAAAGGGTTGCAAAAAAATTTCAGAGCCAAAACTAGAGGCAGGAGAAAAAAATGAACCATATAAAGTTTCATTTGAAGAACTTTTAAAAGAAGTTCAAAAAGATGATTATATTGATAAAATATTGGCTTATCAATTTTCTAGAATGAGTCCTGAAAAACTTGATGAGTTTAAAAGAAAGCTTTTTGAATAAATATAATTAAAATATCTGAGATATTAATTATTTTCTTCTTCTGTTTTGAAAAAAATTTGAGTTACCAATAATCTCTTTTAAATTCAATAAAGATTCCAAATCATAAGGTTCTCCTTTCCATTCTAAGACTTCTTTTAAGTTTTTAAAATCATATTCAGGATATAAACCTCTAAAATCAATATCTTTTTGATTCAACATAATTAAAGATTGATTTAATTCTTGGGATAAATTCAACTCTTTTAAAATTCCAGTACTTTTTACATTAATATCCAGATATAATACAACAAAGTCACATTTTTTTTGAAAATCTAAACAAAATTCATAAATCTCATTATTACTCATTCCTGTTTGCTTGAAATAATTTTCATAAAGCATAGAATTCTCAAATCTTATTGAATCATAACCACAAGTTTGATTTATGTGAGCCATAACAAATCCTAACTGAAATGATATGGTTTCAATTTCCTCTTCATTTCTACCAGAATATGCAAATGATAACATAAATTTTTCTTCTTTTGGTGGAATCATTACTTTTTAAAATAACTAATTCAATATAAATATTTCCTAAACAAGAATGAACATAAGCAATATAAATAAACAAGTTTTTAGTATTGATATGAAAAAAATAATTCTATTTTTAATTGCAGTGATTTTTCTTGCAGGATGCTCTACTCAAGTTAATGATGAAGTTAATATTTCAAATAATGACTCTAGTTCAATTGAAAATGCCCAAATGATTCTTGATGAGATGAATAAGAATGAAAGTCATGATGAAGTTCTGGATATTAAGAAAGAAGAAATCATGGTCTTGGAAAAAGAACTTGAAGAAAAGAAAAAGGAGTTTGACAAACTTGTAAATGAGAGCAAGGAAATAGAAGTAAAGAAGGTAGAAAAAATTAATGAAACAAATGTTGAAATTCAAAAAGGATACAAAGAAATAAATCCTGGAATTTCCTGGCAATGGCAACTTTCTGGACAAGTAGATACATCTTATAAGGTTGATTTGTATGATGTTGATTTGTTTGATACTCCCGAAATTGTTATTGAGAAACTTAAAGAGAAAGACATTATTGTGATTTGTTATTTTAGTGCAGGAAGCTGGGAGAATTGGAGAAAAGATGCTAATGAGTTTTCAAAAGATGTTTTAGGAAAACCGCTTGATGGTTGGCCTGATGAGAGATGGCTTGATGTTGATGCTTATGAGAAATTTTCTTCAATAATGGAAGCAAGAATGGATTTAGCTGTTGAGAAGGGATGTGATGGAGTAGAGCCTGATAATGTAGATGGATATTCTAATAATAATGGATTTGAAATAAATTATGGAGATCAGATTGAATATAATAAATGGTTAGCTGAGCAGGCACATTCCAGAAATCTTTCAATTGCCTTGAAGAATGATTTGGAGCAGGTTTCAGAGCTTGAACCATTTTTTGATTTTGCAGTTAATGAACAGTGCTTTGAGTATGAGGAATGTGAATTGCTTAAACCTTTTGTAGAGAATAACAAGGCAGTTCTAGGTGTTGAGTATGAGCTTGATTTGGATGAGTTTTGCGCAGATGCTGAAGATATGAATTTTTCATGGCTTAAAATGAGTTATGATTTGGGAGGTGAGAGAAAGAGTTGTGATGATTAAAGGAAATCAACAACTTTTCCTAGTAATCTGAGTACTTTTGTTCTTTCATGATATGATAAAACCACATTTCTGATTCTGTAATTTAGTATATCTTCTGTTTTGTGCATTATAGATTTTTGTTTTAGTTCTTTTAGAGTTGTTTCATGTGAAAATGCCAGTTGCTTTCCTTCATCCATTTTCTCATTTTCAATTAAGTGAATTGTTGAAATTATCATTCCTTCATCTATCATTTCTTTCATATCTGCATTAAGACTTGAAAATCTCATTTCATTTTTTTCATTTTTTATTCTAAGATCTGCATGATGTATGTTTAAGATTTTAATTTTTGAGTTTCTGAATTTCATGAAATCAATGAAACTTTTTGTAATTAATTTTGAATAGTTGTTTGTGATTATTACATTAGGGTCAAACTGTTGCATAAAGACTGCCAAGTTATCAAAGTAGGCATCTTTGTCTTTATCGAACATCTTATTTTTATCAAAGACATAGGAATAAAAATTGTCAAGTTCTTCGTCTTCTATGTCAAAAGGGAATTTTCTATCCAAAATTAGAAATATGTCATAGTTTCTATGATTTAAGGCAAAAAGCTTTGCAATGTTTACAAAAGAGGATGAAAGAAACACTATTTTTTTTCGCATTTCCTCTTTTATTTCTTTCATAATGATTATAATTCTTTTTAATTTAAAAGGATGTGGGTTGTCTATGATTAAGAATCTTATAAGGGAAAATAAAGAAATGCTTTTGTTTTCTTCTTTTGATTTCTCACACAGACTTGCCATGCAGATAATAGTTCCATTTTTTTCCATCATATTATTATATGCGGGTTGGAGTGCTGAGACAATAGGATATTTTTTTGCAGCTTTTACTTTGGGATTTTTTTTATTTTCCCCAGTTATTGGAAAACTCTCAGATATTATTGGAAGAAAAAAATTAATTTTAACAGGACTTATCGGACAGATAATTTTTTTGTTGTTATATTTTAATTTTACTCAAAATGTTCCACTGATTGTAGGAGTAAGGTTTTTTGATGGAGTAATAACAGCATGTGTGATGGTGGTGACTTTAGGTGCATTTGAAGATTCAATAAAAGAGAAGAGAGGCTTTTGGACAGGACTTTTTTTGAGCATAGGAACAATTGCAACTATGATTGGCCCAATTATTGCAGGAATCATCTCTGAGAAGTATTCCACTGATTTGCTTTTTACAATAAGCATGATAATCATAATTACATCAATTTTCATATTAATTGTATTGCCAGAGAAAAAGAGAATAAAGAAAGAAACAATTGTTTTGAAAGATTTTAATCCTTTGTCAGAAATACAACATTTTTTTACAAAAAAAAAGCTTAGAGGGATGGGATTGATAGGAATGATTGCAAATGCAAGAGGACAAACATATTTGATTTTTTTTCCATTGTTAATTGTTGAAGTTATGGGGTATTCAGAAAGAGTCTTGGGATTTTTACTTGCCATTCCAGTTTCAATACATATTTTTCAGTTTTATTTTGGAAGAGTAGCAGATAAGATTTCAGCAGAGTTTGGAATATTGGGAGGAGTTTTCACTTTTTCATTTGTATTTTTGTTTTTGCCATATGTTAGTTCAATTTTTTGGATTGTTTTAATTTTGTTTGTTGCTGGAATTGGAGGAGCATATTTTAATGTAAATGCGTGGTCTTTGATGGGAAGAATTGCAAAAGAGGAAAATATTGAAGGAGAGATTATTGGAACTTATTATTCAATTGCAAATTTGGGGATGTTTATTTCTGCTTTGATTGGAGCAGGCCTCGTAAGTATGATAGGAATTGCACATACCTTGCAAATATATTCAATTCTACTGATATTGTCAATATGTGTCTCTTATTTTTATTTTGAACCGATATTTCATCATGAAAGAAAGAAAAGTATTTTTCATAAGATTGTTGCCCAACATACAGAAGACAAGGATTAAATGTGATCTAATTTGATGCATCTAACTCCTTCTTGTGCTAAAAATTCAACTAATTTGTCAGGCTGCCTGAATATAAAGTCCTTTGGATGTCCATACACATTCATGAACCTTTTTGCAACCTCAATTGCATCATCTTTTTCTTCATTGTTAGAGAAAGCTATAACATCAAAAACTTCTGTTAAGTTTGTTAAATTTAATATTTCATGTATAGCATCTTTTGTGTTTGTTGTTATAAGACCTAATTTATGAGTCTGTTTTAGTTCAAGAATTTTCTTTAGGTTGTCTTTTAGTATTAAATCAGTGGTGTGTTTTATGTAATCAATTACAATGTCAAAATATTCTTTTCTTGCCTGCTTTACTCTTTCATCTTGCGAGGCTTTTGGCATTCTTGATATCATAACTTCAAGTACATACTTAAAATAGTCAGGAGAATTTGTATAATCTAGGATTTCTGGTTTGTTTAATTCTTTTGCAGCCTTTTGAAACCAAATCCTTTGAGCTTCGTCCCAAGGCTGAGGCTTTATGAGGATGTCTTTGAGCTGCATTGCAAGAATAGGTCTGTCCATAGTGTAGTCTCTATGGTTTTTTATATTTATAAAAGTGATGTTTTAAAAAAAATTACTCTTCTTTCTTTTTGTCGTTTCTGAGCTTGATATGAAGCTCTCTTAGCTGAGTTTCATCAACTGGTGATGGGGATTGAGTAAGTGGACAAATCCATGCTTTGTTTTTAGGGAATGCCATTACATCCCTAATGGAAGCTTTGCCTTCAAGCATCATTATGATTCTGTCAATTCCATATGCAAGTCCTCTGTGAAAAGGAGCTCCATAATTATAGGCCTTAAGGAACCAGCCAAACTGAGCTTGAATTGTCTCTTCTGACATATCTATAATTTCAAACACTTTCTTCTGTAATGCTGGTTTGTGAATACGACTTGCACCAGAACAAATTTCTACTCCATTCATTGTCATATCATAACAGTCTCCTTTTAATTTTAGAAGCTCATCCTTGTGTTTTAGGATGTCATCTTTTGTTTTTATGTTGTTTGTGATGAATTCTTCTGCTTCTTTGTTAGGCATAGTAAATGGAGAGTGCTCAGCATCCAATCTGTTGTTATCTGCATCCCACTGGAATAGAGGAAAGTCAATAATCCATGCAAAGGATAACTTGTTCTCATCAACTCTTCCCAAATCTGATGCCACTTTTCTTCTTAGAGCATCCAGAACATCGTTTGTAGTTCCCTTAGTGTCTGCAATGAAGAATAGAAGGTCTCCATTCTGAGCATCGAATTTTGCTCTGATTTGTTCAAGTTCTTCATCTTTGAAAAATTTTGTAATGGATGATTCAATTTCATTTTCCATTACTTTCATCCAAGCCATTCCTTTTGCTCCATGTTCCTGTGCAAATTCAATTAGTTTGTCAATCTGTTTTCTTGTGATTGATTCTTGTCCATTTTCAACTCTCATACCCTTTACAAGACCTCCTCTATCAACTGTTCCTTTGAAAACTGAAAATCCACACTCTTTTGCAATATCTGAAATATCTCTCATTTCCAGTCCTTCAACTCTTAAGTCTGGCTTGTCTGATGCATATCTGTCAAGTGATTCTTTGTATGTTAAAACTTCAAAATCTTTGTGCTGAATTTTTCTATCATATATTTTTAGAGCTTCCATTAAAGATTCTTCCATCATTACTTTGAAATCTTCCCATTCAATAAATGACATCTCAAGGTCTAATTGAGTGAATTCCAATTGTCTGTCTTTTCTTGAATCCTCATCTCTGAAACATCTTACAACCTGGTAATATCTTTCAAATCCTGCAACCATTAATAACTGCTTGAATAACTGAGGTGATTGAGGAAGAGCATAGAACTTACCATCATGCTTTCTTGAAGGAACAAGCATATCTCTTGCACCCTCAGGAGTAGATTTTGTAAGAAAAGGAGTTTCAACATCAATGAATTCGTTTTTGTCAAAGAAGTATCTTAGAGCTGAGATGAATTTGTGTCTTCTGATGAACCCCTGCATCATTTCCTTTCTTCTTAAATCAAGGTATCTGTATTCAAGTCTCATGTCCTCATTTACTTCTTTAAAATGTTCTTCATCTAAGTCAAATGGCAATACTTCACATTCATTTACAACTTCAAAGTCCTTTACTAAGACTTCAACTTTTCCTGTCCTGTGCTTTTCATTTACTGTACCTTGCGGTCTTGGTCTTACAGTTCCATTAATCTCAATTAAAAATTCTCTTCTAAATCCTTCAACTTTGCTGAAATCTTTTGTTACATCAGGATCAAACACAATTTGAGTAATTCCATTTCTATCTCTTAAATCAATAAATTTCTTTCCTCCGTGATCTCTGATTCTTTGAGCCCAACCGATAAGTGTAACATCTTTTTTATCGTCTTCAATTCTTAAATCTGCACATGTATGTGTTCTTGCCATTGTTTATCTTATTAAAAGGAAATATGAGATTTTTATAAAGATTTGGTATTAAAATTGTATTTTTTAATGAATTCGATAAGTTTTTAAATAACAGATGCTTACTGATTGCCACTTAGAAGTAGTCATATAAAAATAAATAATTAAAAACATGGTGAAAAACAAAAATGACATTGAAAGAAATGATTTTAAGTACAGATGTCGACTCTAGTAGCTTATTTGAAGAAGAAAATGTTAAACATAGTAAAAATGTTCTAATGGATTTAATTTATCAAGCTCAAATACTTGCAGAAGGAAATGAACCAATAGCTAGTTGTGATAATAATTTGCTTTTCAAAAAAGTAAAATTTCAATACATTATTTTTAAAAGAGCAGGAACTCCTGAAGAAAAAATTGGTCCTGAATTATTAAATTCGGCTGGAGCAGAATTCTCAGATTACTATTGTAAAAACAGATGTCCGGGAAGAGAAATGTGTTCTCATGCCAGAGTTCTTGGTTGGGTTAACACAGATATTAGTTATCCAGCTAAATTCAATGTTAATAAAAAAAACATTTATGTGTCTCCTGTTGGTTATAGCAGTTGGAGATCAAAAAGAGCAGCTTAGAGTGCACTTTTGAATCCATCATCAACATCTCCTTGCTTTTGCTTAAAATCTTCTTCTTTTATTTTCTGCAATACTTGTATAGCCTGCCTTGAGTCCTCAGTTTCAAAGTAAATTTTCTTTTTGTCAATAGGTTTTGATTTGAAACATTTTATGCATTTGAAAGTGGTTTTTGCATTTGATATCTGAAAAGTTCCACAATTACCACATTTTACAATTTTAGCCATTTATCTGAATATTTTGTCTTCAAGAAATTTTTTTGAAACAAGTTTGTATTTTCCAAATTTAAGACCCAAACCTTTCAAATCAAGGTTTCCAATTTTTATTCTATGCAACGACCTTACTTTGTAACCTTGCATTTCAAATACATTTCTGATTTGTCTTTTTCTTCCTTCAAATATTACAATTACATATTTTGTATCTGAGATTTGTCTTATTTTACAAGGTTTTAGTTTGTAGTGATCAATTACAAGACCTTTTTCAATTTCTTCCTGGTGTTTGTGAAATAGTTTTCTGTCTATGTCAACTATATATTCTTTTGCAATTTTTTTTGATGGGTGAATTACATCTTGAGCAAACCAACCATCTGTAGTTAGAATGAGAAGTCCTGATGTATCTTTATCTAATCTTCCTATAGAGAATAAGTTTTCTTTTCTGTCTGGTTTTTCTAGAAGGTCATAAACTGTTTTTCTGTTGAACTCGTCAGCTTTTGTTGTAACGAATCCTTTTTTTTTGTTCATGACAATGTAGATGTTATCATCCATATCAAATTTTATCTGCTTATTGTTAACTTCAATCTTGTCAGTTTCATAGCACATATCTCCAAGTGTTATTGTCTTTCCATTCACTTTTACCCTGCCTTCCTCAATTAAGATTTCAGCTTTTCTTCTTGAGCAAAGACCTGAGAGTGCAATGAATTTCTGAACACGAAACAGTTTCATAGATATAAATCAAAAGGTAATGTTTATAAAATTGTCTTTTTGAGCTATTTTTAGTGTTGAAGACTAATTAACACTGATTGTATAAAAATGACATTTGACAAAAAATACAACCCTAAGGAAAAAGAAACGGAGATTAGGGAGTTTTGGAGTAAAAAAGGAATTTTCAAGTTTGATGAAAAGTCCAAAAAACCAATGTATTCAATTGATACTCCACCTCCTACAATGTCTGGAAAGATGCATGTAGGTCATGCTTTCTCATTTTCACAGCAGGATTTTATTGCAAGATATAAGAGAATGAGTGGTTTTGAAGTGTTTTATCCTTTTGGAACTGATGACAATGGTCTTGCAACTGAAAAGCTTGTTCAAAAAGATAGGAAAGTTAACCTAAGAAAGGTTGAAAGAAAAGAAGCTGTGAAGATTGTTCTTGATTATTTGAAGGAAGAAAGACCTAAGTTCATTCAGGATTGGAAGAACATCGGTATGAGCTGTGATTTTGATTTGAGTTATTCAACTATTGATAATCATTCACAGATTGTTTCACAGAAGTCATTTTTAGAATTGGTCAAGAAGGGATTAGTCGAAAGAAGAAAAGGTCCTGTGATGTGGGATAGACAGTTTCAGACTGCTATTGCACAAGCAGAACTTGAGGATATTGAAAGAAAAGCTTATTTGAGTTATGTTAAGGCAAAGATTGAAGAAACTGAGAATACATTCATGATTTATGCGACCACTCGTCCAGAACTGTGTTTTGCAGTAGTTGGGATGTCTGTTGAGGATGAAGGAGAGTATGTTAAATTAAAAGTCGGTAATGAGTTCTGGATTACAGGTGCTAAAACTTATGAAGAAAAGTTTAAAGATTTTGAGTTTAAAGTTGTTGAAAAACTTAAAGGACAAGATGTTATTGGAGAGAAAGTAACTATTCCAGTAGTTGATAGAGTTGTTGAAATCTCACATGATGTTGCAGTTAAAGCTGATTTTGGAACTGGAATTGCATATTTTTGTACTTACGGTGGACTTGAAGATATTGAGTGGGCATCAAGACATGGAGTTGAACCTGTTGAGCTTTTGGGAATTGATGGACGTTTGAATAAGCTTGGTGGAAAATATGAAGGAAAACTTGCTGAGGAGGCAAGAAAAGAAATAATTGCTGATATGGAAAATGAGAGACATATTATTTTCAAAGAACATAAAGATCAGATCGTAAATGTTGGTGAGAGAAGTGGAGTTGAAGTGGAGTTCATTGTTTCAAATCAATGGTATGTTAAGTATCTTGACAAGAAAGAATATTTCTGGGAAATGGCCGAGAAGTTCAACTGGTTTCCAGAGTTTATGAAATCAAGAATTGAGAATTGGATTAAAGGTTTGAATTGGGATTGGGGATTTTCAAGACAAAGACATTATGGAATTCCAATTCCTGTTTGGTATTGTAGTGATTGTTCTAAGCAATATTTTGCAGAGGAGAAACAATTACCTGTTGATCCAACTTTGGATAAGTGTCCAGTTGATAAGTGTGAGTGTGGATGCAAAAAGTTTGTAGGAGAGAGCGATGTTTGCGATACATGGTTTACATCAGCATCAACTCCAGTTATTGCATCAAAGCTTGTTAAGGACAAGAAAGTGTTTGACAAGATTTTCCCTATGACACTTAGACCACAGGCACATGACATTATCAACTTTTGGTTGTTTTATACAATGGCAAAGACCAATCTTGAGTATGGAGTGAATCCTTTTGAGGATGTTATAATTTCTGGTTGGGTTTTAGATCCTCAAGGAAAGAAGATGAGTAAATCAAAAGGTAATACTATTTCACCTCAGGAAATGATGGAAAAGTATTCATCAGATGCTATTCGTTATGGAGCAGCTTCAACAAAACTTGGATTTGACATTCCATTTCAGGAGAAAGAACTTCAGACAGGAGTTAAGGTTGTTAACAAATTGTTTAATGCAAACAAGTTTGCCTCAATGCTTTTAGCGAACTTTTCTGCTAAAGATAGGGAATTTGATGTTAAGGATCTTAGAAGTATTGATAAGTGGGTTTTGGGTAAATTGCAAGTTGCTGTGCAAAAGGCAACGGAAGGATTTGAGAAGTATGATTATGCAAGAGCAAAATCTGAGTTTGATTTGTTTTTTATGAGAGATGTTGCTGACAATTATATTGAAATTGTAAAACAAAGATTGTGGAAACCTGAAGAGTTTGGAGCTGATGAAGCAAAGAAGGCTCAGAAAGCTTTGTATACAGTACTTTATGGAGCGCTTAGAGGACTTGCTCCTTTCATGCCTTTTATTACTGAGGAAATCTATCAGAATTTCTACAAGCAATTTGAGAAAGTTGAGTCTGTTCATTTGACATCTTGGCCTAAATTTGAGTTTGGTATTGAGGAAGAAGTATTGAAAGCTGGAGATGCTTTTGTTGGAGTTGTTGGAGCTGTTAGAAAGTTCAAATCAGAAAATAATGTGTCTATGAAGAGAGAACTTTCATCTTTGGTGATTGAATGTGGTGAAGAAGTTAAATCTTTTGTTGAAGATTCAATTGTTGATTTGAAGGCCGTAACTGGGGCTCAAAAAGTAGAATTTAGAAAAGGGAAGATTGAAACAGGTGTTGGAGGAGTCAAGGTTTCAATTGAGCTTGCAGCTGAAGAGAGTAGTAAGTAATCACAAAAGTTTATATATTTCTTTTTTTCTTTTAATTTTATGATTGATAAAGTAGTTGATTTCGTATTAAGAAGAAAAACCGATTTGAATCCAAAATCATTTGTAGCGATAAAAAATACATATTATAAATTAAAAATAAATGTTGATGTTCCTTTACCAAAAGAGTTTGGGGAATTACTGAATAGAATTAAAGTAATTGATGTTATTCCTTTAACACAAATTGGAGCAATAAATCAATTAAATATTACTTTTAATGGAAAAAGGTTTATTGACATAGCCAAAGTAAATGAAAAGGAAAGGTATTATATGGATTTGTATTCTTCTAAAAACAGAATTATTGAAATTAAAAATAATAGACATTACATTTTCGTAACACTTTCTCCAGGGAACTACAAAAAAGACTCCATTGTGCTTGTAAAATTTAATGATGAAAAAAACAAACTTGAAACATACGAATTAAACAGGGATATTGATGATAATGAGTTTTCAGGAATGGAATTATGTATAAGTATGATTAATGGAAATTTGCATATTATTCAATTAGGAGAAAAAGGCAAAATAGATTTTAGTTTTAGTAATAAGGAAAAAGAGGGAAAATGGATTAAAGTAAATAAATTAATTAAATAATTTTTTAAATACAGATTTCTTAAATATATTTATGACAAACTACATTATTCTACTGCCACCATCTGAAGGAAAGAAAAAAGGAGGAGATGAGAGTAAACCTTATCGAATTGTTGAAAATTTAAGAGGAAGTAATTCTTTTATTGAACTTAATTTGACAAGAGAGTTTATTTATGACAAACTTCGGGAGGCTATTTCTGTTCTTGATACAAGAAAATTGGAAAAGGTTTTCGAACTTAAAGGAAAGAAGATGCAAGAGGCAGTAGAAATAATCTCAGATCTACTTAACGAGGAGACAATGATAGCTATAAAAAGATATGAAGGAGTTATGTTTAAAGCAATTAAGTATTCTGAGATGAGAGAAAAAGAAAAGGAAAATTTTGAAGATAGCGTTATTTTTGTTGATGGAATGTTTGGATTACTAAGACCACTTGATATGATTCCTGAATACAAATTGAAAATTACTTCCAAATTCTTGGATGTTGATGTGACTAAGTTTTGGAAAGAAAAGTTAGTTGAGATATTTGAAAAACTTTTTGAAAATAAACTAGTTATTGATTTATTGCCAGAAGCTCATAGAAAAGTTGTCAGTTTTCCTAAGAATTGTGAGTATTATACAATTAAATTCTGTACAATAAATAATGGAAAATTGGTTAATGTGGGACACGATTCTAAAATTTTGAAAGGTGAGATTGTGAATTACATAACATCAATGAACAAAGTTACAAAAGCAGATTTGGAACTGTTTAAACATTCTGCGGGTTATTCTTATTCTTCTGAGTTTTCTAGTAATAGAACAATGGTTTTTATGAAGAAGTGAATATTTATATAAACCTAAATATTAACAAAAGTAAATTGGATGGATTAATTTTTCATATTAAAGAAGCTTTAGGAAAAAATGGAGAACCATTAAAAGTTGTTAAAATTAGAACAATGGTTAAGGATGCACACAATAATTTAGAACATCTTCTTTCAGAAAATGGACTTTGTACAATTGGAAAAATCAATAATGACCCTAGAGTTACTCCTTTGGGAAAAGTGTTTAGAAAATATTGGATTGATGAACTACCTCAATTATTTCAAGTAATGATAGGACAAATGTCATTAGTAGGAATTAGACCTAAATCTTCTGAAGGATGGAAGTATTTACACCCAAAAAAACTAAAAGAAGAAGCACTTAAATATAAACCTGGATTTTTAGGAGTACAATATGCATATAATACTAATTCTTATAAAGCGTCTATTTTAACTGAATTCATTTATCTAGATGAAAAAAAAGAAAGACCTATCATAACAGATTTGAAATTTGGCAGTATGATTCTATATAATATTTTATTTAAAAAACAAAGAAGTCAATAATTTTTTGTCTTTTTTGAGAGTTAATGAAAAGTATATAAATTAATTTTGCTTCAAATAACACAATATAGAAAGAAATGCTAATGGATTAGAAAAAGTTTTAATAATGCCTGTATTTTTCAGTGAACATAAAGTTAACCAGAATGATGAAGAACAAATCAAATATCTTCTTGAGAGTAATTTATCAGCGTTTTTGGATAGTGGTATTTGGAGATTAACTCCAAAACAAATATCAGAACATGCAGATTTTTATGAAAAATTTGGATTTAAAGAATCTGCGTATAAAATAAGAACAAGTAATGCATATGTTCAAAATCTTGAAATAGAATCTACTATAGAAAATGAAGGTATTGATCCTTGGAATGTAGATAATTCATATGAAGTCTTAAGACTTGCAGAAGAAAGAGGCTTTATCAATAAAGAGAGACAAGATTTGTATTTACATAATGTAGAAGAGTATTATTCAAGACCTAAACCGACTCAACAGCCAAAAAGAATAAACCTTTTTTAACTTAATTAGAAATATTTAAATAAAAATCATTCCATTTCTTCTTATGTCTGAAAATAAAACTAAATTTACTTCTGTTGAAAAGAAAGTTACCATAGGAATTTCAGGTATTTTCTTTTTGAGAATGCTTGGTTTGTTCTTGGTTCTTCCAGTTATAGTCTATGCTTATGATATGGAAGGGGCAACTTTTTTTTTGGTTGGAATTACAATGGGAATTTATGGTTTGACTCAAGCTTTTTTTCAGATTCCATACGGGCTTTGGAGTGATAAGTTTGGGAGAATGCCAATATTAATTATAGGATCTATCTCTTTTTTTATAGGTTCTGCTGTTGCCGCTTATGCATCTTATATTGGAAACATATATGTTTTGATTGTTGGTAGAGTTTTGCAGGGAACAGGCGCTGCATCATCAGTTGCAATGGCATTTATTGCGGATATGACAAGAGAGGAAGTTAGAACAAGATCTATGGCTTCAATTGGAGCAGGAATTGGAATGGCTTTTCCAACAGGAATGATTTTAGGACCTTTATTGTATAGCAAGTTTGGTTTGGGAGGAGTATTTGGACTTACTGCAATTCTGACTCTCATCTCAATTTTATATATTATATTCTGGCTTCCAAGACCAAAAAAAGAAGAACATCATACTGATGCAGAGTTCACTGGGTCTTACTTGAAAGATGTTTTGAAAAATAAGAATCTACTGAGGATGGATTTTGGAGTGTTTGTTTTGCATGCAGTTTTGACAGCAGTTTTCATAGTTATTCCATTTAGATTAAAGGAAAGCATACCTGCCTCAGAATTATGGCAAATTTACCTTCTTATGTCAATTGTTGGACTTGCAATTATGGTTCCTAGTGTGATTATTGCTGAGAAGAAGAATAGAATTAAAGAGATTAAAATATTAGGAATTCTGATTTTGCTTATCTCATTTGGCTTGATGTTTATTACAAATAGTGTAACTATGAATGTTGTATCAATTATTGTGTTTTTTACTGGATTTTTAATGCTTGAACCTATTCTGCCTTCACTTATGACAAAATTCTCAAATCCAAAGACTAAGGGAACAGCTTCTGGACTTTTTAATACAAGTTTGTTTTTAGGAGCCTTTGTAGGAGGAATAGGTGGTGGTGCTTTGCTTCATATTAGTGAGAATTTAATTATTGCTTTGATGAGTGTTTTAACACTGGTTTGGCTATTGGTTGTGTTTAGCATGCAAATACCAAAGAAGAGGTAAATTTTATTTATAGTTTTTCTCTATACTGTTCTAAATTCCTGCAAGATGTTAAATATCTATTTCTATCTTCGTCATAATAATATCTGTCTACATTTCTAAATAATTCTGAATTTACTAATTTAAATATTTCACATTCAGTCTCTAGTCTTTTTTTAGTTAGTTGATTTGAATCTAAACTACTTAACTTTAAATGAGTTCTTGGATTCATAAAAGAATAAATACTAATAGATAAATCATCACTGTGTGCATAAGCCTCAATTCTAGTCAAGTCACCTTTAAGTTGCATATATTCAAAATGTTTTTTAGGATCAGCAGTTACTCTTAGTGTTGCTATTGTTGATGCTGCAATAAGAATACTTCCTAGAAGTAAAACTGTCTTTTTTGTGTTTTCCATATTTCCTCTAATCAATATTTTTATATAAACTTTTTCAAAGATTTAAAGAAGGTTTATAAAGATAGATTATTGAATTATTTGTATGGTATCTTTGATTGCAGTTCTTTCTTCTGGAAAGGGAACTTGGGCTCAAGTTAATTCACTTATTGCATGTGCTAAATGGGATAAGATTTATTTGATTTGCAATGATTTTGCTTATGAAAAGTTTGAGATTAATCCTTCAAAAGTATTGAAATTAAAAATTGATGAAACTCATCCTGAAAAGTCTTTTCCAAAACTTGCAGCATTTTTCAAGAAAGAAATTAAGGATTTTGAGGTGGCTTTGAATTTGGTTTCAGGTAGTGGAATGGAACATATGGTTTTGCTTAGTGCAATATTGAAAGCAGGACTTGGTGTTAGATATGTTTACTCAGTTGGTAATGAGCTAAAGGAATTTGAACTACTTGATGAGAAGTATGTTCCTGATGAAGAAGGGTTTTGATTATTTGATTTTTTGAATTAAAAAACCAATTATAGACCCAATAGTTAAAAGTAATATACAAGTAATTAATAATTGAATAGATAAATTATAATTCAGAATTTCTGAAAATTTTATTAAAACACTAACAGAGCCTATTACAAATCCTAATAATAAATAAAGGGTTTTTGATTTATCTAATTTGAATAAAAAATTTATAACTCTAGATATTACAACAAAACCTATTATCAAACCTATAAAAAAAGGAGTTAAATTTAATATATCAAAACTAAATGTTTTTATAATACTAATTACATATGTATAAGTTCCAAGAATTAATAATATGTAAGAACCAGAAATTCCGGGAAGTAACATTGCAGAAATTGCCAAAAACCCACTAAAAAAAAGAAACAAGATAGAAGGATTTGAGTTTGATGTCTCATTAAATAAGATTAGAGAAAGACCTATGAGAAATCCAATTATTCCAAATAATAAATTTAGATTTGAATGAATTTTAATTTCTCCATATATAAACCTTGAAGATGCTATGATAAGACCGATGAAAAAAAAACTAATATACACTAAATAATTTTCAAGCAGATAATGAATTGCTTTTGAACCAATTATTATCGCTGTTCCTATTCCCAATAAAAGTATTGACAAGAAACCAAAATCAAATTTTACTAAGAGTTTTGAAAACTCTTTTGGTTTGGTTATGTTTTTTAGAAGTAATATCTTATTTCTAGGAGATATGTTATGAATTGATTTAATTAATCTTTCATATATTCCTGTGATGAAAGCAATTGTTCCTCCTGAGATACCGGGAACCAAATCACAAAGTCCCATAAGAATCCCTTTCAAATAAATTAGCAAATAATTTTCTGATTTCATATCTAATTATTTTTTTCTTAGTATTTAATTATTAGTATTTTTTTGGAGTAGTTTTTTTGCTTCTTTGACGTCATTTGTAATTTGATTTTTTAGTTCAAGAATTGATGAAAACTTTTTTTCTTCCCTTAAATATTCAAGGATTTCGGTTGTTAATGTTTTATTGTATATGTCTTGGTTGAAATCAAATATGTGTATCTCAAATGATAAATTTTTTTCATTATTAAAGGTGGGTTTATGTCCGATATTCATAACTCCAAAATACTCTTTTTCATCTATAATTACTTTGACTAGATACACACCTATTTTTGGAGTTATTTTTTCTTTTGGAAAATCAATGTTTGCAGTAGGAAATCCTAATTGTCTGCCCCTTTTGTCTCCTTCAATCACTTTACCTTGAAAAGGATAATTGTAGCCTGTTAAACTTTTGAATTGCATTAATTTACCTTCTTTTATTAAATCTCTTAATTTAGTTGAGGAGATTTTTTCATCATTTAATTTTAACAATGAATATGGAATTAGTTTTATTGAATTTTTATTGCAATAAGTTTGTAATAATGATATGTCTGCAGATTGTTTATGACCAAATCTGAAATTTTCACCTACGATTATATATTTTATTGGAAGTGGTTTTATATATTCATTTAGGAAATCCTGAGCAGATAATTTGGAGAAGTCTTTTGAAAACTTGATCAAAATTAATTTTTCTATTCCTAATTCTTCTAGTTTTTGAGTTTTCTCTTTTAGAGTTAAAATATGAAAATCTGTTGTTTTGTTTGAAAGAACTGATGCAGGATGAGGATCAAATGAAATTATTGCAGGAAATAAGTTTTCTTCTTCAGAAAGAATTGTTAATTGTTGAAATAGTTTTTTGTGGCCTTTATGAAGACCATCAAAGTTTCCAATTGCTACTGCAAGAGGTTTGTCTATTTTTGGAATATTTTGAGATGAATTAATATAAATTATTTGCATTTTACTTTTTAATTTTAAGTGCTGCCAAGGCAAATAGAATCATAAAAAAACCCACTATTAAATATGCATAATCATTTGCTAAAAATAAAAGTATTGTTGCAACAATTATTTTACTACTTAAACTTCCTAAAGACATTGATGATGAATATATCGGTATTATATCATCTTCTTGAGATGTTGTAATTCTTGAAAAAACAAAAGGGAATCTAAGTGGTTCAACAAAAGCCATGGCAATTGAAGCTAGAACTAAGATTAACATTACTATAAATATGTTCTGAGCAAAGAAAAAACAAGAAATTGCCATCAAACCCAAAAACAAATATCCAAAAAAGAAAGAACCTCTAAATCCGTTTTTTGAAGAATTTCTTCCTGCAAAATATTCAAAAAAAATAAGAGGAAGCTGAGTAAGACCTACAAATATTCCAATATATTGTTCTCCAATTCCACTGTCCAAGATAAATAATGGTAAATATATAAATATAAAACCCCACCAAAAAGCAACTCCCATTGACATAATATATGGAAGTTTTACTTCAGTATTTTTTATGAAATTCAGAAATAGATATTTAAAAGACTTTTTTTGATAGTTTTCAAAAGATTTATTTGATAGTTTTATTCTTAAGAACATTAATAATGAAATTATTGAAAAAAAAGCTGATGTGAAAAATACTGTGGAAAATCCATAAATAGCAAGAACAAATCCTGCAATGATTGGACCTAAAAACCAACCAATATTTGTGATAACAGCAAGTATTGATTCATTTATGGTTAATTTTTCAGGAGGCGAATTATCCCTAAATAAAATTTCAAAACTGTTTCTTCTTAGAATATTTGATAAAGTAAGAATTACTGCCAAAAAAAGAAATATAATAATTGATGTTGTAATTCCAAAGATTATTGTTAATATTATTATTATAGCTGTAGATGTGAAAAATGATTTTCTTTCTGAGAATTTTTCCAAAATATTAACACAATAAAATAAAAAAATCATAGAGATTATAAGAAGACCTGCGTTGATATAACCTATGGCTGAATCTGTTAAGCCTAATGATCTCATATATGCTGCCCAGATTGTATCAATAAATGCAAAACCAAGTGCAAAAAACAACCTTACAAAACTTAACTGCAAAGTATTTTTTATTTTCAAATGTGGAATTCTTAAATTATGTACATGAAACATTTTATATATTTACAATAGTTAAGTTGTCAAGTTTCTCTGCAAGCTTAAAGAATTTCTTTGGAGCATTTATTATAAATATAATTTTTGGTGATGTATTTTTTGAGTAGAATCTTATTATATCTTCATCTTTAGGTTTTTTTATGAAAAAGAAGCAATCAAATGTTGCATGAATTTTGTTTATTTTTATAGATGCCTTATAGTATATTCCTTTGTCTTCTTTATCTTTTTCTTCTATCTTTAAATAATTTTCTTTCAGATAATTTTCAATGAATGCTTCTTCTTTATTACTATCAGAGGATTTAGGTTGAAGTTTTGGCTTTGGCCTGAATACTCCAACATCATCCTCATCTTCTTCAACATAGTTTCTTTGTGAAGAGGATTCTCTAAGTTGTGAGGGCAGAGAACTTTCAAGAGATTTCTGGAATTGCTGTTTTCTGTCAAGTTGCCTTTGAACTACGTTTGATTGTTGTTGAGGTTTTGGCTGCTGAGGAGTTGGAGAATTTTTTGGATTTAGAGCATCATAAATTTGTTTTTTTGTTTCATTTAAATCCCTTAGATACCATACCCAAAATTTGAGAGTTCTACCCTGATAATCAGATTCAATTGGAATTGCAAAGTCTTTTATTCTCTCTATTGCAAGACGTTCTTGAATGGAAAGTGCTGCATCGTTTAAAACCTGCTGCTCTTTTAGTTTTAGAAATGTATCTTTTTCATATTTTGAAAAGTGTTTTTCTCCAAGTTCAATTAGGGCATCTTTTTGCCTAGGATCAAAATAATAAGGAGTTGAACCATGTTTTAGATTTGTGATTTGTGCTTTTTTATCTTTGACAATCTCTGATAGAGCTGCTGATGCAATCATTGTTGTTGTCTCAAATTGTTCAGCAACATCTGTAGGTGTTAAGTATTTTTTTTCTGTTAGAAATCTAAGAAGATTGTCTTTGGTTAGAATCATAATAATATTTGAATGTTATGACTTTAAATAATTTGCTATGTTATTGTGAAGTGACTTATTGTATTGATGTGAATGTTTGGTTTGCAGACACGTAAAGTTTAAATATGTTGATTTTTGATTTTTGGTATGAAAGTTGATTTTAACTCACATTTAGAGAATTTGAAGCAGACTGACCCAGCTGTTTATGAATGGGTTGTAAAAGAGATTGAAAGACAGGAGACAACTATTGAGCTAATCCCTTCTGAGAATGTTGTAAGTCCTTCTGTTATGGAAGCTCAGGGAAGTGTTCTTACAAATAAATATTCTGAAGGATATCCTGGAAAGAGGTATTATGGAGGAAACCAATTTGTTGATGAGCTTGAGCAGCTTGCAATTGATAGGGCAAAGGAACTTTTTGGTGCTGAGTATGCTAATGTGCAACCTCATTCTGGAAGTGGGGCTAATATGGCCGCTTATATGGCAATTTTGGAACCAGGTGACAAGGTTCTTGCAATTAATTTGGATCAAGGAGGGCATCTTACTCATGGTCATGCTCTTAATTTTAGTGGAAAGCTGTACAAGTTTGTTCAGTATGAACTTGATGAGAAGACTAATTTGATTGATTTTGAAAAAGTGCGTAAGGTAGCTATGAAGGAAAAACCTAAATTGATTGTTACAGGTTATTCAGCTTATCCAAGAGAAGTTGATTTTAAGAAATTTAAAGAGATTGCTGATGAGTGTGGAGCTATGCTTATGGCAGATATTTCTCATATTGCTGGAATGATTGCTGCAGGACTTCATCAAAATCCAGTTCCATTTTGCGATGTTGTGACAACAACTACTCATAAAACACTTAGAGGTCCAAGAGGAGCTTTAATACTTGCTAAAGAAAAATATGGAGCTGCAATCAACAGAGTTGTTTTTCCAGGAATTCAGGGAGGACCACTTGAACATGTAATTACTGCAAAGGCTGTTGCATTTGGTGAGGCTTTGAAACCTGAGTTCAAAGAGTATCAAAAAAGATTGGTTGAAAACAACAAGGCTCTTGCTCAAGGTTTGCTAGATAATAAAGTTAAATTAGTTTCTGGAGGCACTGACAATCATCTTATGCTTATTGATTTGACTACACTTGGAGTTACTGGAAAAAAAGCAGAGAGTGTTTTAGATGAATGCCATTTGTGTACTAACAAGAATATGATTCCCTTTGATAAAGCCAGTCCTTTTAACCCATCAGGAATCAGAATAGGTTCTCCAGTAATTACAACCCGAGGATTTTCAAAAGAGGATTCATACAAGGTTGGTGAATTGATTGCAAAAGTTTTGAAGAACATTGATGATGAAAATGTTCAGAGTGAGGTTAAAACAGAAGTTTTGGAACTTTGCAAGAAGTATCCTTTGTATAAATAAGAAAAATGGAAGTATTTGAAGAAATTAAAAAAGTTTTTAGGAATATATTAAATAGATTAGAAGAAAAAGAAGGAGTTAATTTATATTTTGAGAATAAACAAGAGAATTCACTTAGTGTTGCAGTTATTTTTCCTGCTTCATTGAATGATGCAGTAACAAAACAACTTAGTCAAATTACATTATTTATTAATAATAAATATCAAAATGAATTAAAAAATATTATAGTTACAGAAGAAAAGAAAAAAGGGAAAGATAAATTTGGAGTTAATTATGAAATAATAAAAAATAAAAATTAAATATCCAATCCAAAAAAATTCTTTACTATAAATCCTATTCCATAGGAAATAAGTGCAACTCCTAGAGAGATTGCTGCCATCTCAATGAACCTTCTTCTGAATTTCAATTGCTTTGCAACAGAGATGTAGAATGTGTATGCTGCAATTATTAAAACAGTTGTTAAGAGCATAACACCAAGAGCTGTGTAAACACTTGTGAATATAAAATATGGTGTTACAAGCAAAATTACTGTTATTATATATGCTATTCCCGTGTAAATTGCCGCCTTGATTGGATTTTTTTCATCTGAATCCTGCTCCTTTGATGAAAGATAACCTGAGGATGCCATTGACAGAGATGCAGCAATCCCCATAATCAGTCCAGTTGTTCCAATTATTGTTGAGTTTGCAAATGCCAAAGTCAAACCTGCAAGTGTTCCAGTTAATTCAACTAAAGCATCGTTTAGTCCTAAAACTATTGCTCCTGCATAATTTAGTCTTTCATCATTTAGTATGTTGATTAACTGGTTTTCATGTTTTTCTTCATCTTTTTGAATGTCTTTTGCCTGAGGGTATTTTTTAGCAACACTATCATAGAATTTTTGTGCATTTTCTTCGCCACTTTCCATTAATTTTAGAGCAAAACTTAGTCCAAATATTTTAGCTAAGAAAAGATATTTGTTTGCTTTGAATTTCTGAGGTTTTAATTCTACTTTAGTTATTGACTCCCAAATTTTATAATGTTTTAATTCATCTTTAGAGATTCTTTTTAAAATCTCCTTGTTATGGTCATCCTTGCAAAGTTCTGCAAGCTTAGAATAAACATAATGCTCTGTAATCTCATTTTGCTGTTGTCGTAGGATTTCCTTGTTCATAACTATCTTAGAATAAGAATATTTAAAAAGATTGTTAATCTGAGAATTTTATGAATAAAAAGGCAATTATTCCTGTAGCTGTTATCTCTTTGATGTTATTAGTATCCCTTATTCTCTATTTTACAGTTTCAAGTTGGAATAGTAAACTTACATCTTCAGTGTTTGTTGATATGGATGAAGAGAAAAATGATTTACAATTGAAGAACAATTTTATTACAAAGTATAGAAATGGAATGTTGTATTTGAATAATCCTCTTGAAAGTTCGATTACAATTCAAAGTGTCAAAGTTGGAGATGTGGATTGTTCAATTTCAACTTATTTAAATAAAAGTTCAAGCATGCAATTGGATTTGAGTTTATGTCTTTTTGATGTTTCTGCAACAGAACCTGAAATAGTAATTTTAACAGATAAATCTGTATTCTCAAAAAAAATTTACAAAGGCAATGCCTATAATTGTCCTACGGGATATATACCAGTATCAGGAAATTCTTTTTTTGGGACAAGTATTTTTTGTGTTATGAAATATGAAGCAAAAAATATAGGAGGAATCCCAACCTCTCAAGCATCAGATACTCCTTGGGTCAGCATTAATGTGACTAATGCCAGAGCTGCTTGTGAAGCATTAGGATCAAGATATCATCTAATGACTCATTTTGAAAAGATGACAATCGCAAGAGACATTGAACAGAATGGAAATAATTGGAATTCTTCTGTTTATCAAGATGGATTTGTTTATATAGGACATAATGATAATGATCCTGCCTCTTTGCTAAATGCATCAAATAATGATTCTGATGGCTATTATAGAACAAATAATGTTGTGGGTTCAGACCAAAGAAGAACTTTCTATTTATCGAGTGGAAAAGTTATTTGGGATTTTGCAGGCAATGTGGGAGAAATTCTAAATGATACTGAAGATATGAATAGTTGGGATGATGGACAAAGTAGCAGTGGTGAGTGGTCCAGTGAAACAAATACTACTTTCATTACATATGCAGGACCAATAAATTATTTGAATTCTGGCCTAATGAAATTAGGGTACAGAGATACTGATGGAGTGGATGATGGAGAATCAATTGTTCATGGTGGATATAATAATGCCAATTCCGGAATCTATAACATAAGAACTACTCATCCTCCTAGTGCAGAAATTTCAAATTGGGGATTCAGATGTACTTATAATCCATAAAGAATAATTGTTTTATGAAAACATTTCTAAATGTTTAGTTGTATATTAAAGACTTATGTTGTACTTTTTAAGTCATAGTTAAATTATATAAATATTTCATACAGTGATTATTTATGTTAAGAATAATTAATTTGTTATTTTTAGTTTTATTTTCTATTTCGTTAAGTTTTAGTGCAACGTTTTACGTTGATCAGACTCTTTTATCAGATTGTTCAGGAACTTACTCAATTACTAATAGAGATTGTTCTGGTTCAAGTGGAAATGCATACAATTCTATTTCTGATACTTTGTTAATAGTTAACCCAGGAGATATTATTTTATTGCGAGAGGGAAATTATCCTGCTTTATCAATATCTAATTTAGATGGATCTTCAGAAAATCCAATTACGTTTAAGGCTTATGGAAATGAAGTTCCTATATTTAATCTGAGTTATTCAGACAATATTGGAGTCTACGTTAGTTCATCTTCTTATTTGAATTTTTATGGTTTTGAGATTACAGAAGCTACGGGTTATGGTGTCAGAGTGGATTCATCCAGTTATATTAACATCTCACATTTTAAAATTCATGATATTGGAATTGAGAATTTTGACACTATAGGCAAAGGTTCACGTGCTGAAGGAATTATTTTTTATGGAGATACTTCGCATAGTGTTGTTGAGTATTCTGAAGTTTATGATACAGCTCTTGGAATTGGTTTGATATGTGATACTGCTCCAAGTCCAGATTCCTGTACTTCTTATAATTTGGTTTATCACAATTATGTCCATGATATCCTGAGAAATGCTGGAGGAGATTGTTCTGGTTCAAGTGCTTGTGGAGAGGATGGAGATGGAATTCATACAACAGGAGATAGAAATTTTATAGGTAGTCAGGTCATTACTGAAAAATATAATTCAATTGTTAAGAATGTTGTAACTAATACTGCTGATGATGGTATTGATAGTTGCTGTGGGTCTTATGGTACTTTGATTAAAGACAATGTAGTTTTTTCAAATGCAATTTATTCAACATCAGATCCTAGATTAGCTAATGGAGATGGAAATGGAATTAAAGTGGCTACAAATGGAGGAGATAATTATACAGTAGTTGGAAATTATGTTTTTGATTTGCCTTATGGTGATTGCATTGATCAGGATCCATATGAAACTGACTGGGTATATAATTCATTTTATGCCAATACTTGTTTTAGTTATAGTTGGGGTGGATTGCTTTTAGATCAGAGAGCCACCACTCTTGAGAGTTATTATCCAAGAATCAGAAATAATATTGTATATAATGGAGGAGGAAGTTCAGGTCATGGTGATATTTATTTTAAAAGTCTACCTCCTTCAGGAGGAGCACCTTATCAATATTATCAATTTTCAAATAATTTTTTTAATGAATTTTTATTAGGTGGTGCTCCAGCAAGTCAAATTTTCACATGGGGAAACGATCCTTACAATGCAGGAGACAATAATTATAAATCCCTATCTGGAAATCCTTTGTTTGTAAGTACTAATATTGCAACAATTAAAGCTAGTGTTGTAATAGATCTTAATGATCCAAATTTTGGAGATGTAACTGCTTTGCATTTGCAACCTTCAAGTTCTGCAATTGATGCAGGAGCAATAATTCCTGGTTATCATTGTCCTACTTCTGGGGAGTATCCGGGTAGTGATTGTAGAGAGTGGTATGGTTCTGCTCCTGATATTGGTGCTTATGAATATAATGATGGCAGTTCAGGAGGACCTACTCAAACTTGTGGTAATGGTATTTTAGAAGGTACAGAAGGGTGTGATGATGGAAATATCATAACTGAGAGTTGCTCTTATGGTCAGGTTAGCTGTAGTGTTTGTTCAAATACTTGTCAGCTTGTTTCTGGTGCAACTTCATATTGTGGTGATGGTCTAATCAATGGAGGAGAGAGTTGTGATGGAACTAATGTTAATTCTTTGACTTGCTCTGATTATGGATTTGATCAGGGAAGTTTGAGTTGTTCTAGTAGTTGTAGTATTGATTCAAGTGGATGTTCAAATTCAGGTTTAGCAGGAAATGAATATATTTTTCCAATTGGAATTCCTGCTCCAAATTTAGGTTCTGTTTTGGGTAATGGTGTTGAAGCTGAGTTGCCTCCTAATCCTTCTGCTTGGCCATCAAGTGAAGTTACAGGTTATTATTATGTGGATAATACACATCCAGATGCAACTGATTCAAGCAATACTTATGGATATCCAGATAAACCAAGACTTACTTTTCCTAGAACTTTGACAGCAGGAGAAGTTGTTGAAGTACATGGGGGACCATATACTATTGGAGTTGATATAAGGTTTAATTTTAGTGGAGATAGTAACAATCCTGTGTATTTTTATGGAGTTGGCAAGCCGAAGATTACTGGTACAAATAATCGTGTATATCTTGATGGTTCATATTTTGTTTTTGATGGCTTTTTTATTGAAGGGCGACGTACAAATGCGAATTATCAAAATAATATTGTAATTAGAAATACTAATTTTAGTGGAGGTGCAGGAATAACTACCCAACATGGAATAATTTTAAGAGGAACTAATATTGTTTTTTATAACAATTCTGCACATCATTTTTTTGGAGATGATAAGCTTGGAATGACGATTGGTGGAGGATCTGAAAATATTTGGGTACTTAACAATAAATTACATCACAATAGTGCAGATGGTATTCAATTTTGTCATGGTTGTTCAACAAATCCTCCTAAATTTATATATGTTGGAAGAAATGAAGCTTATGGTAATAGGGAGAATGGTTATGATTTCAAATATGGAGAAAATATAGTTTTGTCTGAGAATATTGCATATAATCATATTGCAAGTGCAGCTGGAGATGAGTTCTGTTTTGATGATGGTTCTGGATGTATTGCAGCTGGAGTTACAACTAGTGGTTCTGATGGAGCATCAATTGCAATAGGAACTGATGGAGCACCTAGAAATTTTTGGGTTTTATATAATGAAGTATATGATTCTGCAAAAGGGATAAGAATTGAGGAAGCGTGGGATGGTTATGTTATAGGAAATGTTATTCATGATGTTGAAAGAATTGGAATTGAATTTGAAAAATCAGGGGAGGGACCTGATACTATTGCTTTTAATACAATTTATAATACTCAAGTGTGTATAAGTGGTCCTTGGCAAGGAGGATCTTTGACTACTTTTTTAACTAATAATATTTTGTCTAATTGTCCTACTTGGATTAAATATGATCAGACAGATTCTGCAAACCTAGCAACAATTGAAAATAATTTGTTTTATAATCCTAATGGCTTAGGGATAATAAAGTTTGGAGGAAATTCTCAAGAACATTCAACAGGTTTAAGTATTGATTCTAGGGTGGCCTACGGTTCAGGAAATATTGTTGGCAACCCATTATTTATCAATGCTAATGGAGGTGATTTCTCGTTATCTCCAAACAGTTCTGCAATTGATGTTGCAAATTTAGCATATATGACCTATAATAATGCATTTACTGCAATTTTCTCAGGGGCTGACATTTTGTATGATTATATAAAAACTTCAAGGCCTCAGGGAGCAGAATTTGACATTGGTGCATTTGAGTATTATGATGGCCAGCCAACTGAGCCAACCTACTATTGTGGAGATAATCTTATCACAAGTGGAGAACAATGTGATGGTTCCAATTTTGGAACCTCTAGTTGCTCTGATTATGGTTTCAACAATGGAAGTTTGAGTTGTTCAAACAGTTGTCAGATAATTACAACAGCCTGTTTCAATACAACAGTTCCTCAGACTAATGAGTCTTCTTCAAGTTCTAGTTCAACCAGTAGTAGTTCAACTTCGAGTACTAGTAGCAGTTCATCTTCATCATCGAGTTCCAGCTCAAGCAGTTCAAGTTCCTCTTCATCTAGTTCCTCTGGAGGTGGTGGAGGAAGTTCTGCTTACAGACCACCTGTTTGCGAGCCAAGCTATGAGTTTAGCTTGTGGACTGACTGCCTTGATTTCACTCAGAGTAGAACTAAGGTTGATCTTAACAACTGTAATGCAAAGGAAATTCAGACTAGGAGTTGTTCTCCTCAAAACGATGAAATTCAGAATTTGTTTATGAATGCCAAAAAACTCTTTGTTGAAAAGGTTGGCAAGAGATATTACAAGGCTTCCTTTGATGGCAATTACAATGAGATGATTTACTTGGATGAAAAAGCTGAAGATGAGAGTTTTATCGTGGTTGATGATGTGACAGAGATTGAGTATCTGGCAAGATTAAGTGATGAGATTGATGACAAATATTACTATACTCTGGAGGAGATTGACCAGAATACTCATGAAGAACTTAAAGAGCTTGATTTGATGGAAACTTCTGTGGCTGAGGATGTGGGTGAGTTTGCTCAGAGTATAAAGGATTCGGGTAGTTTGCCTACATTGCTGATTGTGATTAGTTTTATGCTGACCATAACAATTATTTTGGGAATTATGTTTTATGTGAAGAAAGTGCATAATAAAAACCAAAATAATTTCAATTAATTTTCTTACTTTATAATAAGGTTAAAATATTATAAATGAAGAATTTAAGATCTTTAGTATGGGTGGCCCTAAAAGACATACCAGATTTGAAATTTTTATTGATAGATTTATTCCATTTGATGTATTATTACTTATTTTCATCGTACTGATGGAATTGTTTTACTCAAATATAGTTGATACCTATAAATTCCAATTTATTTTACTTAATATTTTTGTTTATTCAGTTTTCATTATGAATTTGGTTTTCAAATATAATCATCTTAGAAATTTTCCAAGATTTCTTAGAAGGTACTGGCTTGATGTTATGGTGGTTTTTCCTTTTTTTGCATTTTTGAGATTTTTTGAAGTAGTAGGATTAGTATTTAAGTTTGATAAGATAATAATTATTACTCAAAGATTGTTTCATACTGGGTTTGAACTAGAAAAGGAAGTTGTTTTGATTGAAGAAGAAGAAAAAAAACATGACAAACAAGTTCATAGGTTTTTTCATAGAATCTCAACTTCCTGGCCAAGAGTTATTAGAGTTTTGAAAAAAGTTCATCATCATAGTTATCATATTGAAAATTTAAAGAGATAGAAAAGATTATAAGTTCTAAAGTTTTGAATTTTATATGGAAAAAACATTGTTTATTGCTTTTGAAGGAATTGATGGTTGTGGCAAGGATACACAACTTCATAGATTAGTTGAAACAATTAAAGAAGATGATGATTACCCTTTTGGAAATAAGTATTCAAATATCTGGGTTACAAGAGAACCTACAAAGATAACATCAAGCGGAGTTGAGATTGCAAGGCTTATTCGGCAAAGGGATGTGAGTGGTGAGGAGGCAACTGAGTTTTTTGTTAAAGATAGAAAGGAACATTCAACTATTATTAAGGAAATGCTTGAACATTCTCATGTGCTTACTTCAAGGTATGATTTGTCAACTTTATCATATCAGATGTCACAAGGAATGAATTTTGATGAGCTTTATGAAATGCACGAATATGGAAAGGAAGGAGGTTGCGTGATTCCAGATATTACTTTGGTTTTTGATTTGACTGTTGATGAAGCCTTTAATAGGATGAGTGGTCGAAACTCTGCTGATGAATGTTTTGAGAAGAAGGATTTTCAGGAAAAGGTTAGAGAAAATTTAATGTTCTGCATAGATGAGCTTAGAAAAAGAGATGGACGAAAGATAATTGTTGTTGATGCATCTAAGAGCAAGGAAGAAGTTACTAGAGAGATGATTGAAAAGATTGCAGAGTTTTTAGGAAAATAATCTACTCTTCTTTCAAATAACTAAGACCAAGAGCAAAGAACACTCCTATGAAAATTATTGATGAAATCGTTATTGAATTTTCTCCATAAATCATTAGAAATGGTGTGAATAAGAATAGGAATATGAATATTTTTGCACTATGAAGATATAGTTCTCTAAGAGCAATGTAATTCATATATCCAATTTTATTAGCATTGTTGTAAAATATTGACATAAATGATAATTGAAATAATTGCTGTGAAAGTTTTGAGAGAGTTTCAACAAAGTAAATGAAAATACTTCCAAGTATTAATATTATACTTTTCAGAAACCAGTTTAAAGATAGTAATTTTGTTACTGGATTTAATATCAAATTCTTGTTTTTTCTATCAATGTATCTTTTTGCATATAATATTATTATCACAGTGATTATTGAGACAATTGATAAAAGAAGCCCCAGCTTTAGGAAATTCTGCTCAAGAATTATGAATAATAAAATAGGCCAAACAGCTAATGCCAAAGTCCATTCTATTCCTTCAGATGCAAAAGCAATTTTAGAATTTTTAAATCTTCTATCTTTAATTAATTTGAGATAATCCTCAAATCTAAATTCATATTTTTTAATCTTTATGTCTTCTGAGAGAATTAAAGGGATATTTCCGATTAAAATTATTGATGTTGCAAATATTAACAAATAGTAATATCCTGAAGCTTCAAGCATAAGACCCCCAATAAAAGGAGCAGCTGTTGCAAATAAAGTGGAAATAATTTGTAGAGTGCCTAGTTGTGAACTTCTGTGTTTTGATGATCCGTTAACGGCAATTTCTGAATGCATTGCTGGCCAAAATATTGCCATATACAGACCATAAGTGAACCATGCAGTATGAAATGCCAAATTTGGAGATATGATAAGGTAATTAAGAGTTAATATATGCAGAATGTAAATTGGAGTTGTAAGAAGAATGGTATACTTAAAGCCAATTTTTTTTATGATTAGAGTTGATAAAGGAAACATTATAAGATATACCAAAGAATGACCTACTGAAAATAATAAAATGTCAAATAAGGAAAATCCTAGTTTATAAAGATATACTGGCACAAATATTCCTAGCATTGATTTTGCAAAAGTTAGCATTGCCTGATAAATATATATTTTTGACATCTTATCATGCAATGCCTTTTGTAATTCAAAATGATGATGTTCACTATGCATAAATTTTTTTAGAGGTTATATTTTAAAAGAAAATGCAGGAATTTGAAAGTGATAAATTATTTTTCAAACTCATTATTTTCATCTTCTTGAAGAGATTGATGAAGAAGGGCTTTTTCCAAAATAGTCTGCCGTATTTGAGATGTTCTTTTTAGCTGGTCAATATAAGATGCACTTTCTATTAGTTCATCAAAGAAGTCGTAAATGGCTTGCTTAAGATCTCCTTCTTTTTTTAACTTTATTGAAATTATATAGTTTGTTTCATCTTCATCCACTAAAAAATAAGCATCATCCAATTTAACATAGCATGCCTGAAGTAAAACTTGTTTGTCATAGATGTTCTTGTTAATTTTCACAATAGCTTCATTGTTTTTTATTGTAAAGTTATCCTGCATACTCTTACTTGTTTACAAATATTTATAAAATTACTTTTTCTTGTATTAGTATGTTTTTAAAGAAAGAAGGAGAAGATTATGTTTCTAATTTTTTTAGGTCAAAGTTGTATGATAAAGATAAAAAAATGTATCTTGTTACAGTTGATGATGGGAATTTTCTTTTTCTAAATAAATCAGCTTTTAGGCAACTTAAGTGTGGAAACATAGAAGATGAAGATTTATTTTTGAAGTTAGTTGCAAAGGGGATTATAGTTACTGATGAAAATTTTAATTTAATTGTTGATAGAATGGGAAAGAGATATTCTTTTTTGGATAATGGAACCTCACTGCATATTGTCATTCCCACTTCACGCTGCAATCTTGGATGCAAGTACTGTTTTGCAGAGCCCGATTCAATTGGAGCACCAAAAGAGAAGTATGATTTGGATGAGAAAACAGCTAAAAAAATTGTTGAGTTCATTATGAGTTCTCCATCTCGTGCCATAACAATTGAGTTTCAGGGAGGAGAGGCTACTGCAAGATTTGATTTGGTAAAAATTATGACTAATTATGCTAAAGAGTTAAATGAAAAATACAAGAAAAACTTGAAATTGGCAATTGTTTCTAATTTGACTTTGATGAATGATGAGATGGCACAGTGGTTTGTTGATAATGATGTTACAGTATGCACTTCACTTGATGGACCTAAAGTTGTTCATGACAAGAACAGGATTATTTTGGCAAAAGAAGGAGTTGAAATTGGGACTTATGAGAGAGTCGTTTATTGGATTAAGAGAATTAATGCAATATGTGAAGAGAAAAAGAAAAAATGGAGAGTTAATGCTCTTATGACTAATACAAAGCATTCACTTCCTTATTACAAAGAAATTATTGATGAGTATGTTAGTTTAGGAATTAGTCTTGTTGATATCAGAGGTTTGACTTATGTTGGAAAGGCTGTTAGAAATGAGGATAATTTGTCTTATAGTTTTGATGATTTTGTTGATTTTTACAAGAAATCCTTGAAATATATTCAAGAACGTCAAACAAAAGGAGTTAGGATTGATGATAGGATGAAAAGACTTTACAAAACAAAAATTCTGGAAAATAAACCGACTTATCATACAGACTATGAATCTCCCTGTGGAGCTGCAACAGGGCAAATTACATATCATAGTAATGGAGATATTTATACATGTCATGAAGCTTTGGGGCGTGATGAATTCAAATTGGGAAATGTGTTTGCAGATGATTGGAAATCAGTTTTTAAGAAATCTGAAGTTTCAAAGGGAATATTGAATTCAATGCTTGAGGCTAATCCAATTTGCGATAGATGTGTGTTCAAACCTTATTGTGGAACTTGCATGGTTGAGAATTTTTATCATTTTGGAAAATTTAATTTTTATCCTACTAAGACTGGGCGTCATCATGAAACTGTTATGCATTGCAAAGAAATGTTTGATGGTATTTTGAAAGAAGTTGAGGAGAGAATTTAGAAAAATGACTTCATTATATGTACTCTTACCCATAATACTTTGGCCTTTAACGGTAGTATTTTTTACAAAAATATCAAGAAAAGTAGGTTTTCTTTCTTTATCATTTTTTAGACAATTAGGAATATTTATTGTAGGGTTACCATTATTGATAATCTTCCCCATACCAAATCAAATGTTTCTAAATTATTGGTCTGAAATATTTATTGCAACATTAACTGGAGCAATTTATATATTTTTAACATTTTTAGGATTTAATTATTTACCTGTTGGATATTCAAGAATATTCACAACAATATCCAGAGTTTTTATCTCAATAGGAATAGGTTTCTTTTTACTTGGAGAAACACTATCAAACTTACAAATAATTGGGTTAATTTTCATTTTGTTAGGAGTGATTTTATTAAAACCATCAACAATAGATGTGTCACATCTTGATAAAAAAAATCAAATTTTAGGAATTGGTATCTCAATATTAGCAGGAATAATATTTTCAATTAGTTTATATTATTTTAAAATTTATTCTTCAAATATAAACCCAATAATTGCAGCTTACTCGATAGAAGTTGGATGTGGATTTTTTTTAGGTTTGATTTTATTTTTTTCATCTATAAATAAATTAAAAACATCTTTTAAATTTCCTTTGAAATATTTTTTAAGAATTTTATTGCTTAGTCCATTAGTTTTACTTGGAACTTTTGGATCAACAAAAGCATTAGAAACAATGCCATTTTCAATAGTAAATATTTTATATGTTTTCATTTTAGTATTTTCCATTATATTTGGTTGGATATTCTTAAAAGAAAAACTTACAAAGAAAGAAATAATGATTTTTGGGTTAATGATAATTGGATTAGTATTAATTAAAATTTAATTTCTAATATAATCCAAAAAGTTCTTTAAATCATCTGTCAATTCAGCTTCAAATTTGTAATGTTTTTCATTGAAATCAAATTCTATAGATTTTGCATGAAGGAATTGTCTATTTAATTGGTGTTCTAATTGCTGGTTCAGATATGAATTTCCATACATTTTATCTCCAACAATTGGATGTCCCAGATGTTTCATATGAACTCTGATTTGATGGGTAATTCCAGTTAATATTCTTACTTCAACTAAAGATAGAATGTCTGCTTCATAATCTATCTCTTCTAGAACTTTGAAATGTGAAATTGACTTTCTTGCCTCAAAGTCATCTGATTTGCAAATTGCCATTTTCTGAGATGAACCTTGAGGATTTCTATTCATAAAAACTTCAACATCTCCTTCTTTTTGTTTGAACTTGCCTATACATAAACAAACATATTTTTTTATTACATCTCTTTGTCTGAATATCTTGTTTAACTCTCTTACAGCAATCAAATTTTTTCCACAAACAAGTATTCCTGATGTGTCCTTATCTAATCTGTGAGCATGAAAGTAGTTGAAGTCAGTTGTATCGTTGTTTTTTTGCTTTAAGTATTCTAGATGATAGGATAATGATTTTTCATTGTGCTGGGCTCCTTGAACTACTACTTCAGGTAATTTGTTTAGAACGATGAAATCTTCATTTTCAAAAATAGTTTGCATGTTTAGATTTCTTGCTTCTCTTTCTTCTTTGATTATTTCTCTTGGTTCTAAACCTTTCTGCCAGACTTTCAATATGTCTCCTTCTTTCAATCGAGTTTCATGCTTGATTTTTTTCCCATTTAAGGTTATTCTTTTTTCCTTGAATAGTTTTGGAATCATATAGTATGGAACATCTACTTTTTTCGATACAAATCCTTTTGGTGAGACTCCATCATATTCTTTTGTAATTTCTATTTCAAAGGGCATCTTAGTAAAAGGAAGTCTATTTGTTATTATAAATTTAGTTAGTTTATAAAGAGTTTTTACTTTGAAGTTATGAAATGCGAAATGTTTATATAAGATTTGAGTTTGATATAAGTTTATATGGTATTTGATATCGAAAAAGCATTAAAAAAGAGATATGTTAGAGTAGAATCTTTTACTCCTAAAAAAGGAGCAAATATAGAAAGAACTATTTTAGAACTTAAAGAATTTGGAAAAAGGTTTGAACATTTATCTCAAGAGGCAGAGGATAAAAGACTTATCGGCGAATATTTAGTAGGAATGAAAGGGAAAGATATATATAGAGTTTTAATTTCAAATGAAGAAGAAGATTTTGATGAATCTGAATTTATTATGCTCTATAATGATATTGAATATAATGGTCAAGTTGAATTATTAAATGACCCAAATAATGTTGTTTATCATGGAAGTTATCATTTTGATCCAACTAAATTAAAAATGGCAATAGTAAGTGCAGCTGCTGGACTTGCAAAAGCTGCATTTAAATTAGATTCTTTTGTAATGAATCCCGTTGTGGAAGACGGACATTTAGAAGTTTTTTCCCAAGGCTTGCCTGAAAAAATGCAAGGATTTGTTAATAGTAGAGAATTTAAAAACTTTACAGAAGAGCAAAAAGAAATGCTTTACAGAGGAGAACATCCAAAACATAGATTTTACAAATTTATTGAAATTTGAATTTATTCTAAATATTCTTTTAGTTTTGTTTTTCCAATAAACATTATTTTCTGACTGACTGACAAATTACTCAAGTTAAGTTTTTTAATATTCTTTGAGGTTTGAGAGTGGGCACTAGGCATTACTTTTACAAGCTCAGATATAAAAGCATAATAAAAAGGGAATAAAAGAACAAATATTATTACACTAACTATGTTGTATAGTATTGGAATGTAAATTATTGTAGTAAAAAACATAAGCATGAATGTTACAACTCTTATTCTGCCATATGTTCTTGCAAATTCTCCAGTTTTGAATCCTGATGCAATTATAGTAAATCCATATAAAATAATTAAAGCAGAAAGCATGAATTGAGAAATTGTTGCATCTGGAGGAAAGTTCTGCCTGTAAAATATAAGCTGAATCCATGAGAAGCCTGAAAATATAATAAGTGCACCATTTGATATTGCATTTCCTACTGAAGTTTTGAATTCCTCCTGATATTTATCTGTGATTATACCAATGAAAAATATAGGAATAAGTATCCAGAGAAAGTTTGAGTCCTGAAAACTCAATATTAATTCATCAATATATATTTTTACCATAATAAAGCTTTAAATTTTAATGTTTAAATAAATTTGCCTCTCATAATTCAAAGTTATCCTTTTTTTTGAGTTGTTCATCATTGAATTGACTAAGATTTGTTAGTAGAATATCAGCTTTCTTTTTTAGTTTGTCGTAGAGAACTCCTGTTGGTGTTATTTTATGGTGTTCAATATCTTTTGCAGTTGAATAGAGCTCATCAATGGTTTTTGCATGTTTTAGTATTTTAGCATTGTTTTTGAAAGTTTTTTTGAAGATTTTTGGCATTTCTTTTGGAGATGGTGGCATTACTTTCTGCAAGATAAGAGTTGCATGAACCATATCCACAGTTGAATAATACAAATCAAGTATGGCTTCATCCAGATGCTTTGTTGTTTCTTCATGCAAAGTCTGCGCTCTTGCCATGTAATTGTAAACAGTTTCTCTTGAAGGCTTTATTCTTCCTATTTCAAGTAGATATTGGAGTGGCTCAACAAGGTCTCTGTCAAATACTGGAAGACCAAATCTAAGGATGTTAATTAAAAGTGGATCTCCTTTTCTTGCCATATCCCAAAGGTCTGTAAGATTTACTGTCATAATGTGAAGTTTGTTTGAAATTTTTTCTGATAGGTTCTGAGTTATTATTTTATATGCTTCTCTTAGTTCTGGTGTTACAAATACAGACACATTGTCAAGAACTATCATTAAGTCAATGTCTGATGTTTTTTTTGTTGTATCATGTGTGTTTGAGCCGAAAAGAACAATTGATTTTACAAGATTGTCCATTTCCTGAATTAGATTCTTGGAAAATTCTCTTGTAAGTTTCAAATTTTCTATGTGATATTTTTCCTGATTTGAAGATATTCTTTTTTTTTGCTCAAAGTCCATTTTTACTGTTTATTTTTAGAAGCACGATTTATTATGTCTAGTTCTATGTGAGAAAGATCGTCAATTATTGAAAACATGTGTTTGTTAACGTCTTTTATTTGTTTGATTTCAACATCTTTTTCAGCAATTCTTTCTTTTAGAAGATAAATCTCAAGTTCGGAGCTATGAAGTTTCTCCTTTAAGTCCTTCACATCTGATTTTGCTTTTTTTATATCTGCAAGCATAGTAGTTATTTTTCCATGCTCTTCATGAGTATAAACAACTTGTCTTTTTAGTTCTTTTATTTCATGCTTCAAATCAAGAATGTCTTTATCCGAAAAAGAAGAATGGGAAAAATCCATATGTTTTATTTCATTTATCTGATGTTTCAATTTTTCAGAAAGTTCCTGAACCTGAGTGTGGAGTTTTTGATGATGTCTCATAAACTCTTCATAATTTTCAGAAATCTTTCCGGAAAGAAAGTTCATATCGTTTCTTACTTTTACAAATGCGTCCTTGATTTTGGAAAGTTCGTAAGATAGTGACATATAATTTATGATAAATTAACAAGAATATAAAAGAATTTTATAATTTGAAAGTGGTAGTGTCTATGCAAGTATGTTCATAAGAACCCAATTGAAAGCCATAACCTCAGAGAGGAACAATAATAGTTTGAATCCAAGATTCAAAGTTCTAAATGCACTTGGTTTATCAATTAAAGAAATGTATATTGCATACAAATTTAATATAAATGAGAAAATGATGAATGAACCTCCCCATTTGAGATTTCCTATTAATAATAAAAACATTGCCCCTATGAATGTTGCAAATGCAATCATAAGAAGAGCAGGTCTCATAATTCCTCCTTCAATAAGATTTTCTTTGGAGAAATCATCTTTGGAGAATTTCAATCCTAAAAAGAAACTATTTGATTTTTTAGGATGAGTTTTATTTACTGGTTTCTTTTTCATAAGAAAACCTTAATGAATTATGTTTATAAATTTTTCTTCCCCTTTATTGATGGAAAAAATCATTTTAACATATAAATCTGAGGTAGTTTGCTTGCTATATAGTTTTCTGCATATTTTAGCTTTAGTTTTGAATTAGAATAAATAGTAAACAAAACTTCTCCTTTTTGCACTCTATAATTTTTTTTCTTGTTAAGATAGAGCCCTGAGGATTTATCTTTTGGAGCTCCTAGCATAAATGCAATTTTTGAAATTCTCTTATTATCAATCTCCTTAATTATCCCTTCTGCATACGCTTTTATGTCAAGTGAGTATTTAGCCTGAGGAGTTTTGTCTGGTTTTCCTTGCGCTTCAAGTATTGCAAGAAATTTTTTGTAAGCAAGTCCTGTTTCAAGTATATCTTTTGCATGAATGTATCCTGTTCCTTTTCTTGCTTTTCCTGCCATCTCAAGCATGAGTCCTGCCATCATTAGGGATTTTTCTTCCAAATCTTTTGGAGCATCATCCTCTCTTTTTAATATTTTTAGTACATCCAGAGCTTCTTTTAGTGGTCCAATCCCGTTTCCAATTGGCTGGGAACCATCTGTTATTATACATTTTACTGAGATACCAACTGATGCTCCAATTTTTTCAAATTTCTTTTTGAGATGTTTAGCATGATCAAGAGTTGTTACTTTTGCAGTTTTCCCATAGGGAATATCAATTAAGACTAGTGATGAGCCTGCACTTTTCTTTTTTGAGAGTATTGATGCTATCATCTGCACTTCAAAGTCAAGCCCTAAAGGATGTTCAACATGAATTATGATATCATCTGCTGGACTTAAATCAAATGAACCTCCCCACACCATACAACCATTTTCTTTCTCAACAATGGAATACATTTTTGATAAAGGTACTTTAACATTTGCAAAAACTTCCATAGTATCTGCAGTTCCTGCTGGAGAGGTTATTGATCTTGAAGAGGTTTTTGGAATTTTAAGACCAGCTGCTGCAATTATTGGCACCACAATTAGGGTTGTTCTATTGTTTGGGATTCCTCCTATACAATGCTTATCAATTATTATGTCATCAAGTTTTTTTTTGAAATTTAGAACTTTTCCAACTCTTACCATTGCATTTGTAAGATGAGTTGTTTCAATATCTGTAAGTTTGTGCACAGAACATGCCAAAACAAAGAAAGTTGTCTCAATGTCTGAATAATTGTTTTGAGTAATATCAGTTATTATTGCAAAAAAATCATCCTCTTCAAGTTTGTGTCCATTGAATTTTCGTTTTACCAATTCCAAAGATCTTGGTTTTGGTGCAGGAGTTATGCTTACTCTTTGATTTTCCCAAGTGTGAAGTTTTTCAAATGCATGTTCAAATAGTCCAATTTCTCCTTTTTTTAAAGGACAATGTTTTGCACTGTGATCAACAGTTTCAAGCTGGCAAGTTATGGAATGAGAATTAGACTTGATATTTATTTTATCTCTAGGATTCAATTGCAATTCTTTTGCATCATCAGAAGTTAAGAGTGCAACAAGTTCATGGGCAGCATTTATCTGAATTTTTCTTGTCTTAAACATTAATTATAATTAATTTACTTGATTTTAATATATTATTAGCTATTGGAAGGGGATGAAATCTCATTTTATTTTATTCTACGATTAAGAATCCCAGCATTCCAGCTTCAGCATGCTCAAGAATATGACAATGATTTAACCATGTACCCTTCTCCTGAGCCATTAACCCTATTTCAACTTCCTCGCTTGGATAAATCAGAACTGTATCTTTATAACCTTTTTGTTCTATTGCTTTACCATCCCTTGTTAAAATCAAAAATTTCTGGCCATGCAGATGCATCGGATGAATTTGGTTTTGAGTGTTTACAAATTTTATTTTGTAAAATTTGTTTTCTTTCAATGAGATGTTTGAGGGATTTTCAGGAAATGATTTTCCATCTAGTGTCCACCTTATGTTCATCATTCCTTGTTGAATTCCTTCAAGTTCTATTGTTATCTCTTTTTCAGATTCCTTATTTTGCCAGTCAGGAATATTCTCATTTAATATAATATTTTTAAGTGAATTGTAATACTCTTTTTTATCTTGCTGAGATGTTTCATTATACCTAAGATAACCAAGCATATTTTCTGTGTTATATGATTTATCTAGAATTTTGTAGTCTTGTTTGTTTTTATCCAAATAAACCAAAATGTCATATCTTTCACCTGGAGCCATAATTAAAGAATCAACTTCATAAGGTTTCTCAACAAGTCCAATATCATGTCCAACTACAAGAAGTTTATGATCTTCAATTGCAAAATTGAAAATTCTTGCATTTGCAGTATTAACCAATCTAAGCCTTATTAATTCTCCTTTTTTAGCTTCAATGTCATAATTTACAGCCCCATTTATCAAAGGAAAGTTTCCATATCTTCCATGCATTACATCCATATGATGATTGCTTTTTGGAGCTATCTGATAATTGCCATCAAGCCTTACATCATCTAGAACATATACTGTATCTTTATCTACTGAGATTTTATCGTCATCAACTACAATTATTCCATAAAGCCCCATCTCTATCTGTTCATCCGTATTATAGTGAGGATGATACCAGTAAATTCCTGAATCTTTTAGAGTAAATTCATATATGAAAGTTTCTTGTGAATTTACTAGAGTTTGAGTTATATCTGGAACTCCATCCATTGAATTTTCAAGTTGTATCCCATGCCAGTGAATTGTTGTTGGAAAATCAAGGTTATTTTTAAAGTTTACTTTGATAGTATCTCCTACTTTTCCCCTAAGAATTGGGCCTGGAACCTGATTGTTATATGCAAATACATCTGTTGTTTTTCCTTCAATTAAAGATATTGAAGATTTGTCTGCAACCAAATCATAATCTCTCTGAATCTTTTGTTGCAAAGGTTTAATTGAAAAGTCTTGGTTACTTGACAATAACATAAATACTGATTCTTGTGTTTTCAAAGAATTATCTTTGAATAACAAATATGGTAAAGCCCATAATAAAATCAATGATGAAATAATGAACAATATTGAAAGTGTCTTGTAAAGATTTTTTTGTTTTTTTGTGTGTTTCATAAAGTATCAATGTATGATACTATACATATTTATATGTGATACTATGAACCAAATTGTTATAAATGAGGAACACCAATACATTTTATGAAGAAAGACTTAGATAAAGCAATATTTCTTATTACACTTTTAGTTTTTGTAGTAATTTCCGTTTTGACTATGCTTTCTTATTATTTTATTGATTTGCCAGATGTACCAACATTTTTACAATTATTTGTGAAATACCATATTTTTTTTATGTTTTTAATAGGAATAATCGGAGTCGTATTTGGAATTTACTTTCAGACAATTTCCAATAGGAAAATTGAATCAAATAAAGAGAAAATAATTAAAATAAAAAAATTGTTTCTAAATTCTCTTAAAAATGAAGAAAAAATTGTCTTGAATAATCTTATTAAAAATAATGGAATATCAACACAATATGAAATTACATCTTCAAGCAATTTGACAAAACTTAGAGTTTCAAGAGTTATTGATGAAATGAGTAAAAATAAAATGATTTCAAAGCAAAAAGTTGGTAAAATCAATAAAATATATTTATCTGATGATTTGAAAGAGTTGTTTTTACAGAAATAAGTAGCCCCGCCCGGATTCGAACCGGGGTCCCAGCTTCCAAAGAGCTGAATGATAGTCCACTACACTACAGGGCTATGAATTATTATAGATTAATCTGAATGGTATTAAAAAACTTTCGAAATAGTAAAGAAAAATTATCTTAAAGTTGGATATGATACTCCATCATTAATTATCCAAGTGTTTGTGAAATCCCACCCTGTGAAAGTCGCCTGCTGCATCATTTGAACAGTTGTTCTTCCAGAACCTCCTGCTGACATTCCTGTTCCTGAAGTTTGAGTATCCCAAAAAGAGTTGTAATAACTCGATGCCAATGTTGCTCCCACAAGTCCACCTACATTTCCAGTTCCTGTTGATACTGCTCCTGTTGAGTATGAATTGTTAATTATTGCATCTTTGTCTTCTCCTACAAGACCTCCTGAATTGTCTTTGTTTCCAACCACATCTCCTGTTGAATATGAGTTGTGAATTTCTGAATTGTCTAAAAATCCAACCAAACCTCCTACCGATTTCTTGTCTCCAGTCACAGTTCCATTCGAATAACTTGATTCACTAAGAACTGAATTTTGCATTTCTCCAACTATCCCTCCAACGGATTTCATATCACCCGTAATATCTCCCAAAACTGTGATTTGTTTTATTACTGAGTTTTGTGCAAATCCTGCTAGTGCTCCAGAAGATTTTTTTTGACCTGTTACAGATAACAAATCAAATTTTAGGTTGGAAATGGTTGCACCATTCAAATTACCAAACATTCCCGTTTCTTTGTCAGTTTGATTTGTGTAAAGATTATATATAGTATGTCCTCTACCATCAAGTGTTCCTGTAAATGGAGTTGCAACTTCTCCTATTGGCAGAAATCCAGTTCCGCCATTCCAATTTTTTGAATCTTCACATGCAATGTCCTGAACAAGATAATAATCTCCATCCAAATCTTCAAACATTTTTTGAAGTTCTTCACATCCTTTGTCAAGTCCTGGCTTGCTATCTCCAATGATATAAGGATTTCCATACACATCAAAACCAAGAGAATTAAAATAGAAATCCTCTGAGTAAATACCTTGATCAGTATACATTACAATCTCGTGAATTCCCGATTCCAATGTTCCGGTACAGATAGGAATTTCTATGCTATTGAGTCCTCTTGAAAAATTCCCTCCATCTGCACATTTAATTCCATCAATTTTAACTTCATTTACATTTAGAACTGCGTTACCTCTGTTAATAAAATAAAAATCAAGAGCATAAATTTCCTCAATTGTAACCATATCTTGAGTGCTTAGCTGAGTTTTAACTTCAAGACTTTGTGCATAGTCCGATAGCCAATAAGAATATGTACTAATACCAAGAGCAATTAAGACCAACATAAAAACCACTGCAATTATTGACATTACTGATTTTTTCTCCATATTTTCATCCTTGATTTTTTTATTATGGTGCTTGTTCATCTTAATGTAGGATAACTATTGTTTTCAATAATTGCCCATGTGTTGTTAAAATCCCATCCGGTATAAGTAGCTTGCTGCATCATTTGCGTTGTATTTTTAGGAGTTCCTCCTGCTGAAACATCTTTTCCTGAAGTTTGAGTATTCCAATAAGAATTTGTAACAACTGTTGAACTCATCCCCCCTATAAGACCTCCTCCAAATTCTTCATTAGTTCTTGATACAACTTCTCCAATTGAATAACTATTCATAATAACTGAACTTCTAGCCTCACCAACAAGACCTCCTACATATTCTTCTATACCTTCCACTTTACCAATTGCATAAGAGTTTGTTAAAGTACTCCCTTCCAAGAAACTTACAAGACCTCCTGTGTATTCCTGAGTTCCATAAATTGAACCTTTATTGAAACTACTATCAATAATAATACTATTCATAGCAAAACTAACAATTCCTGCTGTGTATTCCTTATTTCCAGATATATTTCCTCCAACTTGAACTCCACTAATTATACTATTTTCAGCATATCCAGCAAGTCCTCCAACATAATCTTTTCCGTTAATTTGCACATCAGGCAAAACCAAATCAGTTATACTTGCTCCTTCAAGCCATGCAAACATACCATGATAACCAGTTCCTAAATCATTTACATAAAGACCTCTGATTGCAAAATCATTACCATCAAATGTTCCTGTAAATCCATTTTCTTTAGCTCCAATAGGATCAAATCCCTTACCACCATTCCAGTTTTTTGAATCATAACAGTATATGTCCTTTGTTAAGTAATAATCACCATTCAAGTCATCATAAACCTGCATTAGTTGTCCACAATTTCCTATTGCTCCTTGTGGGAAATAAGGAACGTTTCTTATGTTTTCATATCCTGTGTAGATATATTCCGGAGTGAATACAACAATTTCCCCTACTTTATTGTTCATACCATCCACGCAGTTACCTACATTTATTTCATTTAGACCTGGCAATATGTCCAAAATAACATTACAATCATTTCCTTCAATTTCCACATTTGTAATTTCAGCAGGTACATTTCTCATATTTACAAGATAAAGAGTTGTGCCTATTAAATTTTCAACTCTTATCTGACTATTGGAATTTTCCTCTGCATAAGCTTCTTCCTCATACATAAATGTTGAAAACCAATGTGAGTATGTAGTTATTCCTAATGCAACTAAGGTCATAAGAAATACTACTACAATTACAGACATCATCGATTTTTTCTCATTGCTTGATTCAAAATTCTTATGATACTTCATATTTTCCCTCATAATCTTAGTAATTATGATTTTTATGAGTATTTAAACTTTGTTCTTTCACAGTTAATGAAGAAACTTAAACTAATAGGATTTCTTGAGAATATCTATTTCTAATTCCATATCATCTAGTTTTTGTGTTATCGTAGTTTTGCAATCTTCTACTGCCTTGT
>JBNKLP010000007.1:0-58004 GCA_050292425.1 Candidatus Nanoarchaeia archaeon | reverse complement strand
TAGTTTTATTCTCAGCAAACATTATCTTTGCTGCTCCGGTTTATGATGGTGATGGAAATTACATTCCACCAATTGGTATTCCCACGCCCCCTTTCGGAATCTCTGAAACACATGAAATGTATTCTGGTCAGACTTATGTTGCAGGAGGATTTATCTATAAAGATGCCGGCAATGGTCCATACACCCACTATGTAGACAATACTGCTTCAAATTGTAATGATGCCAATCTTGGAGGTTACGGTGATGCTGCCAACCCCTTATGTAAAATTCCAACTACTTTGGAAGCTGGTAGTGTAGTTGAGGTTCATGGTTCAGGTTATAGTTCAGTAATGACAGGGAAAACTCAAATTATTTTAACTTTAAATGGAAACTCTGCAAATCCCATTTTCATAAGAGGAATTAACAACCCTTGGCTTAATGCTCCATTTCAGATTAATGGGCAATATACAATAATTGAAGATTTTTACTTCAACAATGCAGGTTCACAAATCCCTCATTCTCAAAATAGTGCTTCAGGAACTGCAAAATACATTTCATTTAGGCACAATGAATTTGCCGGAACAGGAATAAATGGTCATGGTTCTGTATTAGGCATTTCTACTATAAATTATGACAATTTAGTAGAGAATATTGTTATATTTAATAATTACATTCATGATTTTGGTGATTCTGATTACACAACTGAGAATGACTATCATGCAATTGCTCCTGGAAAAAATGTAAGAAATCTTTGGGTCTTGGACAATCATGTTCATGACATGGGTGGAGACTCTCTTCAAGCTCGTTTTTACAGTTCAGCACCAGATTTCACTCCTCAGTATATTTATATTGGTCGTAATGAATTTCATGATGATGGCGAAAATGCAATTGATCTTAAAGGTTGTTTGGATGTAATTGTTTCTCAAAACAAGATGTACAATTATGATGGTTTTCCAAATTCATCTCCTGCCTCAGTAACTTCTAATCACTATGATGTTCCAAGTTCTAATGTTGCAAAAAGAGTTTGGTATCTTTTTAATGAGATTTATGACTCTGATAAGGCAAATGTTGTTTCAAGTGGTCCTGATGAAATATATTTTATTGGTAATATAATTCATGGGATGACTGAAGGTCCTGCTTTTGAATCTTGGAGTTCCTTTAATATTCATGTTATTGATAATATAGTATCTGATTCTTTTTCAGGAGTATCAATTACAGGAGGTGATGGTACTCACTATTTAAGACTAAAAGGTAATATTTTTTCAAATCTTGCAAATCAAGATTATGTCAAATTAGATTATACTTCATACCGGGAAAGGGCTGATATTACATATAATTTTTTTTACTTTCCTAGCAGTCTTCCTAATGTTGATGGTAATTCCTTGAATGAAATAAACTCAGACCCTCTATTGAACTCTGATTATTCTTTGCAATCTTCATCTCCTGCCATTGATTCTGGTGTTGAAGCTGATGAATATCAGACATTTTATGATTTATATGGAATAGACATTAGGGTTGATTATGAAGGGAATGCAAGACCTTCTACTAGTTCAGATTGGGATATTGGAGCTTTTGAATATGGTGGTGTTCCTGCTGAACCTATTGCAGTTTGTAACAATGGAATTCTTGAAGTAGGGGAAAATTGTGATGGCACTTTATTTGGAGGACAAACCTGTTCTGATTATGGTTTTAATAGTGGTTCTCTAAGTTGTACTAGCAGTTGTAGTGTTATTGGTTCTAGTGGTTGTTACAATACACCTTCTTCAATCACTTGGGAACCACCAATTGGTATTCCTTTCCCTAGTTTTGGAATGGTCGAGCAAGCTCCTGACTTACCTTCAAGTTGGACCTCAGACACTGCGAACTTTTACTATGTAAAACGAGGAGGAAGCAATACTGGCAATGGTTATCCTTCAAACCCACGTCACAGCCTTCCTACTGATGCTCCTGCAGGTTCAGTAATCGTAATTGAAGGAAATTATGATGAAGGAGGAGAACGAACTCACAATTTTTATGGAACTGCTCAGAATCCTATCTTTCTAATCAGTGCCGGAACAGGCTCACTTCAGGCAATAATCAAGAACAAATGGGTCTTGGGGGGAGAATATTATATACTTGACGGAATTAATGCAGAATGGGACAATGCTTCTTATAATGGTAGATTTGCCATTACTGGAGCTAATTATGTTGCAATTAAAAATGGAGATTTGCGAGGAGATACTGGAGGCACAATAGGAGGAATTTCTATTGTAAACTCAAACAATGTTTTAATCTTCAACAACAACATTCACAAAAATGGAGATTGGCAGGCAGATTATGATCAGGACAAGCATGGAATTGGTGTATTTGCGACATCTTCTAACATTTGGATTCTGGATAATGAGATAAGCTATAGTAGTGGGGATGGAATCCAGATTAATGCTGCAGGGTCAGGAAATACTGGAATTAGATATGTATATTTTGGAAGAAACGTTGCCCATCACAATAAACAAACAGGTTTTTGGTCCAAACAGGCAAGTGATGTAATCTTCTCCCAAAACATTGTTCATTCCCAAATCCCTTCTGGTTCCTCTCCCGGAGGTCAATGTGCAGGATTACAGTACGCTCCAGAAAATGTTTGGTTTTTATACAATGATCTTCATGATTGTTATGCTGGAATCAGCATAAACAGTGATAGTGGCGGTACTGGATTAAATCATTACATAATCGGGAACGTTTTACATAATTTGCACGACCCTACCTTTGACACTGAGAACAGTTGGCAAAATACTGCCGTTTCTGTTTGGGGAGGAACAAACACTTATGTAGTAAACAATGTAATGTATGACATTGATGGAGGAATTTACTCTCCAAGAACCCGGGGATTCGTTGTAGCCAAAAACAATATCATTGATTCTGTTCAGAAAGGTTCTGAAATGTTTTTATATGAAAACACTTTAGTTCAAAATTCAGAAATTGATAACAATTTGTATATTTCACCAGGAAGTTTCAGGGTTGGTGGTTCTCAAAATTATGATTTTTCTCAGTTCCAATCAACCTTTGGTCATGAGACAAATGGAATGGCAAACACTAATCCTTTATTTATTAATCCTTCCAATGATGATTTCACTCTGCAATCTTCGTCTCCTGCTATTGATTCAGGAGTTGAAGTTGATGTATACCAGGCATTCTATGACAGATATGGACTTGACATCAGAGTTGACTTTGCCGGCAATTCCCGGCCTGCAGGCAGTGGTTGGGACATTGGAGCCTTTGAATATGGCGGCGTTCCAACTGAGCCAGTAACTCCTCTATGCGGGAATACTATTGTAGAGACAGGTGAGTCTTGTGATGATGGAAACTTAATCAGTGGTGATGGTTGTTCCAGCACTTGTCAGCTAGAGACTTGCGCTCAGCAATCCGGTTTCTTATGCACATCCTCTCAAACTTGTTCAGGAAACATTTTAACTTCCACTGATACTAACACTTGTTGTTCCATTACATGTAGTGATACTCCTGTTGTTTCAACAAATAGCAGCAATTCAACCGTAATCAGCATTGGCGATACTTGGCAATACTTCAAAGGCACTTCCAACCCTGTTTCCACATGGATGAATCCAAGCTTTGATGATAGTTCCTGGCTCTCAGGTCCCTCTGGAATTGGATACAGTGATGAATACACTTACCCAACCACTTTATCTGACATGTACAACAACTACTTAGCTGTTTACTTTAGGAACTCCTTCACTCTCTCCAACTCTTCCCAAGTCCTTGGCATGACCTTAAACCTTGACTATGACGATGGTTTCATTATGTATCTAAATGGCAATGAAATTCAACGAATCAACATGCAATCCGGATCTACTGACATTAACACAGGTGCCTCTGCCAGTCATGAAGAAGGCAACATTGAGACTTATGATCTAAGCAGTTATACCAATTACTTAGTTGACGGAACAAACATTATGGCCTTTGAAGTTCAAAATATTGCCATTGACAGTTCAGACTTTTCCTTCATTCCCGAACTAATCTTAGAACTTGATAGTGGATATTCTCCTGAGACAAACACCACTCTTCCTACTAACAATGAGACCTCTTCGAGCAGTTCCAGCAGCACCAGTTCCAGCAGTAGTTCATCAACCTCTTCAAGTTCCTCAGGTGGTGGAGGAAGTTCTACTTACAAACCACCAGTATGTGAGCCAAGCTATGAATTCAGTTTATGGACTGATTGTACTGATTACTCTCAAAGCAGAACCAAAGTTGATCTTAATAACTGTCATGCAAAAGAGATTCAGAAAAGGAGTTGTTCTCCTCAAAATGATGAGATTCAGAACTTATTCCTGAATGCCAAGAAAGTTTTTCTTGAAAAAGTAGGCAAACGATTCTACAGAACTTCCTTTGAAGACAACTACAATGAGATGATTTACTTAGACGAAAAAGCTGAAGATGAGAGTTTCATTGTGGTTGATGATGCAACTCAGACTGAATATTTGGCCAGACTAAGTGATGAGGTTGATGGCAAGTATTATTACAATTTGGAAGAGATTGACCAGAACTCGTATGACGAGCTTAAGGAGCTTGATTTAATTGATACCACTGTTAGTGAGGATGTTGGCGAGTTTGCCCAGAGTGTTAAGGACTCAGGCTCTCTACCTACTTTGCTGATTGTGATTAGTTTTATGCTGACCATAACAATTATTTTGGGAATTATGTTTTATGTGAAGAAAGTACATAATAAAAACAAAAATAATTTTAATTAATTTTTTTATAAAACATAACTTTAAAAATAATCAATCATAAGAAAAAATAGGAAAGTCAATTTTTAACTAAGGTGAAAACAAATTAAATGGACATAATATCTTTTATTCTTCTAGTTCTTCTAGTTATAATATCAAGTGGGATTGTATCAGGTTCAGAAGCTGCTCTTCTATCTGTTTCATACACTAAATCAAAAGAGATTCTCAATAATGCAAAATCCAATAGAAAAAAGAAAAAGGCTCTCTCTCTTTTAACAGTAAAAGAAAACATACAAAAATACATTACAACAATTGTTGTTTTAAACAATATAATCAATATTGTGGGGAGTATCTATGTGGGAGTTTTGGCATCAAAAATATTTGGAGAAATATTCTTGGGAGTTGTTTCAGGAATATTAACATTCTTAATTATTATGTTCTCAGAAATTATTCCAAAGGTCTATGGTGAAAAGCACTCTGAAATGATTTCTCTAAAAGTTGCCAGTCCTCTTATCTTCATAACTAAATTATTTACTCCTATTAATTTCACATTAAATAAAATTACAAACTTTTTTGTAAAGGAAAAAAATAATGCCAACTATGTTTCCGAAGGGGAAATTATGGAAATGGCTGCACTTGGAAAACAGGAAGGTTCCATAAATACATATGAAAGTGAGGTAATAGAAAATGTATTCAAGATGAATGATATTGAAGCCTATGATATTATGATTCCAAAAAACAAGGTTTCTATGCTTGATATAAACGATTCATTTGAAGATATTGTGAAAGCATCTCAAAAAACAGGTTTCACAAGATTTCCTGTGTCAAAAGATCATGAAATTATTGGGCTTATTAATATAAAGGATCTATTCAAATTTCATGGAAAGGAAGATAAATTCTCTGTTGCTAAAATTCTAAGGCCTATTACTTATGCTCCTGAAGCAATGAAGATTTTCACACTTGAAGAAAAGCTGAAAAAAAATAGAATTCATATGGCTGTAATAGTAAATGAGCATGGAGACTTTACAGGCATTGTAACACTTGAGGATATAATTGAAGAACTTTTAGGAGAAATTGAAGATGAGTTTGATGATGAAGATGAAACAGGTATAAAGAAAATTAATGAGAATAAATTTGAAATCAAAGGAGATATTGAAATTGATGTATTAAACCACAAATTGGATTTGGAACTTGACGAGAATCAGGATTATACAACATTAAATGGTTTTCTAATCTCACAGCTTGACAAACTTCCAAGAGTTAATGATGGGGTGAAAATTCCTCAAGGAAAATTCAGAGTAACAAAAGCTTCAAGAAAAAGAGTATTAACTGTTGAATTTGCTCAGGTAAAAGAATAGATGTTATTTTTTCAAAAACTCTTCAACAATATTCTGCAAATCATCTTTCACCTTTTGATGAAATTCTTCCAGTTCTTCACGTGTAATAAAATTCATGGGGTTCCACAAATCAATATACTTCTCCAGCTTTGCAACTTCATCTCTTGTACTCATTAGTTTAAGTTGTTTCTTAACTTTGTCATTAAACTCTTTAATAATCTCAATTTCAGATTTCAATTCACGTAAATCAGATTTGATATTTTTCATGTCTTGATTTACTTTCTTGAAATTTTTAATAGAATTATGATCAAGAAGTTCAATCTTCTCATCAAGCAGATCAATAGATGATTCTAAATCTTTCTGACGTTGAACCATACCAAGCAGTGCCTTAGTTTGAGTATCTACTTTTTCCTTAAACTCTGATTGCAGCTTTTCATCTCCTCCACCAAAAATATTGTTTGTCAATTTTCTATTTTCCAGTTATCTGATGGTACAGATTAACTATTTTTTCAGTAGGCTTCTCCCATGAAAATTTGTCAAAATCATTATATGCATTATGTCTAATCTCATGGTGCAGATTATCATATTTCAAAAGAGCAAGTATCTTGTGTGCCATCTCATCAACATCCCAGAAATCAACTTTGAATGAATGGTCCAATACTTCCGAAATCCCACTTTGCTTTGAAACAACAACTGCTGTTCCTTTTGAGACTGCCTCCAGAGGAACAATTCCAAATGGTTCAGAAACAGATGGCATAACAAAAACATCAGCCATTGAATAATATTTGTCAGCTTCTTCTCTTGAGTATTTTTTTCCAGTAATTAAAACATTTTCTTCTATTCCTAATTCTTTTCTAAGTTCAATAATTCTTGGCACCAAATCTCCTGGTCCTATTATGGCAAATTTGGTGCTTGGTTCATATTCCAAAACCTTTTTTGCAGCATGAAGAAAAAATTCAGGACCTTTTTGCTGTGTAATCCTTCCTGCAAACAAAACTAGTTTTCCTGTCTTTTCTGGGTATGACTTATCACATATTTGTGGAGTCATATCGCTGATTCCTCCATTATGTATTACTGAGATCTTACTCTCGGGAACTCCATAATTGTGCATAAGTCTATTCTTTGTAAAATTGCTCACAGCAATCAATCTGTCAGCTCCATAAAATCCTAGCTTTTCAATTTCAAAAATCTTCTCATGTCCTCCATTTCCTCCATTTTTGTCAAGTTCAGTAATGTGAACATGAAGAACTACTGGCTTTCCAGTAATTTCTTTTAACAAAAGAGCAGCAGGAATAGTTGTCCAGTCATGAGCATGAATGATATCAAAATCTGTATCTTTGAATCTTGATGCAACTCTTTGCGCAAAAAGATACATCTCTTCAATCAAATTCTCACCATAAAGATTCATTTTCCCTGCTTTCTCATCTTTTAGTTTTTGAATTAATTCTTCAGAATATTCTCCAACTCTATCTTCATATTGTTTGAATGTATCATATGCCAAAAAAGCTCCCCTGATAAACTCAAAATTAAAGTTTTTGAATCTAAAATTTTCCATTATAGGAATCTTGCTAGCACCCATTAATTTGAAGTTTCCTCCTAGATTTACTTCACTATCTGGCCCTGCCGGCATTATGTACGTTACATCAAGGTCTGAATAGTTTTGTAATACTTTTGAAAGTTCATAACAAGCAATCCCTACTCCTCCAGCAAAAAAAGGTGGAAACTCCCATCCAAGCATCAAAATTTTCATCTACTCAAAAGCCAATTTTTTTAGTTTAATTATTTTAGTTTTTACTATTAAATTAAAACTCACAATGACTCCTCAAATAAATTAATAAATCTTAATTTATTTTTAAGCAAAAATCTTAATAAATGATTCAAAACTTGTTTGAAATTTGTTGGGAAACTTGTGCAAAAGTTGGGGGAATTTATACTGTTCTTACATCGAAAATGCCATACATAACTCCTCATGTTGAAAATTATTTTTCTATTGGGTATTTTAAAGATGGACATAGTGATGAATTCTCTCCTATGGAAGTTCCTGAAAAATTTCAAAAAGCAACACAAGACCTTGAAAAATTAGGAATAAAACTTCACTTTGGAAAATGGATTACACAAGGATATCCAAACACGATTTTAGTTGAGTACATTGAATATTCTTCACACATCAATGAAATAAAAAGCACTCTTTGGGAAAAATTCTCAATAGATTCTATGAACTCAAACTGGTATGATTTTGATGAGGCAATTCTTTGGTCGTGGACTTGTGGTATTGTAATTGAGAGGTTATCGAAAGAACTTGAGGGTGATGTGCATGTTCACTCTCATGAATGGATGTCGGGAGGAGCAATTCTTTATCTAAAAACTCTAAACAATAATCGATTCAAAACAATTTTTACAACACATGCAACCATGCTTGGAAGGGCATATGCAGGAAATGGTTTTGATTTGTATTCAGACATAGAGGAAATTGATCCCAATAAAACAGCATATGATTTAAATGTTCAAACAAAATACTTGACTGAAAAAGCACTTGCAAATTTCTCAGATTGTTTCACAACAGTATCTCACATAACTGATATGGAGGCAGCAAAATTCTACTCTAAATCTGCAGATGTGATTTTATTCAATGGTTTTGATAACTTTGATGCATCATCTCAACATGAATTCCAAGAACTCTTCTACCATTCAAGGGAAAAAACAAATAATTTCCTGAAAGGATTTTTTAACTATTCCTATGAAATTAATCCTCAAAAATCAACTATTCTTTACACTTCAGGAAGAAATGAATTTAGAAACAAGGGAATTGATGTTTTAATAAATTCTTTAGGTAAATTGAACAAATCTCTGAAAAAAGAAGACTCAGACAAAACAGTAATTTCTTTATTCTTGATTCCTGTTGGAGACTTCCCAAAAAACAATGAAGTGTTTGATGCAATTCAAAAATTCAACCTAGGTCAAATACTTCCTCAAACAAAAGATTTTGCACCTTTATGTACTCATAACATGCCTGATGGTGACCTTTACATAAAATCTTTTTTGAACGCTCAATTATTTAATGGGAAAGGTGATACTGTTAAAGTTCTGTTAATGCCATTTTATATTGGAAAAAATGATGGTGTTCTAAACAGAGAATACTATGATGTAATCTCAGGACTGGATTTGGGAGTATTTGCATCATACTATGAGCCTTGGGGTTACACGCCACTTGAATCCATTGCTTATGCCGTTCCTACTATCACTTCAGATCTAGCAGGATTTGGAAGATATGTATATAAAAACCACCCCTTAGAAACTTGTGTGAAAATTTTAAAAAGAGAAAAGCAATCTTTTGAAATAGCATCTGATGAAATGCATAAAGTCATTTTAGAATATCTAAACTCTGATAAGTCAAAAATCAAATCAGCATCTGTAAATCTATCTAAGAATTTTAGTTGGAATATTTTTGTAAATAACTATCTAAAAGCATATGAAATTGCATCAAACAAACATTAATTTTTTCTCTTATATTCTTGAGTCTTAGTTCTTCACTTTTAAATTAAGAATATATGTTTTAAAATATCACATCTCATTTCATCTTATGAAAATAAACTACCATCTTCCTAATCAATCTTATTCCTTTGACCAAGTAGATCCTAAGGAGATTGAAAATCTTAATTTCTTGCTAAGTAATAATAAAGGAGATTTTGTAAATCTTGGATTAAACAAAAATACATCCAAATTTCAAGGATGGAATGTAATAAATCAGGATTCACTAAAAGTTTTCAAAATACTTGACGAAATATTACCAAAAGAAATGGAAGTTGATGAAATTGATTTTTACTCCTACAAGGCATCAAGAAAATTTGCAAGTAAATTCTCAGAAAATGTTTCCTATACAATTGATGAACATGGTAACTCAGATCATATTGAACAAAAAATAAAAACAACTGATACTTTCTACTTAGGTCCTGCTGGAGGAGTAGTTTATGAGATTAAGAACTTTGATAGTGAGTTAGACATTGATCTTGATTGCAAGGAGTTGAATGACTTTGATGAGTGGGGAAGAGATTACAATGTATTCAAAGAAAATGGCATCCTTTTTGTTGAGTTCACTAAAAATTCAGGAGATAATGATAATTACAAATTATGGTTTGGAATCAAAGCTTCAAACTTTTTATATAATTTGAAAAAAGAGTGGGTTAAAAAAGAATATGAATATTCAAAACAAAGAAACTCTCTTCACAAAAGATATGTTTACAGACTTATGTCTATTTCTGTAAAGGAATCAAAAATTCTTTTTATGGGCTCGGGATTTTCCAAAGAAGATGTGGCAACTCAAATAGCTCTCCTTGAAACACACAAAGATGAACTTGAAGGCTTTGATAAAACTGTTTCAACTGATTTGCTTGATGATATTGACAATTTTTCAAAACCAATGCCTCAGGATATTGACACTGCATACAAAATGTCTGTTCTTGGAATCTACAAATTCTTGAGTAGGGATGTTATGAGTAAGAAAAGCAAGGGTTTGTTTGCAGGATATCCTTGGTTTTCTCAAGTTTGGGCAAGGGATGAGTTGGTTGGATTAAGATCTCTAATAAATCTTGGGGAAGATTCGCTTGTAAAAGAGAGAATAATTGCTCATCTTAATAGCATTGATGAAGAAACAGGTCAATTGAAAAGGCTAAATGTAGAAGGTTCTTGGCTTAGTTTTGATGGAATATTCTGGCTTGCAAAAAGATTTGCTGATTTCATATTCTCTCTTGACAAACAGCACAAACTTGAAAAGACTTTTTCCAAAAAAGAGATTGAGCAAATATATGACAAATTTAATTTTTCTTTCAACAAGATAATTAAAACATCTTGGGATTTTGAAAACGAATTAGTTAAAGTAAAAAATGGAGATTCTTGGATGGACACAATTGAAGTTCAATTCCCTCTTGACATTCAGGCTCAGTTTCTAGAATTCACATCAACTCTTGCAACTCTTGCTGCCATGCTTGGGAAAGTTGAAGATGCAAAAAGATTCCTAGATTTGGAAAATCTTCTTAGAAAGAAAATCAGGCAGACTTATTTTAGAAATGGTACACTCTATGCAGAAGCATTTAGAGACAGAGTTGATAGTAATGTTTTCTTGACTTACTATACTTATCCTGACTTGTTTCTATCAGAAGATTGGGAAAAAATCTTTGATGTTACACTAATGCACTTAAGAACTACTTGGGGAGGAATTGCATCACTAAGTAATAAGGATTCTGCATTTCAACCAAACTACACAGGAGAAAATAATGCCTCTTATCACAATGGTGATAGTTGGTACTGGATAAATAATGTTGCAGCAATTGCCATGAATGATTTGAATGAGAAAAAATATCGTAGGGACATTGCAAAAATATTATCCTCTTCAACAAAAGATATTCTGACCTTAGGAACAGTTGGATTTGGCTCAGAAATTTCCTCAGTATCAGCTCAAAAAGCTCAAGGCTGCATGGCTCAGATGTGGTCAACTGCAACCTACATTGAGATGATTGACAAATTGTTCGGGAAACAGTAAGTTGCTATTGTTTTGTGAGTAAAAATATTTATAAATTGTATTTATAAAAAAATTCTATATGAAAAATGCATTTAGACTAAAGCTGGGATTGTTGCTTTCCAGTTTTTTCTTGTTTTTAACTGGTGCTTATGGAGCAGATGGTCCTGTTCTAAGAGGGCTTAAAGAAGTTGGTGCAGGAATAACTTCTCTTCTTGAAAATGCAGATGTGGTATTTGCCTTAATGTTCATTGCAACATTTATGGGAACATTTTCAATGTTTCAATCTCTTCTAAAACTTGCATTCAAATCTCATTCAGGATTCACTCGAAAGCCCATTACTGTAATTTCTATGATGCTCTCAGTAATTGGTACTTTGGGAATTTTCTTTATGTACAGAAGTCATCCAGACACTTTCATTTACATCTTTGGAGGAGGAGTTGGTTATTTTCTGATTCTCTTCTTTGTAGTATTTGTTATGAAGTTCATGTACAACTTTGCTGAAAGTTCTAAAGATGAGACAGGTATTTTTGGTAAAGGACCTATGTGGGTTTTTTTAGTTGTTTTGGGAGTTCTTGTTTCTTCATATTTAATGATTGGGTATACAGGAACTGTTCTTGGAGGTTTAAATTGTCATTCTATTCCAGACCCTGATGCTTGGGTGGATTCAATTAGTTGTAATTCACAGCAAGGAACTTGGCTTTATGCAAAAGTTTACAATTTCTTTGCATATTTAATCCCATATGTTATAGTAATTGCTATTGGTTTTGGAATCTGGGGAATCATCAAGAAGATGAAGAAAAATAAGGAGGAAAAAGAGGAAGAATCTGATTATACAAAAGAGGATGAAGAATCTGACAACAATATCTCTCAAATAAAAAGTTATGTCAAGAATTTTGTCAACTCCTTAAAAGAGGCAAATGAAGCAGCAGACGATAAAGTGAAAATCTTGAAAGATATGCAAAAAATAATTAATGGAGGGGGTAATTAAAATGACAATTGAAATTGGAAATGAAACAGGTTCTGGTATGAAACTAAAACAACTTGCTGAGATGTTTCAAAAATATATTTCTGAAAATAGAAAAGAAAGAGCTTTTTTTCAATCTGCTCATGATTATCTTAAAGCATTAAATGAAAAAGATGGAGTAAGTGCTATTGAATTAAAAAATAAAATGTTCTCTTTTGGACAGGAGAAATTTTCAAAAGATTTGAGGGATGTTTATCAAAGACTAAGAACTTCCATTACTCCTTTGATTGAAGATTTACAAAAGTTGGTTGAACATCTTGATGAAGAACAAAAGAAAACTACTGATTTTTTCAAAACAATTCACACTGAAGAGATTCATGCTTTAAAACAATTTGAACAGCTTTGCCTTGAATACAACAGCAAGGAATACTCATTAAGGGCCTCGATTCAAGCAAGTGCGCCAGAAATAGTAAAATTACAGCAGAGTGCATTGGGTATTGAAGATAATATAAATACTGCTAATAAATCTCACTTTATTAACTCTGCAAACTATTTTGCTCAATACTATGCTCAAATTTATTATTTAATTCAGGAAACTGCAAACAAAGAAACGGTATTCACATCTTTAGTCTCAGGACTTAAATATTTAGACAATTACATTAGACAATCAGAAGGAGTAATTCAGGATTGGTCAGATGGTTTGGTTCAAGCAGCAATGAATGTGGATTTTTCAACATATAAAAAGACTTATTCTTACAATTTAGGAGGATTTAATGATTTCAAACTAGGCTTCAAAAAATTCTTAAATCATTTTTTTTATGGTAATGCAGGAAGAGGAAAAGCTCTCTTAGCAGAACTAAATAAATTTTTGGAAAAACTAAACTGGGAGAGCAACAATTATGGTTCAGGTAAATCATATTCAGATGCAAATGAAAATAATAATTTAGACGAATTCCTCAAAAGAGTATTAACAGAATTATTTACAGGAGTCAGATTCAAAGATAAAGATGGAAATGAGAAGGAAATTAAGGAATTAGCTTCGAAAATTACAAAAGTTGATAGTGGGCTGAGCGAATTAAAAGAAGGCTTTGATAAATTAGCCCAGGAATTACAGTCTACAATTAATAAAAAATATCATTTTAGAATTGGTTCTGGAGGATTCAAAAATGTTGAGCTTGTTAAAGATGATGGAGAGAGTATAAAAATTTCACAATTGGATAAAAAATTCTTTGAGAATGAGGACAACAAATCTTTAGCTAAATACTTAATTAGAGAAATTGAAGATGCTCTTGAAGGAGAAGAACCTTGGGAAAATAATGATAAATTTAAATCAATAATGAAAGATAATAAATCATTGTTCAAGAATTTCGAGGAAGAAGAGAGTTCTTCAAGTTCAATAAAAGATATTGATGAAATTAAAAAAAATATAAAGTCATTAATAATTCAAATTGGAGCAGAAATTCAGACTCATAATTTTGATAGGGCTTCTAATTTAATGTCAAACCTTTATCTTCTTTTATTTAATAAATCAGAACATGATTACGATAGTTTTAGAAAATTAGTTGCAAAGGCAAGAAATGCAAAGAAATTCAATGAAATTAATGCAAATATACAAAAACTTGCTGAAGATGTAATCTCATTTGCAAAAGTCTCTTCAACTCCTTCAATTTCTGCAGAGAATTTTTCAAGATATGAAGAATTTTTATCGAGTTTGAAACAAATATTTAATATCTAATAAAAATGGAGGGTTATCCTGAAACTTCTTCTTTAAAAGAAGTGCCAGTTAATGAAAAAACAGGTTTAAGTCCTGTGTATTATATGGCTTTAGGATCAGGAACCTTCAAAATAGAGCCAAAAATTGAATCATTGAGATATAATGAAAAAGAAATTGTTGGTTGGAGAATATTTATTCATTTAGACGCAATCGTTTCTTTAATTAGTAATGACACTTTTCAAATTCCAATACAAAAAGTGAAGGGAAAAGTTGCTGATTTTTATACTCTTTATCTAGATAATTCTTTATTCCGACAAATACCAGATGAACAAAATCCGCAGCAAGCAAAAATAACCCATCCGATTTTAGAAAAGATAATGTATTATGCATTTTCAAGTTATAATAAAATAAATTCAAAGATCACAATTGAAGAAATTAGGGATGCAAGAAGAGATAATAAGAAAACTAGTGAGAAACTTAATTTTTCTATTCTTTATGTGGATGAAAGAATTAGTCCTACATTGATTTTACCAACTTCGAATCAAAGAGGCTATTTAAATCCAGAAGAGGAAGACATTTTATCTCTTGATGATATAAGTAATATTACTCTAAATATTCCTAAAATTTCTAATGAAAAAAGAAAAATTATAGAAGAATTATTAGATAAGATGTTTTTGAAAGAAGATTTTAAAAATGGTTCAACTAATACTAGAGATTTATTAGAGATTTATTCTTGTATTAAAGATTATTTAAATGGAAAACAGCCTTCACAAAATGGAATTGTTCTGTATGGACCACCTGGAACAGGTAAAACTCATCTTATACAGGCATCTCTTATGGAAATATATAATGAATTAGGATTTAAAACTCATTTTCAGGAAATTGGGGATATGCTTTCAAATCAATATGTTGGAGGTCTTGCAACAAATGTTTCTAAAAAGATTTTTGGTCCAGCAATCAGTTTGGTGAAAAGGTATAGAGTTCCTTGTTTTGTTTACATAGATGAAGCAACAGATTTATTAAAAAAAACTTCAGGTTCTGGAGGTGATTCAGGATGGAGAGCGCAAGGAGTTGAAGCTATGAAAAGTTTCATTAATCGTTCTAGATATCCGGGGATAATTGTTTGTCTTGCTACCAATCTTGAGAAAAGTGAATTTGATGATGCACTGACAAGAGATGGTAGACTTCAAAAAATTTATCTTGGACTGCCTAACTTTGAGAGATGTAAACAAGTATGGGAATATGTAAATAATAAAATTTTATTTGTTAATAAAGAAAGTCTGCAAAAATTTAATTCTGATCAAATTGAGGATTTGGCAAACATTTGTAAAGACAAGATTAATGTGGCTTCTATTACTGGCATTTCAGAAACTTATGTTCAATCAATTAATTTAAATTGGAAAGGTGACTTTCAGGAATTCAAAAAATATTTTGGAAAAGAGGCAATAGTTAGATTGGAGGATGAACTTGAAAGGGCAAAAAGTAATTTAAAAGGAATTTCTAGTGGCAATTTTATTGGTGTGGAAGAACTAAAATATGAAATTGAAAAATTAGAAAATACTTTTAGAAAACACTTGCATGAAATTGAACTTGCTCTAGATCCAACAAAACCATCTACAAAACAAGGAGTAGGAAAAATTTTTCAGAATTTATTTGATAATAAAAATAAGGTTCCAAAAAGATATTCTAAATTAGTTACTTTCTTAAAAAATTGGAAAGCATTAATAGAAAGGGATCCAAATCATAACCCTTTTTCTCTACAAAGTATTAGTTTAATAAAAGGTTCTCTAAAATTTATTAAATGGTTGAATGAAAATTTAGATGATAACAATTATTCTCAAATAAAAGGAAAATTTACTTTAATTTCAAACATATTCTCTGAGATAATGACATTAAATAAAAATCATTATGAGTTTAGTAATTTTGATATAAATAAATTAACTTCTTTAATGAGAACTATTGATAGTTTAAGTGAAAATTTAAATGATGATAGTTCATCAAAATCTATTGCTGGTAATGAGAGCAGTTTCTTAACTGAAAGAGGATTTGAGATTAGATCTGGTTCTTTTCCTCCTGAACGTAAATAACTCCTGCTCAGCAACCACAAAAATTTATAAATTCAATTTATAACAGAAATTTATGTTAAAAAGACTATTATTACCTTTTGCAATCATTCTAACATCTTTGCAGACAACTTTTGCAGCTGATTTCAAGAAACCTTTTACTGATTTGCTAGGAGATAGTGGTGTTTATGGATTATTGTCTAACAACTTTACTGTTGCATCATTAATGTTTATTGCAATGCTTCTTGGATTCAATGCATTGGTTAAAGTAGGTCTTAGATTTGTATTTAGAAATAATACAAAAGAAAGAAATGTTATGTCATTTGCAATTTCTTTCATAGGGACTTCAGGAATTTTCTATATGTATTCAAAAGATGGTATTGATCAATTAATTGTTACGTTTGGAGGTACAATTGGTTTTTTTTTAATTGCCATAGTTTTATTTGGAGGATTAAAAGGACTAGATGCTCTATTAGTTGGAGAAGATGGAAGAAGATTCAGAAAGCCTACTTGGCTTCTTTTTATGAGTTTGGCATCTTTTTTTGTAGGTACAACTCTTATAACTTTTATTGAAAATGGGTCTAGTATTTTTGATGAAAATTCTGCAATTTTTGCAATATTAAATTGGGTTGTTTCATTTGGAATACTTGGAATAATAACAGGACTAATTCTGTTTATTGTTGGATTTAAAGCAGGTAAAAAAGTAAGTGATATGCAGAATACAGATGGTTCAGTACTAAATAGTTTGAAAAAGAGAAGGACTGCAAAAAAAGAAAATAATGAATTTAAAAAAGCACAAGAGCAACTAGCTGATAGTATTACGAGTATTTACACTAAATTAAGAGAGGAGAAGGCAAAATGAACTCTGAACAAATAAAAGCCTATAATAGTCAAATTATTCAATTTGCAACTAAATTAATTGAAGTTTCTAAAAAAGCAAATACTGAGACAGAAGCCCTTGCAATTCAACAACTTTGCTCACAAATCATAACTCTTTGTAATGAAGATATAAATACTCCTCTTGATGTTCAAAAAGAACAAGTAAGAAGTGGTTTAATATCTCAATTAAAACAAAAATCAATCTCAAAAGTTGCAATGGATTTAGAGTATGAATACAAGAATCAAGATGAATTAGCAGTAAATATAGATAAATTAGAAAAAGAAATCAAAGATAAAACTTTACCTAAAAATCTAAAAGATGAACTTAGTACTTATATGAAAATAAAGCACAATACATATGATGCTCAACTTTCTACTATAGTAAATTCATCAAGAGATTTTGATTCTGAGCAAGTAAAAGTTGAGATGAATCAAAAAATGAAGGGTGAATTAGAAACTTGGAATAAGGAGTTAGATATTATTAATGATATATTAACGATTATGCAAGAAAATTCTAAAGATATTAAGACTGATGCAATTGTGATTCAAAAAACTCCTGATGGAAATGTACAAAAAGAGTTTCCTGAACTTAGAATTTTTTTAGAGTTATCTTTAAATTATTTTAAAAAATATAATTTATCTGGAACAACAGAGGCTCAGAAGTATTTCAATAGTTACTTTTTAATTAAAGAAAAAAATGGTGTTCAAAATCCACAACAACCAACTTCTCAGCAGTCTCAACTTTCAAATTCAGAACTTGAGCAAAGAATCAGAAATTTAATTGCAAATTCAGTAAATGATTATTATTATAGAATGTTGATAAGAATGGGTAGAGGAAGAACACAAGCCGATACAAATATTGAGAATTATTTTATACAGATTATTTTTGGTTTTATTATGAATAAGATTAATTCTAATGATGCTATTTTTACAACAAAAATAAATTCTATTCTTGCTAATTCCACAGGATTTAATCAATTTATCCCTCAATTAATTAATTCTGTTAATGGAAAAAAACCTGAGGAATGGAATGGTTTAGTATATGGTGAATTAAACAATTATTTCAATCAATACAATGCTTGATTTTGTTACTACTAAAATAAACAAATTTAGTAATTTTTATAAATAATCAAATAATACTAATTAATAAGTATGAATAATCCATTAGTTAATTTTGCCAAAGAAAAATTTGATTTATATAGTCTTTATGTTAATTATAGAATTGATGAATTTATAAAAGAAAGAGAAAGAAAATCTGAAGTTAGAAGAACTTTTGGTGTCAATAATACTCTTTTAGGAAAACTAGGGATAGGAGTTATTTCAATTCCTCAATTACTTACTAGAATACCTAGTAATGCATATTTGGCAACTGCAGCAACAATTATTCTTGGAGCCTCAGTTATTCAATGGAAAGATAAAACTGATTTGGCAGTTCAAACTATAAGAGCAAACGAAGCTCAACAAGTAAATGAGGATTTATATCACGAAAATAATTTAATTTCGGAAGAACTTGAATTTACTGAAAGTCAAATATCAGAACTTGAAAAACAAATTACAACTTTAACAATACAATTGAATAAAGCAAGAACTCAGTCAGCTGTTGGTAAAGTTTCCAAAACAACAAATAAAAGAGAATTGCCAGATAGATTATCTTCAGTTTCATTTTTAGGTTTAATGAAAAATAAGAAATATTTGTCTCCTCAAGATCAAATCGCTTTGCTAAAAGCAAGACTTCCTCAAAAATATCAATATTTGATCTTAGAAAATGATGATTCAGATAATGCAAGCAGACTTAGAAGAACAGTAGGAAGATTAAATGAGTTAGAATGTTCAGGAAATAGTTGTTTAAGATATTTGGAGATAGTAACAAATGGAAATAATTTTTTAATTGATAATGGTTATACTGAAGAAGGAAAATATCTTTTTGAATCTGATTTAGCGCAAGTTGCAACGGAATCACAAGGAAATCCTTATGTTAAATCTTCAGCTGGAGCAGGAGGATTGATGCAGATAATTGTTGATACTGGTAAAAGATATGGTTTGAGTGCTGAGGACATATTTATTCCTGAAAAAAATCTTGCTGCAGGACATCAATATTCCCGAGATATCTTTGAGAAATATGTTGATAGAAATTTACCTCTTGAAACTCAGATGGACTATACAAGAATGGCATTTAACGCTGGAGAAAGGAACTTAAAAAAAGGAACACCTCAAAATTATTTAAATATTGGAGAGACACGAAATTATAAAAAGAGAATAGATGATATTTATCAAAAAATTGTAAATTCAAAGAAATCTCTTTAATTTTCTTCACTTTTCAGTAGTGTACAAATCAAAACATTTATAAATATAGGAGGTTTACTATAGATTAAAACTATAATATATTATAAAAAATGGCTGAAGATAGACATAAACAAGACAGATTCGAACCAATTTTAAAGGATGAATTTGCAGAATTTGAAGAGAGAATAGGTAAGTTAAAAGCTGGAGAAAATAATCCTGAAAAAGTTGAGGATTTAAATAAAATAAATAAAGAATATCAATCTATGTCCAGAAGAAATTCTAATAATCAAAATGAAAATGTTAAACTTAGGGGTGAAAATGAAGAGTTAGAAAGAAGTCACACTAGAAAAAACATTGTATGTGGTCTTGGTGCTGCTGCTCTTTTACTTTTAGGAGGATTTGGAGGATATGTTGCATACAATAGAGGATTCAATGCAGACGAACCACATAGAGGATTTGGAGAAGTTCAGACTGGAAGTGCTTTAAGAGATGGATCTGATGTTAGATACAGAACAAATGAAACTGAAGCTCTTCTTCCAAACAAAGATGATTTGAATAAATTATTATTAAAAAATGGAGAAGCTTCATATGATGATTTAAGAAGAAGATTAGGAGGAAGAGAAGCAACTGGTTCAATTGGTGTAGATAGAAAAACTACTAAAAAAGGAGAAGAAATTGTAACTTTTAATTATCTAAGTCTTGACGGAAATTACAAAGGAATGAGTATTGATGCAAATAGATGTTTATTTCCAAAAAGCTACAATAGTGGTATGACTCAGAATTTATCTTTAGAAGATTATTTTAAAGTTAGATCAGATCTTTCAGCTAAAAGTGAACTAAAAAGTCTGAGGGAAAATGCTCCTCTTTATGCAAGAATGGAAATTGAATTGCCAAACTGTTTTCCAACTAATTCAGATATTACTGGGTATCACACTCAGGTATTGGAGAAAGGGGGTTGGAAAGAATGAAAACAATTAATGCTTTAGCAACAATTTTAGCTGGAACTCTTCTTGCAACTTCAGCTTATGCTATAGATCCTAGACATGATCCTGCATCACCTGCATATGTTGGACCTGCTCCTGCAAAGCCTGCAGTAGACAAATGTAAAAAATACCCTAATGGTTTATATGCTGATAATGTAAGAATTAGCACTCAAGAAGGTAAACCACTTGCAACTAATGAAACTGTAATGGGGAGAGACTGGTGTCCTTCAAGAAAAGTTGGAAACAAGTTCAAGTATCCATCAGATGATGAAGGAGATAGATTAGAAGAATTAGTTAAGAAAATTGTTGGTAATAGTTATTCTGAAGCAAATATTTTAGTAAATGGAGAAAGAGTTCATAGAGGTCCAATTGAAAATATTGGTAATATTAAAAATAAAAATTTCAACCCAACTAAAAAAGGAGATAACATTGATGTAATTGTATACAATCCTGAAAAACCTCAAGATAGAATAGTAGTTATAGATAATAGAAAAATAGCTGCTGAAAAGTCAATTGAATCTAAAAAACCTGCTGATTTCAGAAACTACCTTGTAACTCCTATATTAATTAATAATAGTGCAAAATTAGCAATTTATGAAAATATGGGTTCAGGACTTTACAAATTGCTTAGTGTTAATGGAGAGGAAATCAATGAGACATTCTCAGAGAAAGAAGTTGCAAGACAGATTTATGGACTTGAAAAATTAAGTGCAAGAGAAAGAACAGAAGCTTTTTTCATTCCAGAAGCATTAGATGAACTTCATCCTGAATTAACAACAGGACTTGAATTTTTACTAAATGCACAAGTAACTTCTGCAACAGAACTTTCAGGGGCTCAGAACACTCCAGAACAAAGAGCAGAATATTTGACAAATTTAGGTCAATTTTCAGTTGAATCATCAATTGATAGAGAGTATGTAAAAAACAATCCAGAAATTTTAAAACAGATTGCAAAGAACAAGTATGTTGATTTCTGGCAGAATAATTGGACAGCAGCTATACCTGCTCCACTTGTTGAGCCAAGATTTTACCAGCTTACAGCAGGAACTGGAAATGATTTGCTAGGTTCAAACTACAATGCAATTGTAGAAAAATGTAATACTGGAAATCTTGCTATTGCAGGAAGATGTGTACTTAAGGAAATTCCTCAAGAAGTTTCAAGAAACAGGCAAGCAGGTGAAAATGTTGCACAACCTTTTTTTGGTATTGGAGGTGTTAAAGAATGAATAAAAGAACAAAAGCTTTAGCAACAGCATTAATCCCAGCTTTAATGACTGGATGTGTTGCAAAATATGAAATAAGGGATGATGTGAATTCATCAGCAATTATTGCAACAACTATGGTTAAAAAAGCAACTGAGATGAGAACATCAACAAATTCAACATTTGCAGGGTTCTCTCCAGAAGATGTTCTTAAGATGTATGAGGCAGGTACTTTTTCAATTCCATTTGCAAATGCTTCAAAGTATTCAGCATGTAATGATGCAGATACTGTATGTAAAATTTCAAATATCAGAACTGGTCTGGAAAAATTAGTTCCAGAAAATGTAAAATTAGATTACACTCTTTGTGAGAATGATTACTGTAAGGCTGATGTAGTGAAAAATTCATTAATGGAAAATGGATTTCATAAAACAAATATGAAATATGCAGCACTTAAATATGCTGGTCAACAAGTAGAAGCTGATGCAAATGCTTGGGCAGCAGCAGGAGTTAAAAGAGAAACAGGAAGATATGTTTCCTTAGGTATATTACTTGGTCTTCTTTCAGGAAGTTCTACTCACAATGCAACATCACAGTCAAGTTCATCAACTTCTACTTGGGGATCAGGTAGCACTACAGGTTCAGGAGGAAGCCTAGTACAATAAGAAAATGAAAAAACTATTAATACTATTAATTGCACTTTTCGCATCTGTATTTACAGCGTACTCTGCTGATTTTTATACAGTATACGATTTTGCATACTCTGTTCAAACTCCTTCAAACGTGTTTGTTGACGGAGGAGAATGTTCAAACTCACAATGTTCATCTCTTGCAGGTGATATGCAGCTATATGATAGAGGGGCTCTATCCTGTTGGACAGATAGAACAACTCAAGAGGCATTCAATACATGTATGGCAGGTTACGCTCTATCAGGAAACATTGCAACATCCTCAGGAGTAATTGTAAGACAGGAAATCCCTTCAACATTTGGATATGTTGCAGAATTTTTCCCCTCAGAAGATTCATACCTTCCAGAATACTTTAGAGCAACAGGATTTACATGTGAATATGACATCTGTTTTGATGAGACTCCGATTTTAATCTCATTTGAGAAAAAAGCTAATGCACATGCAGAAATCCAGCAGCTAAACATTAAGAATATTGACAATGAACTGCTTCCAGTTCAAATTGAAATTCCAGTATCAATTGAAGAGACAGTATGTTCAGCTTTTAGATTTACACAGCCAAGCATGTGGAGAGCAACACCTCCAACAGGTTACTCAGACTTTAGTGCAAACACACAAATTCAACTAAGAATCAGTAATGATAACACACAAGAAACTTACCTAACAGAGATGGTAACAATTCCAATTGAAGCTGACACTTGCGCAGGACTTGCTGCTTTTTCATGGACACCAGATGCAGGACTTGAAAATGAATCAATTAAATTCAGAGTAGACACTGATGTAATTGACAATCAGGTATCCTCATCACTTCCAGACTATGCAGAAGTAATTGAGACAATCTATCCAGCTACTTTAGATGGAGCATGTTGGGTAAGAGCATATGATTTCACTCTATCAAATACAGAAACATTCGACCTAACTACAAGCATTGCTCAAATCTCAGAAGGTGAAACTCTTTATGGAGGATTTAGAGGAGGAGCATACAGGGATGAGTCTATCACTCCTATGAATTTCAATGCAGACTTGTATTTTAACAATCAGTTGGTAATGAGTTGGACTCTTCAATCAGACTTCAACCTTCAGGAATACAGAGCAGATTTATCACCTTTCATTACAAACCTTCCTGCAGGTTCATATGAAGTTAAATTAATCACAACACCTGTTGACAATGGATGTGATATTATTGAAGATGTTGAGCAGACACAAAACTTGCAGATATTAGCAACTGAAACTTATTCAGTAAATTTCTTTGTAAGAGATTCTGACTCAAACGTTGTAGATAATGCAAACATCAATCTTCAACTATTAAGTGCAGATGATTACTATCAGACTGCTCCTTCATACAATCAGAACCTTGCAACAAACGCATTGGGAACTGTAAGTTTTAATGATGTAATTGCAGGAACATACACATACACTGTATCAAAGGCTGATTATGTAACAGTTTCAAACACTGTTCACATTGCATCAAACTCAGACATCTACATCACTCTGCCAGCAGATAATGTAGCACCTCTAATTGACTTGCCTACTGAACTAACTGAATATTACCTAAACACAGTTGAAGTTGATCTTTCAAACTATGTAACAGACTTCAATGACTTGTTCACATCCTTAAGCCTAACAAGTTCAGTAACATCAGGAACAGCAAATGCAGTAATTGTAAATGGATACTTGTATGTATCAACAAGTACACCAAATGATGCTGTAGTTCAGGTAAGAGTTGAAGATCCTTCTGGAGCTACAGCTCAGGATTCAATCACAATTCACTTTGTTGACAACACAGCACCAGTTGTAAATGTATTTGAAGCTCAGCCAGATAATGGTGATGCTCCTTTTGCAACTAACTTTGCAATTGATGTAACAGATGCTGAAGGAGACTCTTTAAGTTGTACTTTGACATTTGGAGATGGAACTCAGACATCTGATTCATGTAGCAATTTGAATGGTGTAGCACACACATACTCAAACGTTGGAACATACAATGCTGTATTAATTGTAGAAGATGGTACCAACGAGCCAGTTCAGGTAGTTGAACAAGTATTTGTATTTGAAAGAGAATACTCATCACCTCACATTGGATATTTCACACTTGACTCAACAAATGGAAATAACATTCCAACAAACTTGACACTAACTTGGGATGTTACTCATCCTGATAATTTTCCAATGACATGTACTCTAAGAGTAAATGGAGTAAGTCAGGCAGTAGGTTGTGCAAATGGTGTTGAAAATATTGACAACTTTAACATTGCAGGAAACTCAAGATTCACAATCATTGCAGATGATGGTGAGCATCAAGTACTAAGAAGCATTGACAGATACTTTGTTTCAGTAAACGAAGCTCCAGTTGTAACTCTATTCAATATGACACCAACATTTGGAATTGAGAATCTGACTTCAACAGTTCAGTTCAGTGCTCAGGATCCTGAAAATGACAACCTTACATGTACAATTTACTATGGTGATGGTCAAAGCACTCAGGATGACTGTTCAAACATTGATGGGCTGACTCACAATTACACTATTGGCTTTTACAATGCCTTTGTAAGAGTGACTGATGGAACAAACATTGTAAATTCCAATCTTGTTCCAATTACTGTTGTAACAACAGCTGATGGGCCTCAGATTGATTATTTCATTATGTCAACTGCTACAGGAGACTTTACAGTACCTAACAATTTGACTTTCGAATTCAGTGCAACTCATCCTTTGTTAACTTCAATGGATTGTACTTTGGATATCAATGGTAACTCAAGTGTTGTTCCTTGTATTGGAACATTTGAAGTAACAAATTATGATTTGACAGGAACTGGAGTATTTGTATTCACAGCAACTGATGGAACAACAAATGCATCTGAGACAATAGAACAACTATTCGTATCACAAAATGATACAAACAATACAGTTGATTTAACACTTGACTTGGTTGACATCATTTTGGATGATGTTGTAACACCTGGAGAAGTAAGATTTGGTATTACAGTAATGAATGAGACTCTAAACGAAAGAGTACTTGAATTTAGACCAAGAATCTCCTGTGATGGTGCAACAGCAAGAATCAACCTTGCAAATGATGGTACAATTCCTAATGGAGCTATATCCAAGGTTGAAAGAGAAGAAGGATTTGTATACTGGTTTGACATTAACACACTTGATTTCACATCAACAATCCCAACAGATGTAAACTGTAGGTTTGTACTAAATGTACAAGATGCATATGGAACAGACATTGATGTAACAAAATCAGTAATGTTCTCATATCCAGTTGCTCAAAGAAAGATTCAATCAATTAGAGGACAGGGAACTGATATCCTTAATTACATGAGCACTGCTCTAAGTCAGGAAATCATTCCAGGATACAACACAATCTCATTTATAATTGAGAATAACGAAGAAGAAGCAAAGGAGATTTCAATTACTCTTATGAGTACTGAGTTGAAATTGAACTATCATGAGGAAATCTCAATTGGTGCAGACATGGAAAGAGAAGTTCAGGTTCCTATCTTCATCGCATCAGGAACTAAATCAGGAATGTATCCTGCAAGACTATCCATCAACGATGGAGATGACAAACAGACAAGATACATCTACGTAAAGGTAGAATAAATCTTCTTCTCTTTTTAGAATATGTAATTATAATTCTAGTATAATTTCATTATTTTTATAATTCAATTTTGAAACAATTTTAGCCAGTCTTTCATCAGTTTTTATTTTCTCTAAAACATAATCCCATCCTTTCTCACGTCCTGCCTTGTTAATTGAAGTAAGCAACTCCTCAATCAATGCATAATTTTCATAAACAACATTCCCTAGCGAGTTGTATTTTTCATAATCAACTTCAATATCTTTCATTTGTTCTTGCTGTTTTTCAAGCCTGTTTTGAAGCTTTTTCAAATCTTTAGACAAACTATCTTGCTTTGCATCTTTTTGCTCCCTAAATAAGCTAAAATACTTCTTCACAACATCATTAAAACTAAGCATTCTTTTCTGTTCTTCCTTAATGCTTTCAAACTTAAAAGGAACAAAATCTGTTATATTTCCTGCTCCATCAAGAACTTCCCATCCTTCAACATTACGACCAACAAGGTCCTTAATGGTTTTAATCAAATCACTAAGCTCCTTGCCATCAAACTCTTTTGCAGCTCTACTCTTATCAACTCCTGCCAAAAAGCACACTTCCTCAGCAAACTTACCTCCCATCCCAAGCTTCATTGCCAAAAACTTAACAATGCTCAAATCGCTAGCCATAAGTTCTTCAACTAGTTTTTCCTTTTCAATGCTGAATGCAGTAACTGCTTTTTTAGGAGGAAGTTCATATTTCTCACGAACCATTACTTTTCTGTCTTTGAACTTCTTTTTCTTAAGAGAGTTCATAATCTCCAGATTGGAATTGGTAATAATCACATTTCCTGGAGCAAACACTTCAACAAACAAATGATATCTGACAATGTTTTCCCCTTGCTTCTTCTCAATAATTATTTTTAGGATTCTCTCTGCCTCAACCTGCTCAACTTCTCGAATAAATCCTCCTTTCAAATACTTCCTCAAATGAGAAACAAATGATGATGGAGTACCACTCTCTTCCTTCTCATCACCTAAAAATATGTACTTTCCAATTTTTGAAGTTAAAAGCAAATGTCCTTTTCCGCTAACATATACTCTCAAGTAGAACGTATCATTTTCAAAATAAAAAGTATCAACTCTCTGATTCTCCAAAACTTTGAACTCTTTTGTCAAAAAATACAAATCCATTGATGAGAGTTGTTTCATTTTTTATTTTGAAAATACATAAATGCCTTCTCATCTTCTATAGAATTCCAGCCATAACTCAAAGCTTTTTCAGACAAGATTGCAGGAATTAATTCTTCAGTCATATATTTATACTACATTCAATAACATTTATAAGTATTTTTAAATATTAATTAAATATGAGATTCGAAGTACTAAAAGGAACACAAGATAGTGAACCTAAAGATCAAATAAGAATTAACGCAATTTTAGACATTATTAGAGCAAATTTTGAGAGCTATGGTTTCAGACCGCTTGACACTCCAATTGTTGAGTATTTTGAGACTCTGACTCTCAAATATGACAAGAATGCAGAAATTGTTGAAGAGATATTCAAATTATCAGACAGAGGGAAAAGAAAACTAGGTCTAAGATATGACCTTACAACTCCTCTTTCAAGATATGTTGCAGCAAACAACAAGAAATTAAAAAAACCATTTAGGAGATATCAGATTGGAAAAGTATTCAGGGATGGTCCTATTAAGACTGGAAGGGCAAGAGAATTCATTCAGTGTGATGGTGATGTGATTGGAACCTCTGGAGTTGAAATAGAAGCTGAACTTCTAACAATGTTCTACAACACTTACAAGGAGCTTGGAATAACTCCCATTCTTGAGATAAACAACAACAAAATTCTTAGAGGAGCACTTCTGCAAGAAGGTTTCAAGCAAAAAGACTTATCCTCAATTATTCTCTCTATTGACAAGCTAAAGAAAATTGGAGAAAAAGGAGTTTTAGATGAGATTAAAGAAAAAGGATTTGATATTAAAAAGGCAAAAGCAGCAATTGAAACCTTATCGGCAAAAGACTTCAAGGCAATTGAGAAATTAACAAATGATGACTTGCTAAAAGAAGGTATTGAAGAGTTGAAGAAACTAACTGCAATGTTAAAAGAATTCAAAGTTGAATTCAGAATCAACTTCTCAATGTCAAGAGGGCTTGACATCTACACAGGAAACATCTGGGAAAGCTATGACAAAAAAGAGAAAATCACATCATCTCTTGGGTCAGGAGGAAGATATGATAAGGTAATTGGCGAGTATGCATCCTCTAATGAAGAAATACCTGCAGTAGGAGTAAGCTTTGGACTTGTTCCAATTATGGCATGCCTAAAAGACGGCTCAGAAAAAGAAGGACTTACACAAATACTAGTTGTGCCATTAGAGGCAGAGTTTGCAATTCAGGCTCAGACACTGGCTCAGACACTAAGAAAAGACTTCAGAACTGAAGTTTACTATGGTTACAAACTAAAAAAGGCATTCGACTATGCTCAGTATTTGGGATGCGACAACATTGCAATCTTAGGAAAGAAAGACATAGAAGAAGGCAAATACACACTAAAGAACATCGTTAGTGGAAAAGAAGGAAAGATTAAACTCTAATTCCACTACATAACCTTTATATAAACCAACCAATTCATTTCTACTATGACAAAAGCGCTCCCAATCCAACCAACAGTGAATTTAGGACTTGTGGGTCATGTAGACCACGGAAAAACAACTTTGACAAAACTTCTATCTGGAAAGTGGACAGACACACACTCAGAAGAAAAAAAAAGAGGAATCACTATCAAACTGGGTTACACAAACTTTACAGTCTACTCAGATGGTTCCCATTATTCTGTAAAAAAAGAAGGAAACCTTGAACCTCTTAGAAAATTCTCTATTGTGGACGCGCCAGGTCACGAATCATTTATGGCAACAATGATATCAGGAGCTGCAGTTATGGATTGCGCTTTATTGTTGATTGCGGCAAACGAAAAATGCCCTCAGCCCCAAACAGTTGAACACCTTAAAACTCTTGAAATATCTGGAATTAAAAACATCATCGTAATTCAGAACAAAATTGATCTTGTAACAAAAGAAGAGGCAATTGAGAACTTTAAGCAGATAAAAGCATTCCTTAAGGGAACTGTAGCGCAAGATTCACCTATTATTCCTCTTTCAGCACAGCATGGGGCAAACCTATCATCATTATTAGAATACATTACTAAAACCTTTGATGAACCTCAAAGACAACTTGACAAGGATCCTCATATGTACATTGTAAGATCTTTTGATATCAACAAACCTGGAGAAAACTACCTTGACATGAAAGGAGGAGTTCTTGGTGGTTCCCTAAAAGATGGAACTCTAAAAGTTGGTCAGGAAATAGAAATCAAGCCAGGACTTGCAGTAACAAGAGAAGGAAAAGTAACATATGTTCCAATTGAGGCTAAAGTTGAAGGATTAATGTCTGACAAAGACAAATTAGATGAGGCAATTCCAGGAGGAAGTGTAGCTATCATGACTCAGCTTGATCCAACTGTAACAAAAACAGATTCACTAGTAGGACAAATTGCAGGATTGAAAGGAACTCTGCCAGAACCAGTAACTGAGCTTACATTCGACATTTCCTTATTTGACAAAATAATCACATCCTCTGGAGAATTAGATGTAAAGCCAATCATTCAGACAGAACCTTTAATGCTCATTGTAAACTCATTGACAACAGTTGGTGTTGTAACAAAAGTAAATCCACAAACTGCAACAGTAAAACTAAAAAGACCAGTAATGGCATTTAATGGCGATAGAGCAGTTATCTTCAAAAGATTCGAAGGTAACAAATGGAGAATCTCTGGATTTGGTTCAATTAGAATTTAAATAACCTTAACTCCTATTTTCTTAAACCTTTGAGCAAAAGGCTTCATCATTCCTTTTTCAACAGCAGGACAAGTCTTTCCAAACATCACATAATCTTTTACTAAAAACACAGGATAGTCTCTGCAAACTAGTGGTCTTGATGTGTTCAGATGTATCTTACACGTAAAATCCTTCTTCAAATTCTTGCAAGTTTTAATTTCACTATTATATGTAAAAAATCCATTTCTTGAAGGAGTAAGAATCCCACATTTCAGATAATCATTTTTTTTAGAACCAACAATGGCTTTTACTTCATTATCAGTCATCAAAAGCAGCTGTCCTCTTTGACAACATTGCGCTTTGCACTCCCTTATGCAGAAATCTCCTAGTGAGTTTCTGGCTTCTTGAGCAATAGTCAGAGCACTTTCCAATAAGTTTTCACTCCCTAACACTTCATTTTAACTTACAATTAAATTCTTTGTATTATACAAATGGGGACATCGAAAATATTATTAATAAAATTTGTTCAAATTCACACAAAATATTTATATAGAATTGATCATAACAAAAACTTATAATGAACTACGATCCATCAATTGAAATTGCAAAAAGTTATCTTTCTAAAGAAGATTCAATAAAAAAAGTCTTTGATTTGGAAAGTTTATTTCAATCCCAAATATATTCAAAGATTACAGAAATAGAACCCTCAAAATTAGTATTTGCTCATAATGTTTATTATAAAATGTTGATAACTATCTTGAAAGAAAATGCAAATCAGAATAAATTCAATTCAATGATAATATCAAATCTTTATATAAAATCTGCACATCATCTAAGAGAATCTGTTTCTTTAAATAAATTCTTTGACTATGGAAATCTAAAAGAAGTTGGAATCTTATATAAAAAAGCATTGGAGTTTAGAGTTCAACAATCGGTAGAAACATTAAATACTAGTGATTCAAATCTCATTTTTCAGATTAAATGGTTAAATGATACTAAAAATATTATTGCAGAAATAATAAATAATCCTGAAAGCTTTGAACCGAATTTTGATTTTGGAACTCCTGAGAGTCTATTACCAATTGAGAGATTTCTTACAAATGTATTTCATCCTTCTGATTATCAATGGTCTTGGTTAAATTCATATCGAATGAGAATAAGATTATCTCTTCCAAATCCTAACAAATAATCCACACCCACAAAACTCTTATAAAGTCCTCAACCTACTAACTAAATATGGACGACTTTTTCAAAGAAATCAACTTTCCTTATTCTGTTGTAAGAGATCAACAGGACATTTTCATTAAAAAAGTCTACGAAAACATTCTTGCCTGTAAAAACATTATGGTATCAGCTCCAACAGGGCTTGGAAAAACTATATCTGGCCTAGCACCAGCTCTAAAAATAGCAAAAGAAAAAAACTATACAATAATTTATTTAACATCAAGGCAAACTCAGGCAAATCAGGCAATTAAAACAATCAAGGACATAAACACAAAATCAAAACAGCCAATTAATTATATGGCATTCATTGGAAAACGTTCGATGTGTACTCATCCAGAAAGAGATTTATATCCACCTCAAGATTTCAATGATTTTTGTAAAAAAATGAAAGAAACTGGAAGATGTAAATTCTTCAAAAATACAAAAAACGATGATTATGAAGAACAAATCAAGGCAATAATTGATGAGACCTCAAGCTCATTTATGTCTGTTGAAGGATTCACTCAGCTTGCAGGTTCAAATAATTTTTGCCCTTATGAACTTGCAGGAAAAAAAGCATTCCAAGCTGATGTTGTAATTTGTGATTTCAATTATATGTTTTCAGAAGGTATAAGAGAAAACTTTTTGGGAAAAATAGGCAGAACACTTGATGAGAGCATATTAATAGTTGATGAGGCTCACAATTTGCCAGATAGGATAAGAAATGCTCATACTTACACACTTTCAACTGAAATGATAAAAAATGCTCTAAAAGAACTCTCAGATTTCATAAAGGAAACCAAATATGACACATACATATCAAACATAAAACAAGCTATAGAAGATATATACTTTGACAAACTTCTTGGAGAAAAAAAAGACTATCTTATTTCAAAAAAAGAATTTGTTGATGTACTTATGTCAAAATTCGTTAACGGAACAAAATTAGGAGATATCTTAGAAGAGCTGTACAAAGTTGAAGCTTTGGTAAAGGAAGAAAGAGTAATCTCGTATGTTGGTAGAGTTGCAAACTTCATAAATACCTGGCTTGAGATGGATGAGGAAAGCTACCTAAGACAACTTCAAAAAGATATTAAAACAGATAAGACAACTCTATCTCTAAAAATTAGTTGCATTGACCCATCAGAAATTGCATCCAAAGTTTTAAACCATACATACTCTTCAGTTCTCATGTCAGGAACTTTAAGTCCAATTCAGATGTACAAGGATATTTTAGGAATTGAAAATGTTGAACTTCTTGAATTAGATTCTCCTTTTTCTTCAAAGCAACAATTAACTTTAGTGCTTGATGATGTAACATCAAAATATTCTGCAAGATCTCCTCAAATGTACAAAAAAATTGCAGACCATACCCAATCACTTCTAATCACAGCACAAGATAAAAATGCAATAATCTTCTTTCCAAGCTATGATTTCATGGACAAGATACTTGCCAATTTGCCAATAACAATTCTCCACAGAAAAATATTAAAAGAGCAAAGGTACATGACAAAAGAGGACAAGGAAAAATATGTTGATGAATTCAAAAAGGCAGACTTTACAGGAAAATCCAAAGTTCTCTTTGCAATAACTTCAGGTTCCTTTGCTGAAGGATTAGACTTGCCAAACGAGGCCCTAGAAATGGTTGTAGTTGTTGGTCTTCCTCTTGGAGTTCCTGATCTCTACACAAATGCAGTTATTGCACATTTCGATAAGAAGTTCAAAAAAGGCCAATTATATGGTTACATTTACCCTGCAATGTCAAAGATCATTCAGGCAGCCGGAAGATGTATAAGAACAGAAACAGACAAGGGAGCGGTGGTTTTAATGGATAATAGATTTCTTTGGCCACTATACGCTCAGTCCTTTCCAAAACATTGGAAACTTAATAGAAACAAAGAATATAAAATTGAACTTGGTAATTTCTTTGAATAAAACAAATTCTATAATACTCCTTTCCTAGACTACAAATATTTAAAAAGACAAATTTTGTCATAATCATTTATGGACAACAACATGGTAGTATTGGGAAATGAATCATCAGTAATCTACTACAATCTAAATAAGCAATTTTCAAATATAAAAAAAGTAATTCTTACAAAAGAAATAATTCTTACATCATTTGAAGACAATAAAATACGAGAACTTTTCTCAAATCTTCAGGCGGGAGATTCAGAGCACTATTTTGATATCTTAAAGCAGGCAAAAGAGACAGATGTCTTTGATTCTCTTTTAAAAAATGAACTCTACAAACAGATACAGGATTCAATTAAAAAAATATCTGATGGAGTTATGGATGTTCAGCTAAAGGACTACAACTTTATGAGTACTGTCTCGAATGCAAAATTCACAGTAACACTTAGAACTGACAATTTTTCTTTATCTCATTACTATCAGGAAAAAGGAGCAATTCTTAGTGCAATAAGATCATTGATAAAAGAATACTTGGAATTTAGTGGGAACCTTTACAGACTTAACAAATTGGAAAACTTTCAAATTGAGATTTACGAAACTGAAGAGATATACAAAAGCATCACTCTAAAAAAGGAGGGAAGTTCATTGCTTTTATCCTCAGCATTTGGATTCTCAAAATCAAAACCTATGGATTACATTCCAGGTAATGAATTTTATTTTTCAATTGGAGAGGACTTCAAGTTTTTTGAAAACTCCCAAACTACAGCAGTTCTAAGGGATCATGCAAAACTTGCCATTCAGGAAATCAATCCTCAGGAAAAGATTTTGACAAATGAAGATCTTGTTTTAATAAACAACAATACAAAAAACATAAATGATGCAGTAATTGAAATGTATCTTGATAAAAAAGGACATCTAAGAATATTAAATCTTTCCCTTCTTGAAAACTCAATTTACACTAATTCAGATGACGGATTTGTAATAAACAAATCATCAAAAAACTACAATAAAGTGTCTCTTATAACTCTTAGGGATAATCTTGAAGATGAGCTGCCAAATCCTAAATACTTGATAATCAGAAATGATCAGGAAATTGAGCAGCTTCTTCAGGATCTTTCGATTTTATCACAAATTGACGGACTGATTTTCAATAGTAATTTTTACGCAGTAGTTCTTGATAAATTGGGTCAGGCTCTTGACATTGATATACTATTTTACAAAAATCCTCTTCAAAAGTCACTTGAGGTAAGCATTGATCTTGAGAATTTTTCAATAGAAGGAGCATTTACTTCAAGATCAGCTGCAAATCCATTTTCTAATATTATTGATGATGGTAAAAAGGAAAAAGATGAATTCCTTGAAAAGCTTAAAAACATTGATTTAAGCACACCTCAGACAAAGGAACCGTTTAATCCTGAGGTGGAAAATTTAGCGCAAGGAATAATCTCCTCTCCTAATGCGTCAACATCTAATCAAAGAGGAAATAGTAATATGAATTGGCCATCAAATTCAACACCTTCTCAGGGTAAAAAAAGTGCTATTGCAATGCTTGCAGATAGCGTTATGAATGCTCCTTCTCCACAGGAAAAGGCAGAACCTCAGCAGCCAGCCCAGCCACCTGAAGCTCCTACTCAAAAACCATTAGACTCCTTTGGAGATTTTTCCAAAAGTGAACTTGTGATGGATAATGTAAAATCACAGGATGTTCAACCTACATCAAACGATCCATTTGCTGATCTTGAAAAGTATTCCAATGAACCTCAGCAGTCAACTCAACCTTCATTAGAGCAGCCAGCACAATCTATGATGCCTCAACCTACACTTCAACCACAGATACAAATACCTCAAGATGTATCAAAATATGAAGGTATTCTTGCAACAAAAATTCTCTCCCCCCCATCAGTTCCTTCAAGCTATCATTTTGCTGATATGAATTCAATCTCAGAAGTTCAAGGAGGAGAAATCTATTTGCTAGTAACAGATAAAAGTAACATGGGAAACAAGAATCTCAAGTATGTTCTCCCTATTGCAAGCAACTCTCCAGATGTAAAAAATTGTTATTTGCTTATTGATTCTTTGGAAGAATATTTCCTCATTGATCCTGCTCAAGATGTTGATTACTTCCTAAATATCAGTAATGTTCCTGCCAATCTAAAAGAAAATTTCCTTAAAACTTGTTACAATTCACTGCCTAAATTTTCTTTGATTGCAAACAAATCAGACGTTTCATTAATTGAAAACTACATAAGTAAGATTGAAGCAGTATATGTAAAAGATGTTCAGACAGACCCAGAACTGCTTCAAGTTGAAAAACAGATTCTTGCTTTTGAGAAAAGAGTTTTGATAAAAGGATAATCTCTTTACTATTTCTAAAAATGAAAAAAGTACTTTTCGTATGCACTCAAAATGTATTTCGTTCTCTCTCTGCTCATCATTTGATGAAAAAATACTTAGAAGAAAACAATTTGCAAGGCTATGAAATAGATAGTGCAGGAACTGTTGCTCATCCTTTCGAATCTCCATATTCTTGGACTATTGATAGACTAAATCAATATGGAATTGTAATTGAAGATTACAAAAACAAAAAATTAAGTCAGACCTTTATAGATAAATTTGACATCATAATTTGCATGACAAAAAAACACAAGCAGTTTGTAGAAGAGAATTTTGACAAAAAAGCTTATTTATTCAATGAAATAGCATATTCAAAGCAAGATGATTTAATGGACGATGTTGAATTTGCTTTTGACACATCTTTAAGTGAGTTTGTAGTTGGGGTTGTTGATTATATTAAAAAAAGTATTCCAAATCTTGTTAAAAACCTCGAAAATTACTAATTTCAATTATTGATAATATTTTTAAAGTCTAATCTATTAGCAATTCTTATGTTAGATAATGGAAATTTGAAAATTAGATGTTCATATCCAGGACAACCTGTGGGAATTAGTCATAAACCTGAATTTGGTGAAATTTCTAGATTTGAAATAGATAATCCGCAAATAACTGCTCTTATCAAAGGAATAACTCCTTATTTAGGTTCTGTAAATTATAAAAAAATCAGATTTTTAGAGAAATCAATTAATTCAAGAATTTTGACAATTGTTGGTGAAAAAGATAGTAAGGAAGGAAGAATAGTAAGAGTTTATCCTAAATTGTATTCTTTTAATTTAGAGGGAACTTCAAGATATCCTCTGATAGAAGAAGTTGATGGAGAAGTTGATGATGTTTTTAAAGATTCTCTTTTAAGAAATTTAACTGTTTTGGAAAATGTTCATTGGTATTTTATCAAAACTTTAACTCCCAATTCTTCATATTTGGGAAATGGTATGACTCGTGAATCTATTTTCTCTCAATAATTTTCAACTTTTTTATTTTTTGGGATAAATTTTAGGATTTTTTTGAAAATTTTTACCATTTTTTATCCCAAAATAGAAATAATTATAAACTGGATAATCATTCTTGATTGTATGTTAGATCTTGAGATGAGAACATCTTTAGAATTAGAATATTTTTATCCAGAGTATTTTTCAAGAGAAAAATTAGTAGAAATATTTGATTCTGAAGTTAAAAATCAACATCTTATTAGGTATTCTGAGCAATATGATGAATTTAAAGATTATATCTTACACAAAGCATCTCCAAAAGAGCTATTTGAAATTAGAAAAAGATCAAATAATATATTATCTGTGATGGTTCAAATAATTCATGAATCTGAGGGTTATTTTACAGATGGAAATTATGTAAATATTTCAGGTCATAATGTTTCATTATCAACATTTTTATTTGGAAATACTATCGGAGATTATTTGGAACGTTTTGACAATGAAAATGAATCAATAAATTATGGGGATTCAGAAGTTCCTATTGAAAGATTAGATTTTACTAAACCGATATATATTAGTAAAAAGGAATTATCTGCTCAAGAAGAATTAATTGCTAGCTGGGAGAAAATTTTGGCTTCAGATAAAGATTTTGAACCTCTTATAGAATAAATCTTATAAATCTTATTCACAATTTCATATTTATGATAAATATACAGAACTTTTTTAGCAAAGATTACACCTATGCAATAGTTGGAGCATCAAGCAACCAAGACAAATACGGATATAAGATACTAGAAGCTCTAAAACAAGTAAATTTCAAAGCAATGCCAATTAATCCTAATGAATCTGAAATCTTGGGGATAAAAGTCTATGAATCTCTAAATCAAATCAAAAAAACCATAGATGTTGTTGACTTTGTTGTTCCTCCAAAAATAACCCTGCAAGTCCTTGAGATAGTAAAACAATTAGGTATAAAAAAAGTTTGGTTCCAGCCAGGTTCTTACGATTCAAAATGTGAATCATTTTGTAAAAAAAATAAAATACAATATCTAAAAGATTTCTGTCTTTTAAAAGAAACATTAAAAAAATTAAATTAAAATTACTTTTTCTTCTTAAAACAATTACAAATATAAGTTATTCCCATTGCAATCATAGCACCAATTCCTGCTAAAAACATATCTATTTGTGCATCCCATATGTCTCCCTGATGTCCTAAAAATTGATCTCCTAGATTTTGGTCTCCAGAAAAAACAGCAAATAGCCATTCAATTATCTCATAAACTGCTCCTGATGCAAAAGCCATTTCAACTGGGAAATAATATGTCCAAAATCTTGTTCTAAGTTCTGATGTTCTATTCATAAACTCCCTAAATGGATATGCCAATAAAAATCCAAAGCAGAAATGAGCAATCCTGTCATAATGGTTTCTACTAAAATCAAACATATTCTGAAGCCAGAAGCCAATAGGAACCTCTGCATATGTATAATGAGCTCCTATTGTCTGAAGTATTGCAAAAATAAAAATCATAAAATATGAAATATTTGAAAACTGGAATTTTCTGTAAGATAAAATAAGAATTGCTAGAAAGACAATTAATATAACATTCTCTACAATCCAAGGGGTTCTATATGATGGGTTAATTGCAAGAAAAATCCATATTATAGTAAAAATACTAAGTAAAATCAATGAAAAGATATTCTTCTTCATATGATATTATAAAATCTTTTACTTTTAAACATCATATTCCACTAAGCAATAAAAACGATACCTTTATAAATCTACATTTATAAATCATTTATAAATAACAATGGCTGATATGATATTAGTATACAGAGTAATGCCAGAAGATGGTGAGGTGGAGTACTCCGAATTGGAGAAAGTAACAAAGGAAACTGTAGAGAATTATAACGACACAGTTAAAGTTCTGGAAATAAATGCCCACAATGTTGGATTTGGACTTCAGGCTTGTAAAATCAAACTTCAGTTGGATGAAACATATGGTTCAGAAGAACTAGAAGAAAAATTAAAAGCTCTTCCTCAGGTTGGAGACGTTGTTCTTGAACTAATGGACAGACTATAAAAAAGGTAATAAAAATGGCTCAAGCAAATACAAAAATAGTAAACATTGTGATTTCAACATCACTTGAACATAAGATTCCTCTGGAAAGACTAATTATGGATTTACCAAACACTGAATACAATCCAGAGCAGTTCCCAGGACTGATTATGAAAATCAGAGAACCTAAAGCATCATTCTTGATTTTCTCCTCAGGAAAAGTTGTATGTACAGGAACAAAGTCACTTGAAGAAGCTGAATACGCTTTAGAAAGATTGATAGAATATATGAAAAAGGTTGATATTGAAATTAAGATCAAGCCAAAAATCAGAGTTGAAAATGTTGTTGCATCCTCAGACATTGATATGAGACTGGACTTGAACGAAATCGCAATCAAACTAACAAATGTAGAATACGAACCTGAGCAATTTCCAGGACTTGTATTCAAGATTAACGATGAGACAGGAGCAACATTTCTAATCTTTGGAAACGGGAAGATTGTATGTACAGGAACAAAATCCGACAAGGACGTTCATGTTGCTATTAAAAACTTGCTTGAAGTGCTAAAAAGGCACAACGTTAAATCCTATAAATAATTATTTTTTTATATGAAAGATCTTCTTACATCAAATGTATTTGAACTTAAAGGAAAAGTTGTAATTTGTGCTACTTGCATGCCTGCAATGGATCCAAGAGCTTTTGAAAAAGTAAGGGAGATCTCACAAAACATATTTTTTGTATGTTTAGAGTCAACTCATATGAATATGATTGCTCATAAAATTGCCTCAGTGATTGAGACTCAACAAGTAGAGGAATTGATCTTCATATCTATGGACAAATCTCCTCATTGCATACAATTGCAATACATACGAAAAGATATTGAAAAATTAATGAAGAGTTTTGAATGTAAATTCAAGAGTCTTGTAGCAATAAATGGTGAAATTCATGAGATTTCTTTGAATACTATTTCACTTTCAAAAGATTTATCCAAACTCAATAAATTATCATAATTTTTTATGTCAATACATTATTTTTAACTTCAAGAAATTACAAATATTTATAAGTTGTTTTATTAATTTGATGTTATGAATAAAAAAGCAGTTCATCCTGTTGTTGCCATAGCTTTACTTTTAGTTGTTACAGTTGTCTCTGTTGTTGCATTTCAACAATGGTTTATTGGATTTTCTTCTAATTTGTTTGCAGAAGCTGATTCTAGGGGAAATTTTGACAGTTTGGATATAAAGAATGTTATTAAAGGAACAATGTATGTTTATTCTGATGGCACTCTATCAATAAATACTATCAAAATAGGTAATGATGTTTGTTATAGTGGAACTTTGGATTTGGTTGAAGGTTTGAATGAAATTAGTGTTGGTAATTGTTTAAGTAACTTAACTCAGACTATTCAAGAATTTGTTCTTGTTTCAGATGATAGAATTTTAAGTGAAACATTCAATATTGATTTGAATGTATTAGATTGCTCTTCCTTATCTGGCGGTTCATGGATATATGTTCCAGGAAGTACATATTTTGGATTGGATGACTTTTGTGTGATGAAATATGAGGGTGATGCATATAGTGGTATTGCAAATTCATCTGCTAGCTCTCAGCCTTCATCTTGGATTAATTTTACTGAATCTTTAAATAACTGTAGTGCTTTGGGAACAGGTTATCATTTAATTACTAATCGTGAGTGGATGACTATTGCAAGACAGATTGAAACAAATAGCTTTAATTGGAATTCATCTCAAATTGGAAGTGGATTTGTTTTTAAGGGACATACTGATGATTCTCCATCTTCAAGATTAAATGCATCTTTAAATGACAATGATGGATATTATAGTACTGGAAATTCAAGTTCAGTTGGGCCAAATCAAAGAAGAACACATTATTTATCCAATGGAGAAGTGATTTGGGATTTTGCAGGAAATCTTGAAGAGTGGGTTGATGCAAATGAAACAGGGGACATTCTTAATGGAGATATTTGTGGTAATAGTATTATTTATAGTTTCTATGGAAATGATGGAAACTCTGAATGTCCTTATCAATATCCTTATAACAAAACGAATACTATAAATAAAAAATTTGAGATAGGTCCTTTGGGCAATTATAATGCTAATAATGGTATTGGGAGAATTGAAGGAGACACTAATCCAATTTTAACATATATGACTAGGGGAGGAAGTTATTTGTATGGAATAGATAATTCAGGAATTTATACTGTTGATATGCAACTTAGTTCATTTGGAGGAGATTCTAGAAGTGGATTTAGGTGTGTATACAGTAATTGAATTCACTTTTAATTATTACAAATTTTTTTAAACTATTAACTTAAAAATTTAATTTAATTATGATATCAAATTCAATTTTTAAAAAAATAGTTCTAGTAACATTAATTTTATTTAATGTAAACTTGATTTTTGCAGAACTTGTTATAGAGTCAGGTTTTGAAGGATTTAATAATCAATCGGGATTGATGGCTCCTGCAGATAATTATTTATTTGGAACAAATTATTTAAGTTTTTGGGAAACTCATGATGCAGGAACAAGCATTCTTAGTCAATGTGGAGGTTTAGGTGCCTATGAGGGTTCTTATTATTGGCACTTACAATTTTATACTGGAGCAACAGATCCTTGTTTGGGCACTACTCCAACATCAGTTAATTCACATTCAAATATTGGTGAGGATTATCTCTATCCCCAAGGTACACAAAATAGAGTAAATTTACAAGATGTCATAACTTCAGACACTATGGTTGTGAGATTTTATTTCAGAACAACAGGAGATTGGACATCAAACAATCCAACTGATGCCGGAGGAGGTTTAAAATTCATTAGAGTATTTGGAACAGGAGGAACAGGAGATCCTGCAGCTGCACTTTTGAAATTAAATAATGATGGGGATGACACAGATTCTGAATGGAAACTATTTGATCCTTCAGGAACATCTTGGACAGATATCAATAACCCTCATACGGTGAATATTGATGTTCAGGATGGAGAGTGGCATTCTGTAGTTTTTAAAGTTACTAGAAATGATGATCAAGGGAATCTAACTGTAACTTTCTGGGTTGATGATTGGAACATGCAAGGAGAGGGAATAACTGAAAACATAGTGTCTCCAGACTTTGGAGGTGGTTTTAATTTAATTGAGTTGTTTGCTAATTGGTCTGCTAATTACCCGGATTTTCCTATGGGAATTGACATTGATAAAGTGGAAGTTTGGAATGGTTTGCCAGATGATGCAGGCCAAACTCCTCCGGTTTGTTCCTTAGGTCAAACTCAGTCTTGTTCAACCTCAAACTTAGGGATCTGTTCAACCGGAACCCAAACTTGTACAAACAATGCCTGGGGTACCTGTATCCAAGACACCCTGGCAACAACTGAGATATGTGGCAATGGCATTGATGAGGACTGTGACGGTACAGATTTGGTTTGCCAACCTCCTGTTTCAAATAATGCAACAATAGTAATTAATCAAAGTTTTGAGATGTTAACAGGTCAGAGTGGTCTTTATGCTCCAGCAGAAAACTACCCATTTGGTTCTGGGTATGAAACATATTGGAATCATCACATAAGCGGAACACAAATCATCTCAAACTGTGAGGGCAGAACTGCATCTGATCAGACTAATTACTTGCATCTTCAATTCCGTCCAGGTCCTGACCCTTGTCTTTCCCAAGATGCAACTTATCCAAACAACTACCTTCAATTTGGAAATGATTTCACATACCCTTTGGGCTCTCAAGACAGAAATGAATTTGTCAATACCATAACTTCTGATACAATGGTTGTCAGATTTAATTTTCGAACCACTGGAGATTGGAGTATTGCAAATGATGCTGTTGATGGAGGCGGAGGTTTGAAATTCATTCGAATAACAGGAAATGGAGGTAATGGCGATGGTGCCGGAGCTCTTTTGAAACTAAGATTTGATGGTGATAGTGCAACTCCTAATGATCCTAGGTGGAACATCTACGATCCTAGCACTTATGCTAGTAATTACTTTCAAACTGGAATTAATATAAAAGATGGTAATTGGCACTCAATTGCAATGAAAGTGGAATTATTAAATACAAATAACCAACCAGGGAATGTTCGAGTCACTTTCTGGATTGATGATTGGGACATGCAAGGCACTGGCTATTCACAAATTATAACTGTTCCTGATTTTGGTGATGGATTTAGAATTGGAGAATTATTTACAAACTGGTCTGCCATGGTTCCTGACTTTCCAATGGGAATTGATTTGGATAAATTTGAAGTATGGAATGGAGTTCCTTCAAGTTCCGGAGGAACTAACCCTCCTCCCGTTTGCTCAAACGGGCAAACTCAATCTTGTTCAACTTCAAACTTAGGGATTTGTTCAGCCGGAACCCAGACTTGTACAAACAATGCCTGGGGTTCTTGCATTCAAGACACCCTGGCAACAACTGAGATATGTGGCAATGGCATTGATGAGGACTGTGATGGATCTGATTTGGTTTGTCAACCAACTCAGAATTCATCAAATTCAGTTGAAGTTGATTCAACATACTCTGGTTATTCAACCTTAGTAATTGATGATGATGTTATTTCTGCTGATAGTGTTCAGAGTGGCACTTGGGCCTCAGGAAGTTCTGCAACAGAGGCTCATTGGGTTGTTATCAATTTCAATGAGTCAACTTCCTTGAATTATGCTACAATTTACTGGGCAAACAACACTCTTAGCAGTGGAAGTAATAGAAATCACTATATGAGTTCACAGCAGGTTAATGTTGAATACTGGGATGGAAGTTCATATGTTTTGATTGATTCAATGTTGAATGGAGTGTCCGTTTCTAATTCAAGTGTTTCTTTTAATGAGATTACAACAGACAGAATAAGATTTTATCAACCAGCCAATATGGGTTATATTGGTTATCCTACTGTTATGTGGCTGACTGAGATTGAGTATGGCTCAAATCAAAATAGTTCAACCAATAATAACGATACTTCTAATGAACAGAGTAGCAGTTCAAGTTCTAGTAGTAGTTCTTCAACATCTTCTTCATCAAGCAGTTCTGGTTCCTCTTCCAGCAGTTCCTCTTCTAGTGGTGGAAGTTCTTCAATATATATTCCTCCAACTTGTGAACCCAGTTATCAATACTCCTCTTGGTCTAACTGTAACAATTTCAAACAAACTAGAACAAAAACTGACTTAAATGGCTGTAAGGGTAATGAAATTCAGGAAAGAAGCTGTTCTCCTCAGAATAATGAAATTCAAAATATGTTTATGAATGCAAAGAAGTTGGTTTTGGAGAAATTTGATAAAAGAACTTACAAGACAAAGTTAGAGGGAAGTTACAATGAGATTTTCTATTTGGATGAGAAGGCAGAGGATGAGAGTTTCATTGTGGTTGATGATACAACAGAGGCTGAATATTTGGCAAGACTAAGTGATGAGGTTGATGGGAAATATTACTATACTTTGGAAGAGATTGACCAGAACTCGCATGAAGAACTGAAGGAACTTAATTTGATGGAGACTACCATGGCTGATGATATGGGAGAAATTGCTCAAAGCGTTAAGAACTCTAGTTCTTTACCTACATTGCTAATTGTAATAAGCTTTATGGTGATTCTGACAATTATATTGGGAATTGTGTTTTATGTGAAGAAATCCCATAGCAAAAATCAAAATAATTTTGACTAATTATTTTTTTAACTCAAACACTACTTAGTTACAACATACTTTTATATAGTTAGTTAACATATTAACTATTAACTTATGAACAATAATCAAGTTAGAAATATTAAGGATTCTTCTGTATGGAATCAGAACTTTAAGAATTGGGACGACATACTTGACAACGGAATATTAAAATGCAAAGATATTGATCTTGATGACCAAGCAATGATATCCATACTAAGATCTGGAAAACTAGTTGAAGACATATTCAACGAATTCTTAAAACACTTTGATTTAAGCATAGCACAACAATCCATACTTGAAACCTTATACTTTTGCAACAAGGATTCATTAACACAAAATGAACTTTCAAATTGGGTTTATTCATCAAAAGCAAACATTTCCACATTAATTACTCGTATGGAGGAAAAAGGTTTGATAAAAAGAACTGACAATCCTTTAAATAAAAGAGAGAAACTTGTTAGTATTACTAAAATTGGTGAAAAAAAACTTGAAGAGGTATTTGAATTTCATTCTTCTCAAAAAACTTCGCTCTTTTCCATAGAAGATGCACAATTTCTAATAAAATCACTTCTGGATTTTAGAAATAAGATAAAATCAATGCATATGAAATAAAATGGCACAAAATCAAAAACACAAAACAGCAATTGAACTTGAAAACGTTTGGAAAACATATTACTTGGGAGATAATACTGTCCATGCACTAAAAGGTCTCTCATTTAAAGTAAAAAAGGGAGAATTTGTAGCAATAGTTGGAAAATCAGGTTCGGGAAAAACAACTGCTGTAAACCAGATAGGTTGTTTAGATACTCCCTCACAAGGAGATGTTGTGCTTGATGGTCATAGAGTGTCAAACCTTTCAGAATCACAATTGGCAATAATCAGAGGAAAGAAAATTGGATATATCTTCCAAAAATTCAACTTAATAAAAACCTTATCTTCACAGGAAAACGTTGAACTTCCAATGATATTTCAGGGAATCTCAAAAGAAGAAAGATCAAAAAAAGCTCAAGAACTTTTAGAAAAACTTGATATGGGAGAGAGACTCATAAACAAACCTTCTGAGCTCTCAGGAGGTCAGCAGCAAAGGGTGGCTATTGCTAGAGCGCTTGCTAACGAACCCGAAATAATCCTGGCTGATGAACCAACTGGAAATTTAGATTCCAAAACAGGTATCACAGTTATGGAAAGCTTAAAACGGCTCCATAAAGAAGGAAAAACAATCATTTTGGTAACACATGATGATAAACTATCACATTATGCCCACAGAATTATCACTTTGATAGATGGTAAAGTGGTTGATGACAAACCAAATAATCACATTTTATAAAAGAGAAAAATGAAAATATTTAAAATATTCCTATTAAGTCTCCTGACAATTATTTTGGGAGTATCCTCAGCATACTCCATAGGAGAATTGAATGTAGTGCTGGCAAACCAGAATCCAGATCCTGTATCGCCAGGAAACTTTGTTGAATTAAATGTAAAAGTTTCAAACAGTGGAGACACATCAATAAATGATGCAACAATAAGATTTATTGAAAATGAAAACTTCAAAATTGCACAAGGAAAACAAATAAAAAAAGATATTGGAGTTATTCCTGCATACTCTTCACTTACTGGCTCAAACAGTTATGTAATTGCAAAATTTCTAATTGAAGTTGCACCAGACACTCCACTTGGAGAAAACCCAGTAAGCTTTGAAGTAACAACAGCTCAAGGAACTTATAATTATGAATTTGATCTTTCAGTTCAGGATCAGAATCCTTCTTTGGAAGTAAGCAATTTCCAGATTGGAACAGTAAAAGCAGGAGAAATTGGCAAATTAACATTTGATATTACAAATCCAAACTCAGTAACTTTAAGTAATATGGTTGTATCTTTGGGTCTAAGTGATGTTGATGATAAAGCTTTAAGTACTGTTTCAGGAACAAATCAGAAAGTTATATCATTCCTAAAGGCGGGAGAAAAGAAAACAATTGAATTTGAGATTGAAGTATCTCCTGATGCAGATGCTCAGCCATATCTGCTTCCAGTTGAAGTAAATTATGAGGATTCATTTGAAAACTCATACACAACAGAAGTTTTGGGATCTGTTAGAGTTTATTCAGAGCCAATCATTTCATTAAAACTTGACTCTCAAGAAATATATACTCAAGGAAATGGAAAGATTACACTTGCAATTGCAAACCCTGGAACAAGTTCAGTAAAAGGAACAAGAATAGAAATTCTTCCTTCTGATGAATATGAAATTATTGAAGGAGAATTTCAATATGTTGGAGATTTGAATCCGGATGATTTTCAGACTATTCAAGCAAACATTCACATAAGCAACTCAGATGCTGCAACACTTAAGATAAAACTTACATATCTTGACAGTTACAATCAGAAAAGTGAAGAAATGATTGAGATTCCTCTTAAAATATATTCACAAGATGAACTTGTCTCTTATGGGATTGTTGCAGGTGGTGGAAACACATCTTATGGTTCAATAATCTTTGCACTTATAATGGGAGTGATAGCATTTTTTGTAGGAAGAAAATTGGGATATAAAAAAGGAGCAAAACACAGAAAATAAATAATTATTAAATTAATTATTTTTGCAAAGAGGTAGAAAAGATGAAACTAAATTTGTACAAAGTGGAAATTTTGTCAAGAAATTTTGAGAAAATTTCTTCATTTTTGTACGGAGTAGAAAAATGAGATTTTCATATTTAATGTTGGTATTTAAGGACATTAATCAGAGAAAATTTTCTTCAGCTTTAACACTTCTTGCAATAAGTTTGGGAATATTGATAATTTTTGTTATTTTTCTTCTTGGACAGGGTTTTGAAAATTCAATTGAAGAGCAATTCAATCAACTTGGTTCAAATAGAATATACATTACATCTGCAACAACAAATATTGGTTCTACTGATGTAACAAAAGGACTCACAGATAATGAAATTAATCTTATTGAGTCCAAACCATATGTAAAAAGGGCGCATCCGTATTATTTCAAACCTGCACAGATTCAATTTGGAAGAGAATACGTTCAAGGTCTTATAATAGGAACACATATAACTCAGGAATTTCTTGATGACATAAACCTTGAGGTAGATCAAGGAAGAATACCTAAATCTAATGAAAGATTCTCAGTTATATTAGGTCCAAAAGCAGCCTCAGATATGTTCGATAAAGAAATTCAGCTAGGCTCAAACATTTATTTAAAAGATACAAAATTCAAAGTTGTAGGAATATTAAAAAGTATAGGAAATCCTCAGGATGATTCAAACTTATATTTTGACATTGAGACTTTAAGAGACATATATGATGATGGAAATAATGTTGGTTACATAGATGTAATAATTGAAGAAAACTACGACATAACAATAGCAGAAGAAAACCTCAAAACTCTGCTTGAAAACAAGCTTGGAAAAGACACAGTTGTTGTAATAGCACCAACTGCTCTTTTAGAACAAGTAAGTGGTATTTTGGATATTGTAAAATTCACATTAGGTGGAATCGCATTTGTAGCATTAATTGTTGGAGCAATAGGAATAATAAATACAATGTTTGTAATCATAACTGAAAAAACAAAAGACATAGGAATAATGAAATCCATTGGTGCCACTAACTCAGACATATTATTCATATACATATTTCAGGCAGGCTTCTTTGGTTTTTTGGGATCAGTCTTTGGGGTTGTTTTCGGTTCACTTGCAGCAAAAGCCTTTGAGTCATTTGCACAAAGTTATGGTTTCACATTTCTTACAATATCAATACTTCCATCTAATGTAATCTCACTTCTTGTATTTGGATTTGCAATAGGAACTGTTGCAGGATTCATTCCTGCATACAAGGCATCTAAAATTAATATAATTGAGGCGATTAGAAAATGACCTCAATATTAGATATCACAAGATTTGTACTTAAAAACATGTCAGAAAAAAAAGGAAGAGTATTTCTAACTATCTTAGGTATAATAATTGGTATTTTTACATTTTCATTTTTCATAATGGCATCTCAAGGGTTGGAAAATGCAATCTCAGAGCAATTCACAACATTTGGAACTCATGTGCTTGGAGTTCAAAAAGTGGGAGCTTCCTCAGGTCCTCCCGGAGAAGGAGATTTGACAGATACTGATTTGAACAAAATAAAACAAGTTGTCAGAGATTACAAATATATAGCTCCTGGAATAGCATATACTGGACTTTATGAATATGGAAGAGTAAAAACTCAGATACTATCGGTGTCATATCCTGACGAATATTGGGACGATATTGGTAACGATTTGAATATAGAAATTGCCCAAGGAAGATCATTAAGAGTAGGAGATAATAATGTTATTGTTTTAGGTGCAAAAACTGCAAAAGAGGGATTTGGAAAAGATAATCCTCTAAAAATAGGCAATTCAATAAAAATAAATGGTACCTCTCTTAGAGTAATTGGAATTATGAAGGAAAAAGGAGATTTGTTTCTTGACACTGCAATGATAATGCCATTTGATACTATTAAGCAAATTTCAGGACAAGAAACTTATTCTTTGGTCAGAGTAAGTTTTTATGAAAATGCAGACCTTGAGTACAATCAGCAGGCAATTGAAAGAAAACTAAATCCAAATAACAAAGAAAAAAGAGTGGAAGTAACATCTCCAACTCAAATGTTAGAGCAGGTGAATCAAATAATTGGTGTTCTTCAATTCATCATTGGATTTGTCTCTGCAATTGCTCTTATTGTAGGAGGAATCAATGTAATGAACACAATGTACTCAAACATACTTGAAAGAATAAATGAAATCTCTGTGATGAAAGCTCTTGGTGCTACAAATTCAGATATAAGAAATATGTTCTTAATAGAAAGTTCTCTACTTGGTTTAATTGGTGCATTCATAGGTTTTATGCTTGCATTTGGACTTGCTGATCTTCTAGGTTATTTAATTACAACATATGCTGGTTATAATGTTCCAGTTCATTTTGATATGAATTTCTTTTTAACAGTAATATTAATAACAACGTTCTTTGCAACTTTATTTGGAACATATCCTGCTATTAGAGCAGCTAATATTGATCCTGCTGATAATTTGAGGGATGAATAAAATGTCAAAAGAAATAATTGATAAATTATATGCTATGACAAATAAAAAGTCTATATTGTTCTTTAATGATTCAATATTTAATGTTTATAAAATAATAGACATTGTTTTAACAGAAGATGAACTTGATATGCTCTCAGAGAAAATAACTAAAATATTTGAGAAAAAATATGGCAAAAAAATAATTTTACCTATTGAGTATTTTAACAAAGAAAAAACATTATTAATAAAATTCAAACTAGCAAAAGGAATTACATTAAGAAAGTTTTAATAACAAAGTTTAAATATTAACAAGATTCAATAATAATTATGAAACTTGAATCTGAATTAATATTTTTAAAAGGCAAAATAAAAGAGATTATCTCTATAATTGAGTTAGGTCTAAATCAAATTAAAACAGAAATTAAAGCACCTTCTCAAATTGTTGCAGAATGGAATAAACAAATTCCTATTCGTAAAAGAGATTTTGATGGTCAAATTCATAATCTCGAAGAGAATTTTAATGAATATTTAGATGAAGATTTTGATTTAATAATCAATAATATTGCAAAAGTAATAAATGATTTTTTAATCTATGTCAGAGATAATTGGGAAAATCTGGATCTAAAAAAGATTATTAAAATTAAAGAGGAATTAGATAAAAATGCAAATAGTTTTTCTTCTTTGGCCAGTTTATATTCAAAAAAAATAAATTAATTTAAACCTCCATAATTTATAAAACAAACATTCTTATCTATTCTTATGTACACCTACTATCTAATCCTTAAAGGAAATAATAAGGATTTGGCAACAACTGAATTTGAAACACTTTGGAATCTTTATTATAATGAAAAAATTAAACTAAAAAGAGAAGAAAACGTAATGTACTGTTTTTCATCAAAAAACATCATTAATTCATCACACGAACTTCTAAAAAGACTGACTCTTACAAATTACTTGGGGATTGTAATAAAAGAGAATAAAAACTTTGAGCAATTTAAAGATAATCTAAAATTTGATGAAATCAAAGAAGCACAAAACCTTAAATTTGCAATTAGACTTAAAAAATCCAAACATGAACTTGAAATTCCATATCCAGAAAAAGCTCTCGCAAAACCGATATGGGATTTATTGGAAAATCCAAAAGTCTCATTAGAAAAACCAGACATTGAATATAATTTTATTTTATCTTCAAAAATAAAAGACAAGATTGTAATGACAAAAAAATTACATGAAAATCCAAAAGAATACATGCAAAGAATGCCTAAATTCAGACCTGTTGTAATGCCATACACACTAAAATCAGACATGGCAAGAGCAGCAGTAAACTTGCTTAATTTAAAAGAAGGAACTGTGCTTGATCCATTTTGCGGGATAGGAGGAATTCTGTTAGAAGCAGTTGATATGAATTTCAAAGTGATAGGTAATGACATATCATGGAACGATTTAAAATACTTCAAGCAAAACTTTGATCACTATTACCCTAAAGCTAAGTATAAAAGAATACTTGCAGACTCCTCTAAGCCATTTTTAAAAGACAATTCAGTTGATGGAATAGTTTCAGATATACCTTATGGCAGATGTTCAAGAAAGCTTGGAGAAGATCTTTACGAAAACTTTCTCAAAAATGCTAAAAATTATCTCAAACCCGGAAAAAGAATGGTAATAATCTATGCAAACTTTGTTGAATTCAAAGATTTGGCATTAAAGTACTTTGACAAAGTAGTTGAGATAGATGAATTCATTAATAGATCCATGACACGACATATTCTAGTTTTGGAAAACAACAAGTAATAACAAACTATTATAAAACTCTTATTTATCAACTATATTATGAACAAAAAAGCTCAAGTAAATCAAATATTCATTTACATTCTTTCAATAATTATTATAGTTTTTGTTGGATTTCTAGTAACCAAATTCATTGTATATTTCATAGGAGCACAAGATGATACTCAAAAAGTTAGAATATATGATGATTTGCAGGAAGACTATGATGCGGTATACAAAAATTTTGGCTCAGAAAGGCCTGTAGAATACAGATTAAGTGAAGAGGTTGAATATATTTGTTTTAGTGAAACAGCTCAATGCATTGATAACTTAAACGAACTTTCAGATTCACAAAAAGAAGAATTCAAGGCAACCATATCAACAAATCAGAATATTGCTCAATTTGATACAAATATGATAATAAATGCCAATGATATAGGAGAATTCGAAACACAAGATGGTTGTTTTTGCATAAAACCTGAGAAAAACAAGATAAACTTGTTTATTGAGAATAGAAGAAATACTGTGTGGATAAGTGAAGATATTTATGTAGAATAGTTGTTCTAACAATAAGTAGTAACAAAAGTTAAATTTATAAATTAAGAATTCTTATTATTTTTATGGCTTTAGAGCAAAAAGTTTTAGAAGTACTTGCTTCTGAGATTGATGAATCTATTTGGGAAATTGGAAATGGATATGGCCCTTCATTAATTGGATTATATCTCCATGGTCCCTCAGGAATTATGGTTCCTGATGAAGAAAAGAAATTAATAATTCCAATTGATGATTATTCTATAAATGTTTTACTTGAAAGAGAGAAAATTATTGATGAAGTTTATAAGAAGCAAATTTCACCTAAAATTTGTTCAATTGTTTCCTCATTAACTGATGGTAGGGGTTCTTTTCCAGACAAATGTAGAATGAATGCATTCAAAGTCAGGCCTTTTGAAGATGTAAGAAAAATTTTAAAAGATAATTTTAAATGGCAATTTGATTTAGATAGTGATACAGGTAGAGAATTATTTTCAACTGATTCAATGAATATTACAAATAATTATGTGAGAATTTATCATGATAAAGGAAATAATTATTTGTATTTTATGAGACAAAAACAAAATTCAAATAGTAGATCAAAATATGATTTACAATACGATAAACTTAAAACAGATAATCAAGACATATTTCCTTATTTTTTAGAAAGAATTTCTAAAGATGAATTTTATTTTTGGGATGAAGAGCATTATAAAAAATATAAAGAAGTGTATGGAGAAGATATAGTTAGAATGATGTTGGGAGATTATATGGGAGTTAAAATTGTTGATTTAAATCAAGATAGAGCAAAAAAAAGATTAGAAGATTTATCAAAAATTGGAGTTGAAATTAAAATTCCTGGATTTAAGGTTGTTCCTGATAGATTTGATAATCATATTGATAGATTAAAAGAGAATAGGCCAGGAGGTATTCATTATACTTTAGTTGATAAAGGCTTATCAAATTTTCCTATTGAAATACAATTTTTGGATTTTGAAAGTATGGTTAGAGATATGTTTGGGCCAAATAAACATTATTTATATACACAAAGAGGAAAAAAATCTAGTGATAAATATCAATAATTCTCTCCCAAAAACTTTATTAACTCCATCCTCTAACATATTTTATGTACATAAAATCCCTTGCCCTTGAGAATATTAGAAGTTACAAATCACAAACTATAAACTTCTTAGAAGGGATAAATTTTCTATCCGGAGACATAGGTTCAGGAAAATCATCAATTCTTCAAGCTATAGAATTTGCACTTTTTGGATTCAAAAGAGGTGATCTTGAGGGATATCATCTTCTAAGAAAAGGAAAAACAAAAGCTTCAGTAAAACTTCTAATTTCAGACAATAAAAAAGAGATTGAAATATTAAGAAACATAAAAAAATCCAAATCAACAGATAACATAACTCAGGAGAATGGCTATTTAAAAATTGACAAGAACTTAATTGAGCTTTCACCAACAGAACTGAATGCTCATATATTTGATCTTTTAAACTTCCCTAAAGAATTTCTTAGCAAGGACAAAAACCTAATCTATAGGTTCACAACATACACGCCCCAAGAACAGCTAAAAGAAATCTTATTTGCAGAAACAGATAAAAGATTGGAAATCATAAGAAAGTTATTCAACATAGACAAATACAAAACTCTTCAAAATGCTATTTTAATTTACTCACAAAAAATAAGAGAAGACAAAAAGATTCTTCAATCTAAACTTGAACCAAAAGATAACTTATCTGAAGAAACAAAGCAAATAGAAATTCAGTTAAAAGAAATTAACTCAAAACTAAAAGAAAAGCAGGAAATAGAATCACAGCTAAAAGAAAAACTTCTAAAACACAAAACAGCAATAGAAAAAAGGGAAATGATCATTGAGCAGATAAATCAAAACAAAACAAAACTTGAAACATCACTTGCAAAACTTGCACAGATAGAAGAGACAAATAGAAAATATCTCTCAGATAAACAAGAGAAAAAAAAAGAACTAGAAACCATTCAAAAACAAGACATAAACACTCTAACAAAACAACATAAAAATAAAATAAAAGAATTTGAAAAAGAAATAAAAGAAACTAAATTCAAAAAAGAAAAACTTCTAAAAAATTTAGAAGAATTTTCTCAACTTCAAAAAGAAAAAGAAAAATTGCAAAAATATATTTCAGATTTAGAAAACAAAAAATCAATAATCAAATCAAAATCCGACACATTTGATTATATGCTTACAAAATGTCAAGTAAAAGATCTGGAAAATGCAATCAAAAAACTAAATACAAAAATAACAAAAACTTCAAAAAAGAAAGCTGAGTTTGACAAACTAAAAGAGAACATAACAAAACTAGAACTTCAATTAACTTCAGACAAACAGCAGATAGAATCAAATAATAAAAAATTAAAAGACTTCTCAAAAATCAAGCACTGTCCAACATGTTATCAGGATATCTCTTGTGAGCATAAAGGAAATATTGAAACTCAGCTAAAAAAAGAACTAGAAACATTCCAAATACAAATAACAAAAAACACCTCTCAATTAACCAAATTAAAACTTGAAAAGAATTCACTTGAAGAAGAACTCAAATCAATAGACAAGCAAGAAAAACAACTTATTGAAAAAGAGCAGAAACTTCTTATGTTAAGAGAAAAAGAAATAAAAGAAAAGAAACTCTATGATGAATTAAAAGAATTAAAAAAAGAAATACTTCAAAACAATAATTCCTCAGAACAGGATAAATTAACATCATTAAATAACAAATTAAAAGAAGAAACCCAAATAAGAAAACAAATTGAGGAACTAAATTCAAAAGAAATAGAAGTTGCAAATCAAAGCTCTAATGAGAAAATACAAGTGGAAAGACTTCTCTCTACTTCAAATAAAATAAACACTCTAAAAGAAGATATGAATAAGCTTGAAGAAACAATAAAAAAACAAGAAGAAATTCTAAGAAAAAGACCTGTATTTGAAACCAAACTAAAAGAATTAAATGAGAAAGTTCTGACATTAAAACAAGATAAACAAAAATTATCATCAAATTATGAAATTTTGCAAACTAAAGAGAAAGAACTTATAAATCTACTTAGCACATTCAAAACTCAGATAACTGAAAAGCAAAGCCATCTCAAAGAAAAACAAAAGCAATTAGAGAACATATCAAAAGTGGAAATCCAATTTGATAAGCTTCTCAAGGACGAAGACCTTCTTCTAAACAAGACTACGGATATTACAAGTAAAATTGAAAGAACTCTTCTTACCAAATTCTATGTTGAATTTACAGAAAACTTTGAAAGTTTATTCAAGGACCTTATTGAAGACAATGAAATAGAAGTAAGACTTGATGAGAACTTCTCACCAGTTGTTGAGCAAAATGGATATGACATTGATATAAAAAATCTTAGTGGTGGAGAAAAGTCATCTCTTGCAGTTGCATACAGATTAGGACTAAAAAGAATAATTGAAAACAATCTGGAAAAATCTCAAAAACTCTCACTTCTTATACTTGATGAACCAACAGACGGTTTTTCAAATGAGCAGATAGACAGACTTGGAAATATTCTAAAACAAACTAACTTAAAGCAAATTATATTGGTGTCACATGATGAAAAAATTGAATCAATTGCCGATGATATTTTGCATGTGGAAAAGACAAATCATATAAGTAGTGTATCATAATCTCTTTCAATTTCCAAAAATACAACTAGAACATTTATATACTAGTAGAATAAACTTCTAAATATGTCTCAAAAATTAAAGCTTATATCTTGGAATGTAAATGGAATCAGAGCTGTAATGCAAAAAGGATTTCTGGATTCTGTAAAAAAGATGAATCCAGACATACTATGTCTTCAGGAAACAAAGGCACACCCCGAGCAATTAGAACATGATTTGGAATCTTTGGGCTACAAATATGAATATTGGAACTCTGCTCAGAAAAAAGGTTATTCAGGAACTGCTATATTCTCCAAAACATCTCCAAAAAAAATTACATTTGGAATTGGTATTGAAGAACATGATAAAGAAGGAAGAATCATTACAGCTGAATTTGAAAACTTCTTTCTAGTAACAGTTTACACGCCAAACTCAAAAAGGAGTCTAGAAAGACTTGATTACAGATATGAAAAGTGGGATGTTGATTTTCTCAAATATGTAAGGAAACTTGAGAAGACAAAACCAGTAATATTTTGTGGTGATCTAAACGTTGCTCACAAGGAAATTGATCTAAAAAATCCTCAGACAAACAAGACAACAAAAACAAAGCCGGGAAATGCTGGTTTTACAAATCAGGAAAGAGAAGGATTTGACAATATAATTAAATCTGGTTTTATTGACACATTCAGACACTTTTATCCTGATGAAGAAAAATACTCTTGGTGGTCTTACATGTTTCAAGCAAGAGCAAAGAATGTTGGCTGGCGTATTGATTACTTTTGTGTATCAAAAGAGTTTATGAAATTTGTAAAAGACGCTTTTATACTAAACGAGATAATGGGCTCAGATCACTGTCCTGTTGGGATTGATATTGAATTGGATTAAATATTAATCCATTTTCCATATTCCCTAATTCCTTTCTCAACTCTTCTTGATGCAATTACATTTGGAGATGTAACCAAATAAGAACAAGTTGCTTCTTCACTCCAACTATTACAATTTGATAATGAGCATATGGGAATTATTAAATTATTTTCAATTGCTTTGACTAATCCTTCTTTTTTTATTTCTTTCTTATTTCTTTTTTGAAAAGAATAAATATGGCTCATTACAGAAGTTTCATAGATTTCAGTTAAAAGTGCATAATCAATGTCTGAATTTGGTTTTAAACTTGTTTCAAGCATTTTTCTCATTTGATCAGTTTCTACAACTAAATTTTTTGACATAGTTTTTATTTTGGTTGAAAATCCTATGATTAATTTAGGTCCTGCTCTAACATATCCTTCCATTTTCACCTAATACTAAAAATACCCATCCCTTCTCTACTTTTCTCATACAAACCATCAACATCAAACTTCTCCAAGATATCCTTCATTTTCTCTTTCTTTGCTTTTGTAACAGGATTTACAGAAAAGATGGAACAGCAATCCCTGTATTCTTGAACAGCTAAATCAAAAGTACCAATCTCCTTTGCCTTTTCAATAATTTCAGCTTTCTCATAAGTAAGGAGAGGTCTGAAAATCTGATTTTCAATTTCAATTGATGCAGCCCTTAAATTCTCAATGGTCTGAGATGCAACTTGAGCTAAATTATCTCCAGTAACAATAGCATCATACTCAAACTCATCAGCTAGTCTATCAGCAAACCTAAGAAGAAAATGCTTGAAAAAAACAAGCTCGTATCTTTGCTCAATCTTTCCAGATGTTAAAAACTCATACATGGAATAAGGAACAAGATAAAGCTTTGCACTAAATCCCCATCTATTCAAAACCTCAACTGTATCTCTAATCTTAGTCTCCATAACCTTATCATTATTATCAAAAGTATGAAAATGTACAAAATCGCAAACAACTCCTCGTCTCATCATATTCCATGCTGCAACAGGACTATCAATTCCACCAGAAAGCAAAACCAGAACTCTCCCACTACTTCCAACTGGAAGACCTCCATTACACTCAAACCTCTTGGCATACATATAACAAGTGTTGAATGTTATTTCTGTGTAAATTGTCTCCTCAGCACCCTTATAATTAATTTTAAATCCCTTATCAACAGCAATAGCTCCAAGTTCAGCATTAATGTCTGGAGATTTGACTGGAAAACCCTTATCTCCTCTTTTTGTTTTAAATGAGATTGACTTTCCCTCAAGCTCGTCCATAAGTTCACTTCCCTTCTCCAAAATAGCATCAATTGTCTTTTCAATCTGATGAACATAACAAAAAAACTTTATTCCAAAAATCCCTTTCAAAACATATTCAATACTCTCATTAGAAACCTCATCGGCAAAATAACACAATATTCTTGACTTTTCTTTGAAAATCTTCTCTAAAACAACTTTATTTCTTCGGCAGACAACTTTAATATTTCTGACAAGCTGATTTTCAAAAACATGCTTGTTTTTACCCTTAAGTCCAATCTCCGAATACTTCACTAAAACCTTTCTCATCAATATAAAAGGCAACAACCATACATTTATAAGTGTAATTAATAAATAATAAATATGAATAAACTAAAACACAAAGGAACAACTTACAGAAGCACTGGAGAAGTAGAGATTGCAAAATTTCTTGACAAGATGGACATTGCTTTTGAATATGAATTTCCAATTGCTGTAATTGATGAAGGAAAAACAAAGATTTGGTATCCTGATTTCTACCTTAAGGAATACCAGATGGTAATTGAATACTTTGGCATGTATGAACATAACGAAGAATACAGACAAGCTACAGAACACAAAAAAGATGTATTCAAAAACTGCGGGATACAATTTGTGCCAATATATAAACTTTCATCAACATGGCAGGAATATCTTTTAAAAACAGTTCTCTCATTCTTAGATTACAAGGCAAAAATGATGTCAAAAAAGATTGACAAGATGGAAAGATCCAAAAAAGTAAAATCAATCATAGAAAAAGTAATACCTTCAAGATTTTTGAACAAGAATAAAAATAACTATAAAAGAAACAAAAATTAATCTTTATTCATTATATACAACCATAACTGCACACTTATTAAGTGAATCTCCAATTGTTTTCACTTCAACAACTTCTTTTCCACTGCTTTGCAGACTTTCAAGTTCTGCATTAATCTTGGATTCCAT
>JBNKLP010000006.1:46971-61384 GCA_050292425.1 Candidatus Nanoarchaeia archaeon | reverse complement strand
GATTCAAGATTACAATGACCAAGTGGATAAGTATTTGCAATTTTGTCGAAGAATTGTGAATAAAGAAAAAGATTCAGTGAATCCTGTAACTAACTGGGAACTTCTGACTCTTTTAATGCACATTGAACACAATTTATATTATCTGTACAAATATCTATCAGAAAAGAAATTGGAAAATTCAAAAAAAGAGATCATTAATTTATTTGAAACACAATTTCAAATTTTTGAAACATTATACGATGCTTATTTCAAAAAAGATATCAAATTGATTCATAAGTTACTTGATTACAGAAAACCATTTATTTTTGGAAAATGTGTTGAAGAACTAGAAAAAGCAAAAGGAAGTGATTCAGTAATTATTGCATCAATAAAAGAAGTTTCAAGAACAATTCAACTTAGTCTTAGTCCTATTCTATCACAGATAATTCAAGAAAGTATGGATCAGAGCTAATATTATTCATCAGTTTTTTTAAAAAATCTCTTCTTCCTTTCCCAACTAAATATTTACCTGCATCATCTTTTGCCATTAGATATTGATGAAATTTAGTATCATCAAGTCCTTGTTTTCTTGCTTGATATTTTAATCTTTGATATCTTGTCTCCCCAAGCTCTGTCATTGTAATTATATCTTCTATATCAATATTGTCTTTTCCTTTGATATTTGCATCATATGATATTGAATATTTTATTAAAGTGTTAAGAAAATCATCCAAATACATTCCAACACCTAAACCTTCTCCATAATTCATAGGTTCATAAGTTCTTGCTCTTTCCATAGCCATAACTGGAGAACTAAAATTTAACTCTCCATAATTCGCTACTTGAGTTCTTGTTTTAAGCCAATGATTAATCATCCTTCCAATAAAAGAATCATTGTGATATGGTCTTGTCAGAAAATGACTGTACATATTATTGTTATAATCTTTATCTGGAACTTCAAAATCATGATAAGGTTCAAGACTCTCAAGTTCCATTCTAAACCCAATTCCAAATTTTGGAACTTTTGCAAGTTCAACCTGAGTTTCCAAATCAGGCCTTGCAGACCAATCTGGAGCCCCTAATTTGTATATGTGAGCAGAACCTGTAATTACAGTTCCCAAAACTAAGGTTACTGCAGCAGTACTTATTGCCGCAGTTTTGAATTCTTTCCATTTCTCCTTCAACCAACTATATCTTATTTGTTGTTCTGAACTTTTTGCATCTGCATATTCTATTCTTTGCTCTAAACTTTCCCCATTACTAATTCTCTCATAAATACAATCTCTTATCAAATTTTTAAAAGAATCTGGAATCAATCTAGTTCTTAATTTTTGTTTTACCAAATCATCAAATGCTTTAGTATGAAAAATATGATTACTATGTTTTAACTGTTCTGTAAATTCAAGCATTCTTTGATTTACAAGTTTTCTTTCACCTTTTTTCATCCATTCATCAATTTCGTCTTCCAAAAAATATTTTCCAGTAAACATTCTATAGAGCAAACTTCCAAAAGATGCAATATCGCCCTCCTTAGATGGAGAAGAACCTTTTCTATATTGAGAAACAGGTTTATAATATTCATGTCCTATATTGTCTCTTGGACCCTTATGCAAAGGAGAGAAAGTAGTTGCAAGTCCAAAATCAGCCAATTTAACCTCCATACGATTATTGAATAAAATATTACTGGCTTTTACATCTCCATGAACATTTTTCTCTTCTTTATTATGAATAATTGCCATCTGCCTTGCAATACCACTTGCAAAAACTTTAATGTCTTGATAAGATATATCCGTTTCAGGATTAAAAGCACCTAATTTAATATTATGTCCTGGAAAAAATTTTCTTTTAGATTTATCAGTTAACTCTGGAGAATCTCCAATATAATCACTCAAAACATTGGGCATCTTCTGCATAACAATAAAAGGAGTCCCTAAATCATCAAGTTCAACTTTTGAATATAACAATCCGTCATCATCGTTACTTGCCTCGTTGATTGCCATTTCAAGATTATTTCCATACTCTCTATAATTTCTAAAACCTTCAGCTCTATCTGTAAGATATGGAACTTTGATTGCAAATGATTTCCCAAAATTATCTTTTACTCCAAATACAACTCCCCAAAGACCCCTCCCTAGTTCTTTCTCATCATTATCAATAACATAATTTCCTGTATATAATTTAGGGGATGTTATTTTGGATATATCACCATCATATTGAAAACCTAAGTCAACATGCTTTTTTGCATCTATAATTTGATATTGTGAATCAAGCATTCCTTTCATCTCATCAACAGCTGCATTCATTTCTCCCCATCCTCCTGAGCAATTCTGTTTATTGCATATTCAAATGCATGAGATCTATTCCTGAATTTTCCCTTTCTAATATGCTCTTGAATAATATCCAAAGTATTCTCATCAACAGATACAGATAATTTAACTTTCATATGTGTAATACCTGATACTACTAAGTATTACATATTTATAAAACTAACTAATTGTTATTACTTGTTCATAGTAACTAGGATGAATGATTAACAAACAACTTTATAAATAATGAATAACATATTTGTTTAATGAATAAAGACCTTAGTAAAGATAAGAATTTTAATGAATTAGTCAAAAAAATTGAAGAAAGTGAATTTGTTGATGCTTATGTTCTTTTTGGGTCTTATGCAAAAAACAAACAAAAACCAAATTCAGATATTGACATTTGTATTTTCAGAAAAGAAGGTTCAAGACCTGCTGATTTTGAAGAAGTTTTTTCAGTTGCTGATGAGAAATATGATATTTTATTTTTTGATAATCTGACAGACATAATAAAGTTCAGAGTTCTTACTGAGGGCAAAATTTTGAAAGTTAAAGATAAAATCAAGTTCACAAGAATGAAGAAAAAATTTTTACATTCATATAGAGATAACTATCCATTTTATAAGAGAAATATGAAGAGGATGATGGCTAATGTTTAAGCTTGATGAAGAAAGAGTTATTGAATTGATCAGAGTTATTAATGAAAATATTAGTTTTGTTAGAAATGAGAATATTATCAAAGTTGACCAACTTAAGAAATCAAAGAAGGATTATTTAGCAGTTTCAATGGCACTTTTTACAACTTTAAATAAGGTTATTGAACTTGGAGAGGAATTAATAGATTCTCTGGATAAAGATATTTATCCAAAAACTTATAGGGAAATTCCAAAGATTCTACTTCAAGAAAAGTTAATTGAGGAAGAATTATTCAAAGATCTTAATGATTTGATTAAGTACAGAAATGATATTGCACATGAATATGAGCAAATATTTGAAAATGAAATATTCTGGTGTGTTAACCATCTGAGTTCTATTGAAAAGTTCGTGAAAATTGTAAAGAGTAAGATTTAAACTTTAATATCCTTTGGATAAATCAAAAATTCAACATTCCACTTCTGCTTTTTGTAGAACTTGATTAAATCAGATACATCTTCAAGTTTTCTAATTTTCCCATCGAATTCTATGTGAATTGGAGTCTGGACAATGTTTATTGGAAGACAAATATGGCCAAAGTAGTATTTGAGGTCATATTTTTTAGCAGTTTCCTTCTTAATTTTAGCTACGTTTGCATTTTTATGATGATTCATGTTTATGCAGTTGAATTTTCTTCTTTCAACAAACATTGAGCACAAGTCCTTAAGTATTTCATCTGTGTGTGATGCCCATTCAAATACCTGAGAGAGGATTATTGTGTCGTTTAGAGCTAGAAGGTCGTCTATGTCATCTTCTCTTTTGAAAAAAGCCATCAGGTGTGGATTCATATGGATTATTTTTCCTTCTTTTAACAAATCTTTAACTCTTTGGAATATTTTCACAAACAAAAGGTCGTATTCCATAGCAAACTTGTGAAAGTACACTGTCTTGAATAAATTTACTCTTTGAGTTATCAAGTCTTCAACTGATGAGAGAGCTGAGGGCATTACAATTAACTTTCCTTCTTTTACATACATATGCTGAATGATGAAACCTACTTCTGCAACTCCATAAGATACACCTGCAAAATACGAATCCCTTGCCATATAGTCTAGTTTGTCAACATCAATTGTTGAAGAGATAAGATGTGAGTATTCTGATTTTTTATTAAGTATATCAGCAACTTCATCAAGTCCCATCTTTCTTAATATCTGCTGAGTTGATTTTTCATGGTCAAAGTGTGGAAATACCCTTTCCCAAAGATGCGAATAAGGACCATGACCTATGTCGTGAAGCATTGCAGCTAAATAAAGATTTTCCTTTTCTTTTTTTGGAATGTCCATAAGTCCATTATTTACAACTTGTTTCATTAAATGATATGTTCCAAGTGAATGAGAGAATCTTGTATGATTTGCTGAAGGATATACAAAGTCAACAAAGGATACTTGTTTGATGTATCTTAGTCTTTGGAATTCTTTTGAGTCAAGAAGTTTCTTGTGTTTTAGTGATACAAATATCATCTTGTAGAGTGGATCTTTTATGATGATGTTTGTGTTTTTCATATGAAAGATTATCTACAGGATTATTTAAATTTTTGTTATAAATCGGAATTACAAATGTTTATATAGCCATCCTAAGCATCAAATTCAGGTATTCAAGGTTTCATAGAAAACTAAGATTTGCCGGAAAAAATACTAATGACATTCTCTCAGTGAGCATTGGAGATAGTCTGACTACTGGAATTCTTACTGTATTTTACATTATGCTTCCTGTTATGATAATGGGGTTTTACGGAGAAGTCATTGCAGGTTTATACTTAGGTTTTTTTAATCTGTTCCAGGCATTTGTATTAAATCCAATAGTCGGCAATTTTGCTGATAAATACGGAGCAAAAAAACTATTGATAATTAGTTCATCGTTGCTTTTTATTGATGCATTGCTGTTTATGTTCTCAGAGATATCTGTAATCTCTATTGTTGTATTCACATGCATATATTTTGTAAGTTACAGTTTAAGAATTGCTGATACATACATATTAAGAGTTGCATCAAAGAGCAAAGGAGGTTTTGTTTTTGGAATATATAATGAGTTTAAGGCTGTTGCATACTTGCTTGCCACTTTATCGATACCATTTTTCACAATAACTAACAATTACATATATGCAGCAGGGCTTCTAATCCTTATTTCATTGATTGACATTTATCTTGTGTTCAGGGTTGCTGATGATTTGAAAGAGCCAAAAGAAATATCATTATTAGAATCATTTAATGTTCTGACAACAATAAAAAGTGGTTTTAAGTTTGTAAAAAAGAATAAGGGATATCCAATTCTAATACTTACAGCATCAGTGTTTGAAGGAGTTTTTCATGGAGCCATATGGTTTCTGTTTCCAATACATCTTGTGAGTACTGGAATTTCAAATGGTTTTTATGACAGTCTTCAACTTGGAATTTATGAGATTGTGACAATATTTCTTGCAGGATATCTTGGTTTTCTTGCGGATAAGTTCAATTGGAAGCACATACATACATTTGGATGGTCTTTAGCAATATTGGGAGTTATTCTTATGCCTATTTTCTCTTTGCCCTTAGGTCTTGTAATCTCAGGATTCATTATTGCACTTGGGAGCAATCTGTTTTTTTCTGCATCAGAGCATGTTCTTGAGAAGTTTGACTTTGATCATCAGGAAGATGGAGAATTCATAAGCCTGAAAAATGTGATTCTTGATATAAGTTATGGAATTTCTCCAATTATAATGGGAATTTTATATCATATGAAAGGTTTTGAGACCACTTTGGCAATTCTTGCAGGAATTATTGCCATAGTAGGTTTATTTATAATAAGGTTTGCATGGAAACTTGAAAAGTAATTTATAACTCCAGTATGGCTTTTCTTGTTGCATCATCTATTTGCAGCTTTTCATCCATGCTTTTTGCAAATTCAGAGTTATTTCTGTATTGCATTGCAAAGTAAAATAAGTCTTTTGACCTGCATCTTTTGGCCGAAGTACCATAGAGTTTAGCAAGTTTTTCTATGAATTTATAATCATCATCTTTACCCTTTTCAACTTTTGTTCTTGGTCTGAGTGCATTTACCTTGTTTCCATAAATCCATTTTTTCAGGATTCTGGAGTTCTTTTTAACAGGAGTTTTTCTTGGCTCAGTTTTAGCTGCTGAAACTCCGAATGTTAAATAAAAGTTGACATAAACAAGGAACCTCCAGTACTGCCATTTCATGATTCTTCCTTTGAATATGTCAGCTTTTGAAATTTCATTGAATGCTGTTATAAGTGCTGCTTTTGCGTAGGCATTTGGAGTGTTTTCCTCCAAGTAAAGGAATATGTCGTCAAGAGGGACATTTGTGTTGAATGTGGATTTGTATGTGTCCTCAGGATATGAAAAATATATTTTTTCAAGCAGGTTTTCTATTTTTTTCTTGTAGTCCCTTATCTCAAGGTTTTCCTGAGGTTCAAATTCACTGTTGCAAACTGATGCCTGAAGGTCGTTGATAAAACCTCTTATGTCTGTAGTATTTCTTTCTTCTATGAATTCTTCCAATTCAATTTTATCATAAGAGATTTTTTCACTTTCAAATATTCTTACTGCAATTCCCTCAAGCAGTTCTTTTGATTGATTTTCAAAGTTTATGAATGTAGCAACTTTTTTTAGAGGTTTGATTTTATCTGAGTCTCCATCATTTGCAGTGAAAACTATTGGATATTTGGAAGTTTTCACAAATTTTGAAAGCTCAGCAACACCTCCCCTATCATCGAGTCCAGATACACCATCTACTTCATCCACTAATATTAACTTTTTTTTATTGAAAAGAGATCTTTGTTTTATTACATCTCCAATGGTTGCATCAATTGCCTTTTTGTTTCTTGAATCTGATGCATTGAGTTCGAATACCTCATAATCAAAGTGATTGCCTATTAAATTAAGAGTGGTAGTTTTTCCTGAACCTGGTGCTCCATATAATAAAAGTGCTTTTCCGGGTTTGAAATCTTCTATGAATTGAGTTATTTTTTTTATATCTGAAGTTAGAATTAAATCCTCATAGCTTTTTAGCTGATATTTTAAAAACCAAGGGAGATATCTTTCCTTTTCTTCAACACTGAATTCTTTTTTAATGTTTTCAATGTCAATATTAAGGTTTTTATCTTTGATTTCTTTTGGTTTTTTACTATCAACACCAAAGCTTGTCAAGTCCATATTCATATTAAATTTGAATTGTTTAAATAATTTTGTTCTTTTGAATAGATACAAATGATTATAAATAAAGATAACAAAAAAAGTTTATGAAGAACGGAATATTAGGAATTGTTTTATTCTGTGTAATTTTTGGAGGTTTTGTTATGTTAATTACCAATTTGAATGTATCTGGAGTCACTGATTTTGAAATTAACAAGGATAATGACATTTATGCAGGTGAAGGGGAAGTATGCTCAACTTCAACATTTAATATTGTTTGCAAAGAAGGCTTGGTTTGTGCAACAAAATCAGGAAAAATTAATTTTAACAGATATGAAGAAAGTGGATGGTGCCAAAAACCCATTGATTTAGAAAAGAATCAATCTGCTTTAATTCCAAATTGAATGTTGTTTGCTGAATATTTTGTACCTCTCCCATAAAGATTTTCAGCGAAATAAATTGTCAAAACACCTTCATAATATCCAAATTTTTGGAATTTGGTGTCACATTGGAATTTGAGATTTAAAACATTTTTTTGCAAACCTGATTTGGTCTCTACTCTTAATATAGAACTATTTGTTAAGGGACAAGTCAGATTTTCAATTTGAAGTTTTGAAAGAGTTTCATCTATGTATTTGAAGTTTTGTATATTTATGTATTTTACTATCTCAATACCAATCTCACCATTTGTTTTTATATAAGAACTCTTTTCAACACCATCAAAATTTTGAATATTATTTTGAGCAAAATATTCTCCATAAAAGAAATTTGTTTTATCTAATATGATTATAATTAAAGTTAAAATTATGATAACAAGAACAAAATAAATCACAATTTTTTTTGTTTTTTGTGGATTGTCTTCCATTATTAATTAACTAATATTAAGTTTAATTTTTAAATGTTGTTTTGCACTATATAGAACAAATAAAAAGAGATTTGAAAAATCTCAAATAACTTCCTTACTTAAGAACTGTATAAAAGTTCACAAGAGATGGAGGAGTTACAAGAGCAATCCTTTGAGCGTTTCCTGCTCCAGGGAAAATTGTCACTTCAAAATCTTCATTCTCTCCAATACCAGCTGAATCTGCAGATGGAATTGAAAGAGTTACTACATCTGCATCATTGATGTAACCATCAGTAGTACTTCCACTAATATCTGAAACTGAGATCAGACCAGGACCAGAAGATCCATTATACATATATGAGAATGAACCTCTTTGAGTTACCAAAGCCAATGTAATGTCTGAAAGTCTGATTGCATCTGAACCTGGAGATAATCTTAATCTAATATCAAAAACATCTGCTGTCTGATTGATTGTACTATCATCAGTTCCATTTACACCTACCTGAATAACTGTGAATCCTGTAGCCAATCTTTGCTGGATCTCATCACCAGTAGTCTCAGCTTTTCCTTGTAGTTTTCCAGCAGTTGATATTAGTACTCCTGCAGCAACAGCAGCTACCAAAATCAATGCAATGAAGATAATCAGAGTACCAATACCCTGAGCACCTTTTCTACTGTTTTTGTAAACCATTTTTATATGTATTAATACAAATAAATTATATATTTGTAATTAAATTTATAGATTAATTACTTTTATCAATTTGTAACTCCTCTAAAAAAAATAATTACTATAACCATTTGAGAATAAATAATCTAGAAAGATTTTAAAGAATTAGTATATGTTGATATATATCGAATATGTTGATAAAACAAATAAATTTATAAATGAAAAAAACCATGAGAAGATACACAGTTTTTAATTAATAAAATGGTTATTGAGAGATTATTAGATATTACAGTTGAAATAGTAAGTGAGGATGCAGCTCAAGTAGTTGAATTTTTATATTCCCATCCAGGTTCTTCAGAATTTGATATTAGTGAGGGAATTGGGTTTGCAGTTAGTCAAATCAGAAGTATACTTTATGAATTGAAGTCAAAAAACTTGATTGATTATGATAGAAGAAAGGACAAAGAAAAAGGATGGTATTTGTATTATTGGAGAGTTGTGCCTCAGAATTTCGAGACAGTTTATAATAATGAGAAGAAAAAGAAGCTTGAACAGTTTAAGGAGAGACTTGAAAGTGAAGAGACAAGTATTTTTTACATATGTCCAAATTTCTGTAAAAGGTTATCATTTGAAGATGCTCTGGAGAACAACTTTTCATGTCCTGTTTGTGGAAGCCTTATGAATGAAGAGAACAAGACAAGAAAGATTGAGATGCTTAAGAGAAATATTGAAGAGCATGAACAGTTTCTAGAAACTGCTAAAGAGTAAAATCTTATAATCCTATTAATTCTTTAAAATTTATTACTTTAGATAACACATATAGTATAAATAATATTATTATATTCATTACAAATCCAGCAATTATTTTTTTTCTGTTTTTGATTTCTAAAAAGAAGAACAAGAACAAAAGAGCACTGTATCCTGCAAAATGAGCTAAATGGTTTGTTTGTGAAGGATTTGAGATTCCAATTACATCAAGTGCAATTAAAAACCAACCTACAGCAAACACAGGCAATTTTATGAAAAATATTGTTGGCATTGCAAATGGTTCAAGAAGGATGGCAAATATGATGAGCCCTGCTATTGCCCCTGATGCTCCAAGAGAATAATAATTATCATTTAGAATAAGATATGAGATTGAATTTGAAAGAACATTTGCTATGACACCACTCAATAAAAATATCCAAATAATTTTTGATCTGAACTGCTTTTCTACTATTCCTCCAAATATGAATAATGCTATGCAATTGGTTATGAGGTGAGTTAAATTTGCATGCAAAAATATGGAAGTTAATGAACTATAGTAATTTCCTGTAAAGATATGAGATGTATGAGTCATGAGTGAATGAAGAAGTTGTTCATTTGGATTTATGAATAAAACTTGTGCAATATAAGTCAGAATGAGTATGAATATTAGAGTTATTGTAATCTTTGAATGATACAGAGTACTCTCTTTAAGATTTCTTCTTTTTATCTCATAATTTATGAGATCTTCGTAATTTCTAAAGGCCATTTTTATTTTATTTGAATATTTGTGGAGGATTTACTCTTAATTCTTTTCTTAGAACTTTGTAGTTAGGGCAAAATCGTGCAACTTCCTTCCAAAAGCTTTCTGAGTGGTTTTTGTGCATTATATGAGATATTTCATGAAAAATTACATAATTTAGAACCTCAATTGATGCATTGAGAAGTTTTATGTTGAGCATTATAACATTATCATGAGAACAATGACCCCATTTTGAGTTCACTAATTTAAGCTGAAAGTCTTTTATTGAATAGTTGTATGTTTGTTGATTAAGTGCTTTTACATATTCATAAGTTTTGTCATAATATCTTTCTATGAGAAGCTTAGTTATTGTTTTTTCAATGTTTTCGAGTTTTGAGTGAACATTTAGGTGAAATGTGTTTTCTTTGAGTTTTATCCCTCGATTTTTTGTGTGTTCTAGAGAGTATGTCTCATTTGCAAATTCAAATTCACCTCTTTCTAGTATTTCTTCAAAAGATTTTTGGTTTGAAATTGCAGGAGAGTTTTCTATTTTTTTTACAATACGCTTAAGAAGAGATGAAAAATGTTCCTCTGCTTGTTTTTTAGTAAGATAGGAAGAGAGCTTAAATGCAATTGTATTGTTTTTTATGGATACTGATGAAGAACGCTTTTTTGAGAAATCAACTTCTATGTAATAGAGTTTCTGGTTTATTGGGAGGGATTCTGGAAAATTCAAAGAATCAAATTTTTTGAAGAAGACCAATGTTTTGCCTCCTTATTCCAAAATCACCTTTTTAATGGAAAATACTTTTTTTAATATAGGCACAACCATTTTCTCAACATCATGTTTTGTGAAAAGATCTTTTTCCTTAAAGATAACATTTAGTTTACCCCTTGGATTTATGAATATGAAAATTTTTGAGTTTTCATATATGGATGCAATGATTTCAAAATTAAATCTTTGTTTTAATTTTACAAGGAATTTGTCTGGGATTTCAACATAATAATCTCCTTCTAAGTCTTTTTTTGCCTTCTCAAGATTCCAGTTCAAGTAATATGCAAGAGAGAGAATTCTACTTAAAAGAGAGTTTATTTCCATTGAATCTTTCCTTTTATCTTGGATTTTATGAGCAATCTCTGAAATTTTCACTTTTTTTTGTCTCTTTCTTAGTTGCTTGTAAGCATGGAATATTTTAAAGTTAAGAGAGTTCTGTGTTATTAATTTTTTGAATTCCTGTTCCTGAAGTTCATTTACAAAAAAACCAAATCCAAATACAAAAGAACCTTTGATTTCGGGTTTATCTGAATCTTTGAAATACAATAATTCATGATTCACTTCATTTTTATTATTTAGTCTGTCAAAACTAATTGTCAATTCTTTTTTGTTGAATAAATCAACAATTTCTCCCATTCTTCTGTGATATTTTGTAATATAATCCTTGAACTCCATAATCTATTTATATCTTAGAGAGTTAAAGTTTATAAATTTTTGTTGAGAGTGAAGTTGAAAATAAGTTGGTAGAATAACTTTTATAAAGGGTTTCTGGTTTGTATTTTATATATAAATATAATTTATGTAACAACAAAAAATGGCAAAAGATTTAGGACAAGCTGTAATGGAGGCTATGAAAAAGCCAACATTGATTAGAAATATCGCAATTGCTGCGCATATTGATCACGGAAAAACAACACTTTCAGACAACCTTCTTTCAGGTGCTGGAATGATTTCTGAAGAACTTGCAGGAAAACAGAGATTCATGGACTTTCATGATGATGAAGCTGCAAGAGGAATTACTATTGATAGTGCAAACGTTTCAATGGTTCACAATGTTGAAGGACAGGATTTCCTTGTTAACCTTATCGATACTCCTGGTCACGTGGATTTCGGAGGAGATGTAACAAGAGCAATGAGAGCAGTAGATGGTGCAGTTGTTCTTTCATGTGCTGTAGAGGGAATTATGCCTCAGACTGAGACTGTTTTAAGACAGGCTTTGAAAGAAAAAGTTAAGCCAATTTTATTTATTAACAAGGCAGACAGATTAATAAAAGAGCTTAAATTGACACCTGAGATGATGCAGGAGAGATTTATCAAAATTATTAATAATTTGAATGTTTTAATTGAGAAAATTGCACCTCCAGAATTCAAACAGAAATGGAAAGTTAATGTAAATGACGGTTCAGTTATTTTCGGTTCAGCTTTTTCAAATTGGGCACTTTCAGTTCCTTATATGCAGAAGAAAGGAATCAATTTTGCAAAAGTTATTGATGCTTATAACGCAGCTACTGACGAGGAAGTTGCAGAAAATGTTAAGAAGCTTGCAAAAGAAGCTCCACTTCACACAGTTCTTTTGAACTCAGTAGTTGAGCACCTACCTAATCCTGTTGAAGCACAGAAATACAGAATCCCTCTTATTTGGCCAGGAGATGCTGATAGCTCTGAAGGAAGAGACTTAACTAATTGTGATCCTAAGGGAGAGTTAGGATTTGTTGTTACAAAGATTACACAAGATAAACATGCCGGAGAAGTATGTACAGGAAGAATGTTTTCTGGTACTGTTAGAAAAGGTATGGAAGTTAAGACATCTGGTGGAAAGAGTGGAAGAATCCAGCAGGTTTTCATTTCAAAAGGACCTCAGAGAGTACAGATTGAAGAGGCTGTTGCAGGAAACATTGTTGGTATTGCAGGAATCAAAGATATTAATGTAGGAGAGACTGTTTCAGTTAAGGGAATTACAGCTTTCGAGGACATACAGCACATTTTTGAGCCAGTTGTTACTGTTGCTGTTGAACCTTCAAAGCCAGCTGATTTGCCTAAGATGGTTGAAGTTCTTAAAGTTGTAGGAAAAGAAGATCCTTCACTTAAAGTTACTATTAATGAGGATACTGGAGAGTTCCTTATTGCAGGTATGGGAGAACTGCACCTGGAAGTTGTTACTAACAGAATTAAGGATGAAAAAGGTATGGAGATTAAAGTATCACCACCTATTGTTTCATACAGAGAGTCAATTACTAAGCTTTCACCTCAGGTTGAAGGAAAATCTCCTAACAAACATAATAAGTTTTATATGACTGTTGAGCCTTTGGAAGAAAGTTTTGCTGAAGCTATTGCTAATGGGGATGTTCATGAAGGAAGAATTAAGAAGAAAGATAGAGAACTTTGGGATTTATTTGTTGATAAGGGACTTACAAAGGACGAAGCAGAGAGAGTTAAACATATTTTTCACGGTAATGTATTTATTGATATGACTAGAGGAATTGTTGCTCTTAACGAAGTTATTGAGCTTGTTCTTGATGGATTTGAAGAAGTTTGTAAGGCAGGACCTTTAGCTAGAGAAGGAGCAGTTAAGATGAAGGTTAAACTTATGGATGTAACACTTCATGAGGATGCAATTCATAGAGGTCCTGGCCAAGTTTATCCTGCTATTAGAGATGGTCTTAAGGAAGCTTTCCTTGGTGCTGGTGCTGTTTTATTCGAGCCAGTTCAGACAATTCAAGTTGATTGCCCTCAAGATATGATGGGACCTGTTTCTTCAGTTATTCAGAACAAGAGAGGTCAGGTACTTGACATGGTTATCGATGAGGATAATATGAGTATTATTGCAAAGGTTCCAGTTGCTGAGACTTTCGGTATGACAGGAGACATCAGATCAGCTACAGGAGGTAGAGGATCATTTTTCGTTAAATCAATGACTTTCGAGCAGTTACCTAGAGAATTGCAGGACAACATTATCAAGCAGATTAGACAGAGAAAAGGTCTGAGTGATAATCAGTAAGCAAAGCTTACTGAGTTTGCTTTAACAAGTGAAAGCAAAAATTAATAATTTTTTTTCTTTTTATTTAAAATTAGAATAAAAATAAGTATTTTTAATCAAAAGCCTTAACAACTGGCTGATTAAAACCAAGATACCATATTATCAAACCATTTATTGCAAGACCAATTATTGATGAAAATTCTCCAGAAATTAAAGAAAACAAACCTCCAATTGCTCCAATTACAACAAATATCAAAACCAGAATTCTTGACCAGTTTTGCCCTTTCCAAAGTCCTTTTCCAATAAAGAAATTAAGGACTGCAAATAATATTAGCACTACTCCTCCTACTGCTATCACTCCTGCACCAATTGCTCCAAGCAGTGTGTACTGTGCAAAAAATGCACCCAAAGCTGAAGCTCCAAAAATAAATCCAAGACCTAATAATAGGTCTGCAACAGCACCAATGAATGCAAGGATTGCTAATATTTTTACTCCTACAGGCATGTCTTTTTGTTTCATTGCTCTAGTGTTATGGTTTTTTATATTTATAAAGAT
>JBNKLP010000006.1:0-46961 GCA_050292425.1 Candidatus Nanoarchaeia archaeon | reverse complement strand
AAGATAATTGAAACTTAAAAATTTTGTTTAATTGAGAAAATATTTATAAATCAAAAGATTTATTGTTTATGATATGGATGAAAAAATAAAACAATTACACTCAATATATGCTAGTTTAAAAAGAGTAGCTGGAACATTAGGCAAAGAAATATATAATGATGATACTTTTAAGACACAATTAGGAACTGCTAAACAATTATATCAAGATATAATTAAAGCAGGACATAATTTAGATGTTCAACAAAATGATGAAATCTGGAATCTTATAACATCTAATTAATTTCTTTTAAAACAACAACTCCATAAGGTGCCAAAACCTGCAATTCAACTTCTCTATCCAATACCTCAAAGTTTGTGGATGGATTGTTTTTTAGTTTTGGAGGATAGGATGCCATCCCCATTCCAGAGTATTTGAATTCATCTGAATTCAAGACAACTTCATAATCTTTCTGCCCTTTTACACCAACTTTGTATTTGAGATACTTGAATGCTGAGAAGTTTATTACAATGATGTATTTTGAATTATCTGATTCCCTTTTCATTACAACCACTTTATTTACATCATCCAAGTTTAGAAATTCCCTGTTGTTTACGTTTTCTGGCCAAAATGCAGGATTGTCCATTATATGATTTACTTTTGATTTGAAGTTTACCAAATTATTGTTTGCCTCATTGAATGTCAAATGCCACCAAACAGATGAGTCATGTTCAAATGTTCCAGGCTGAAGAAGGAAAGTCTGGAGAAGGTCAAGTGTTCTTCCTTCACAAAAGAATGAAATGGCAGCTTCCATTACTTTGATTTTCCCAACTGCATGTATATGGTTAGCTGATGAGCCTTCCATCATACAATCGTACGCGTATGCTCCTGTACATCTGTTTACCATTAGACCTGCTGCTGCATCATGATTGTGGAAATCTGCAATAGTTGAGTTTGATTTTCCCCATTCCATTTCATCATTGATATGCTTGAATTTCCAGACTGAGACTTCATCCATTGCTTTGAACATCAAGTCAGTATGAAAGAAATATGTTAATCTTGATGAGTTGTATGTAGTTGCTCCCAAAGCTCTTGAGTCTGATTGCAGTGGTGCAACAAGCATCTTCGCATTGTCTCCATAATAATAGTGAGCCTCATAGTTGATTAAAGCGCTTGGGTTATAGTCGTATATGGTTTGGTTGATTTGTCTTAGAAAAGTTCTTCCATTTGGTCTCTCATCTCCATCTCCATTGTCCCCATACCTTATAATTCCATCAACATTGTCTATTCTAAATCCATCTATTTTGTAATATTTTAGAAAATGAATTACAGATGATGTGAAGAAGTCCCTTACATGAGGATTATCAAATTCAATTCTTCTTGTTCCCCAAGAAGTTTCATCTTTCATGTAGAGAAATGAACCATCTCTTTTTTTCCATAAATGAAGTCCATGCTCATCTGAAGATTGCCCAAAAACTGAGAAATTTCTGTCTGGAAGATGCCCTAGTACAAAGTCACCAATCACTGCAATTCCATTTTTGTGAAATTCATCTATCATTTGAGCAAATTCATTTGGAGTTCCCCAATTTTTCTGGATTGCAAACTGAAATGGAACCAAATATCTGAACTTCCAATTTGAACCATCAATACTTTGCGCAAATGGTAGGAACTGAATTGTATTAAATCCTAGTTCTTTTATTTTTTTTATCACACCTGACTCTGTTATGAATTTGTAAAATTGATTTTCTTTTACGTTTTGTCCTAATATACCATCTTTATCTGCAAAATGAACAATTAGACCTGGAAGATCTGTTTGCATAATTTTTGTTGATCTTTCAAAATTGTTGATTAATTGATATTTCTGCTTGTAGCTTGAAGGATCTTCATAATCCCAAAATATTGAATTTCCAAAATCTGAGAAGAATGTAGCTGCAGGATCTTCAATAAGTTGTTTTTTATTCCCATCCAATACCAGAAATTTGTATTCATCTTTGTGTTTTATGTTATCTAGAGTAATTGATGCAAATATACTGTGCTCATCAAGTTTTAGTCTGTAATTTTCAAGGTTTTTTTCATTTTGTTCCCAGTTATTGAATGAACCAATTATGTATACTTTTAGGAAAGGATTGTCTATAAGAAGGTTGAATTGTACTAATTTTGCAGTTTTGTCTTCATTTCTTTGAATTACTTTGGGTCCAAAATCAGATTGCCAATTAGTTATATATTTTTTTGGCTGTGAAGAAGCTTTTTGGTGCTCCCATTCGTAATCAAAGTGTTGCATAGATATTGATAGTTAATAGTTTTATATATATGTTTATTGTCATTGAAAGAGGTGAATGATGATCAGTTAAGAAATATTAGTGCCTAAAAAAGCCAATTTGTTTATAAATAAACTACGATTTTACTAGAAATTAATATTATTTAGTGCCTAATTTTATAAAGTGTGAATGACTATTACTAGTATGGCTTTTGTAAGAAAAAAGAAAATCAAGGAGGAAGAATATTATTATTATGTTGAATCTTTTAAAAGAGATGATAAAATCTTACAAAAGAATTTGAAGTATTTAGGAAAAGAAAAACCTAAAGAAGAAGATATTGCAGAATTAAAAGAAGAGTTTGATGAGAAGAAAATACAACAAATAATTCGAGGCGGTTTAAATTACAAAGGTTTTAATGTTGATGAAAAATTCTTAGAAAAAGCTGAAGAATTAAAGAAAGAGTTTTTTAAGAAGTTAACTAGTTTGTCTAAAGAAGGGAAAAATCAGTTGATTAAGAGATTTAAGACTGGATATACGTATCATTCCTGTTCAATAGAGGGAAATACTTTATCTCGGCCTCAAGTTGATTTGGTAATTAATCAAAATATTTCAATTGAAGGTAAAAGATTGCTAGAAATTGATGAAGTGAAAAATCATAAATTTGCTATTGAGTATATGATAAGTGAGAGAGAAGATTTGAGTGAGGATTTTATTAAAAGATTGCATGAAGTTTTGATGAAAAATATTACTGAGTATAAAACTGAAACTGATCCAGAGTTTGTTGAAGGAGGATACAGGTGCGATCAAAGATTTATTGAAGGAGCTAGTTTTGTACCTGTTCCTCCTTTAATGGTTCCATATGAAATGAAAGATTTAATCTCATTTTACAAGAAGAACAAATATCTTATTCACCCTATAGAACTTGCAGCTGAGTTTCATATGCGTTTTGTTGTAATTCACCCATTTTCAGATGGAAATGGAAGAATGGCTCGTTTGTTGATGAACTTTATATTGGACAGGAGTGGATTTCCAATGATAGATATTAGTGTTGAAAATCGTGAAGAGTATATTAATTCTTTAGATTCAGGAGATGTGAATAGATTTACCAAATTTATTTATAATGAGCTGAAAAGTTATGTTGATAATTTATTTGGAAATAATTAAAGACAATTATTCCAAAATTTCATAAAAAAATGTTTTAAAAAAAGAGAATAATTTTGAAAAAAAAATATTTAAATTTTGAAAAAAAAAGATATTTCTGGATAAAAAATAATAGTTTTAAGGAAAAAAACAATGAGATCATTTTTAAAGTCAAAAATAAAGATTTATCTGAAAGTAAATGAAGAAGTCTATCTTAAAACTTCAATTTGCTTTCATAGTTACCATTTTAGCTTAATACAATAGTTAAAATAACTCCAAAATATATACTATATCAAAACAGACGCTTTAAGCGTCTGTTTCCAAGAGTATACTGTTGTAATAAATTGAAAAGTTATAAAAAGAATTAATTCTAATAAATATTATGATTGACTTGCAAGTATTGAAGCTTGAATGTGGAGAAGTTATTTTTGAGAGAGGAAAGAAGCTTTTTGAGGAACTTGATGAAAGTAAAATTTGTTTTGTTTTGTTTTCTGACAATCTTTTGTGCAAAGGAATATGATTGTGAAATCAGAGTTGATTTAGAAGGATTGAATATGAAAAGCACAAAGTGCTCATGTCCTTATTTTGAGAATCATCAAACAGTATGCAAGCATATAGTGTGCTTTGCATTCTCTATTGAGAGAAGAATTAGTTCTTTGATTTCAGAAGATTTGAGAAAAATTGATTTAGTTATGAGAAGAGAGTTTTTAGAAGGTTATATTGAGATGCTTAACAATGCAAAAATTAAGAGTGTAAAAGGAGAAGTGTCTTCAGTTACGGAGGTTACTTTATTGATTAAGAAGTTACTTGAAGAGAATCCAAAGCTTATTGATGTGAGTGTAGAAGGAGAAATTTCAACAATGTCTCCAAATAAGTCAGGTCATTTGTATTTTTCAATTAAGGATTCTAAATCCCTTCTTTCTTGCGCCATGTTTAAGTTCAATGCTGCTAGTTTGAATTTTACTCCAAAAACAGGGGACAAGGTTATTTTGAAAGGAAGTATTTCAGTTTATGAGCCTCGTGGTTCTTATCAGTTAATTGTTAAAGAAATGAGAAAGGCAGGAGATGGAGATTTGTATGCAAAGTTTTTAGAACTTAAAGATAAGTTAGCAGCTGAAGGATTGTTTGATGAAGAACATAAGAAAAATATTGTTAAAATTCCTAGAGTAATTGGAGTAGTTACATCACCAACTGGTGCTGTGATTCAAGATATTATTAATACCGTTAGGCGTCGTTTTCCTGCGGTTAAGATTGTTCTTTATCCTGCCAAGGTTCAAGGTGATGGAAGTGAAGAGAGTATTATTGCAGGTATTGAGCATTTGCAGAAAATTGGTGTTGATACAATGATTGTAGGAAGAGGAGGAGGTTCAATGGAGGATTTGTGGTGTTTTAATGATGAGAAATTAGCAAGAACTATTTTTAGTTGCACAGTTCCAATGATTTCAGCCGTTGGGCATGAGACTGACTTTACCATTTGCGACTTTGTATCTGATATTCGTGCCCCAACTCCAACTGCTGCTGCTGAAATTGCAACTCCTTCACTTAGTGATTTGCTTTTTGAGTTGGATTCAAATAAGAAAAGACTTGGTTCTTCTCTAATTAGGAATGTAGAGAGAAAAAAGGAACAACTTGCATATTTGGAGAGCGACCTAGTTGGCATTTTTGCTGCTAAAATTGATGGGTTGAAAGGAGATTTGAGTGTGTTTAAAGAAAAATTGAAATTACTTTCTGTAAAGAGTGTTCTTTCCAAAGGATATTCTTTGACAATGTTTGGAGGGAAAGTTTTGAAGAGTGCTGGTGATGTGAAGAGTGGAGATAAAATCAAAACTGTTTTAAGTGAAGGAGAAGTTGATAGTGTAGTGAAGTAAAATGGCAGATTACGAAAAAAAGATTGAAAGAGTAAATGAAATAGTATCAAAACTTGAAGAAGGTGAAGTGTCTTTAGAGGAGAATATGAAGCTGGTTGAGGAAGGGATGAAGCTGGTAGATGAATGCAAGGAGTATTTGGAGAAAGCAGAACTTATTATCAACAAAGTAAGTGTTGATGGCAAAGAAGAGAAGTTTGAATAATTAATTTTCTTCTTCATCAAATAATAAATTAAATTGATATCTATGAATTGTCTTTGATAGAGAAGTATTATAAGGTGTATTTTTTGAACTTACAATAAATGTTTTGTAAACTTTAATATTTGAATCCTTTTGTGTCATATCAACATAATCTAAAGACAAACTATTCTCTTGCATGATTCTATCAACTATTTCCAAATCTTTAGTTACATCACCTGTTGAATAATTAGGAATTGTATATGATAACGTTGTTGGAGTGATTTTGTTTGTTCTTTTTGGAAAAGAATGAAATAATTCTAGTAATGCTCTTGTAAATGCAATTCCTCCATCAAGATTTGCCCCATTTCCAGACCTACTTCCATTTGAGATCTCATAAGTTGGAATTCCTAAAGGATTTTTGAAGGAGATTAGAAAAATTGGAGATTTGTTCTGCTCTTCTAGAAGTTTTTTCTTTAGGTTTGAATCTAAAAAATCCAAATCTAGACTTTCAATTGAAATTATCTCTTTTTCAATTTGTCCATATTCACAAAAATCTTCCATAAGTTCATATGCCCCATGCAATAATGTTTGTTCAGGATTTGTGCCTGCAGCTCTTCCTGAAGAAATCATTGTTGAAAAAGAATGTGAAAAAACAGGGATTGACCAAGCAAATGCGGGAAGTACTGGTTTACATTGTCTTGCACTTAAAAAATAAGGATGTTCTTTTGTATCTTCAATATAAATTCCCAAATCAACTTCTTCTTCAAAGTTAGGAACTCTACTAATTATAGGAGTTCTATATCCATCAATAAATCTATCAAAAGGAGATGAATATAAAGATTCCAAAAATTCAATGTTTGCTCCAAATAGAGCCAATTGACCATTTAAATTTTTTCCTCCTCTCTTAATTCTGGAAATAAATTTAAAATCATTAAAAACAGTTCCACTTTGAATTCCTGAAATTGAAGCATTTAGAACATTTAAATCACCAAATACTGCTAACTCTACTGTTTCTTGAGTTGGATAACTAATGGAATGACTAGTTGAAATTAAACCAGTAACTTGAATATCCGATGTGAACAAATTTTCCAAATCAAATTCCGAAAAAGCTCCTTCTGGAACATTACATCTACCAAGACCAACACCACAAGTTGGATTTTGATTGTCTTGCAGTTCAATTGATTGATATTCTAAATTATCAGTTTTAGAAAAAGAATGATAATGAACTGCTTTTTTTGATTCCATTTGAATTAATGAAGGAGCAATATCTGAGATTGGATTCCAAATATAAGAAAGTAAATTAGGATCAATTCTAAATTGTCTTTTATAATTAATACCAGCAAGTCTTCCAAAATTTCCAGTAGAATCGAAACATCCAATAGTTGGCATAAATAATCTTTTAACTAAACTCATATTTTAATAAATACTCCTAGATTTATAATTATTACCTTTAAGAGACAAATTAAATAAAATTAAATATTTAAAAACTGAGTCAATAATATATGTGAATAAAGATAAAAATAATACACACATTTAAACTATTTAAAAATCAATAAATTAAACTATTAGTATGACTGAGGAGAATCCTGTTTTGATTGTTAATGAAGAGTTTGATTTTACAGATAGGATTCTGAATTCAAATGACAAGTACAAGACATTTCTGACAGTTCCTACAAAGAAGAAAGGGTATGTTTTTCTTAATCTACCCGTTCATATCCAAGAAAAGTTTGCCAGAATTATGAATGTCTCAAGAATTATAAAAATCATTAAATATTTGGACCATGATGATATTGTTGATTTTCTTCTCCCTTTTACTGATAAGAAAAAGAAAAGAATATTGAAAGAGCTTGAAGATGATAAGAGAAAGAAAGTTGAGTATCTTTTGAAGTTTGATCATGAGACTGCTGCAGGTCTGATGAATGTGGATTTTATTTTGACTGATTACAAACAAGATATTGAAAAGCTTCAAAGAAAGGTAAGAAGGAATATAAAGAAGAACAAAGAAGCACCTCTTATTTTGGTAAAGCTTGAGGGAGACAAGTATGGTTATGTTCCATTAGAGAATTTTATTCTGGATAAGCTAAATGATATAAAAACAGTTGTTGAAGAACTTCCGACAGTAAGGTATGATGAAGAGCATGCTGAGGTTATTGAGAAAGTAAAAGAAGGAGACTTTGAGTATATTGTAGTTATTGATGATGATAACGCAGTTCTTGGATATATTGATATTTCCTACTTGTTCAGAGTTTCGGAGAAGTTGAAGAATGAGGAGTTGTACAAGTTTGCAGGAGTTAAGAAGGAAGAGGATTTGCTGGATTCTGCAAAGCTTAAAATCAAATCCAGATATCTTTGGCTTTTGATTAATCTTGTAACTGCATTTATGGCAGCTTTTGTGATTACATTATTTGAGGATACTCTTTCAAGTCTTGTTATTTTGGCAGCTTATTTGCCAATTATAGCTGGAATGGGAGGGAATGCCGCTATTCAGACTTTAACTGTTGTTATCAGAGGAATTGTTTTGCATGATATTGATTTAAAGAAGAGATATTATCTGTTGTTGCAGGAAACTTTAGCTGCATTGTTTAATGGAGTTTTGAATGGGTTGATTGTAGGGTTTGCTGCATATATTTTCAATGGTATGTGGATGCTTGGAGTTGTTGTGTTTTTGGCATTGGTTTTGAATTTGTGTCTTGCTGCGATTTTTGGAACAATTACCCCACTTGTTTTGAAGAAGTTTGATATTGACCCTGCAGTTGCAGGAACAGTTATTGTGACAACCGTTACAGATGTGCTAGGATTTTTTATTTACTTGGGACTTGCACAGATGTTGCTGCTTTAAAAAAATAATTTAAAAATATTCCAATTTTAATTTGGAATATATCTGAGTGTTTCTCATTCTGTTGAAAAAAACACTAAACGAATCTTCTCTTAAAGTTCCTTCAAGTCGAAATTTACAACTCCTTGCGACACCTGCAGAACCTTTGTTTTGTTCATCACATTTGATTTGCAATCTGTTGAATTTATGATGTTCAAAAAATTCTCTTTCAATTAATTTTACAGCTTCACCCATATAACCTTTTCCTGTAAATTCTTTGTCTAACCAGTAACCAATTTCTGCTGATTTGGTTTTGATGTCAATATCAAATACCCCAATGTTTCCAATGTAGACATCTTTTAGGAATAGACCATAGTTTACTTTTTTACCTACTTTTATTTCTTCTTCAATTTCAAATAAGTATCTCATACTATCTTCTACTCTTTTAGTTGAACTAACCCACGGAAGCCATTTTTGAAGATGTTCTGAGTTTCTATCGACTGCATCAAATATAGTTTGAGCAAATTCAATAGTTGGTTCACTAATTACTAAAGTTAGCCTTTCACCTTTTATTCTCTTTCGAAATTTAATTGTCATTTTTTAGAAATCGTATTTATTGTTAGAAATAGTACTGCAAACAAATATTCACCTTCCAAAATGTGATTATTAGTTTACAGTTTATTATTCATACTATTGTCTGAAAATGCTCCTAGAAATTCTCTAAAATAGCCTATATATGTTTCAGACATAGTATTTTCTTATGTTTTTGGGATTTATAAATATTTTGGAGAAAAATGAAGAATAATTATTTCTTCAACTCAATGGTCTGAGTAGGGAATGCCATTGATAATTTGTTCTTGTTGAATTCATTTAATATGTCTAAGTTAATCTGAGTTTGAGTTTCCAAAATATCAGCAGATTTCTTGATGTAGTATATGAATAGAATTCCGAGTGAAAAATCTCCAAATGAATTGAAAGCTATCTTGTAACCTTCTGTTATATTCTTAGAGTGCTTCTTTGCGATTGTTTCAAGCAATTTCATCGCTTTTTCGATGTCTTTTCCTGGTGTGTCGTAAACTAACCCTAAATTTAGAGAAATCTTTCTTGAAGGCTCTCTAGTTACGTTTTCAACTGCATTGTCTGTAAATGTGTTATTTGGAATTGTTACTTCAGTCCCAGCTAGAGTTTTTATTCTTGTAGACCTTAAACCTATTTCAGTTACTGTTCCATCAAATCCATCAATTTTAATTCTATCTTTGATTTTGAATGGCTTGTCAACAAAAATCATAACTCCTCCAAAGATATTTGCAACTGTATCTTTTGCAGCCATAGCAAGAGCAATACCACCAATACCAAGTCCTGCTAGGATTGCTCCAATGTTATATCCAGCATTATCTAGAGCAACAATGATTGCAAGTGTCCAAATTACAAATTTAACTCCTTTTCTTGCAATTGGAAGTATTTGGTCGTCAAAGTCATTTTCAGATTTTGAAGTAAGTGGAATAAGATATTCAGTTACCATTGCTTCAAAGAATCTTGAGATGAACCATGCTATGTTTAGAATGATTACACCCCAGATTGCCTTGTCAAAGAATGACTGACCTGCCTCTGTAAGAGTTAGTGTAGTAATTGCATACCAAATACCTCCCAAGATAATTGCAAGCATTGCTGGCTCTTCAATCATATCAATTAAAATGTCATCAAGTTTTGTTTTTGTTCTTGAAGTTAAAGTTTTTACAACTTTTCCAAATATCCAATAAGCAGTCTTTCCTGCTAAGAATGCACCAACTACAATCAAAAGTGCAATTGTCCATTGTTCTACTGTGTTTCCATAATATAAGTTATCAAGGAATGCCATAAATAAAAGTTAATGAAAATTATTTATAAAATCTTGTGTTTATTTTTGAGATTAATTCAGATAAATTGTAGGATTTTCATTTTGTCCATAAAATGATAGATGATATGAACTAACTATATACCTATCTTCATCAATCTTCATTGCAAATTTTAAATCAGAAGTATCAAATAAATATTTATCAAATTGAACATAATCTTGAAAAGTTACAGTTGTCAAAAAAGGTAAATTATGTATATCGTAATTAAATTCATCTGATTCTAATAATTCAATTAATCTATCTGGCAAATCAAATTTCATAAACTTTAGAATTCTCTTTATTATTTAAGATTTTCTAAAATAGAATTTAAGAATAAGAATCAAGCAGCATGTCTTCCTCCACTAGAGTGCCACCTGCCTATGATTGTTCCTTTTCTACCTCCTTTTCCATCACGTTCTCTTACAAGGTAGTATCTTCCTTTAATCAAACGTCTGATTGCCATTGTATTCACCTTAAAAATGATATTTAAATTTTGTAGAGAGAGTTCCCAGATTTAGGGATATTAATATGGTTTTCAAATTACTTAATACTTTGTTAACACTCAAAGTGGTAATGTGAAATTGACATTATAATCAAATAAAGAAAAAGATTATTTCTTATCGCCTTTTACAGCAATTCTTGGCATACCTGTTCCAACGTATACCATCTGGTTTGTCATTACGTTTTCTGTAATGGATGTAAGTCTGTTTTCCTCATTAATCAAAGCTCCTTTGGAGATATGTTTTAGAGGTGTCTCGAATGATGCTCTTGTAAGAACGTTCAGTTTATCTGCAACAATACCGAACCTAGTCATTCCTCTTGGCTCACCAGTGTATGTCATAATATCAGCAATAAGAAGAACATGTCTTTCATTAATTGACAGACCCTGTGACTGAACCACTTCCATGATTTCTCTGATGATTGTCTGTCTTGCAGCCTCAACACCAAAGTTTGCATGCATTTCTGTTATATTGTTACAGTAAAGTCTTGAAATATCTACTTCTTCAATGTTAGCAACTTGTTTTAGTGAAATTCCTTGAGTAATAATCAAGTATTCTCCATCTTCTTTAATGATTGAAACATCACTAATACCTTTGATTCCATACACAATTGAATTAAGTGCAAGTTCTTTGATTCCCATTAAATCTTTTAAACCTGATGATGCTGTTCCCTTAACAGAAAGAGTTTTTCCTTCAACTGATGCTGATTTTTTGATTTTCTTATCAAGATATGATACGATTGATTCTGGGTCAATATCTAACTTTTTTAAAGCTTTTAAATCAAGCTCAATAGCCACAAATTTTTCTTCAAGTTCAATATCAACCTGCTTTGCAAAGTCTGCAAGTTTAGTTTCCTTGATTTTTGATGAAACCAGTTTTACTTTTTCTTCTGAAAGTCCTTTTTTCAAGTAAACTCTCATCTGAGGCATCTCAAGAGTCTTTTTGATGTCCAAAATCTCAATTAGTCTTGGAAGACCTTCAACTGACTGAGTAGCTACACCTGCAAAGTGGAATGTGTTCAAAGTCATTTGTGTTGATGGCTCTCCTACGGACTGAGCTGTAATAACTCCAATTGCCTCATTAGGAGTAATTAGTGAGTTCTCATATTCTGATTTTACGTTCTCAAGAACTGCCTTTACATCAGAGTCCTTTGCACTTTTTGGCAAGTATTTTTCAACATCATCAATAATGTATGATGGAAAATCTGGATTTGCTTTTCTAAATTCTTCAATAAGTTTTGACATTTTACTTGTGTCCTCCAAGTGTGTTTTCAACTATTGATTTTACATCAAAGTGACCACTTACTGTTTTTGCTACATCAACACCATCATCTCCATATTTGAACTGGATAATTGTTCCATTTTCATTTCTTACTGAAAGATCTTCGGAGATTACAAGATCAAGCATTGCTGATGCCATTCTTCTATAAAGGTATCCTGTCTTAGGTGTTCTTAGAGCAGTATCCATTAGACCATCTCTTCCAGTAATTGAACCAAAGAACACTTCATGTGGCTTTAGACCTTTTCTTAGTGAGGATTTAATGTATCCTCTAGCTTCTGGAGAAATGTCTCCTTCCTTGAAACATGATAGAGTTCTTTTCTTGAATCCTCTTGAAATTCTTTGTCCTCTTAATGATTGCTGTCCTACTCCTGTGTGCATCTGAACAACTGATAGAACTTTACCCATAGCTCCAGAGTCTACCATGAGCATTGTTCCTGAATCCTTATCCAATTGAGTCTGAACAATCTTCATTGCCTCATCCCTGATTGAATTTAGAAGCTGCAAAATTTTAATCTCCAAAGTTGCCTCAATAGAAAGACCAGTTATTCTCTCAAGTTTTCCTGAGTTGAACTGTTCAATTAGAGCATCAATTTTTGCAAATACATCCTTGTTGATTTTTTCGATTTCTTTTTCAACTTTAGTTGGAATGTCAAAATCTCCCATTGAAATTGTAAATCCCCTCTTTTTTAGAACCTGAATTCCCAAGTTGAACATATAACTTACTGTATTTAAAACAATGTCTGAACCATAGTTCTTGTGAAGATGTCTTAGAAGAGTTCCTCCACCATCTCCAATTGTTTTCTTATCAATTACTCCCTCTGTAAGTTTACCTTTTTTGATTACAACTTTTCCAGATTTGGATTCTCCAATAAAGTCAAGGTCTTCTGGAAGGATTACTGAGAAGATTTCTTTTCCAGATACTTTCTTACCAAAGTTGATTTTTTCAATTTCTCTGAATCCAATAGAAAATAAAAGTTCAACTGCATCTTCCTTATCCAGTTCTTTCTCATTTGTTAGTACAAAAAGACCTGTAATTGCATCCTGAACACATCCAATCACTGCATCTCCTGAAGCAGGTGAAATCAATTGATGCTTTACATCCATCAATCTTTCTACTTCTTGTCTAGCCTCAAGAGTCTGGGCAGCATGAAGATTCATTTCGTCTCCATCGAAATCAGCATTATATGGTTTACATACACCTGGGTTAATAGCAAATGTTTTGATAGGAAGTACTTTTACTGTGTGACCCATCATTGAAAGTTTGTGCAGTGATGGCTGTCTATTGAAAATTACTGAGTCTCCATCAAGAAGATGTCTTTCAACTTCATATCCTGGTTCTAGTTCTTCAAGAAGAACTTCTACAAGCTCTGGAGCAACTGTCTTTTTAGCTCCTGATTTTGTCTTAATATAGTTTGCACCTGGATAGTTTAAAGGTCCATTCTTGATTAGTTCCTTTAAGTATTCAATGTTTTCTTCAGTTACTGATTCTGGAACTGTAAGTTTTTTAGCTACCTGAATTGGAACACCAACTTCATTAAGTTTTAATCTAGGATCTGGTGAGATAACTGTTCTTGCTGAATAGTTTACTCTTTTTCCAATTAAGTTATTTCTAATAATTCCTTTTTTACCCTTGATTCTCTCTGAAATTGATTTTAGTGAATCTCCATTTCTGTGTCTTGCGGGTGGAAGACCTGGAATTGTGTTATCAAAATATGTTGAAATATGATACTGAAGAAGATCCCACACATCTTCAATAATGGCCTCAGGAACTCCTACTAGAAGATGCTCATGCAGTCTCTGATTTGTTCTTACAACATCAGTTAATTTGTGTGTTAGGTCGTCCTCAGATCTTTGTCCTGACTGAAGTGTAATTGTTGATCTCATTGATACAGGAGGAATTGGCATTACTGTTAATAATAACCATTCAGGCCTGATTCCAATTACATTTAATATTGAAAGGTCTGATTCTGGAATGTTCTCAAATCTAAATCTAATCTCTGTTGTCAATAATCTCTTTTTCTCTCCTTGTGTGAATACAAATACTGATGATTTGTCAAGCTTAACAGTTTCCTGCTTTGCTTCACAATGAGGGCAAGTTTTTACTTTGTAAAGAGCTGACATAAATTTTGAGTGATACTTCATGAATTTCTCAGCACCATTCATCTTTTTGAAATCTGCAAAATCTTTTAAAGTTTCTTCAAACTTCTGTTCGTCATATAAAACCCTATGACATTCCTGACATGTTCCTCTTAGAAGAGCATAAATCTCATCAATGAATAAAACGTTTAAAATAGGCCTTGCAAGTTCCAAGTGACCAAAATGGCCCTCACAATGCTTGTAGGATTGAGAACAAGTTTTACAGGAAAGTCCTGGCTCAATTACTCCCATTCTCATGTCCATCAGACCTCCTTCAACAGGGAATCCGTATTTGTCGTAGATTTCTGGTGTAATTACCTTTACAACAGATTGTTTCATAATCTCTTTAGGAGATAGCACTGAATATGATATCTTGTCAATTCTTTTTGTAATGTTGTTATTTATATATGCCACTTTTTAAACCTCACTCGAAAAACCTATCCTTTGTACCAAATTTAGGATTGATACCCATTGACCTTAGCTCATTAATTAGTAATTTGAAAGCGTAAGCTAGTTCTACTTCATCAAATTTGTTTGCTCCACAGGATGGACATTTGTTCTTGTATCTGAATAGATAAGGATCTGCAAGATATCCACAGTTATCACATACCATGGCAGTAGTCTGATCTGAGGAGAATCTCTCTTTTAGAAGCATAGCTGCTCCATGTGAAATTAGAGCATCTTTTTCCATCTCTCCCAATTTCAGACCCCCTCCTCTGATTCTTCCTTCAGCTGGCTGTCTTGTTAGAAGTTGAACAGGTCCCGTTCCTCTTGCCTGAATCTTGTTTTCTACCTGGTGCTTTAGTCTTAAGTAGTAAAGAGAACCAACATAGATTTCAGCTTTCATCTTCTTTCCAGTCTTCGGATCATACATAATTTCAGCTCCAGTTGGATTGAACCCAAACTCTTTTAGCTGTTTTCTCAAATCATCTTCTGACTGACCACCAAAAGGAGAACCATCAATAGTCTCTCCTCTAAGAGCAGCAACTTTTCCTCCTAAAACTTCCATTACGTGTGATACTGTTTTTCTTCCAGGAATTGAATGTGGTGAAAAGATTAGGTCTGGAACAATACCATTTTCTGAAAATGGCATGTCTGCTTGTCTGATAATTCCTCCAATTACTCCTTTCTGACCATGTCTGGATGCAAATTTATCTCCTACAATTGGAGATCTCTGGTCCCTTAGAAGAACATTCACTTCCTTGTCTCCATCCTGATTCTCAACTATGATAATTGATGAAACAACACCTTTTTCATCTTCTTTTAATGAGAGTGAGGAGTCAACGTTAAGATTAATCATCTGACCAAATCCTTCTATTTCTTCAATAAATCTAGGAGGTGAGATTTTTCCTACAATAACATCACCAGTCTGAACGTATTGTCCCAAATATATTACTCCATCATCTTCAAGGAATCTGTAATCCTCTTCCATCCTATATCCCTTAACATCTTTATGAGGAATATCAACTTTATCCTGAAGACCTCCCGGATATTTGATTTCTGATGTTGAATGAAGCTTGTAGTAGAAAGATCTTTGAAGTCCTCTTTGAATTGAGGATTCATTTAGGATTAAACCATCCTCCATATTGTATCCTTCGAAACTCATAATAGCAACTGTCAAATTCTGACCTGCTGGATGTGATTCAAGTCCAAGCAAATTATAAACATATGTCTGAACAAGAGGAATTTGTGGATTAACAAGAAGATTTCTGTCAGTCTCTTTTCTTTGCAAGTAATTTAGAGCATATGTTCCAACTGCCTGTTTGATTGTTTTCTGACCTCTCATAAGTCTTGATGGCTCATCATAGTCTGAAAATGGAACTGTTCCAGTGTTTAAACCAAACATTGAAAGAGCTGAAATCTCAAGATGAGTGTGCTCTGCTGTAAGTTCACTATCATCAGTTGCAACGTATGCATCGTTCTCTTCCAAAGTGTCCAAATATTCAATAACTCCATTTTTTAGAAGTTCATCAAATTTCACAGAACCTTTTTCAAGTTTTTGCATAAGTTCCTTAGTAAGTTTTGAGGCTCCCTTTTCAACAATAATAAGAGGTCTTCTTACTCTTCCAGGAGTTCCTTCAATGTATACAAAATCCTGAGATTCATCCAGAGAAATGTTAAAGCTCTCATCAATGTTTCCTGCTCTTCTTGATTTTCTGAATTCGTTTACAAATTTCTTTGAATCAACACAATTTCCCACAAATACTTCGTTTAAAAATATATCTCCCATTTTAATTACCTCTCTAGACCAAGCTCCTTTAATTTATTTAACATCTCATCATTTACAGGATTGTTCTTGTATGTAACATTTGCCATAAGTGCAAGATTTTTTCTTAGACCAATTGAGTGACCCTCAGGAGTTTCAACAGGACAAAGTCTTCCAAAATGTGTTGGATGCAATTCTCTAGCTAGGAAGTTTTCCTGAGATGTACTTAGAGGTGAAACAACTCTAGTTAGATGTGAAAGCATATCATAGAAGTTTTCTCTTTTCAAGTACTGAGCAACTCCTTTTCTTCCATCTGACCAAGTTCCAATTGCCAAAGCTGAGTTGATTTTCTGAGTTAGAAGCTGTTCTCTAATGATTATTTTCATTGATGAGAATCTCCCTCTCTTAATCATTCTTTGAAAATTTGTCAAGATGTCAATTATAAGTTCATTGAAGTTGTTTACAAATAGGTGTTCAAATAACTGACCTACAAGTTTTACTCTTTTGTTTGCAAAGTTATCCTTATCATCCAAATCTCCATTTCCTGAAATTATCTGGAAATATTTTTTGAATAATTTACAAATTAATTTTGCTTTTTCAACTCTGTCTTCTTCTCTTACTCCAACATGAGGCAGGACAAAGTTATCCAAATAGAATGAAACTCTGTCTCCCTTTTCTTTTTGTGAACCTACAAGATTGAATCTTTTTGCAAGAATCTCAACAGATTCTTCTGTATCATTTAGAGTTGAATATTCAGACATCTGAAAAATAACATCTGAGTCTGTTACCTGAGTCAAATCAACAATGTCCTTATCTTTTGTGATTCCAAGCGCTTTGATTAGAAGGAAAATAGGAATATTCTTGAAATTACCAAAAGTGTATGTGTATGATCCATCTTTTAGTCTTTTAATTTCCTGTAAGGATTTGTAAACTCCTCTTTCTGAGAACATTCTTCCAACTGGTTCAACAACTTCAATGTCTTCAACAAAGAACTTGTTTAGAGCTAAATCTTCCATTAACACAACAACTTTTTCTGTACCATTTACAATAAAATAACCACCTGGTTCACTAGGGTCTTCTCCAAGATCAATTAGTTCTTCAAAGGATTTACCACTTAGAATACATCTTGAAGATTTAAGCATGATTGGCATTTTTGCAATTTGCACTTCAAATTCATCCTTTTGTGTTCCAATTAAAGTTGTAACCTTAAGGTATAAAGGTGCAGAATATGTAAGACCTCTTAATCTTGCAATCTGAGGTGTCAACTTTGTTATTGAACCATCAACTTCAATATGTGTCGGTTCTCCCAACCAAACATCTTCAATCTTCAAATTTACTTCATCGTAAACTTCAAGAAGATATTCAGGAATATTTGATCTGTCAAATCCCAAGATGATGTCCTTTAGACCTTTTTCAATAAAGTAATTATAAGATCTTATCTGTGACTCAACTAGTGAATTATCTTTAAAATATGCTTTTAAAACTTCCTTATGACCCATTTTTAATTTGTTGCCACCCTATAATATTTGCTTTGACCAGCAAAACTTGTTCTTGTGATTTCAATGATATCTCCTTCAACAACATCCATTCCTTCCAATGCAGGATCTTTTACCTTGATTTTTGGAAGTTTTGATGTATCTTCAATAGAATATTTTTCCAGAATTGGAGTTATCTCTTTTTCTGCAAGTTTCCTATGCTGTGGTACTAAAAAATTAACTGTCTTTTCCATTTGTTGCCAGGCGTTATATTTGTATTTTGTGTTTGTATGAAACGAGTTGCATTAATTTGCAGTCACTACACTGCATTTCGTGCAAAAACGAACCTTAGTGAGAGGCTCTAACTCGTTGTGCTGTGTTTATTAACGAGCCGTACGGGATTCGAACCCGCGACACCTAGATTAAAAGTCTAGTGCTCTACCAAACTGAGCTAACGGCTCAATATGAATGCGTCTAAATACCTAAGACCATAAAAATCTGTTGTTTTTTATAGAGTTAGAGTGTTTTTTTGACGTAAGCGCCCAAGCCGGGATTCGAACCCGGGTCGTTACCTCGACAGGGTAACATGATAGGCCGGACTACACTACTTGGGCATGACCTAATGATTTTTTTTGACTAGAGTCCCAACACCCAGATTTGAACTGGGAACCTGTCGGTTTCTGCATCGTTTATGAGGAGGGGCTGTCTAGAAGTTCATCCAAGCAATTTTTGCCTGTCACTTAGATTCTACAGCCGACCGCTCTACCGTTGAGCTATGTTGGGATTAAATCGGGACCGCAACACACTCACAGTCCATAGAAAATGGAATGTGAGACCCTTTATAAATATTGCGAAATACCTTACTTAGAAGGAGCAAAATTTATTTTAGGAAGAGGAATTGGAGATGGCAAATTCAAAGCATCAGATAATTCCAAAGCCTTTACAATTGCTTTTCCATAAATGAATTTGTAAACATGCTTGTTTACAGTTTCATTTAACTTCTTTTCTTTCTCCCACCCTTTGAAAGTTTCTTCAATTATTTCTTTTGTATCTGTATAGATTACATCCCCAACAACTGAGATTTTTCCTACTCCTGAACCGTAAAGAACATCAAATGAAAATTCAACTTTCAATACTTCATTCTTAGAACCTCCAACATTAAGAGGTGCTTTTTCAACTTTGTCAATTGACACATTGTGTTTAATCTCAATGCTTCCTTTAGGGTTTCCCTTTCTTTCACAATCAAATTTTAAAAAACTAAATCCTATTACTGCCATTTTTCTATTTTAACTTTTTCTTCTCCAAATCTTTTTTAATATCTGCAAGAGATTTCTTGAATAGAGTAAGTGCGTCTCCTTTTTTTGTCTTTAGAAAGAATTCAGTTTTGTCAATTAGGTGATGTTCCTTGTAAACACCAACTAAATCAACATCTGGATTGCTTTCAAGATAAGTTTTAAGCAAAGAAAATAATGATTCCTCGTTTGAGTCCACAACTACCCTTAAAACCTGCTTGTCTGATATTTTTTCAATGATTTCCATTTTGTAAATATTAAGTGAGGTGTTTTACTCCATCTCAACTTTTCTGAATTCAAATGCCTTTAGAGGGAATACTTTTTTAACTTCGTTTCTAAATACACTCTGAACTTTTCCAGTAATCACAGATGACATAAATTCATCATATGTTTTTGTTGATACTTCCTTTTTAATTAAATCAGATGATTTTGTTCTTATTGCTGAGAGAACGTTTTGTCCAACTTTCATCTTTGTTACAATGAATGGTTTTACTCTTACGTTTTTTCCATCCTTTGTTTTTGCAACAAATGAATCCTCAACAAGGTCAGAACCAGATTTTACAAATCTTCCAAGGTAATATGGAATTTGTGAGTAGGAACTCACCTGAGTTTTTGCTAGTCCTGAGGATACTTCCTCAACCTTGAAAACCAACCTTACGTTCTGATTCTTGATGTTTCCAGTTACATACATAAGGTTAACCTTTGCAGTTTTTCCAATCATAGTGCTTAAATCTGTTACATTTGATGAACCTAAGTGAACTGAGTTCAAAAACTCTGGAGCAACAATTTCAACAGGAAACTTTCTTTTTACCTTCTTTACTTTTGATTTTACTACAACTTTCGCCATTTTTAGTTATAACTCCAGTTTTGAGGCACTTTACCTGTTTTTTTGTAATACTTAGTCAATCTTCTGATTTTTGACTCAATCAAAATAAGACCCCTTTTGTTGTGAGTATCTCTTGTGTTGTTGTCAAGGTGCTTTTTTAGAGCTTTTGCCTTTACAACAAGTGCGTTTAAATCTTCAGGAATTGTTGTAAGAAGTTTTTTTTCTTCTAAAATCTGAGTTACTGATTTTCCTGTAACTTTCTTTACTGAAGGAACACCATATGTGTCTCTTAGAACTAATCCAATCTTAGATGGAACCATATCGTCTTTTGCGAACTGCTCAACAAGTTTTTCAACTTCTGCTTTTTTAACAGTTACAAAGGACAAATCACTCTTTACTGGCCTTGTTGAACCAGACTTTCCTTTTGTTCTTGCGTGAATTCTTGCCATTTTCAGGTATAAATTTGTTTAACACAAAGTTTTATCCCACAAACCTAAATAATAGGTTTAAAGCATACCTTTGATATATAAAGAAAGGTGAGTTGTTTTAAAAAGGTTTTGATGTGTTTTTAGAAAAAATAGTCCCGCCCAGATTCGAACTGGGGTCTGCGGATCCAGAGTCCACAATGATAGTCCACTACACTACGGGACTTGTAATGTAATATATAATGAAAATAAAAATTAGTTTTTAAATATTATGGATTAATTCAAGCCAGTTCTTGTTATGTCAACAGTTATTGGAGTATCAATTACTCTGACTTCATATGTTTGAGATAAGGATGAACCACAATCTATTGTCAAATCATTAGTTGTATCAGGAAGATATAAAGAATCAACTTCAAACAGATATGGGTTTGAAGATATTGACATATCCTGCCTGCTTGAAGAGAAAAGATTTGTTATGAAACTAAATAAACCATCAGTCCCTTCAATAAGATATGAACAAACAACATTTCTTTTATTTAAATTTATATTTAAATCAAATGGCCCTTGGCTTGATACATAAATAACCCCATTCTCAGGAACATGTTTGTTTCCTGAATTGTCCTCAAGACTTACATTGGTAAGTTCGATAGGACTCTGACCTTCAAGATGGAAAAGATATTCCTTTGTTGGACCAACATTTCCTAAGATATCAGTACAAGTCAAACTCAGAGGATAATCTCCATCAGCCATTAGTGAGAAATCAAGTTTTTTAATAAAGAACTTGGAATCTCTTTGTGGAAACTGGCTTGTTGCTCCCTCAAAAACATATTCACAATTAAGGTATTTGTATGCACCAACACTTTTAACCTCAATTGTAGTTTCAAGAGGATTGTCAGTTATGAAGAACCCTTCTGAGGAAGTTAATACATAATCAGGAAGATAATCTATGTAATTTACATACCTTGTATAATTGTAATAAGTATTATTATATCTACAAACAACTTCAACTGAAGAAGTTTTTCTAGTAAGAGCAGACAAGTCATAGGAGGAAATTTGTGACAAATCAAAACTAAACATTGTGTCAGGACCATTATTTTCATTTCCTGCAAGAGGAAGAGTAGTTCTGCCAATATCAAAGTTCTGAGTTAATAAAGACCATTGTGAGTCAATCATTGGTTTTATGAAACATCTATCAACAACTTTTGATGTTTCAAAGGTTATTGTAGGGGCTGAGTTTTTAGTTATCCAATATCTTCTTGAAGGATCAACATAAGATGAACCTTCTGAGTCTCTAAGGCTGATTCCAACTCCATCCACCCTTTGAATAGAAATTGTTTTTTCTGCCATATTCCCTGCTCTGTCATAAGCTTTGATTGTAAAGTCATAAGTTTGTCCAATTTGCGAGCCTTTGAACATAACCATACCATCACAGTAGCTATTATGACAATAATTGTCTGATGTAGGATCATCAATATATTCTGAATTATACTGATTCAAATTACTTGTATCAAGTAGCAAAGTATTTCCATAATACAATTCAAATCTTTCCAGATTTTCACTAATATCGGTTGCTGAAAGCATTATCATAAAATCATCAGAATAAATCTGACCCAAATTTTCATCAGGAACATATATCTCGACTTCGGGAGGTTCAGAATCAATTTCAAAAGAACCAAGAACACTATCTCTTACCTCTCCATTTTCCATATGAATTGCATAAAGCAAAATCCTCCCATCTTGGAATCTTGAAGTATCAAGTGCCTGAGTTGAACTGTATGCAAAAACTCCACTTTGATTTACAGGATTTGTTAGTTCCATTAAAATTTCCCTTCCTTGCTCATCTGCAGAGATGTATACATTATTAAAATTCAAATGGCTTAATACAACAGGATACACTTGTCCATTCCTATATTCAAATTCCAAACTAATAAGCCTGTCTTTGGAATAATATATTATAGCATCAAAACTTTGCACACCTGTTGATAAATTAACATAATCAAAACATTCTCCCCTAACATTTATTGAAGTTCTCATACCAATGTTATTTTGAATCGAAGTTGCTTGAAGAGATTCAAAGCTTTCACTTCTTGAACAAATTGGACTTGGATCATAACTTGTTCTACCTTGAATTAATGTGAATGCATCAGTTGTTTGCAATAAAGATGAATCAAACTCAACAGGAGGTGAAAGCCAGCTTTCATTATGACAGTTATAATAGTTTGGAACATCAGGAGTTGAAAATCTATAAGTACAGGTGTAGCCATCTTCGTTTGTGTCCTCAAATCTAAATAAAAGATTGTGGATTTCATCAAGATATTCAAGATTTTCTTCATTCAAGAAGAATATACGATTACCCTTGCTTAAGGAAAAGTCTCTTAATACAGGAGGAGTATTGTCATACACCAATTCAAATTCCTGTGTTTCCAAAGTTTTTCCATATATATCAACACAACCAATGGAAATCCTTGGAGAGCCTTCATCAAGACGAATATTCTGAGATATGCTATCAAGAGTAAATTCAAATCTGTCTGAGTATTCTCCTTCAAAGTCTTCAAGTATCCTAAATCCATCAGATCTTGTTACACGCATCTCACAACTGAATTTTCGATAAGATGGAGAATTGAAAGTTAGTTCAAAGTTTGGATTTAATTCTCTTGTATATAACTTGTTTCCTCTTTGAGTTATTATGTCTCCAGAGAACATTATTGCAGGCCTAGAATCATCTTTATAATATGTGATAATCCCCCTTCCCCAATTTCCTGCTCTGTCTGAAAAGTTTAGAACATACTTCATTTCATAAAGATCAGTTACATTGGATAGATATCCATGACCAATTGATTTTTCATAATTTGAAATTGATATTCCAGATACAAAACTCTCATTTGTTAGTCCAAATACATTTTGAGTTTTTCTAAGCGGACCAGTAATTGTATCGTTCAAACTATAAACAAACATCTCAGTATCTCCACTCACCCATGATCCTGTTCCATTAAGAGTCACATTAAGTGATCTTAAAGAACCATCACCAATTACATAATAAATGCCATCATCTCCCAAAATAGATGAATTGTGTCCATCATATGACTGACTGAATAATTCAAAGTCAATTAATTGAGGAGTTTGTGTGTCATAATAATACATAAGATCTTCAGTGAAAGTATTTGAATGTGTATCAGTACATGAAAGAGTCCCGTGTTTTATGCCATCTGAGCTAAAATCAACTGTTCCAGTTATGTTGTAATAAAAGAGATTGTCATATCCTTCCAATTCAAATCCATCTTCAATATTATTTAAAGTGATTCCCCCATTAAATCCCGAGCCTTCTTCAAAACTGATTGAACAACTATCAAGATTTTTCTCTGAAGAAACAGCTACAAGAGGAGTCGGACCATTTAGAAATCCATCTGTTGACAGCTCTTGATTAGAAGCACTTCTTGGAGTTAAAAGAAGTAGTTGAGTATTGTAATCAACAGTCAAAATATAGGTAACTGTGTTTTGTTTTGTAAACATATCCTCACAAGTTACTTCAAGATAATATGTATCTCCTGAAACAGATGAATTTGTAATTGGAAGAGTAAACTCATATTCGATAGATTGAGTAGGTTCAAATTCAAATATCCCCGAAGCATTGTAGTATGAGGCAAGAGGAGGATTTTCTCCCATAGGAGTTAGAGTATATGAACAAGAATCAACTCTTGAGAGATCACTTATGTTAAATGTAAGAGTGGTATTTTTACTCAAAGGATTAGGCTGAATAAAATTTTCTATAGGAGGAAATGAAATTACATTATGACTAATAAGATTAATGATCGGTCCATTCAAGTCAAGATTTAATGAGAAATTCCATTCTTTTGCAACATTTCCAGATTGATCCTTAAATTGCAAAGAGATATCATTTTCTCCATCAGTGAAAATTTCTCTTTCTGCACCAAACAAATTTTCCAGTTCCTCATAATTTAAAGGCACAGGAGTAAAAAGGTTTGACTGAATTGTATTTGAATAATTCTTTATATCGTTAACAATGTAATCAATTATTAATTTTGGACTTATCTCAAATTTTGCACAAGATTCAAGAGTTGAAGCATCAACATCTGAAACATAAATATTGAATAAAACATTTCCTATTAATTCATTATTGCTTTGAGTGAATGTAACGTTTTCTCCTTGAGCATTTGTTCCTGTTACATAAACATAAGAATCCGGAGGAAAATAATCACATGCAACTGCAAAATCAGAAAGACCATCATCATTTGAAGAGTACTTGTAATCTAATCTGGAATAATCATTAAAATCCTCTCTGTATCTAAAATATATATCTCCACCCCTTACATCTAGCTGATTGTCATTGTTTGAGTCCTTAAAGCAACCAATCTCCTCATCCCATTTACATAAATTGTCTTCATCTCCTAGAAGCCCATGAAGATTTTTGAATTCATTATTAATAAAATTGTCAGTACATGCATCTTGAGTAGTAAACATCTCACAAAACAACTGTGCATTTGATAAAGATTGAGATTTCCATCTGTTGTCTTCTGATGCAAACTCATTTTCATTCTTACCAGTATAGTTGTCAAGCAAACTTTGATAAGGAACACTTATATCTGTTGTCATATAACTACAATCTCCAAGTAAATCTGACTTATTTTGAGTACAATAATTCAAATTAAGGTTATCAAAACACAAACCACAATTTGATGCATTAACTGATAGTAGAGAAAAAGCTTTGAAAATCTGCCCTTGAGTGCTGATGTGATCTATGTCTGAAGCTTCAAGACTTATTCCATCAATATAAATTGTTGATCCGTGAGCCATAAGAGTTATTATCAAGTAATCAGCACTAGGAGAATATGATCCAAACTGTGAATAAGGCCTGAAAAATCCATACGAACTTTCAGTGAAGATTTCTGATATCCTTACTGAGTCTTCATAACCATCTCCAGAGGGAGTTCCATCATAGGAATATCCTTGAATAGATACAGATAAATATGCATTCTCATCATAATTCTGAATCATCATAAAAAGAGAAGGAGTGAAACTGACTTTCTGAAATGAGTCGATTCTTTGAGAGATAAGATTTTCAGGTTCAAGAGCATAATAATTATCTCCATTAATTGTAGGAAAAACAGATTGAATACTTGTTTCATCAAGATTATTCCAATAATCAGTAGTTTCAAAACTAGGATTTTTAATCAAGTTATACCTAAATGAATACTCATAACTGTTGTAGAATTTGTTTTCTCCTGATAATTGTGAAGTTGAATTAGAAATACAGATTCCTGAACTTATTGAAGGCAATCCTTGTGAGTACTCACTTGAATCAATCCACACACAACTTTCAGATTCATCAAGGTAGTTATTATGGTCTTTTGCCAGATTCCCATTACAATTTTCTTCAGTTTTGTAATCAAAACATGTTTTTATAGAAGATTTTGCAATACAGGATTGTCTTTCAATACTTCCTAATTCAAGAATATCAAAATTCTGCAATGAAGTACTAAACATTCCTCCAAGATAAGGATTAAACAGGCAAGTTTCATCTGCAATTGAATTACATATGTCCTTTGCCACAAATAAACCATATGCTCCTCCTGCCTGAGAACAGAATTCATTTTCAATTTCTTCTTGAACAGTATTATCTGTTGAAGTTCTTTGATCTTCCCTATCAGTTCCTGTAGTATCTCCTCCCGGCAGATTGGAAGAACCAGGATTTGAGTTTACATCAGTCTGAAAAGTGATACATTCCGAATAAGGCCTAGTTCCATAAGGACACATATTAGAATATGAAGAATCGTCATTTAAATATTGATAAACTGCTTCAATTTGATATAATGCAGCAGTATTAAGACAAATGTTATTATCTCCTTGAGCCTTACATGCCACCCTTTTATCTTCAAATTCCTGACAAATGTTAACAGAACCATCTGAATTGGTTGACAAACCAACCAAATTATCTATTGTTCCTACTTCTATTTGACCATCACTACAAATCTGATTTCCATTTGAATCTGTTTCATGACCATAATCAAGACCAGAAACAGAATCAGGAATATAACAACATTCGTAAAAAGAAAATACTGTTTGGGCACTTAGAGAAAGCAGAATTAAAGTTAATAGTATTCGAAATAAAATCCTCATAAGAATGAGCCTTAATTAGAATATATAAGGTTTATATTAAACTTTAAAGTAAAAACAAATAAATTAATCTTCTTCTGAAGATTCAGCACTATCTTCATTTTCAACTGAACCCATTATTTTGTGGTATATCTCCTGAATATCTTTTGTTTCTTTTAATCTGGAGTGGAGTTTTCTTAGCCTCTTTTTTCTTTCGGCATATTCTTTTTCGTATTCAGCGTCACCCATTTTTATAAATGTTCTTACTATTAGTAATAATTTTATATTTATAAAGGTTTTGTTACTCTGCAGAGTCAGACATATGTAGAATTACTCAAGAATATTGATATTATTGTTATAAAATGCCTGCCCCGTGACTTGAACACGGGACCTCCAGATTATGAGTCTGGCACTCTAACCAACTGAGCTAGGCAGGCACAATATATAAAAGCAACTTGAAAGCATTTATAAAGATATCTTCGGAAAATTCATCACTGAGAAATTAAGAAAACCAAAATCATTATAAAGGATTAAATACATAGAATAATTACAAAATGCAAGATATCATTAACTATGACAAAAAATCAAAGAAAATTCTCAAACATATCCGAGAAGATATTGAAGAATTGATAGATGTTAATGAAAAGAATAATAAAAGCATAGAAGAAATTAACAGTAGCATCCTGAAGATTAGAGAGGAACTCAATAAAATGGATGGAGTTTTTGATAAAAAAAATACTTCTAAAGAGAATATGAATGAGTCAAGCAACCCTGTCACATCAAAAGTATCTGAACCTCAAGTGATAGCTGAAGACGAATTTGACATTCCAATTAGAAAAAGATTATTAATTAGAAAAACAAAAAGAAAAAGCAGAACATTTAGAAGATGGCTGTTTAGCAATAAGGATTTATAAAAAATGAAAAGTGGAAAATTAGTTACATTTAATATTTTGGCATTTCTAACATCTTTGCAGGTGTTGTATTTGTATTTTGGAAGGGGAGCAAATGAGTTCTCAATGACAAGTGGATATCTAACAAGCATACTCAGTCCGTTTTTTACAATTCTTGTATTGTTCATTCTTGCACTGTTTGTTAATTTATCTTATGTTGCTGTAAAAGCCAAAACAAGAAAGAATCTACTTAGAATTTCAATGCTGGCTTTGGTTATTATGATAATTGTTAGTGTGATTGGAAGAGGATTTGAGATTATGGACAGTTATTTCTGCATTAGTTGCTGGTTTGTAACTATTTTGTATCTTTTAATGTTGATTGTTGTTATTATGATTTTGAAAGATTTGTACAAACTCGTTAAAGAGTTGACTTCAAGATAGTCAATTAACTTTTTAATTGAAAAAACATTATTCTTTTTATGACAAATTCAAAAAAGACATATTCTAAGAGAAGAAAAACCGAAAATTTCTACAAGGAAGCCAAAAAAATTAATGTTAGAGCAAGGTCTTATTTTAAATTAGAACAACTAGATATAAAATTTGGACTGGTGTCTGATGAAATGAATATTATTGATCTTGGATGCGCACCAGGAGGTTGGCTTGAATATTTAGACAAGAAAGTCAATGAAGGAAAAATAATAGGAATTGATTTGCTCGAAGTAAAGAAACAGCAAGAGTTTTCCAAGAATGTTGAAATTATTGAAGATGATTTTAACAATATTGAAGATTATGTTAATGATGAGTTTGATTTGGTTCTCTCGGATATGGCTCCAGAGTTTAGTGGAGATAGTGTTATGGATAGAGGAAAGACCCATAAGTTGAATCTTGAAGTTTTGAAATTCTGTTCTGAACATTTGAAGAAAGGAGGAAATTGCGCTTTCAAATCCTTTGAAGGAGAGGATTTACCTTATGTTCGTAAAAAGGCCAAGGAAATGTTTGAGCAAGTAAAGGAATTCAAACCAAGATCATCCCAGAAAAAAAGTGCAGAAGTTTTTGAGATTTGTTTGGGAAAAAAATAATTAGTTTATTTCTACTTTGCCAATTATCTGCTGTTTGCTTATAAGCCCAAATTTGGAAGAATCGGTGCTTCCCTTTATGTTGTCTCCTAAAATCAAATAAGTATTTTCTGGTATTATCGGATAAGTTTTAGCATAGAGTGATAACATTTCTGAGTCGAGATTATAAGTTTGATTTTGTGAATTTTTTAAAGGTACTGAGTTGATTAATACAGTGTTGTTTGCATAATCAAATTTATCATTAGGAACTGCTTTTATTTGTTTTAAAAGTAGATTTTTGTTTCCTGAAAAATTGTATGTTATTACATCTCCTATTAGAATTTCATTGCATTTGTAAAAACCTACTTTGTGAGTAAGTTCTTGTCCAGATTGTATCATAGGATACATTGAGTTGCCATTTACAATGATTGTTTGAGTAGTATAACATGAGGAGTTTTCAAGTTCTAAATTTGTTGAAATTTCTTGAGAACATGCTGAAAAAATTAATAGAATAAAAAAGAGAGAAATAAAAAATTTCATATTTTTCACTAATAATATGTTGGTGAAGTTCTTGAGGTCGGAATCCAAGTAGCTGAAGAGTTATAACAAGCAGTCCAATGATTATATGAACCTGTTGTTATAACACAAGGAGTTACCCAAGTACATGGAGGAATAGTATTATAAGTTGTAGATGTAGGACTTGCTAATTGATAAGTTCCTTCCTGAGTCCATCCTGTAGGACATGTCGCGTAAATATTAGAAGAACCAATATATCTATATATCCTAACATCTTCAGTATAATCAACCCAAGGCCTAGTTCTATAAGTTGTCCCATCATAATAAACAGGACCGCCATCTTCTATCCATAAAGTCTCCAGAGTTGCACCACTTGCAAGAGCATCAACATAGGCCTTATTTGGAACATCATTTGGTCCCACAGGAGCAGCAATTCCTCCTATCCTATGTCCTGACATATCAATGCTACCATTGAATGTAAAATCTCCCTGAAAAACCCCAGGAAATATTTCTCCTGCATAATGAAAACCAATTGCAAAAACACTTGTTACCAAAGCAATTATCAAAATGAAGCCAAAACCTCCCTTAATTCCTTTTAAAAAATCTTTGTCCATAAACATTTTTTATTTTTAGAGTTTAAATATTTTACGTGGTACTCAATAGAGAAAAAAGATTTAGGATAAAATATTTCCTGTTAAATCATATGTATTAAAATATAAATTCGTAGCACTTGAAATAGAATCTGTAGTCTTAGCAACAGTAAAAAAATTAGTTCCATTATATAATAAATTATTAACTCTAATTTTACCTTCAAATGTTGGAGAAACAATATTATCTTTTAGAACTATTTTGTTATCCAATATATACACCCTACCATTTGATAAAATAAGAGATTGTCTAGTTCCCAAATCATACACTTGAGAGATACCTGAAGGGATTATATCTCCTATAGTATCAACATAACTTCCAGACAAATCATAAATATCTCCATTATTTCTTAAGATATGATTATCCCAAATCATTCCAATTCTTCCAGAAACACTTAAGGTTGTGTATGTGGAAGTTGAAAAATCAAATAAAATATTTCCAAATAAATATCTATTTGCATCTACAGAAAAACCCCCTCCCGTACAAGCAGTATTTGGAAGAGAAACTGAACCATAGGCTGAATCTTGAACAAGATTTTCAGAATATTTCTCCAAATAACAAGAACCACCTACCAAATTATAAATCAAGACATATATGTCTCCTCCATATTCAGTTGCATCATAAACAGTTTCTTTAACTGTTGAACCAGAGTAAGGATTCCACTGAGAAAGAGCAATAGGGCCACTAAATGAAGACAAATCTGAATTTAAAACATCAGCATAATAAATGTTAAAATTCACAGTTGTCCAATCATAAAACTTACTTAAAACAAAAACCTTTCCATTTGAGAGAGTAAATACTTTTTGATAATCATTTCCTTTACGAAAGTCAGAATGTCCTGGAACAGAATAAGCAATTTGTCCTGATTCGTCAATTAAATACACATACATTTGAGCTTCACTACCAAAATATGTTGAACCAATTTGAGGTGAATCAAACACAGAAAGTAAATTTCCATCAGAGGAAATCACAGATGTCCTATAATAGTATCTATTGTAGGCAGTATCATAAATACTAAAATCTGAAACTAATGCATTCAAAGAGATAGGAATTCCTAGTGGTGATATACCTCCAACCAAAGCATCAACATATGCCCTATTTGGAACATCATTTGGACCTACAGGCAGCCCAACACCTTCAATTCTATTCCCAGACATATCAATACTACCATTGAATGTAAAATCTCCTTGAAAGACTCCAGGTAGAACTTCATCTGCCAAGTGAAAACCAATTGCAAAAACACTTGTTATCAAAGCAATTACAAATATGAAGCCAAAACCTCCTTTAATACCTTTTAAAAAATCTTTATCCATAACCATTTTTTATTTTTTATAGTTAACTAATAGCCAACCAAAGTTCGGGATTACTATCTCCACTAGTGCACATACTAAAATTACCAATTATGTGCCCACCATAAGTATCGTTTCTTTGCAGAGAACCAAGACAAGCATGAGTTGCTGTTCTATCAACTACATCAACAATATAATTGAATGCAGATGCTCCCCCTGTTGCATTTATACATAATTCCTGCCAGTTATAGTAACTAGGACCAATAGGTGGAATATAGGCAGTAGAATTATCTACCCAAATATTTGAGTTAGTAATATTTCCTAAAAAGAAAAGAGTTTCAGATAATCCTGAGCAACCATTTCCTAAAGAAAATGTATTATGCTGAATACAAACACTGTAATTGTAGTTCTCTTCTGAAGGAATTTCTGCATGTGAATATGTGTTTGATTCAAAACCATATAATTTGGTTGTTCCAGGATTCAACGAACAATTAGGATAGTTAACAACATAAACTGTGAATCCTGATGCAGAAGAAATTATAATTGATGAACCATATCCCAAGTTTCCAAGCATTATACCATCAAAACTACTCCTATAATCATTTGTCAAGACAATTATTAAATTACCATCTACATCATAAGATGTTGCAACACTAACATTTTCTGGAATATCATAATAAAAATACTTTTCTTCTCCCGAAATGTAAATATCTTTATCTGTCAGAGCCAGTGTCCCTTGCAAAGTATCAAATGTAATGTTGTGCTTTTCTGCTTGATGAAAGGGAATAATTATTGTTTTTGAGTAACCTTCTTCATAATTGCTTAACACATCAAATTCTTTTGTAATACTATATGCAAAATCATCCAAATTCTTTTTAACCTCTTCATTATTTATGTCAAGAGAGAATTTGCCCACAATAAACATAATCCCTGCAATGATTGATAAGATGAAAACCAGAATAACCATTAACTCCATAGAACTTTGAGCTTTTTTTACATTCATAATGTAGAAAGTTATTTCTTGAGTATATAAATATTTTTATTAATTGAGAAGAAAATTAAAATGTATATTCCTGCCTGAATACTCTAATTAGTGTACTGAATAATGAAAGAATCAAAGGCCCAATTAATATTCCTATTATCCCAAATGCTGAGATCCCCATAAAAATTCCCAGAAATGTTTCAAGAGGGTGAATGTCTGCAAATTTGTTTACAAGCTTTGGTCTTACAATATTATCCACCTGACTTACAACCAATCCCCCCCAAAGGAGAATTCCTATTCCTGCAATTATGTCTCCATTAAGTATTAAAAATATTCCTGCTGGAAGCCAAACTAAAAATGCACCAACAACAGGAATTATTGAAAGGATAATCATAACAACTCCCCAGAAAAGGGCTCCTTCTATTCCTGCCACAATGAATGAGAGCATTCCCAAAGTCCCCTGAATTATTGCAGTTAAAACTTGACCTATTAGAACTGCAACAATTACTTTTTTACTTTCTGACATAAGATAATTAGAATTTTTTTTAGAAAATGGAAGTATTGATATGAACATCTCATAAAACTTGTCTTTTTCAATAAGAAGGTAAAACATTACAAAGAACATAATAAATGTTGATAACAAAAAATTTGTTGATGATGAGATCAGCCTTGGTAGGGTTGATTTTATGTCTTCTTTTATTGAATTTTGAAATGCAAGTATACTATCTGAGATTGAAATTTGAGTTCCTGTTAATTCATAAATTCTCTGTTCATATTTCATCAAAGTCTCTTCACTTAAATCAAGATTATTTATTTGTGAAACAATTATTCCTCCGAACAAGAATAAAGGAACAAGTATTAAGAGTAGTATTCCTGAAAGGATTATGGATGCAGAAGTTATCTGTGAATAACCTCTTTTTTCATTAAGATAATTGTAAATTGGATAGAGAAGAAAAGTAAAAACAATAGCTCCAAATATAGGAGTCAAATAATCTCTCATCAAGTAAATTATTGCAAATCCAATAATAAATATCAAAGATAGAGCAAAGTATTTTTTGAAATTGGATACCATGCTTATACTTTAATAAATGTTATTTATAAACTTACCTTTTGAATATCTTAAAGAAAAGCCTTGCATGTTTTGCATCTTGAAATAGGGGTTTTAACAGATCAAAAAGAACTATTCTGAAAACTTCAAGAAAACTTACAAATATGAAGTAGAAACTTAGGAAAACAATCAATGTGAAATCAAGCCAATGATTTTTGAAAAAATTATTTTTTGTTTTGGACTGAGCATAATGTCTTAGAAGTTCAAGTCCAAATATTGCAAGTATCAATGCTGAAAATGAATGAACAATAATATGAATTATAGTATGAACTTCTCCAAAAAAGTCAAGAATAACTGTCATCACAGTCATTAAAATTGCAGTAAATACAAGGACATCAAGTATTTTGTCCCAAATATGTTTGCTAATGTACATATTATAGAGTTTTTTTATGTAAGTATCATTAATAAAGTATTCTTCATAACCGTATTTTTTTGCAATTTTGTGCATTATTAATTATTTTTTGATAGTTTTATATTAAATTATTTCTTTTTCTTTGTGTTGTGATGACAAAAGAGAAGAAGTTTTAATTTTTGAATAATAACTAATCATTAAATATCACTTATTTGAGAAAACTATTATGTTAAAAATTGAAAAAATCAATGATTTTGTCACGTATATTGGAGCACTTGATCCAGAACTTAGAGTTTTTGATATTGTAATGGAGACTAAGTTTGGGACAACATATAATTCTTATTTGATTGATGGTGGAGATGAGCTTGCATTAGTTGATACTGCAAAGGAACATTATTTTGATGAATATTTTGAAAACTTGCAAAGGATTTGTAGTGTAGAAAAGATCAAATATTTAATTGTGAATCATACTGAACCTGATCATAGTGGAGAGATTGGAAAACTATTAGAGAAGATGCCATGGCTTAAAGTTGTAGGAACTCCTACTGCACTTGGGTTTTTAAAAGATATTGCCAATCAGGAATTTGAAAAAATAGAAGTTAAAAAAGATTTCAAGCTCAAAGTTGGAGCCAAAACATTATCTTTTGTGATTGCTCCTAATTTACATTGGCCAGATTCCATGTTCACATATATTGAAGAAGAGAATATTCTTTTTACTTGCGATGTTTTTGGAGCGCACTATTGTACTAATAATGTATTTAACGATGGTGTTGAAAATAGAGATAATTACATGGAAGCATTTAAGTATTATTATGATTGTATTTTTGGACCATTTAAACCATTTGTTTTAGCTGGACTTAAGAAGATAGAAGGTTTGCAACTTAATATGGTTTGTCCCTCACATGGTCCTGTACTTAGAGATAATATTGAGTTTTACAAAAATCAGTATGGAGAGTGGTCACAAGATAATTCAGAGGTTGAACAGGGAAAGATTGCAATTTGCTATACTTCTGCTTATGGGTATACAAAACATATGGCTGAGGAAATTTCCAAGGGAATTGAAGGAGAAGGCTTTCATGTTAAGATGATTGATTTGCTTGAAGTTAGTGTTACAGATGCTATTAATGAAATAAAGAGTTCTGAGAGTTTTCTAATTGGATCGCCAACAATAAATGGAGATGTTGTTCCCCCCATCTGGGAGTTGATGCTCTCTATTGGAGCTTATGATAATTGTGGAAAGCTTTGCGCGGCATTTGGGTCATATGGATGGAGTGGTGAGGCAGTAAAGGGAATTGAAAGCAGACTTAGCTCTTTGAAGTGTGAAGTTTACAAACCAGGACTTAAAATAAAGTTCAATCCCGATGATGAGAAGAAGTTGAAGGAGTGTTTTTATTTTGGTGTTAAATTTGCAAAGAAGGTTCTTAAAACAAAAAGAGTTTGTGAGAACGAATGGGTACAAATCAGAACTGGAAAATGGAAGTGTCTAGTTTGTGGAGAGATTTATGAAGGAGAATATCCTCCGGAAATCTGTCCTGCATGTGGCGCTCCTGCAGATCAGTTTGTAGAAGTTACTGATGGAGATGTAAGATATAAAAGTGAGGATGATTTCAAGATTCTTATTATAGGTTCTGGAGTTGCTGCTGTAAGCGCTATTGATGCGATAAGACAAAGGAATGATAAATGTAGTATAGAGATGATTTCTGAGGAAAATTGCCTGCCTTATTCAAGAATACAACTTTCAAAGAAATTAATGAAGTCAAATGTAATTGATTTGCTTAAGGATGAAAAGTGGTTTACTGAAAAAAATATTAAAGTGAGTTTGAGTAAAAAGGTTTTCAGAGTAATTCCTAATGAAAATAAAATTATGTTTCAGGATGGAAGTTTTTCAACATACGACAAGTTAATTTTGGCAAATGGAGCATCAAATAAGATTATTCCAGTTCATGGAGATGATAAGAGAGGAGTGTTTAATTTGAGAGGAAGAAGAGATTTTGAAAAGATTACTGAGTTTGCAAAGCAGGAAAGAGTAAAAGGCGTTGTTGTTATAGGTGGTGGAATTTTAGGAATGGAGATGGCAGCTTCATTGAAAGATTTTGGCAAGGAAGTTAGTGTTGTTGAGTTTGCACCAAGAATCATGCTAAGACAGTTGGATGAGGAGAGTTCAAAGATTGTTACAAAGCATGTTGAGAGTTTAGGAGTTAGATGTTATACATCTGAGGTTGTTGCAGAGATTTTTGGAACTGGTGATGGTTATAGAGATGTATGTGGAGTAAAACTTGGACATGGAGGAGAGAAGATTGATTGCCAGATGGTAATTGAATCAACAGGTGTTGTTCCCAATATAGATGTTGTTTCTAGTACTTCCATTGCTACAAACAGAGGAGTGATTGTTGATGAGCATATGAGAACTAATGTAGAAAATGTTTTTGCTTGCGGAGATGTTGCTGAATTTAATGGGAAGAATATTGCACTTTGGCCAATTGCAATGGAGCAGGCAAGGGTAGCAGGTGCTAATTGCGTTGGAGATGTGACTAAGTATTACGAAAAACCTATTGCAACGACTTTTAATGAATTTGGTTTGAAGTTGTTTACAATTGGAGATATTGGTTATGATAAGGAAAAGAATTATCAGGTGCTGGAGCTTTCAGATTATAATAATAGGACATATAGAAAGTTTTATTTTGAAGATGATGAGTTTGTTGGAGGAATTTTACTCGGAGACACTTCAAAGGCAGTTCAGCTTAGAAAGGCAATGGATAATCAGTCTACAATGCAACACTTTTTGGATCAGCACTTTTTGGATGAGTGAGAAATTTGAAACGTCAGTGTAAGCTGCCAGAAGGGAGTGAAAAATTTCGTTTAACATCGGGATTTAGAGAAGTTTTTGCGAAGCAAACCAGAGAAGTTAAGTTTCTTCCCCGTTAAAAATATTTCCAGACCAAACTTATTTCTTCAGGACAAGTAACTAGCATTTTACATCTATTCCTATAATTATATCCTTGTGAGATTTTCTCTTCTATTTCTTCATTTGATTCAGAATCTAAAATTAAAATTTGACCATTCCTATCTAAAATATGTTCTGAATTAATGAAATTTCTTTCTCTGCAATTAAATTTATTATAAAACAATCCAATTCCTTGAGCTGTTACACATAAAGCGGAAAATCCTACTACTTTTAATTCAGGATTTGATTCTTTTAAATTTGATACGATCTTGGATAATCCTTTTAATGAATCATCATAAAATTTTGTAGAACTATTAAATTTCTCAATATGATATATATGGATTCCTAATTCATTATCTCTATTATTATCAAAGATTGTTTCCTCATTCAATTCAGATTCTGCTAATTCACCTGAGATTAAACTAGTCCACCCATTTTTAGTTAATGGAATTGCTATACACATCCCTCCTAATCCTTTTGAATTTTCAAAAATAATTCCAAATTCAGGATTCTTTTTATACCATGAATCTAAGATTCCAGGAGTTACAGGTGAATCTGTAGGATATACTTTTTTATCTAATTCTAATAATGTTTGATAATCTTTGAAATTAATTGGTCTGGTTTTCATATTATTTTGGAACAAATACTTATTTATAAAATTAGGGGAAGAAACAGAAAGGTTTTAATGAAGTTCTGAGCAAAGTGAAGAATTTGGGTGAAACGAGTGCAACGGAGTGGAACCATTAAAACCTTGTTATATCCTTCAGACATAGTCTGAACGAGGAATAGCTGCAAGCGATTTTGCGGAGCAAAAATTCCGAAGAGTAAATTTAGAGTTCGTCAAACCAACAACAAAAAAAGAAAAAAGGGCAAATTTTATTTTAAAAATTTATAAGTTGCAACTTGAGAAGTCCCCGTAACATGAGTATTATTTCTCCATTTACCTACTAAATTGGAAGGTATTCCTTGCATCACATCTTGTTCTTCAAGAGATAGTTCCCAACCACCAAATTCATCTTGAAGCCTGGAAAGTAAATTTGCTTGTTGTGGTGTTATTTCAAACTCAAAAGAATTCCCACCAGCCTCATACTCCCAACTTCTCCCTTTTCCAACGAAACCATCATAAGAAACTATACACCTAGAAAAATTATCAAGATTATAATTTTGAACTTCACTTAATAATAATCCATAACTTCTATTCCAAGCATCGGTTATATTTCCAACAGCTCCTGAATCCTTCCACTTTTTCCAAAACCTTGGATCATTAATTTTACTTCTATTCATGCTAAATAGTAATATTAAGCAATTTATAAATCTATTTATTTTGTTACTACTTATTATGACAATAGATATTTTGCGATAGCCACTTTCAATTTATTTGCCCTTTTTCTTTCTAGAACTCTAAATTTATTGGATATAACATTGGGATTTAGAGAAGTTTCGAACGTTAGTGAGAAATTTGGATGGAAGAAACTGCAAGTTTCTGGAATCTCTAAATCCTTGTTATATTCCCCGTAGGGCTGAAATTTAGTGCAACGTTCCGAAGGAAAATTTCAGAGTATTTTTCTGGGGGCGTTAATCGATTATAGTATCATTAATCACATCATACATTAAATGCAAATAAGAATCATTTAGTTTTTTTACATCTACCAATTTCAACGCTTTAATTTCTTTTAGTTCATTAACAGAAGATAAAGATTTTCCGTCTATCAAAGAAGGCGTTTCTTTTCCTCCAACTAATGCAGGAGCAACAACTATTGAAATTTTATCAATCAATTTATGCCTCAAAAAAATAGAATTCAAAGTAGCACCTGTTTGAATTGTTAAATTATCAATTTCGAAATCCTCTTTTAGTTTTCTGAATAAATCAACAAAATCAATCTCATTTTCATAATAGATAATTTCAAGATTATCTTCATCCTTTCTGTCAAAAGCAGGATGAGATTTATTTGTTGTAATAATAAACAGCTTCTTGCTTTTCTTAATGAAATTATCTACACCTATTTCATTTAAATGAGGTTGATTATCAATAATAAGAAAACTAACTGGCAATTTAACAATATTTTTTTGAGACTTATTTGCTCCGACTTTTGCTTGGACTTTCCCAGAATTCAAAGAATACAAATCTGTTGTTTGCTCAATATCATAATATTGTTGCAAGCCTTCTTTAATTCCTTTTATTTTAGGAAAATCTTTATCGACATCTAAAACGTCTGTACTTCCTGTTGAAATTTTACCATCAACAGACATTAACATAAATAAAGTTGAAATTGGTTTAATCATATTTTAAACTAAATGATTCGATAATATAAATGTTGCTCTTCTAGCCCCCAGAAAAATATTGAATATAACAAGGGTTTAACGAACAAAAAGTTCGTTAAATGCGAGTTTCTACTGTTAAATTAGAACTTATAAATATCAATTGGAGGAAAATTGAGTTTTAATATGAAGAATGTGGATGAAAAAAGGCTTATTTTAGAAATGAAGAGCAGAGGATGGTCAAAAAATACTATAAAAAGTTATTTATATTATATCTCAAAGTTTAAGAATTCAAACAAAAATCCTAAAGAGTTCCTGTTTTCCTTAATTGAAGAGAAAAAATCCGAATCTTATTACAAATTGAATTATGCTGCAATCAGATTTTATTATGAAATTTTAGGCAAATTGAAAGAGTTTGGGGATTTGAAAATTAAGATTCCAAAGAAAGAAAAGAAACTTCCTGAAATCTTATCTGTTCTAGAGGTTAGGGAATTGATAGATAAAACTCAAAATCAGCAGCATAAGTGTATTATTATTGTTATGTATTCTGCAGGTCTTCGTTTGTCCGAAATAATTAATTTAAAGTGGGCTGATGTCGAGTTTGACAGAAATACAATACATATAAAGCAATCCAAAGGAAAAAAAGACAGACTGACCATTTTATCAAAGCAGGCAAAGAAATATCTAAAAAAAATAAATAAAAATAAAAGATCCGAAAAGTATGTCTTCTGGACCCAAAGAAATAATAAGTATAATGATAAAACAATTCAAAATATAATAAAGAATTCTTTGAAAAAAACAAATATTAAAAAGAATGTCACACCACATACATTAAGGCATTCTTTTGCAACTCATTTATTAGAAAATGGGACTGATATTAGATATATTCAGTCTTTACTTGGACATTCAAGACTTGAAACTACTCAAATTTATACCCATGTTGCAAAAACTAAATTAGAAAATATTAGAAATCCCCTTGATTAAAAATGAATTCAAACCTATTGCAAATCTTTCTTGAAGAAATTAAATCAAAGTCTCAGATAAGTGGACTTGAAAATGAATATATTCTGGAAAGATTAAATAAATTTTTTTTGACTAATGGAAAATTACGAAAGAAAATTGAAGAAGAATTTGTTAATAAAAAGGGAAAAATAGTAAAATCAAAAATATTTAAGGAAGTTATAAAAGCAATACGTGCACAGATTGGTGAAGTGTACGGGCAATTTTTGACTAAGGATTTTGGGAAGAAATACAAATTACTAGAAAGGAAAGAAATTGCTGAAATTTTAAAGTGCCATAAATCAACACGTGAGAGAATTGATTTTTATGATGAGATTTATTCTAAAATTTTTGATTGGTATTCTCCAAAAATCATTGGAGATTTGGCATGTGGTCTAAATCCTGTTTCATATGATTTGATGAATATAAAAGCAAAGTATTTTGCATCAGATTTGAATCCTGAGGACATGGAGTTTTTGAAGAAGTTTTTTGATACTCAAAAAATAGAAGGAGTTGCTAAAGCTTATGATATTGTTAATTTGAAAGTTTTAGAAGATAAAGATTTTATGAAATGTGATTTAGTATTTTTATTCAAGGCACTTGATAGTTTTGAGGAAATTAAAAGAGGGATCTCAAAGGAATTGCTTGAAGGAATTAGTGCAAAGAGAATTGTTGTAAGTTTTCCTACAAAATCATTGGTTTCCAGAGAGAACTTTAAAAACACACACAAAGGTTGGCTTAGAAAGATTATTGATGAGAATAAGTGGAACTATGAGACATTTGAAGTTGAAAATGAAGTATTTTTTTTAATTAAAAAGGATTGAAGATTGTTACTGCATTTTTTCCTTTAAGTTTAGATTGATAAAGAGCCAAATCTGCAAATTTGAATAAATATTCCCCAAGTTCTTTGTCAAAAATCTCTGAACTTTCATATAACATTTCGGTTAATGTCGATATTCCAAAACTCATCGATAAGACAAAAGGTTTATTATCAAATTTAATTGATTCAGTTGAAATTATTTCATTTAATCTTATTGAAAAATTTAAAGCATCATTATGACCAATTCTACCTTTATGCAGAATTACAAATTCATCTCCTCCATATCTGTATAACCGATCTGAGTCTCTTAAATGCTGAGTTAAAATGCTTGCAGTCTCTTTTAATATCTTGTCGCCAGTACAGTGACCATAAATATCGTTAAAATATTTGAAATTATCCAAATCCATTACAATTATTGAATACTCTAATTCTCCAATTTCTCTTATCCCACTTTTTATGAAACTTTCCAAATCTTCTTCATAAACTCTCCTATTAAATATACCAGTAACTGGGTCATATGTAGATAATGTTTTAAGTTGTTTATTTTGTTCATTTAATTTGAAGTTTTCAATTAATAATTTTAGAGCTTTTACTTTGTGATTATGTAATTCTCTAAGATTTCCCATAATCACTTATAAATTCTGTATTTATTAATATATCTCAAAAATTAGTTTGATTGACCTCGCAATCTTCGAATTCGCTCATCAATAGGAGGGTGTGTTGCAAAGAGACTTCTTAGAGGTGAACCTGAAGATCTGAAAGGAGTTGATATGAATAGATGTGCTGTGGCCTTGTTAGCCTTATCAACAAGAGGGTCTGGGTCGTTTTTAATTTTTTCAAGAGCTGATGCCAAGCCCTCAGGATATCTTGTTAAAAGAGCTCCATTTGCATCTGCCAAATATTCTCTTCTTCTTGATATTGCCATTCTTATCATCTCTCCAATTATTGGCGAGAGAATTATTAGAATTACCCAGAATACAATTATTATTAGGTATAATTGATTTCCTTTTTTGTTTCCTCCCCTATGCTTAGGAGAGTAGAGAAATATTCTAAATAAAATATCTGCCAGAAGAACTGTTGCACCCACAAGGCCTGCTGCAAGAAGCATCACTTTGATGTCCTGATTTTTGATATGGGACATTTCATGAGCAAGAACACCTTCCATTTCCTGCCTGTTTAGTTTTTCAAGAAGCCCTGTTGTTACAACAATGTATGAATTTTCAGGTTTGAACCCAGTAGCATAAGCATTAAGGGCAGTATCCTCAATTACATAGCATTTAGGAGGAGTTTTCATTCCTGCAGCTAGTGAGAGTGCTTCTGTGGTGTGATAGAGATAAGGATATGTTTTTCTATCTGCTTCTTTTGCTCCTGTTGCTTTTAGTATCATTTTGTCTCCACTTGACATGAAGATTGAAACATAAATCAGAGCAATTATTATAGCCATTGAAACTGAGAATATTATTGAGGAAGGGTTGAATAAGTCTCCTTGAGTGTATCCTCCAAGAACAATTCCAGCCCCTGCTCCTATCAGGCCAATGAATACAAAAAACATCAAAATAATTAATATAGATTTTCTTTTGTTTGCTCTTACTTCATCATGCAGATTGATTGCCATATTTATTTATAAACAAAAGAAATTATAAATCTTTAGTTTTCAAGAAAGTCATTACTTATCATAACAAATTTATGAATATCAGTTAGAATTGACAAATCATAGTCAATTATGTAATCATCAATTATGTTTCTTAGCATCTTGCTTCTCTGGTTGAACTCAGAAGGGTTCTTTGCTAGAATGTAAACAAATAGATTGTAGGCCCCCTGCATATTTGCAGCATATACTATGAAATTATTTTTTATAAGAAACTGCTTTAGTTTATTTTCAACTTCAGTTGGCAAAGATTCAATCTTAAACATGAGCATGTAATTAAACAAACCAAGTTTTTCATGATTAGGATAAAGACTGAATTTTAGGATACCTTCCTTTTCAATTATGTTTCTTATTCTTTTTTTTACCCCTTCACTAGTCATTCCTATTTTATTTCCTATGTTTGTCAGTTTATCTTGAGGATTTATTATTAATTGTTTCATTATTTTTTTGTCAGTTTCATCAAACTGAGCTATTTCTTTAGGAATTTTATATGCTGCATCTTTAACTTTATTGAGTTGTACTGAGAAAGAAGTATCTGATTTATTTTTGATTGAGATATCTATATCAACATCATCAAACAAAAATGAGAAATTGTAGTCATTAATGTGTTCAACAATTTTGTAATCTCTTACTTTGTTTTTGAACAAATTTAGAAATTCAGTTGTTATCCTGTCTTTTTCAAATACGGTTTTAATATGAAATATTATCTGTAAATCATAGGTTCCACTTTGGGAGCTTACAAATGTGACATTTTTGTGATTTATTATTTTTTCAAGTATTGCCTTTTCTTTTTGAAGATCTATGCTTTTCAATTTTAAAAGCAAGTGATTTACAGTATATCCAAATTTCCTAGGGTTAAATAATACTGAGTAGTTTGATATTAAATTCTCATTTTCAAGTCTTTTTATTCTGTATTTTACTGTGTCTTTTGATAAATTTACTGCTTTTGCAATATCTGAAAGATTATATCTGCAGTTTTCAATCAATAATTTTGCAATTTTCTTGTCATACAAATCCATAACAACTAAAAGAGTGTTTAATTTATAAATATTATGTTAAAATAGAATATGTTTCATCTAAATTCAACTTTTATTGGACATTTTGTTAAATTAATATTAAAAATCGCAATCTTGGTTTTAAATAAATTACAGTACTTCTTCTGAATGAAGAAAAATGGAAAGTAAATGTTTAAAACAATTAATGCCACTCACATACCAGTTTATGGTGGCTAGAAGTAGCGGACAAGAAGATTTGGCTAAAAAGATAGCCAAGGAAACTTTCTTATATGCTGCCTCAAGAGAAACAAGAATTGAGATAATAGATGATAGTTATGAATATGCTAAAGATAATTTAATTTCTGCTGACATAACCTCTGTTGCACTGAAAAGAGCAAAAAAACCATTTCCTCTCCAAGCAATTGAGATAGCAAAAAAATATGGAGGAGATGTCAAAAAAATTGAAAGAGAGGTTGTTTCAACTCTAATACAGACAACCTCAATTGAAAACTTGTCAGGATTGGAACTAAGTCTAACTTCTGAAGAAATTAAAGAAATCAGCAACAATATTTTGGATACTTATGTTAATAAAAAAGGAAAAAATTATTATGAAACACATAAATATGCAAGTAAATCTTTACAGATTGCAAAATATTTGGAAGATGAAGAAAAAATCAGGTTGACCTCCAAAAAATTATTTGAACTTAACTTGATATGCAATGAAAATATTGAAAATAAAGAAAATGCAGAATTAATCGAAAGATTGGACAAAACAACTATTGAAATGATAACAGAGTATTCTATTAAAGAATGGCTTAAACTAGGTGATATTCATTTGGCAAAAAAGATTGCTGAGCTTTATGCTCCAAATTTTGTTTCTGGAATTGAAAAAATAAATGTTGGGATTAAGAACTATCCCTATTAATTCTTATGAAAAATGGAAAACAAATTGAATTTGAGATATTGTAATGGAACTTTTGATGATATCAAAGATAGACAAAGGAATTTATGGCTTGGAGTAAGTGTATCTTTAAAGCCATATAATGAGGAATTAGCTAAACTGTATGTCAGCTTTTTGACAGAGTATACTAAAGAGGATGCAATAATCTTGATTGCTGATGATTTGGCAGCTATTAATTATAAAGTTCTAAATGGACATTCTTGGGGAACATCCCTTAAAAAAGCAAGAAAAGACGGAGATAAACAACAAAATTTTTATGAAAGAATAATTTCTTGCCTTTCTGAAGAAGAAAGAAAAAAAATCAGAATCTTAAGGTGGAAAAATATAGTAGATGAAGACTTGGAAAGTAAAATTCAAATACTGAAAGAAGAATATAATCTGAATTTTGAATTTCAAAAAGAAGTACATATTCCAATTATAGATTATTTAGAATCAACAAAAAAAACAATTACAGATAAAAGATTAAATAGGTTAAGTATATACATTTTATCGGAATTACCAATAATCTTAGATGGAGTTTATAATCATGGAAAAAGATATTCTGCAATGTTATATCCAACATTTAGTGGAAGTTCACTTGACAAATTATCTTATAATATACAAAATGAAATCAATTTTCCACATTTAAAAGAAAGATTGGGTGTGATTGGAGATCATATTCTAATTGATGCAGTTATACCAAGAGAATGACTCAGATTAAGATTTATAATGCAACTTATGGTGATGTAGATAGAATTTATGAATTGGGAAAAAAGATTCAAGAATTCAGAGTCGATGATACTGATAATTGCTTTTGGCCAAAACCAGTTCTTGAGAATTTGATAGAGTCTCAAACAGATATTGTTCTTTGTGCTAAGTTAGATTATAAAATAACAGGTTTTAGCATAGCAACAACAAATTTAACTTCAAGAAAAGGAACTATTGAAAATTGTTATGTAATTTCTGAATATCATTATAGAGGAATAGGAAGAAGTCTTATGAATGAAACTTTGGAAAGATTAAAAAAATTAGGAATGACTTATGTCTGTAGTTTTGTAGAGACTCAAAATACAATATCACAGAATATGCTTAAAAAAGTTGGATTTAATAGAGGGAAAGAATATTGCTGGATGTCAAAAGAATTGTGAAAAATTTAAAATGAGACTTTAGGCACAGCCTTTTCTGCCTCTGGAATCTCAAATAAGTCCTTCTCAGCAAAGTGGAATAATCCAGCAATCACATTTGATGGGAAGCTTTCCCTTTTTGTGTTGTATTCCATTACAGTATCGTTGTAGTACTGCCTTGATGCTGCTACTTTGTTTTCAGTTCCTGTAAGCTCTTCTTGGAGCTGCATGAAGTTCTGATTTGCTTTTAAATCAGGATAAGCCTCAGCAACAGCAAATAGTGATTTTAGAGCGCCAGTTAGCATATTGTCAGCTGCAGCTGCCTCTTTTGCATTACCTGCAGACATAAGAGCTGATCTTGCTTTTGTTACATTTTCAAAAACAGTTTTCTCATGTTTTGCATAGCCTTTTACAGTCTCAACAAGATTAGGAATCAAATCTGTTCTTCTTTTAAGTTGCACATCAATTTGTGACCAAGCATTTTCAACTTGATTTTTTAACCTTACAAAGGCGTTAAATGCAACAATTATCCAAACAAGAATAATTGCAGCAACACCTAAACCAATCCATAGTCCAATTGCCATATCTAATTATGGAGAATCTTATTTATAAATATTTGTCATAATGAAAATATTAGACACTTTGAATAGAATTCAAAGAGTATAAAAGTTTGGAATTATTATCTCATAAATTATTAGAAAAATTTCTCATTAACCAATCATTTGTAATAGAAGTCTGATTTCTTCCAGATGTTTTTGCTAAATATAATGCTCTATCAACCTTAGAATAAAATGTATCCGGAAATTCATTATTGTCAATAGGTACACCAACTCCCAAACTCACAGTCATTTTAACATTTTGACCATTACAATCATAAATTGTTGATTCAACGGTTTTTCTAACTCTTTCAGCAACATCTAAAGAACCTCTTATATCTGTTTTAGGAAGTAATATTCCAAATTCTTCCCCTCCAACTCTCCCAATCCTGTCTTCTTCTCTTGTAGTTTTCTTTAATGTAGCAACAATACCTTTTAAAGCTTCATCTCCACAAGGATGTCCATAAGTATCATTAATGTCTTTGAAATAATCTATATCAATAAGAATAAGTCCAAATTCTTCACTTTCCTCTTCTGAATAATGTCTTTTATAGAGACTTAATAATTTTTTTAATTCCTCATCAAATTGTTCTCTATTGTATACTCCTTTTAAAAAGTTGTCATAAGTACATTTTTCAATCAATTCCTGAGTTGATAATTCTTGAGAGATATATTGATTTACAAAAACTTTTCTTTTTTTTAAATTAAGTTCCAAATATCCATCTAAGAAAATTCCTGCTGGTGCTTTGACACTTTCTCTTTCAATTCTTCTTTTTAATGCTAATTTTCTAGATTCTTTGGAAAAAATACTCATAGTACTACTAAATAGTCCTAAATTTAAAAAGTTTTGTAATGAAAATTAATAAATATCTAAGATTAATCTTTTTTCTTTACTTGTTTTCCACTTAGTTGACCGCAAGCACCACTTATATCATCTCCCATAGATTTTCTAATGGAGTTTTCAATGCCTTTTTCATCAAGAATTTGTTTGAACTTCTTGACAGTTTTCATATCAGGTCTTTGAAATTTAGAGAATTCATGTGGATTGTATATGAGAAGGTTTACATGAACAAGTCTTCCTTTTAGAAGTTCTGCTAATTCTTTTGCATGCTGAGTTGAGTCGTTTATGTCTTTTATCAGAACATATTCATATGAAACTCTTTTGTTTGTTTTTTGCGTGAAGTAATCACAGGCTTTCATTAATTCATCAAGTGGATATTTCTTGTCAATAGGCATTAATTCAGCTCTTAATTTGTCATTTGGAGCATGAAGTGAGATTGCAAGTCTTGTTTGAATAGGAAGATCTGCGTATTTGTATATGTTTGGAATTATTCCTGATGTTGAGACTGTAATGTGCCTTGCCCCTATGTTGAATTTATCTTTGTCATTTAGGAAATTTATCGCCTCAACTACATTTTCATAGTTTAAAAAAGG
>JBNKLP010000005.1:0-63640 GCA_050292425.1 Candidatus Nanoarchaeia archaeon | reverse complement strand
ATTTGTATTATTTTTACTTATTCTATAAAGCCACGGTCGCATAATCCGGTATTGCGCATGACTTGAAATCATGTTCCTTTTGGAATTCTCGGTTCAAATCCGAGCCGTGGCGCTTTTTCTAAATACTTATAAATAATTGTAATTAGATATTTTTATGTCAAAAGTTCTAAGGTTTCTTGTTATTGGCGATTTGCATGGAGTTATTCCTAAAATTCATGTTGATTTGAATAGTATTGATGCAATTATTGCACCAGGAGATTTTTGTGGAGATGATGTTAGAATATATTACAAGAAATTGTTTGAACTTAGAAAAGAAAATCCATTAGTTGAGTTTGATGATGTATGTCCAAAATGGAAACAAAAGTTGTATGATGTTAAATCTTTGAGAAAGGGAAAAGTAGTTTTAAATTTTTTGAATTCTCTTGGAAAACCAGTGTTCTTAGTTCCAGGAAATTGGGAGCCTACATCTCATGAAAATGGAAAGAGTAAGGGAGATGATAAATGGCAGAAACTAAAATCAGGCTTTGAGAATTTAGTAGATGTTGAAAATAGAAGAGTTAATTTTAAGGAATTGAGTTTTGTTGGACATGGTTCAACTTCTGCTCCAGAGGATTTGGAAGAGAGTTATTTTAGAAAAGTTTTTAGAAAACTTTCATCTTATTTGAAAACTGCAAAAAATCCAATAATTTTAATTTCTCATAATGTTCCTTATAATACTAAACTGGACAAAATTCAAGATGAGAATTCTTTTCTTAATGGAAAACATTGGGGCTCAATTATCTCTAGAATGTTAATTGATGAGTATCAACCAATGCTTTGTGTTGGAGGCCATATTCATGAAGGTTTTGGGAAGACTCGTTTGAAAAAAACAGTTTGCATTAATGCGGGATTTGGAAGTGAGGTGAATACAGTAGTTGAGATAGATGTTAATAACGGCAAAGTTTTGAATATTGAGTTTTTTGGAGAGAATAAAGTATAATTTTTGTGGTTCTCACCAGCAAGCCAAGACAAGTCTTTAAATACTATTTAAATGAAAAACTTGTATGGATTTTTACAATCAGAAAGTTGAAGCTGTTTTGAAGATAATTAAAACTTCAAAAGATGGGTTAACTAATGCTCAAGCAGCTCATAGGTTGGAAAAAAATGGATTGAACCAGATTAAGTCTGAGAGTAGAGTTAATCCTTTGAAAATTTTTATTGAGCAATTCAAATCTTTTATTATTTATATACTTTTGTTTGCAGTTGTTTTGACTTTGGTTTTAGAGCATTATACAGATGCAATTCTTATTTTGATTATTTTATTTGCTAATGCTATAATTGGTTTTTTTCAGGAATATTCTGCTCAAAAATCTCTTGAGGCTTTGAAGAATCTTGGAGGATCCAAAGCAAAAGTTTTTAGAGATGGTTCTTTAAGAGAAATTGATGCAAAGTTTTTGACAGTCGGAGATATAGTTTATCTTGAGGCTGGTGATAAAGTACCTGCAGATTGTAGGATTATAGATGATAATATGTTAAAGGTTGAGGAAGCAGCTCTTACTGGAGAGAGTCTTCCTGTAAATAAAATAAAGGATGTTATTTTGGAGAAGGTAGGGATTGGAGATATGAAAAACATGCTTTTTTCATCAACAACAATTGTTTCTGGAACTGCAAGAGCAGTTGTTACAAGTGTTGGTATGAAAACTCAAATTGGAAGAATTGCAACGATGATTGAGGATGCTCAAGAAGAGATGACTCCTTTGCAAAAAAGATTGGATTTGTTTGGAAAACAACTTGGATATGTTATTATTATAATTTGTCTTTTTATTTTTCTGGCTTTGATTATGACTAAGGGATATTCTTTAGATAATTTGCTTGTGTTTGGACTTGTTGCTGTATCACTTGCAGTTGCTGCTGTTCCTACTGCCTTGCCAGCAGTTGTTACTGTTGCACTTTCAATAGGTGTTAAAAGGTTGCTTAGTAAGAAAGCACTGGTAAGGAAACTTTCTTCTGTTGAGACTTTGGGAAGCTGTGACATTATTTGTACAGATAAGACAGGAACTTTGACTAAAAATGAGATGACTGTTAGAAAAGTGTGGACTGTGGTTAGAGAGGCAGAAGTTGAGGGGGCAGGATATAATCCAGTAGGACATATTTCTTCAAATATCAATCATATGATTTTTAGGATAGGTTATTATTGTAATAATGCATCCTTGTACAAAGAGGATGGAATTTGGCAAATTTCAGGAGATCCTACAGAGGGAGCTTTGATTGTTAGTGCAAAGAAGGCTCAATTAAAGGAAGATAATGTTGAGAGATTGAGTGAGATTCCTTTTGATAGTAGTAGGAAACTCATGTCAACTTTGGTATTAAATGGAAAAAAATTGGAGATGTATACAAAGGGAGCTCCAGATAATCTGCTTAAGATTTGTTCTCATATTATGATTAATGGTGTAAAGAAGAAACTTACTGAAGAACTTAGAAAAGAAGTTCATGAAAAAAATGTTGAGTATTCACAGCAGGCACTTAGAGTTTTAGGTTTTGCTTATAAGGATTGTAAATCTAATAAGGATTTCATTGAAAAGGATTTAGTGTTTGTTGGTTTGCAGGCAATGATTGATCCACCAAGAGAAGATGTTATTGAAAGTATTAAGAAGACAAAGGATGCAGGAATTAGAGTTATTATGATTACTGGAGATTATGTGCATACAGCTAAAGCAATTGGAAGAGAAGTAGGAATTGAAGGAGGTGTTATGAGTGGAACTGAGATTGATGAAATTGATGATGAACAGTTGAAGAAAATTTTAAAGAACAAGGTTAATGTTTTTGCAAGAGTTGTTCCTGAACATAAACAGAGAATTGTTAGTGCTTTGCAGGAACTTGGACATACTGTTGCAATGACTGGAGATGGAGTTAATGATGCACCTGCTTTGAAGAAGGCAAATATTGGAGTTGCTGTTGGTAGTGGAACTGAGGTTGCAAAGGAGGCAGCTGATTTTGTTTTGCTTGATGATAGTTTTTCAAATATTGTTAATGCGATTGAAGAGGGTAGAGGAATTTATGATAATATTCAAAAGTCAATCATGCTTTTGCTTTCAGGAAATGTTGGTGAAGTTTTGATAATTTTTTTGGCAGTTTTGTTTGGATTTAATCTTCCTTTAACTGCAGTTCTTTTACTTTGGATTAATCTTATTACTGATGGAGCGCCAGCACTAGCATTTGCTGTTGATCCTTATAACAAACAAATTATGCAGAGGCATCCTAATAGGGAAAAATCAATACTGCCAGCACAAAAGATGACTTTGATTGGAGTTTTAGGATTTGTAGGTTCTTTGATTGGACTTTTGTTGTTTGAGATGTTTGGAGGAGATAGTGGAAGATTGGAATTTGCACAAACAATGCTTTTTTGTTTTGTTGTTTTATATGAGATTGTTTTGGTATTTATAATCAGGAAACAATATGGAATTAGACAATTTTCCAATTTGTGGCTTTGGTTTGCCATAATTGTTTCTTTTATTTTACAGGCAACAGTGATTTACACTCCACTTTCAAAGTTTTTTGGAGTTGTCTCACTTAGTCTGGAGGAAGTAGGATTTATTTTTGGAGCAGGTTTTGTATTTTGGATATTGTATTTGATTTATGCTCAGATTGAGAGAGGAGTTTTTTCCTCAACCAAATAATTATATTAATTAAGAGTTAAGTTACTTGAGTACTTATTAAAATAATACATAATATTAAATACAATTTGATTTTTTTCCAATAAGAAAAGTTTTATAATTCTTTTAAGAATAATTATTTTTATATGAAGAAACCGTCTGATGATTTTACAAGAAAGGAAATTTTAGAGATTGCAGGAGAGTTTAAGAGAAGAAGAAATTATTTAGGTCTTACTCAAATTAGACTTGCAAAAATTGCAAGGCTTTCACAGTCCATAATAAATAAATTAGAGAGAGGAAAGATTGATCCTACTTATTCTACAATTTTGAAGATTGAAAGAGCACTTGAAAGTCAAGAAAATGTTTCAAATTTTAAGGCAGAAAATATTATGATTGAAAATATTATATCAATTACGCCTCAGACAAAGATTTCAAAGGCAATTGAGATAATGAGTGAAAATGATTATTCACAGTTGCTTGTTTTGATGAGAGGTGAGCTTATTGGTGTAATTTATGAGAAGACAATACTTGGAGTTATAGGAAAGAAAGTAGATATTTACAAGAATACAGTAAAGGATTATATTGAGACATCCCCAATCATTGTTCCTCCAAAATTCAGTGCTATTGATTTGAGTTTTATTTTTATGAATAGAAAAACCAAGTTTGTTCTTGTTGGAGAGAGAGGAAAGATTTTGGGATTGATTACTAAGAGTGATTTGTTTAAGAGATAATTATTCTTAAAAGAATAATTATGACACTTCTGTTTATATAATATTTATTTCAAATTATTTGTTATGACTAATAATAATTATTTTTTTACTAGTGAGTCAGTTACTGAAGGGCACCCCGACAAAATGTGCGACCAGATTAGTGATGCAGTTTTGGATGCATGTCTTAGAGAGGATCCTATGTCAAGAGTTGCTTGCGAGACAGCAACAAAGACAGGAATGATCATGCTTTTAGGAGAGATTACAACAAAGGCAAAATTAGATTATCAGAAAATTGTAAGAGATAAGATTAAGCAGATTGGTTATGATGATTCAGATAAAGGATTTGACTACAAGACTTGTAATCTTTTGGTTGCAATTGAACAACAATCTCCAGACATTGCTCAAGGTGTTGATGATAATGCTGCTGAGGCAAAAGAGATAGGAGCAGGAGATCAGGGAATTATGTTTGGATATGCAACTAATGAGACTTCATCTTTTATGCCGCTTACAATTGATTTGGCAAACAGACTTGCTTATCAGTTGACTCAGGTTAGAAAGGATAATGTTCTACCTTATCTGAGAGCAGATGGAAAAACTCAGGTTACAGTTGAGTATGAAAATGGTGTGGCAAAAAGAGTTGATGCAATTGTAGTTTCAACTCAGCATGCAGATACGATTACACAAGCTGAATTAAGAGAGGATATTTTGGAACATGTGGTAAAGCCGATTGTACCTGCAGAATTTTTGGATGAAAATACAAAGTTTCATATCAATCCAACTGGAAAGTTTGTAATTGGTGGGCCTCAAGGTGATGCTGGTCTTACAGGAAGAAAAATTATTGTGGATACATATGGAGGACATGGAGCTCATGGAGGAGGTGCTTTTAGTGGAAAGGATCCAACAAAAGTTGATAGAAGTGCAGCTTATGCAGGAAGATACATTGCAAAAAACATTGTTGCTGCTGGACTTGCAGATAAATGTTTAGTACAACTTTCATATGCAATTGGTGTTACTGAACCCACGTCAATTCATATTGATTGCAGTGGAACTGAAAAAGTTGCAATTGAGAGTATTGTTGATGTTGTTAAGCAGATTTTTCCTCTTACTCCTGGCAAGATTATTGATGAACTTCAACTTAGAAGGCCAATTTTTTCAAAGACAGCTGCTTATGGGCATTTTGGAAGAGAAGATGCAGATTTTACATGGGAGAGATTGGATAAGATTGAGCAGTTAAGAAAATTGCTTTAATTAATTCCTAGTTTTTCTTTTTCTTCTGAATTTAAAGGTCTTGTTGTGTGAATTTCATATAAATATTTTGAACCTTCTAGTTTTTTGAGTTTAATTGGAATTTTGTTAAGTGTTTGAGAGATAATTGTTTCTATGGTTTTTCTTTTACTTTCAACACATGCCTGAACTAATCCTAATTTGTCAGTTTTTAGTTTTGTTTCCCAAACATATTTTTTGTTTAAATCTAAAAAAAATGGAATTTTTGTCCATTCTTCTTCTGAATCTCCAGATATTGCTTCAACATAATATTTTGTTAGAATTCTAGAAATCGGGTTTTGTATTTCAACTGCGTAAATATTTACTTTCTTATTGATTACTGACATGATTTGCTTTTATTCTAGTTTTGATTATTTATATAGTTTATGCTCAAGTTTATAAAATAACTAATATGAGAATTACTAGAAAATGAGTAAAAAAGATACGTTTTACATTACAACTCCAATTTATTATGCAAGTGGTTTGCCTCATCTTGGGCATGCATATACTTCCATTGCATGTGATGTTCTTGCCAGATGGAATAGAAATTTAGGAAAAGATGTTTTTTTTATGACGGGGACTGATGAGCATGGACAAAAAGTTGCAAAGAATGCTGCAAAGAAGAAAGTTACTCCAAAGGAGTTTGTTGATGATTTGATTCCTGAATTTAAGAATTTGCTTAAAGTGATGAATATATCTAATGATTATTTTATTAGAACAACAGATGAAAAGCATAAAAAATTTGTTCAGAAGATGCTACAAAAATCATATGATGCTGGAGATATTTACAAGGATACATATGAGGGACTTTATTGTGTTGATTGTGAGAGGTATTACAAAGAGGATGAGTTGATTGAAGGCAAAATTTGTCCTGATCATAAGAGAGAAGTTACAAAGATGAAAGAAGAAAATTATTTTTTCAGGCTTTCAAAATATGAGAAAAAATTACTTGATTTATATAAGAAGAATCCTGAGTTTTTATCTCCTTTTTCAAAGGCTCAGGAGACAATTAATAGGGTGAAAGAAGGTTTGCAGGACATAAGTATTTCCAGACATAAAAATTCGCTTGATTGGGGTATTGAACTGCCATTTGATAAGGATCATGTGACTTATGTTTGGTTTGATGCTCTTTTTAATTATGTTTCTGGACTTGAAATTAACAAAAAAAGCGATTTTTGGCCTGCAAATGTTCATGTGGTTGGTAAGGATATAATGTGGTTTCATAAAGTTTACTGGCCAGCATTTTTGATGAGTGTTGGAATGGATTTGCCTAAGAAAGTATTTGCTCATGGGTGGTGGACTGTTGATGGAGAGAAAATGGGAAAATCCATGGGTAATGTGATTGAGCCTGTTGAAGTTGCTCAGAAATATGGAGTTGATGAATTCAGATATTTTGTTATGAGTGTAGGAACATTTGGAGATGATTTGGATTTCTCATATTCTAAATTTGCTGAGAAAATTAATAATGAGTTGAATAATGATTTAGGTAATTTGGTATCAAGGGTTCATGCTATGACTGGGAAGTATTTTGCAGGAAGTGTTCCTGCAAAAGAGATAGTTACTGAAGAAGAAATTAATTTAATTAGCAGTTTGGATATTTTTGATAGGTTTGATGAGCATATGCAAAAACTTGAATTCAATAAGGCACTTGAGTTACTTTGGGGGGCAATTAGAGAAACTAATGCTTATATAAACAGAGTTGCTCCTTGGAAGGAGCAGGATATGAAAAGATTGTCTACTATAATTAATGTTTTGGTTTTTAGTGTTAAAGTGTTTTCATTTTATATTGATTCATTTATGCCTTCAAAAGCTCAGAGATTGAGAGAGCAGTTCAATTTTACAATGAGCCATAACTCTTACAAGGAGGTTAGTGCAGGACATAAACTTGGAGAGAAAGATAATTTGTTTGAGAAGATTCAAATTTCAGCAAAAACAGCAGAGTTGAAAATTAAGGGAAGTAAAGCAGAAGTGAGCCTTGAGAGACAAGGATTTGCAACACTTGATTTGAGAGTAGGTAAGATTATTTCTGTTGAAAATCATCCTGATTCTGAGAAGATGTTTGTTGAGACAATTGATGTAGGAGAAGAGAAGCCAAGACAAATTGTTTCAGGTTTGAGAAGTTATTATAATTTAGATGAGATGAAGAACAGAAAAGTTATTGTAGTTTGTAATTTGAAGCCTGCAAAACTAAGGGGAGTAAAATCAGAAGGGATGGTTTTGGTTAGTGAACTTGATGATGATTCAAATGTTGGTCTTTTGGGAAGTGATGCAAAAGTTGGAGAGTATTTGAGTTGTGCAGGGAAAGTTGCGAACAGTTCTTCAAGAGTTAAGGTTGAGAAATTTTTTGAGATGGATTTCAAATCAGATGGGAAAAAGGTTTTCTTTGATGGCAAGGAAGTTAGTGCTGGTGGGAAGAATTTGAGTGTTGATAGAGGAATTAAAGGAAAGATTTGCTAGAGATGAAAAAAATAGATACATCAAAAATTGTACCTTGCCAACTAAGAATAATTGGGCTTTCATGCTGGGGTTGTTGTGGAAGAGAGTTCCAAGGCAAAGACAAAGTAAATTTTGATATTAAGATAAACACTCAAGAGTTTGAAACGATAAAAAGAGATGCTACACAGGAAGATCTAATAGATTTTATGGAAAGGTATAATGAAGATCCCAATGCACTTACGCCCTCAGGAATTTGTTCTAATCTGGTGAAGTTCAAAGGAGGTTGTTATGGGTGTCCACTCCATTCCAGAATTAATGAAATTGTTTCAAAAGATGAATTTGAATTTCCCTATGATGAAGATTTGAGAGTTGATTACTGTGATGTTAATGAAGAGTGTGTTACATTTAAGATTTGGAAGAGTTTTGATGAGGAAAAGAGATTGAGTTTTATTGAATTTCTTGAGAAAAAAAATCTTAATCATTACAGTTATTCAACAAATACAGTTAACGGAAATTTAATTAAGGAATTCTTAGTAGAAATTGATGGAATTGCATATGAAGAAAATTATTAAAAATTATTCTCATACATTTCATCATCTTTTTTCTTGATTACCGAGTTATAGTGATGTACAAGAATTAGAGCACATGCAATTAGATAAATCAATGCCTGAATTATAACATCAACGTTGGAGTTGTTTGTTTCTACCAAATTTATTGTGTACACTGCTAAAATGCTATAGTATGCATAGATCATTCCAAGAACAAATGATTTTGTTATTTCTTTTTTTTTTGAATATATGTCGAATGTGAAAAGACAAAATCCAACGTAGATTACAAATCCTATCCCAAAATATAGTGCTGGAATCATAGTTGATTTGCAAATTTATCTTTTAAATAATTTTGTTATTTTTTTAAAATGGTTATAAATAATCCAAGGATTCAACAATGTTCTGTATTTCTATAGTAGAAGATGCTGAACCTAAAATTATTCCATTTTTATTTGAAATTATTCCTGATGCAATGAAATTACTTCCTGAATTTACTGTTCCAATGCCACCTATTTCTTCAATAAAATCTTTTACGTCTTCTTCAGATAGTTCTTGTGATATATAAAATTTTGAGTTTGTGTATTTACAGATTGCTCCAGTTGATGGAAGCTCTTTTGTTCCTACTGGAATTATGTTGCAACCAGTTTTTGTTTGAAGTTGTTTTTGAAATTTCTTGTCGTATTGTGGATTGAATAGTATTTTATCTTTTCCAATACATAGGTTGTTTCCAAGAGTATTTTGAATTGTGTTTAATTCAATTAATTTCATGTCTGTTTCTTTTGCAATTTTTTTGAATACTTCAAGTTCATAATCATACATTTGAGGAATGATAAGCATTTCATTATTTCCAGCAACAAATACACCTATAAGATCAGTTCCAAGTACTGTTGTTTTGTAGAGAGGAACGTTTAGAACGCTTTGAATTTCTTCTTGTTTTTTTTTGTCGATCTCTTTTCCAATTATTGCAAATTTATCGTTTGCAAACATATACAATCCAATATTTGGGTTTGATTCAAATTCCATTAATACAACTTTTTTTTCGCTCATTCTATATATAGGAAGTTTATATTTATTAATAAAGCTTCACAAATTTTGGTTGTTTCCAAGTAAATTTTTTTTAAAATAAAATCCAATGAAACTAATGCTTGAGAATATGTAGAATAATGATGTGTAAATAAGTCTGATTGATTGAATTATATTTTTAAGAATGTTGTTGTCTTCAGATGAATTTTTATCTAAGAAGAGTCTTTGCTCTATTAATTGTTTGTCTAGTTGTTTGATTTGATTTATTTCTGAGCCTCCAATTAAATAAATGAATGTTATTGTGTCTGAATCTTTGTTTTCAATGTTTTCAAGGAATAGATAGTGCTCATCTTTGAAGTTTATTTGGGATTTTTCTTTTGTTTCCAATTGAGCTTTTATGAATGCAAGTTGAGTGTTTTCATTAGGTTTGTCTATGAAGAGAGAGTACGTTAGTATGTTTCCATCTAAGTTTTCAGAATATGTTCTTCTTGATTTTAAATTAGTTGTTTCAAATATTGAATTTAATGAATCATAGTTGTATTCGTCAAGAATTGAATATAGTTTGTTTTGGACTTCATTTTGAGTTGCTGTTTGTTTGAGATTTTTATATTCATATTGAACAGAACTGATGAAGAATATGCAAATGTACAAGAGAAAGAACATTAAGATAAGAAATAGCATTGTTTTTTCATAGAATTGTTGGAACTTGTCATATGTTGTAATTAAAATCAAGGTTGTAAGTAGGAATATGATTATACTGAAAAGAACTTCATCGTAATAAATTGTTATTATGTTTGTAGTGTATAGATCAACTCCATTTATTGATGAGCCTTGCTGAGGCAGTCCAATTTGAATTGGTGTTTTTATGTTTGGGAGAAGGGTTACTGCTGAGAATACAACAATTGATGTTAGAAATATTACTCCCAAAGTTTTATTTATGGTTATTTTCTCTTTTTTTGTGTTTTTGTAAAAAATATAAAATGGACTTATTAGAAGCATGAAAAACAAAGTTATTGTTGTAAAGTATATGAGCATAATTCCTAAATTCAAAAAAAAATCTGTGCTTGCATTTGAAAAGTCATGAAATAATTGGGAGTTTGAAACATCTTGAAGATTTATCAGAGGGGTGTGGTCAGTGCCTGCATTGTTTAAGTTTTCAAAATAAAGTGTGTTTTGAGTTCCAATTGTATATGGAATCATATATACACCAGCATCCACTAAAAGATGAAGGGTCAATATGAATGATGCTCCTATAAAAATTGTTTTTTTGTGTGAAAATAGTATTATTAAATTTTGATAAAAATTATTTCCAGTATTGCTTACATCTCTAAAGTATTCGGAGATTTTTGATTTTGTATGGTCATGAATGTAGATGAATATATAATATATTAATCCTATCACTAAAATTATTGAGTCAACTGCAAGAGCAAACCATTCCATAAAAAAGTTGAATATTATTAGTCCAAAAAACAAAGAATATATTGTTAAACCAATATGTTCAAATAAATATTTAAAGTATCCTTCCTTTAATTCAAGTGATCCAATTAATGAGTTATGGGATGCTTTGAAGTTCGCAAGAAGAGAGATTGAGATTATAATTGTAAGTAATATTCCTGCAGTTAGAGTTAAAATTACAAAGTAATTTGCATCTAGATTTTTGAGTTGTTCGAGAATAAAACCAAATATGGAATATTTTTCAATGTTAGCATTTTTTGCATATATTATGAGTGCTTTTGGGATTGCAATCAAGGAGAATGCAATTATGTATAAGAGGTCATAGATTTTGTGTTTTTGATTGATGAAGATTTTTGTGAAGCTTACGTGATAGAATATGTATCCAATTATTGTCCAAGATAGGAGTTTTTTGAAAAAATCAAGATCTCCATCTATTATGTTCAAAAAATCAATTATGTTAAGAAATATGAAGAATATGAAATATATCTGAATCAAAACTTTTTTGCTGATTTGCTCGGTTTTGTAGAAGTGTTCCTGATCCATTTATGTTTTCAGAATGAAAAAGGTTTATAAACTTTTTTTGTAACTAAAATGTATGTTTAAGGTAAAGTCGGTTTTTGATATTGAAAAAAAATCTGTTTTTCTGATTAACTTTTTTATGGTTTTACTTGTAATCATAACTTTTTTTTATGATTGGTCACTTAGTTATTTTTTTTATTTTAATATAATTTTTACTTTTATTGTTTCTTATTTTTTTTTTAAAAGATCAAAGAATCTTTCAAAGCAGTTGATTGTTACAAATTTGTTTATTTTCTTTTATTTTATGTATCCTGTGGTTGCAGATTATCTTTCGAAGTTTTTTGGAATGGATAGTTATTTGTATATTTTGTTTTATACGATTTTCATTTCTTATGTTTTTTTGGTGTTTAGTGGGAATCATAAGACATTTCTTGGTGGAATTAAGAAGTTTGATTTATTTTTATTTTTGGCAATTCTGCTTTTGGGAATTTTTTTTGGTTTTTTGTTTTTTTTGATTAAAGAGCCAGTTCCAACATTTATTATTGATCTGTTTTCAAGTGGAGATTTGATTGGTTTGCTTAATTTTTTGTTTTTTAGTTCATTTATGATTGCGATTGCTGAGCAGATGATTTTTAGTGGTTTTTTGTTTAATTCATATAAGAATCTCACATCAAAGTATGATGCATATTTTCAAACTTCCATTATTTTTGTGATGTTTCATTTACTTAGATTTCAGATTCTGGTAGAGCATTATTATGTGTATTTTAGTGATTGGTATTTGCTTTTCATTGTACTTTATTATGTGTTTTTGTTTTTGTTTATGACTACTGCACTTCATTTGTATTCTTTTAATGGCAAGAAATATTCTGGAAATTTTTTTTATGCAGTAGCTCTTCATTTTGCTGCTGATTTTGGTTTGTTTTTGTTTTATTCTCTTCAGGTAAGTATAGTTTGATTTATAAATAAGAATTGAGGAGTATTTTTATGAATAAGGTTGAGAGTAGAATTTTGAAGATAAGGGAGTTGATTTCAAATTCTAAGAGACCTTTAATGTTTTTTGATACTGATACTGATGGAAGTTGTTCTTTTTTGCAACTTCGAGAGGCTTTTCCACATATAAAAAAAGGGTTTCCTTTGAGTAAAGATGATGAATCTCAAGCAAGAGGGGCTGAGGAAATTGAGAAGAAGACAGATTTGGTGATTTTTTTTGATACTCCTTTTGTAAAAAAAGAGTTAATTGAGAAGATAGGAGATAGGAAAGTTATTTGGGTTGATCATCATAATGATTTTGGGATGAGAGAGTTTTGTGATTCAGAGAATTTTGTAGGATTAAATCCACTTTGGTTTAATGAAAATGATAACAGGTGTTCTTCTTACTGGGCTTATAGAATTGCTGATAAAAAAGAAAATCTTTTTTATGTAGCAATGGCATCTGTTGCAGATTTTTATTTGCTTGATGTTTTGAGAGAGTTGTATGAATATGATAGGAGTTTGTTTAGGGTTTTGTTTAACATAACAGACGAGAAGAGGAAGGAGATTTTTGCTTTTTTAGATAATTATACTTTTGATGATTATAGTGTGAATCAGAAGAGAGCTGAGTACATACATTTTTTGAGTTATGAGGGAGGTTTGATTTTGTTTAAGTATTATTTTGATTTGATTTTCAAATTTGAAAAGGATGAGGATTTTGCAATTGGCGCTTTGAAAAATATTGAGAAGTTATCTCCTGCTGAATTTAAAGGAGAACTTGTTGAAGGGAAGAGTAAGTATTTTGAAAAGTTTTCTTTAGTTATGGATGAGTATAAGAAAGTTTACAAGGAACTCTCAAAGAAAGCAAAAGGAGAATATGTTTATGCTTTTCATGAAGATACGGTAATTAGTTTTAACAGACAAATCTCTGAGGAATTAATGTATAGAGTTAAAGAGTGCAAAGTTGTTTTTAGTGCATATAAGAAATCAGGAAAGCCGTTTGTTTCATGTAGTTTTAGAGGCAGGAATTTTGATGTGAATGAGTTGATTCAGGAAAGTGTGAATGGACTTAATGGAAGGGGAGGTGGGCATATGTATGCTGCAGGATGCATAATCTCTTCAGAGGATTTTGATGAATTTAAAAGAAGAGTCGATGAAAAACTTAAGGACCAGAATTAGTTCCTTCTCCATCTAGTAAACTTCCTTCATTAGTTGTTTCTTCTGGAATTGTAGTAGTTTGCTCTTGTGTTGTCTGAGTTGATGAATCTGTTGAAGTTTGTTCTGTATTAATTGGTGTCAAAGGAGCACTTTCTTGATAATTATCGTCAATTAGGGTAAATGTTATTGAACTTGATTTTCTTTTGAATGTTGATGTTGCTTTTACTATTAAAAATTCTTCTTTGTCAAGTTCATTCATCTGGATATTTTGTGAATCTAATGTAAATCGTAGAACTGAAATTTCTTTATGGGTGTTAAGTTCCTGAGGAGTATTGAAATTTGCATTGAATGATAAAGATTTAGGAGGAATAATTTCTGTCACTATACTTTTATTTAACTCTCCAAATGTATTACTTGTTTCTTTAAAAGTCAGTGCAATTCTATATTGTTGATTAGTTTCATAGTTCTCAGAATAAAATACAGGAAATTCAGGAATTGTTGATATTTTTGTGTCCATTGCATCAGTTGATTGAAGAAAGTCATAATTATAATACTCATCTGAGATTTTGTTTTTTATTTCCTGAATATGGTCTTTTTTCATATCAGGATGTGATTCAAGAAATTTGTCTATGTTAACAATAGGAATTTCTTGAGTGTATGTTGTATCAACACTTAAATAAAGCACAGGAATAATTCTTACATTATCATCAACTTTTTTCTTACTTTGCAGATTTTCCATATTACATGTGTATGAGACTTCTTTTGCAGTGTCATGGTATATTCTTTCTTGAATTTCAACTGTGTCAAGTAAGTTTGATGATTTTGTTGTTGAATCTTTGTAACATTCAAGTTTATCTACGTATATTCCTCCTCCAACACTGAGAATTTTGTATCTTATTGGCAATCCATATTCTTTAAGATCTTCAATGTTCCACAAAGTGTCATCTGGTTTAATTAGAGCTATTGAGTATTCTTCTCTTTGGGTATTTGTTGCTGTGACTTGATTTTTTGTTTTTAGTACGCATTCCGGATTGAATGAACAAGATATTGATTCAATCATGTTGTTCCATGTTGAGTTAGATTTTTGTATAAATATTTCACTATCCTCGCTTAATGTATTTCCATTTTCATTAGCAGCAAATGTTATTATTAAGGGGATTAACAATAAAGCTAATATTTTGAATTGCAGAGTTATTGTTTTTCCCATAAGATTTTCTTTGAACATGAACAATAGTGGTTGTAAAATGAAAATGTTGCCATATATTAGTATTGCAGTTAAGGATGAAATAACTGCGATGTAGGCTGCAGAAGGAAATAACCACAAAACCAATCCATTTGATTCAAAAAATGATAGTCCTAGAGTTATGATTTTTAGGAATTCTTCAAATAAAAAAAATGGATAATTGAGAAACCACCAAACAATGGCAGGAAAATATATGACTGAGAATATTATAGTAATGGGGAAAGTGTGAACTTTTTGGTTAGAGGGAGTAGTCTGAGTTGTTTTTTCTTGCATTTTAGAAAGTGCAATTTTAGTAGCTTTAATTGCTCCTAGAATTTTTTTCCCTTCATTACTCATTTTAAAACCTCTTCAATGTTTTTTATATCAAATTCATATTTTCCAATTTTGTTTGTTAATCTTACAATTTGTTTTTTCTTTTTGAATTTATCAAAAAATGATAGTTGAGGATAGGTTGTGTTCAAATATTCTTCAATTTTTGTTGCAAAGTGAGCTCTTATTTTATTTTTTAGATGCCATTTGAAATCTTCATAATCCATTGTACTTTTTATTGTTAAGATTTGAGTTATTACTTCAAATTTGCTATCTATGTAATAGTTGATTATGTCATCAATTATTTTTGTATTTTCATCAGTTATTTGTTTGTTATTTTTTGTATAAATTTCAAGCCATTTTTCGTATTGTTTTTTTATTATGTCTGAGTCTGGGGAATTTTCATTTACTTGAGTTTGAGGATTTTTTTCTTCTGTTTTTTCTAAGGATTTAGCTTCACATTCTTTTAGGATGTCTAGTGTTTGCTGATTGAATGTTGATGCTTCTTTTGAGAAAAATTTTTCGTATTCTTCTTTGTTTTTAGAGATTAATTCAGATAATGATTTTTTTATTTCTTCGATTTTATCTTCAGAAGAATTTTTTAATTTGTTTAGAAGATTTATCATCTCTAGTTCGAACATAAAAGTTTCTTGTTATTCTCTTTTATAAATAATTGTCTTCACCAATTATTAGACAATTTGAATAAATTCAAAAAGTATAAATACTTGTTTTAGCCATTAAGTTGTTATAATTGGGAGATTAGTAAATTATATAAAGGAAGGACGTGATTTTTAGTTTATGAAAAAAGTTTATGCGATTTTGTTTCTGATTGGAGTTTTGTTTTTTTCTGGGTGTGCGAGTAGTAATGTAAAACAAGGGTCTGATTCAGAAATTGTTAATGGTAGGGGGTTGGAGGTAGATTTTCAAATTGATGATAATAGAATTTCAGTAGGAAAAATTGCTTATAAGTTGACTTTGGAGAATTCTGGAAAAAATCCAGTTGAGTTGGTTAGAGGAGATAATTTTAAGATTAGAACAAAACAGGATTGGAGCAGTGGAGAGATAATAACTTCTGAGTCCATAAATAGTTTTTATTCAAAGATTTTTGAAGAGAATAATGAAAGAATAATTAGAAATGGAGAAGAGATTATTGTTTCAGGGGTTTTGGAAATTAATCCTGATTTTTTAAGAGAAGCAGATTTGGAAAATATTGATTTGGAAATTCTTATTAATTATAATTATAAAACAGAATTTACAAACAATGTAATTATAGATACCACATATGAGATGGGAACTGATTTGTTTAAGGTAGATGGAAATGTTAAACAGGCAGCCCCAGTTCAGATTACAAAGATAAAGCTTGAGCCAACTTTGAGTAAAGGGAATTATGAACTTAATTTTTATTTTGATGACAAAGGTAATAGGCAAATGGGTGATGATGGGAGTGTTAAATTAAGTAATTTAAAATTTGAATTTTCCAGAGATGATATTGCTTCAAGTTGTAAGCCATATTATGAGATAGGAGATAAATTTCAAAGTGTTGATGAATATGTTTTAAATGAGAATGTGGGCGATTTTGTTGTGATTTGTGAAGTTAGCATAGATGAGAATTTAGGTTTTTATAATACAATTATTAGTGGTTCTTTTGAGTATGATTATAATTTGAAATTTACAGAGACAATTGATTTGCCAGAAAAAGATTCCAGAAATTAAAATTGAGTGTCATTATGGTTTTAATCTAGCATAGAAAACTTAAAGTTTATAAATAGTTCATTCTTCACTTTTTTATACAGTTCTACTCTGTATGTACTATAACATCTGTTATAGGAGGAGAAAATAAATGGAAGAAAAAGCAATTATTGCTAAAATCAAAGAGCTTAGGGAGAATTCTAAATCCAGAAAGTTTGCGCAGACTTTTGACTTAGTTGTTAATCTGCAGAACATGGATTTGAAGAAGCCTGAGCACAAAGTAGATGTTGGAATTACTATTTCTACTCCTATTAAAGGCAAAAAACTAAAGATTTGTGCTATTATCGATCATGGTGTTGCAGATGCTGAGAAAGTATTTGACAAGGTTATCTATAATGATGAGCTTGCTGCACTTAAAGGTAATATGAAAGAGATCAGAAAGATTACACATGAATTTGACAAGTTTGTTGTTCAAGCTAATCACATGCCTCTTTTTGCACAGATTCTGGGTAGGTACTTAGGTCCTATGGGTAAGATGCCTTCACCAAAGTTAGGAATGGTTATTTCACCAAAGACTCCTCTTAAAGAGCTTTATGATAAGCTTCAGAAGACAGTTCACCTGCAGACTAAGAAAAACTTGGTTCTTCAGGCCTCAATTGGTTCTGAGAAGGAGAGCGATGATGTGGTGGCTCATAATATCAAGGCAATTCATGATGCTTTGATTCATGCGCTTCCAAATCATGAGCATAACATTAAGGATGTTGGAATTAAACTTACTATGAGTAAGTTGGTGGTGCTATAAAATGGCTGCTACAAGTTACAAACCAAAAATCAATCCAAGAAACAAGGTTTTTGCGGACAAGATTAGAAAGCTTGCAAAAGAGCATAAGATTATTGGTGTTGTTGATGTAGAGGGTTTGCCTGCACCTCAGTTCCAAAGAATTAGAGCTTCACTTCAGAAGACTGCTAAGGTTCTTATTGTTAAGAAAAATTTGATTGAGCTTGTTTTAGGTGAGCTTGAGAAATCACACAAGGGAATTACTCAACTAGTTTCAAAGATGAGTGGTGTTGTAGGTCTTGTATTTACAAATGATAATCCATTTACAATGTACAAGTCAGTTAAGAAGAGTAAGTCATCTGCTCCTGCTAAGGCTGGTGCTGTGGCTCCTGCTGACATCACTGTTCCTGCTGGTCCTACTAGCTTTGCTCCAGGTCCAATTATTGGAGAGCTTGGTGCTTTTAAGATTAAGGCAGGTATTAATGCTGGTAAGGTTGAAGTTAAGGAAGATTGTGTTGTTGCTAAGGAAGGTGAAGTTATTTCTGGCCCTTTGGCTGGAATTTTATCAAGACTTGGTATTGAACCGATGGAAGTTGGTTTGAATATTAAAGCTGTATATGAAGAGGGAGTAATGTATGGTAGAGATATTCTGGATGTTGATGAAGATGCTATCCTTAATGATCTTAAGAGTGCAGCATCTGATTGCTTTAGACTTTCAATTGGACTTAAGTATCCAACTGCTGAGAATGTACAATTGTTTTTGGCAGAGGGAGCAAGGGATTCCCTTGGGCTTGGTGTAGGTATTGCCTACCCTGCTGCTGAAACTATTAAAAATTTGGTTTCAAAGGCAAATGCTCAAATGGCAGGTGTAGCTAATACTTTGCCAGAGGAAATCAGGCCTGCTGGTGTTGCTAGTGCAGCAGCTCCAGTTGCAGAGGCGCAAAGCGCTCCTGCTAATGAAGAGCCTAAAAAAGAGGAAAAGAAGGAAGAGCCAGTTGATGCTTCAGCAGGTCTTGGAGGACTTTTCTAAAAAACCTAATGTAGGTTTTAGAAAATAAATTAACTAAATAAAAAATGGAATATATTTATGCTGTAATGCTTTTAAACAAAGCTGGAAAAGACGTAGATGAGAAAAATGTGACAGCAGTTCTTAAGGCTGCTGGTGTTGATGCTGATGCTGCTAAGGTTAAATCCTTGATTGCTGCTCTTGATGGAGTAGATGTAGCTGAAGTTATTGCTTCAAGTGCTGTAGCTCCTGTAGCTGCTGCTCCTGCTGCTGGTGGAAGTGCACCTGCTGCTGATGCTGCTCCTGCAAAGGAGGAGAAGAAAGAAGAGGCTCCTGCAGTTGATGCTTCAGCTGGTCTAGGATCTCTTTTCTAAATTTTTTTAATTAATTTTTTAATTAATTCACATACGTATTAAAAATGGATAAAGAGGCAATTCGAGATGAATTGAATAAAGTACAGTCAGAAATTAAGAAGTTGAAGTCTGATTTTTTTTCTAAAAAGGATGAAAAGGAAGGATTTTTTACTAAAGGAGAGGATTATTCCAATCAAATTAATGATTTGTACGAAGAAGTAAAGAAGATAGAGCAGGAACATCACCTGGACAAGATTAATGAAGATCTTGACTCAAGAAAGGAAGAACTTGATAAATTGAAACTTGAAATTGAAGCAGCAGAGAAGAAATTTGAAGATGTTAAAAAGAGTTCAAAGTCAGCTGTTAAAAAGCCGGTTATTAGAACTGTTTCAGTTGATAAGGCAAAGAAAGAAATCAAGGCACTTGATTTGAAATTGCAGACACAAGTTCTTTCTCTTGATAAGGAACAGGAATTAATTAAAAAAATTTCAGAGCTTAAGGAACTTGTTGATAAACAAGGTGGTGGCGCAGGTCACAATTTTGTTGAGAGTCCAGAATTAAGAGAAGCTAAAAGAGAACTTAACTCACTAAGAAGAAAGTTTAATAACTATGAAAAGAGAGTTAGATCACTTTACAAGCAGATTAGACTTGTTAGCAAGGAAAAGAAGCAGAAATACAAGAGAATTGATGAACTTAGAGATCTTAAGAAGAAGGCTTTTGAAGAGTTTAGATTAAATAAGAAGGATTATTCAGCTATTGGAAAGGAGCTTAAAACACTTTTCAAGAAAGAGGAAGAACTTCTTAGTGAACTTGGAGAGAGTCCTGTTCAGAAGAAAAAGCAGGTTGACAAGCAGATCAAGGAAAGAAAGAAAGAGCTTGAAGACAAGTTGATGAAGAAAGGAGGAGTTCTGACTACAGAAGATCTTCTAATCTTCCAGTCTAAAAAGTAATTCTTACTTTTTTGTTATTTTTGAGTAAATTTGGGTTATTTTTGAATGATTTATTTTTCCGTAAAGTTTAAATATCAAGTTACCTGTATATTTTTATGAATTTCTTTAGTATAGGTGCAGTATTTTTGTCTGGAGTTCTTGCTTATGTTGTTTACAATAGCTATGGATTTCAACTGTTCCTACATAAAAGAAGGGTTAAGAAATCTTTTATTGATGATTTTGTTTCAAAAGTGAAGGGAGTTTACGTGAGTGAAGCTTATTTTGCATCAGCGCATAGATTGGTGCCAAAAGAAGAGTACAAGTCATATTCAAATAGACAGAAATTGCATTTTTCTAAGTGTTATAATGTGGTTACTTTTAAGACTCAGGATGCTAGCTGGGAGTTTTTTTTCCATCTAGTTAGAGAAGGTTTGAAGTTTAGTGAGCTTATGAGTTTGAGAGTTTTTCCAAAGCACAATAAGATTAGATCTGAGGGGAATGTTGAGAAGAATTATTCAAGATTGAATATTTTTACAAATAATAGATATCTTACTGAGATTTTAGAGAATCAGGATACTGAAGATTATTTGAAGTGGCTTATTAGGCATAATGGAGATATTTTGATTATCTCACATAATAATTTACATTTTAAAATCTTTTTGAAAGGAGATAGGATGAGTGTTGATAGATTACTCGATATGGTAAAAGCAATTCATACTATCAAAAACAAGATTTATAGGGATAATATTTTGGAGTATTAGTCTTATTTTTAGTAATATTTAAATAAGATTAAGTTATTTTACTACTTAAAGTGGGTAGGAGAAGAAATTTTAATAGACAAGCAACAAATTCTGTTTTAGAAAAATATAGGGATTTAGAAGGACAAATTTTACAATATAATGGTATTGAATATACTATTAGAGTTTTAAAAGGTGGAGTTCAAATAAATTGTGATGGAAATAGTATGCAAGTTAATCTTAATGGAAATAACAGAGTGTTTGTTAGGTTAGTAACTGAAAAATTGGGAGAACTTGAGAAAAAAGTTTGTGGTAAAAGGTTAACTAGTGGTGAGAAGCAAATTACTTCAAGGAAAGAAAGTAAAGGATCAGAATTTGAGGAGTATGGAGATTTTGCTCCAATTCTAAAAGATGTTCAAGAAAGACTAGGAAGCAGGTATAATGTGAGTTTTTATTCAGGGAGAAATGAAATACAAGTCACTAAGTCAGGATTTGATGGAATATTTTATGATGAAATTAATACTGAGACTGATTCTGCAAAGCTGGCAACAAGAATAGGGATGAATGGAGGTAAGAACTATTTTTCTAAATTTACAAGTTCATATTTCTAATTTAATTATTAATTTTCAATTTTTTTAATAATTTTCTCAAGTTGTTTTTCCATATCTTCAGTTGAAGAGTTGTTTGTTATGATGAAGTTAAAGTTTATATCTTGGAGTAATTTTAAGTATGTTGTCTGCTTTTCATATTTTTCATTCTGAGTTATTGTTTTTTCATCTAAATTATCTCTTTGTTTTATTCTGTTGTGACGAGTTCTATCATTGGTGATGAGGAGTATTTTGATTATTTTTGCATCAGGGTATTTTGTTTGAAGAGTTTGCAGTTCATCTTTCATTCTGAATCCAGCAATTACTATTTTTTGTTTGTCTTTTATGTGAATGTCACAGAATAAGTTGAAGTGGGAGTAATCATTGAATGAAATTCTTTTTATGATTTTAGGTAGAATTTTAACTCCTATTGTTATGTAGAGATTTCTTCCTGTTTCTTTTTGCTTTGCTTTTTCAATGCATTTGATTGCATGTTCTATTTGCGATTCTCTTACATAGGGAAGTGTTTGTGTTAGGTATTTTGGAAGTTCTTCATAAGGGTTTTCAATTATTGGTTTTAGGATCATTGAAGAATAAGTCATAAGGAAGTAGTCGTATTTTTGAAAGAAAATGGCAGCTGTGTCTTTTCCCGATGCAGGTAGGCCTGAGAGTAGAATTATGGTTTTTTGACTCATAAGGATGTTTTGTGAAAAGGTTTTTTAAGGTTTTAGTATTACCTGTATAAGGGTTAATTTGTTATTATTTTTTTATCTTGTAATTTTAATTCTTTTCATGGCTTCAATTCTGTCCTTTGTCGAAGGATGAGTTGAGAATAATGAAGCTATGCCTGAACCTTTGAAAGGATTTACAATGAAAAGACTTTCAGTTGGAGCTGCAGAGACATGCATATGTCTTGGCGCTCTTACACTCGCTTCTAGTTTTTGAAGTGCATTGATTAGGGGCATTGGAGTTTTCATTATTTTAGTTGCTTCAGCATCTGCCATGTATTCTCTTTGCCTGGAGATTGCAAGTTGTATGATTGTTGCAATTATTGGTGTAAGGATTGCAAGTGCAATTATTCCAATTAATGATGGCATTGGATTTTCATCATCTCCACCAAATCCAAATATTGCCATCCATTGAAGCATTTCAGCTACCATTGCTATTGCTGATGCTATTCCTACTGCTATTGTTTGAATTAAGGTATCTCTGTGTTTTATGTGAGATAATTCATGTGCCATTACACCTTTTATTTCTTCTTCTGAGAGTAAGTGAAGAAGACTTTCAGTTGTTGCAACTGATGCATGTTTTGGCGATCTTCCTGTTGCAAAAGCATTTGGAGATGGTGCTGTTATTGTGTACACTTTTGGCATTGGAATTTTTGCCTTATGTGCTAGTTCATGCACAATGGAATATAGTTTGTGGTCTTTTGAGACTACTTTTGCCTTGTACATTTTAAGAACAATCTTGTCTGAGAACCAATATGACCCAAAGTTGATTGTCATTGCTATTACAAATCCAATTATTAGTCCTGTTCTACTGCCAATAAGATATCCAAAGCCCATGAACAATCCTGCAAGGAGTCCAAGGAAAAATGTTGTTTTTAGTCTATTGAATGCCATAAAATACTTAACAATTGTTAATATATAAAGTTTATGTACTAGAAGTAGATGATTACTTGCATTTACATTTTTTTGGTATGTTCTCTTCTATAAAACAGTGAGTGTTAGAGTTTTCAGCATTTGACAACGAGTTGCAGTATTTTTTTAATAAATTAAACCTTTCTTGAGGAGTTTTGTGATGTTCATGTGTTGGCATTAAATACATATATGTTGGAATTACTGATTCCATTTGACTTGGTTTGTAACAACTATTTGAGTAAATTCTGAGTGAATCTAGTTTAGTATCATTATTCCAATCAAAAAATTCGTATTCAGTTTCAATTTTAATGGGAGGTCTTGCAGGAGAGCATTGAATTTTTTCCGTAATTTCTATTGTATATCTAGGAAGGTCATTATCTGTTGATACACAAGTGTTATTTTGAGCATTGGAATTAACTGTTGTTAATAAACTCAAAAGAATTATTTCACTTAATTTGTTTGTTTTTTTCATTTTGAAATGTTTATTTCATATTAAAATATAAATATTTCGCATTTAAATTTGAACATAATATCAAAATATATATAAATTATCAACTATTAGTTGATTTATGGAATTAGATTTATTAGATAAGAGAATATTGTCAGAATTAGATAATAATTCAAGGGAATCATTAAATAAAATTGCTAAAAAGTTGAGAGTTAATAGAAATGTAGTTCTTTACAGAGTTGAAAGGTTAAAGAAATTTGGAATAATTAGGGGATATTATACTGAGATAAATACTTTGAATTTAGGTTTGATGTCATTTAGATTGTTTTTAAAATTATCAAATTATACAAAAGAGCAATTTGAAGAGTTAAATAAATATTTAGAGAATCAAAAAAGCATAATTTGGTATTTTAGAGTAATAGGAAAGTGGGATTTAGATTTAGTGTTTGTTTCAAAAGACATTTTTGAATTTGATAAATTCAAAGAAGAATTATTTTTAAAATTTAATTCTATATTAGAAGATTCCAATATATCTATTTTGACTCAAATCAATCATTTATCAAAAGATTATATCTTGGATAAGAAGAGAAAGGAAACTGAGTTGAAATTATTAGAGAAGGAAGATGGTTTTTTTGATTTAGATGATAAAGATGTTTTTTTGTTAAAATTACTTTCTAATAATGCAAATATGAGTATTTTAGATTTAAAGAATGAATTGGATTTAAGTATCAATACAATAAATAAAAGGATTCGAAATTTGATTAAAAATAAAGTTATTTTTGGATTTAGAATTTTTGTTGATACTAAAAAATTAGGTTATGATTATTATAAACTTCATCTTAATTTCAGAAATTATTCTAAAAAAGATATTAGTGAGTTTAATAATTATTTAATATCCAAGAATTTTATCATTTATATCGATAAATATTTGGGGGGTTGTGATCTTGAAATTGAGATGCATTTAAAATCAGAAAATTATTATATAGATTTTATAACTAATTTAAAGGAGAAATTTGGTTATATGATTAAAGATTCTTATTTGTTGAAGTTTTATGAAGAGAAGATTTTTAGATATTTGCCTGAAGATTTTTAATATTAATTAAATAATTACTCGAATAATATCAGAATAGATGGGTTATTACGCATGAAAGGAAATTCTTCTTTATCTTTTTCAATAAGTGTTGTTATTCTAATTAAGATTGGGTCATTGATAGTTTGACCATATGTTGAGGAATTAGGATTTAAATTCAAATTTTCTAATGAAGCAAAACCAAAGCCCAAGAAACCCCAAAATGAAGTGAGAACATTAGTTTCCAAATTTTGTTTTCTTATTTTATTACATTCATCAACAGTTAATTTGCCTTCCTGAATTGCAATTGGTGTGTAAGGGAATTCTTGATGTCCTAGGTAACATGTTGAGCCACTTAATAAAATTTCCTGAGGAGTTAATTCTTTATACATATGGTTTATGTGATTTTAATAATTTATATTTGTTTTGTTTATAGAAACATCTTAACAAAGTGAAAAGGTTTAACATAAATTTGAAAAAATTTATGAAAATGTTTTAAATTTGCATTGAAAACATTTATAAATAAGTTATTACTAATATTATGTAAAGAGTTGAAAGACTCAACTTAATTCTAAGTTACATTAAATAACTTAAGAGATTAATTTTTATTAGAAAACTAAAATGGCAGTAAAAATTTTAGATGAAATCATGAAGGAGCTTCCAGCAGAAAAGATTAGTTCTGTTGAGTTTGAAGCTGCTAATATTGTAATTTATACGACAAACAGGGATTTCCTTTTTAATGGAAGAGGAAAGATAAGAGAGATAGTTTCCAAGTTCAAGAAGAGAATTGAACTTAGGGCAGATAATACTTTATTGATGAGTTTAGAAGATACTAAGAAGGCAGTTGCTCAAATTTTGCCTGAAGTTAATATTGAGAATTTTCTTTTTGATAATGCAAGGAGTAAATTGATTTTAGAGGTTGATAATGTGGGAGCTGCTGTTGGAAAAGAAGGCTCTAATCTTAAGGCTATTCAGCAAAAGACTATGTGGTCAGTTGTAGTTAGAAGAGTTCCTCCACTTAGATCAAAGACTGTTGATGCAATGAGAGCTGTTGAATTTCAGGAATCTGAATACAGAAGAAAATTTCTTAACAAAGTAGGAAGAAGAATTTATGGAGGATGGATGAAGGGAAAGATCAAAGGATGGGCAAAGGTTACAATGCTTGGCGCTGCATCACAGATAGGAAGAAGTGCTGTTTATCTTCAAACTTCAGAGAGTAGAATTCTTTTTGATTGTGGAATTGATCCATCAGTTCCTTTTGGTGATTCAAATGAATTTCCATTTTTAGATGCACCAGAGTTCAAGTTAGAGGATGTGGACGCTATTGTTTTGTCTCATGCTCATATGGATCATTGTGGTCTTTTGCCTTATTTGTATAAAATGGGCTATAAAGGTCCAATTTATTGTACTGAGCCTTCAAGAGATTTAATGGCACTTTCACAATTGGATTATATTAAGATTATGAATTCAAATCCTGGAGTTAATGCAATCTACAAGCCAGAAGATGTGAAGGAAATGCTTAAGCATGTTATTACAATTGGATATAATGAAGTAACAGACATTACTCCAGATATTAGGCTTACATTTTATAATGCAGGACATATTTTGGGTTCAGCTTTTTGTCATGTAAATATTGGAAATGGGATGCACAATTTTATGTATACTGGAGATTTTAATTATTCTTTCAAGCAGAGATTATTGAATAGGGCAGATACTCAATTTCCAAGACTTGAGAGTATGTTGATGGAAAATACAAATACTGGGCCTAAGGATTATGCTCTTCCAAGGGAAGAAGCCGAAGAAGAGTTTTTGAAGATTATTCTTGATGCTTATGTTAAGAAAGGAAAGGTTTTGATTCCTGTGTTTGGTATCGGAAGATCACAAGAGATGCTTCTTACTATTGAGGCATTGATTAAGGAAAGAAGATTGCCTGAGGATCTGAAAGTTTATATAGATGGTATGGTTGGTGAGGTTACTGCGATTCATACGGCTTATCCTGAGTTTTTGAACAATGGACTTAGATCAAGGATATTGAAAGGAGATAATCCATTTACCATCTCTAATTTTGTTCAGGTTGGTAGCAGGGCAGAAAGAGAAACTGTCTTTGATTCACAGGAGTGTGCCATTGTTCTTGCAACTTCAGGTATGATGAATGGAGGAAGTTCTGTTGAATATTTTAAGAATTTTGCAGGAAATGAGAAAAATACAATTTGTTTTGTAGGTTATCAAGCTAATGGAACATTGGGAAGAAGAATTAAGGATGGAGAAAAAGAGATTCTTTTAGCAAATACAGGAAGTGAAGATGATAAAGTTACAGTTAAAATGAATGTTACTGGAATGCATGGAGCTTTTTCAGCACATAGTGATGTTGGGATGACTAAGAAGTTTTTGGCAAATTTGTCTGTTAAACCTAGAAAGGTTATTTTGAATCATGGTGAGCCTTCAAAGATTTATTCATTTGCAGAAACTGTAAAGAGAATAGTTCCAGATGTTAAAGTTTATACTCCTGAGAATCTTGAGAGTTTCAGGTTGAAATAAAATGGCGAGTTTTGATAAGAAAGAGTTGAAGAAAATTGCTGGATCTTTGAAAGCCCAGTTTAATGTTGGAAAGAATGGTGTTACAGAGACTTTTATTGAGACAATTGATAAGTATTTGGAAGTTCATGGGATTGTTAAGATTAAATCATCTGTAGCTGAGGATAAGGATGCTTTAAAGGAAATGGCAAAGGAAGTTGCTGATGCAATTGAAGCTGAAATTGTTGATGTGCGTGGATATACTTTCACACTGGCTAGATAGAATTGGTTTCAATTTGATCTAGAATATTTATTTTGGTTATCGGGAATAACAATCTTTTTAAATAAAGAATTTATATGTTTTATTACATGGTATTTAGTAAAAAAACTAAAGTAAATATTATATTTCCAAATGAAACGGGAATAAATAATCAAGATTATAGTGGGATTATAACTCAATTGAATGTAGGAGTTACACAGTTAGTAACTAAAAGAGTTTTAATTAATGGTAATTCTATTGATAGTGAAACTCAAAAGATGATTAATGAGAGATTAAAAAGAATTTCGACAGAATTAATAGATTTATTGAAATATACAATGCCTAAAATAGAATAATTTTTCCTTTTTTTTTTCAAAAAATTTATATAGTTTAAATTTGATTGATTGTTATGGGAATACAAGTTGAATTTAATCCAGATTTAGCTTTGAGAAATATTTATTTTTTTGAACAAGGACAAAGAAAAGTTGAGGAATGTGTGCCAGAGGAACTTGAAGAAGGTAGAGTTTATCCTTTTTTGAAGAGAGGACAGAGAAATTATTACATGCTTGATGATGAACCTATTCCACTTTTGCAGACTGATGGAAAATCTAATTTGTCAAGGCCGCTTGCAGCAATTAGAATTTTGGAAGCAACTCATTTTAACGATGGAGGAGAGATGTGGACAAGGGGTTTGTATGAAGTACTTGAAGTTTATGATGTAGATGATGTTGAAATACATTTTGAAGGATTCTTGAAGGTTAAATAAAGTTGAAGATGAGAGTAGCAATTGATGTTGATGAAGTTTTGACAAGAACTAATGATTATTTTCTCCGAGAGTTTAATGAAGAGCATGGAACTGAATTTAAAAGAGAAGACATTACTGATTATAATTATTTATGGGTTGAAAAAGAGGGTTTTAATAGAGATTATGTTTTTGGTAAGTTAGTGGAATATGTAAGAAATGATTTGGATAGTTATGATATTGGTTCTGATATTGTTGATGTGCTGAGTAATTTGAAGAATTTAGGACATGAACTTTTTATTTTGACTTCAAGAGATGATTTGGTTAAGGAGAGAACTATTGAATGGCTTGAGAAATCCTTTGGAAAAGGGTTTTTTGATGAGATGGTTTTTACAGGAGATGCTATTAGCAAGACAATCTGTAAGTCTGAAGTTTGCAAGATTCACGAATTTGATGTACTTATTGAAGATGCTCCTCATTATTGCCAGGAAGTTTCAAAGGCAGGAGTTAAAGTTTTAATGATGGATTGCCCATGGAATAGAGATGTTAAAGAAAGTGAGAATTTGATTAGAGTTAATAATTGGAAAGAAGTGTTTGATTTTTTGAATAGTTAGCTTTATATATTTTCATTTATTAATATAATGAATAATGGACGATTTAGAAGATAGGAAAGTTAGTGTATATCATTTGAGTTTAACTTCCAATACTGGAGAAGATTTTTTGTCAATTTCTGTTCCTTTTTCAAATAAATCAGGATATATAATTGATTCTAGATTTGATGATAGGGTATTAAAATCAAGACATGAATATATTAATGAATTAGATTTGCTTCGAATAGCATATGTTTCTCCGAAAGGAGAAAGATTTTTTTTAGAAGTTGAAAATCCTTATGAACAAAAGAGGAATAATACTCCAATTCAAGCTAATTTGTTTTTGTTTTATAAGAAGAATACTCACAAAAAAAGAAATATTTCTAAATTGATTAAACTAGAATCAATGGTTATAAATACATATATAGAATAGTTATTTTATATTATTATGTAACTATTATTTGACAGATTAAATTTATATATTTTAAACTCCTAGATAACAGATGGGAAATCAAGACAATATAGCTTTAGAGTTGACATCAATTTCTCTTAGAAGGTTTGATATTAGTTTTTATATTATGGTTTCACAATCTTCTTTTCCAATTGGTGAGTTATCTTTTAGGAAAAAATATCAGGATTCCAAATCCTCAGGTTATAATATGTATGATGCTCAATTGCAAAGATTAAGCATGGTCTATTCTTGGGATTTTGATTTTGGTAGAAGACTATTCACAATTGATGTTGACAATCCTTTTGATTCTAGTAATAGATTGTTGGAGGGCAGATTGTATCTTCATTCTTTGAAAAATCCTGCAAAGAAAAAATTTGTTAAAAATGTTCAATTAGAAAAAAAAGAAATTAACATTAAGAGGTAAGAAAGTTTATTCTTCTTCAACGTGTTCGTCGTTGGCAATTCTTTCTACCCTCTCAACTTTGTCATCAGATTCAAGGTTTACAATTTTTACACCCTTAGTATTTCTTCCGATGATTCTTACATCACTAATTGGAGTTCTGATGATTTTTCCTTTTGTTGTTACAATTAGAACTTCATCATCTTCACCAACAGCTTTCATTGTAATTACTTTTCCATTTCTATCATCGGTTTTAATGTCAATTACTCCTCTTCCAGCTCTTTTAATTGTTGGATACTCACTAAGTAGAGTTCTTTTTCCAAATCCTGATTCTGTAATTGTGAACATTGTTTTCCCGGTTTGAGCCAGTTCAATTCCAATTACTTCCTCTTCACCTCTTAGGTTTTGTGATTTAACACCTTTAGCTGTTCTTCCAAGAACTGAAAGGTCAGTTTGCTTGAATCTAATTGCAAGTCCAACGTTGCTTTCACAAAGTATGTCTCCAGTTCCATCTGAGTAAAGAACTGAAAGAACAGTGTCTCCTTCATCAAGTGTAATTGCTCTGATTCCACCTGCTCTTGGTTTTGCAAAGTTTTTCATTTCAGTTTTCTTAATGATACCTTTTTTGGTTAGGAATATCAAGAATCCTTCGTTCAAGTTTGAAACATTGATGATGTTTGTAATTTTTTTACCTCTAAGGTCGATGTAATTTACAATTGGTCTTCCTTTGTTTTGAAGTGAGATAGTTGGAACTTCATATGTTTTCATCCAGTTGATGTTTCCGTCTGATGTGAATACAAGCAAAGAGTCTTTTGAGTTTGCAATGAAAAGTGTTTTGATTATATCTTCTCCTTTAAGATGAGCATTGATTCCTTTTCCTCCTCTTTTTTGCGACCTGTATGCATCAAGCGGGACTTTTTTAACGTAATCATTTTGTGTTATCATAACAACGAAATCTTCATCTTGGATTAAATCTTCAATGTTTACTGAACCTTCGTCAGCAATTAGTTTTGTTCTTCTTTCATCAGCGAATTTTTCTCTTATTTCTTGAAGTTCTGCTTTTATGATTGAGTATTGTTCAGAATCGTTTTCAAGGATAAATTTTAGTCTTTCGATTAGTTTTACAATTTCATTGTATTCATCTCTGATTTTGTCCATTTCAAGACCAGTTAATTTTTGAAGTCTCATATCAAGGATTGCCTGAGCCTGAATTTCTGATAAGGAAAATTTGGAACATAACCCTTCTTTGGCTTCAACTGCTGATGCTGAACCTTTAATCAGGGCAATTACTGCATCAATGTTGTCAAGTGCAATTTTGAGACCTTCCAGGATGTGCAGTCTTTCTTCTGATTTTCTTAGATCATATTTTGTTCTGTTTACTATTACTTCTTTTCTAAATGCAATGAAGTTGTTTAGGTATTCTTTTAAGTTAAGAATTGTTGGAACTCCATTTACGATTGCAAGCATTCTTGCATTGAAGTTTGTTTTAAGTGATGTGAATTGGTAAAGCTGGTTTAGGACAATGTTTGGGTCAATGTCTTTTTTAACTTCAATCACAACTCTTATTCCTTTTTTGTTTGATTCATCTCTAATATCGGAGATGTCTTTGATTTTTCCATTTTTAACCAAATCAACAATCTGGTTTATCATGTTTACCTTGTTTACTTGGTATGGAATTTCTTCTACAATGATTGCTTCTCTTCCTTTTTTAAGTTCTTCAATGGAGCAGACAGATTTCATTGTAATTGCTCCTTCTCCTGTTAGGTAAATATTTTTAACATTTTCATTAAGAACTCCAAGTGCTCCAGTTGGAAAATCTGGAGCTTTAATCAGATTTTTTCTTACAAGTTCTTCAACACTTTGGTCTGGGTTGTTAATTACATCAATTGTTGCATCAAGAACTTCGCCAAGGTTGTGAGGAGGAATGTTTGTTGCCATACCTACAGCAATTCCTGCTGAACCGTTTACAAGAAGATTTGGGATAAGTGTTGGCAGAACTGTTGGTTCTTCAAGTGTTTCATCGAAGTTTGCTCTAAATGCTACAGTTTCTTTTTCAATGTCTTGCAGAAATTTTTCTACAATTTTGGACATTTTTGCCTCAGTATATCTCATAGCAGCTGGATTGTCACCATCAATTGAACCGAAATTACCTTGTCCATTCACAAGGGGATATCTTAGTGACCATTCTTGAGCAAGTCTTACCATGGCATCATATACTGCGGTATCACCGTGAGGATGGTATTTACCAATTACTTCTCCCACAATTCTTGCGGATTTTTTGTGCGCTCTATTAGAATAGTTTCCAAGTTCTTTCATAGCATAGATAATTCTTCTATGAACTGGCTTTAGACCATCTCTTACATCAGGAAGTGCCCTTCCCACAATAACACTCATAGCATATGAAAGATAAGCATCTTTCATCTCATTTTCAATAAATACTTCTTTTGTTCTTAATGACTGTTCGTCCATATTTTTATTAAGAGATGGCGCTTATAGTTTTTTTGTTACTACTTTTTCTAGTGAAGTTAGTTAATTATTGTTTTTTTGTTTTTTTGGGCAAAATTAGCGATTTTTAGAAGAGATTTTTATTTGTCAATTGTTGTTACTTTTAGTGACAATTAAGATAATTTTATAAATATGTGATTGTTCTGTATAGGTATGAGAAAGAAAACTATAATTGGAGCAGTGATTATTGGTTCAGCGATTGGAATTTTAGGTAGGATAGGATATGAAATGAATAATTATGATCCTCTTAATTTGTCAGAAGAAGTTGATCAAGATAAGGTTACTATAATTTGTAAAAGACCATATGGTAATAGTATGAATGCAAATGTATATCTATTAAATAATAATAGTGAAATTTTACTTGGAGTAGATACCGTAAGAGATCCTTTATGCAAGGTGAATGCAGAAAAATATTCTTTGAAGGTTCCTTTTTTTGAGCTTATTGAGAGAGGTTATGATGTTAATTTAAAGAAGAAAAATATTGATGATAAAAATAATCTAGAAGATCATTCAAAAAAAAGAATGAGGCCGAGATTAGGTTCTTTATCAGAGATGCTGGCTTTAAATTAAGGTTAAGCTTATATATTATTTTTATTTTTTAATATTATGGATATTTCTGATTTGAGATTATTTTTAGAGAAGTTTGGTCTTGATTCTAAGAAAATAGATGATTTTATTGGTTCTAAAAAATTGTTTGTTGTTAATAGGAATGTTTTTTTGAGTAAAAAATCATTTGAGAAGAATCAAGTTTTTGGAGAGGGTTTAGTTTTTATCAAGTTGAATAAATTATTGCCATCAACTTTTTTGTTAAATTTTATTTTGGAGACAGAAGGTAATTTTTGCGAGTTGAAATCAGAAAAGCAGGCCTTGAATTTTACTTTTGGAAAGAGTCTTAGTTTTGATAGTGTAAAGGAAGGAGTTAGGTTTTCAAGGGGAAGTTATTATTTAGTTGTTTTTGAGAAGAAGTTTTTGGGTTATGTTGAGTTGAATAAAAATGATAAAAAGTTTCCTTTGAAGAATTTGATGAATGTTGGAGAATATTTGAAAGAGAATTAAAATGGATTTGAATTTTAATAAATTTTCATATGTTTCAAATGAAGTCAAAGCTTTGATTGTTGAGTATTTATTTAATTGCGAGAGGGAGTTTATGACTCCAAGTCATTTATCTGATTTGCTTTATGATGAAGTTGGTTTGGATGAGACAGATACCGATGTTCTTGAACAGAGTAAGATTGGAGCTTATGTTTCCGGAAGTTTGTCATCTTTGTCTGAATTTATTGATGATGATTCAAGGGTAGTTTTTAGAAGAAAATCCATTTTTGATTTGCCAAAATCTTTGCGAAATTTGGGAGATTATGCAGGAGATGTTTTATGTAAAAGTGAGAAATGGTTTGATAGGGAAAGGGAAGTTTTGCAGAGTCTTATGTTTGGTCAGACAAACAATGATTCAGTAAGAGGAAGTTCGGGACTTGTTGGATACATAATATATAATTTACATAGAAATACTGAGATGAGTTTTGAAGATTTGGAGAGGGCATGTGAGAAAAATTCTTATTTTATGATGGAGGTTTTAAGAAGACTTGATAAAAAGGGTTTTTTGAGTTTAGAGAGAACTGAGAGGCTTTCTTATAAAATTGTTAGAGGTGGCAAGAGAATTTTTGCCAAGATGAATTCTAAAGAGGGCATGAAAAAGATGTATGATATTTTAGTAGGAAGTAAGTGTTTCTTGAGTTCAAGTGAAATTTTAAATGCAATTGACAATAGTATGACAAGAGAAGGAGTGAATTATAATCTTAGAAGATTGTATGAATTTGGAGTTGTTGAGAAAATTAGTTCTAGAAAAAATTCAAAAATCAAATCCACTGAAAAAGGGAATGATTTTTATGAAGATTTTTTTACGAATAATGGTTTAGGTTATTCAATTCCTACTTGTGAAATGAGGAGAAGAGCAGTTATGAGATATTCTGATTTTAAGGAAGGAATTTTATAGAGAACCTCTGATTTTTTCTGCATCAAGAACTCTGTTTATTGCAAGGAAGTAGCTTGCAGTTCTAAGGGTAAGTGAGAATTTGTTTGAAATTTCAAGTACTTTTCCATATGATTCAAGTATTTTTTCCTTTAGCTTTTTATTTACTTCATCTTCACTCCAATAGTAGTTTTGCAAATTTTGAACCCATTCGAAATAAGATACAATAACACCTCCTGAGTTTGCAAGTATGTCTGGGATTATTTCTATATTTTTTTCTTTTAATATAGTGTCTGCTGAAGTTGATATTGGAGCATTTGCAAGTTCAACAATTGTATTTGCTTTTATTTTATCTGCATTTCTTGATTTTATCATTCCTCCTAAAGCTGCTGGAATTAGTATTTCAACATCAAGTTCAAGTATTTTTTCGTTGGATATGTGCTGAGCATTTTTATATTCTTTAAAAGATTTTCTAGATTGCTTGAATTTGATTAAATCGTCGATGACTAATCCTTCTTTATTGTAAATTCCAGTTTGTGAATCAGATACTGCAACAATTTTGAATCCCAATTCAGATAACATTTTTGCAATGTGAGATCCGGCATTTCCAAAGCCTTGTATTGCAACTTTAAGATTTGATTTGTCAACATTTTTGTATTTTTCTTCAATTATGTAAAAGGTTCCTCTTGCTGTTGAAGTGTCTCTTCCTAATGACCCTCCTATTTCTATAGGTTTACCAGTAAAAGATCCTGGGGCTTTTTCTCCTGCAATTTGTTCATATTCATCCATCATCCACCCCATTATTTTAGGGTTGGTGTTTACATCAGGGGCAGGTATGTCTTGTGTTGGACCTATGATTTTGTACATTTCCCTCACATATCCTCTTGCAACTCTTTCAAGTTCTCCTTTAGAGAGATTTTTTGGATTGATTCTGATTCCTCCTTTTGCACCTCCGTATGGTAGATTTACAAGAGAGGTTTTAAGAGTCATAAGAAAGGCAAGTTCTGAAACTTCATCAGGGTCTACATCAGGGTGGAATCTTATGCCTCCTTTTGTTGGTCCAAGAGCATCATTGTATTGAACCCTGAAAGCTGAGATTATTTTAACTTGTCCATTGTCCATTCTTACTGGATAGTTCACAGTCAGAGTTCTTCGAGGGTTTTTTAGAATGAATAATTCCTTATCTCCAAGATGCTCAATGTTTTTTACCATCTCAAGTTGTTTTTTACAGTTTTTGCATAATATCAAGTCTTGTTGTTCATACATTTCCATTGGACATATTTTCTGGTTTCTCAAGTATTTAAATGTAAGGTTTAAGAGAATTAAAGATGGATTGATTCACAGGTTTGAGTTTTTGTTTGTTGTTTGTTTAATACAATGTCCAAGATGTTATAACTTTTTGAGGAGTTATAAATATTTATATATCTTCAAACTCAGTTTTCAGGTATGGAAAAAATTGAAGTTGGTTTTATAGGACTTGGAAGAATGGGAGCAAATATGGTTAACAGAATGCTCGAGAATGGAGGAGTTAATGTTCATGTTTGGAATAGATCGCCTGCACCAGTTGAGACAGCAGTTGAAAATGGAGCAACCGGGCATAGTTCAATTAGGGATTTGGTGGGTGGTCTTTGGCAGAATAGGAAAGTTGTTTGGCTTATGCTTCCTTCAGGAGAAGTTACAGAGAATGCATTTAAGGAAGTTTTAAGTTTGCTAAAAGAAGGAGATATTTTGATTGATGGTGGAAATTCCAATTTTCATGATACTTTAAGAAGACATCAAGAGTGTGAGGCAAAAGGTGTTGAGATGCTTGATGTGGGTGTTTCGGGAGGAATTATTGCAGCTTCAAGAGGTTATCCAATGATGATTGGAGGTAAGAAGGAAACTTATGAGTTTGCTAAGCCTATTTTTGATAGTTTTGGTATTTCTGAGGGATATGGCCTTGTTGGAAAAGGAGGAGCAGGACATTATGTTAAGATGATTCATAATGCAATTGAATATGGAATGATGCAGGCAATTGCTGAAGGATTTGATTTGCTTGATAATGGTAGGATTGAAGGATTAGATTTGAAAGAGATTTCACATATCTGGAATCATGGAACGATTGTGAGTTCATTTTTGATGGAGATGGTTGAGAATGCATTGAACAAGTCAGCTTCTTTAGATTATTTGAAGCCTTATATTGAAGATAATGGAGAAGGAAGATGGTCTACAATTGAGGCATTAGAATTCAATGTACCTTTTGTTGTTAATTCATATGCACTTAATGCAAGGTATATTTCAAGAGATGAAAACTCATTTGGTTTTAGAATGGTTGCTGCTATGAGAAATGAGTTTGGCGGACATGCAATTAAGAAGTAGTTAGAGAAGAATGGTTGAAGAATCAGCAATTATTCCAACAATTAATGCAAAAACGCATAAAGAATTTTCAGAGAAATATGAGAAGGTAAAATCACTTTCCAGGAGAGTTCAGATTGACGTTTTAGATGGAGTTTATGCAGTTGAAAAGACTGTGTCTTTATCTTCTTTGAAGGAATTTAGAGGAAAGAGTGATTTTCATGTTAATCTTTTATGTGAGGACCCTGTTTCTTATTTGAAGGATTGTAGGAAGTTTGGTGCAAATAGAGTTATTTTGCAATATGAGTCTTTGGAGAGTTATGGGAAGGTTACTGATGCGATTTCTGTTTTTAAGAAAGCTAAGTTTGAAGTTGGACTTGCAATTAGCCCAATGACTCCTTTTGATAGCATTATTCCTTTTGTGAGTTTGGTTGATGTTGTTGTGTTTATGAGCGTGAAACCTGGAAAAGAGGGACAGAATTTTGAGGATATTACTTATGAAAAAGTAAGGCGTATGCATGATTTTGATCCTAGGGTAACTATTCAAATTGATGGAGGAATCAAAGTTGAAGAAATTAGACGTCTTGTTAGAAATGGAGCTAGTCTTTTTAGTATTGGTTCTTTTTTGAGCACAGCAGAGTTTCCTCATGAGAATTACGATTTGCTTGTTTCTTCAGTTGAGCTTGGAAAGAAGGAAAAGGAACATGTTTTTCATATTTCTCAAACTTATTCAAAGATTACACCACTTATTTATCTTGGACCAAACAGATGCAATGAGAGAGTTTGTTTTGACAGGGAGTTGATTGCAGCTGGAATTGATGCTGAGATTTGTCTGGAAGAGTTTAAAGTTACTACAACAGTAGGAGTTAATTATTATTATTGGTTTCCTACAAAGGATCATCAAGCGCCTACTATAAAACAGTTAAATGTTGCTGTTAGGGCAATGGATGATATGGTTGAGCAGAAAATTAAGATGTATGTGCACTGCGAACTAGGACATACTCGTTCACCGTCCTTGGTTGTTGCATATTTCATTTACAAGGGCATGAGTTTCGATGAGGCTTTTGAGTTTGTTCGAGGTAAAAGACCTTCAATTGGGATTACTTCAGATCAGAAGAAGACTTTGGTTAAGTTTGAGAAGTTATGCCGTGTTGCTGGTAAAGGGAAGAAGTGAATATCTCTTTTTCACTGGGACATTAAAGAAATATTTTATATAGTATTTTAGTTGCCAAATAAGTATGGAAAAGAAGACAATTTTTGTTTTGTTTGGAGCGACAGGAGATTTGACTAAAAGAAAGCTCGTTCCAGCATTTTACAATTTGTTTAAAAAAGGACAGGTTACAAAGGAGTTTGAAGTGCTTGGAATTGGAAGGAAAACTAAAACTGATGAAGAGTTTAAAGAGGATGTAAGATCTCATCTGGTTGAGTTTGGAAAGGTTGGAGAAGTTGAAGAAAAATTTGTTGATAGAGTAATTTATTCAAAAGTTGAGTTTGATGGAGCTGAGGATTATGATTATTTGAGAGCTAGAATTGATGAACTTTCTGATGGTTTTGAAACTCAAATTGTTTTTTATCTTGCCTTGCCACAGAAAGTGTTTTTTCCAGTTATTGACAATTTGAGAAGAGTAGGACTTAATGAAGATAATCATACTAAGAAGAAGATTGTTTTTGAGAAGCCTTTTGGTTCTGATTTGGCAAGTGCAAGAGAACTTAATGACAAAATAATGTCTGCTTTTAAAGAGGAGCAGGTTTACAGAATTGACCATTATTTGGGAAAGGACGCAGTTCAGAATTTATTAGTTTTGAGGTTTGCAAATTATTTTTTAGAGCCTCTTTGGAACTATAAATTTATTGATAATGTTCAGATTACTGCTTTTGAGTCACTAGGAGTTGAAAAGAGAGGGAGATATTATGAAAGCTCTGGTGCACTTAGAGATATGATTCAAAATCATTTGTTTAAGATGGTTTCATTAATTGCAATGGAACCACCTGTAAAGCTTGATGCTGATTTTATTCGAGATGAAAAGATGAAGGTTTTTTCATCAATTAAGAATCTCTATGGAAATTGGCAGGAAAATGTTGTTTTTGGTCAGTATAAGGAAGGAGAAATAGAAGGAAAGAAAGTAGTTGGTTATCGTCAGGAAGAGGGTGTTAGTGAAGAGTCAAAAACTGAGACTTATGTGGCAATGAAACTTGAAGTTGACAATTGGAGATGGACAGGAGTGCCATTTTATTTGAGGACTGGAAAGAGAATGAAAAAAAAGGGAACAACAGTTGTAATTGAGTTTAAGAAAATTCCAAGTATTTTGTATAATCATCAATCTGATTTAGAAACTAATAAGTTGATTATTGAAGTTCAACCAAATGAGGGAATTGATATGCAGTTTAATATTAAAAGTCCTTCAAATGGAAATGGTTTTACAATTGATCCTATTCAGGCAAAGTTTAATCATGATGAATATTTTAAGAGTAATGCTCCAGAGGGTTATGAGGTGTTGTTGAATGAGATTATGAAAGGAGACCATACTTTATTTTCAAGGTGGGATGGAGTTCAGGAGTCATGGAAAATAGTTGATAATCTGGTTGATTGCAGAGATAATTGTCCTATGATTCATTTCTATGAATCTGGAGGGAGAGGTCCTGATGCTGCAGAGAGATTGCTTGAAAAAGATGGAAGAAAGTGGCATAATTTTTGATTAAAAATGGAGCAGGTTTTTTATGATAAGAATGAGAATAAGTTGGGACTTGAGGGGGTTAATATTTTTTTTACAAAGGTTAGGGAACTTGCAAAAACAAAAGATAAAATTTATGTTGCTTTATCTGGAGGACGTTCAATACTTAGTTTTTATTATGCATTAAAAGAAAATGCAGCTAAACTTGACAAAGAGTTTTGGGAGAAAATGATTTTTTGCTTTGCAGATGAGAGAGTTGTTCCTCTTGACGATAATGATTCAAATTACAAAGCAGCTAAAGTTGCTTTTTTAGGTGAGTTGATTGAAAAAGAATTTATTTTGGAAGAGCAGATTATTCCAATTGATTATACGAGTGAAAAACCTCATGAAGATTATAATAAGAAAGTTAAAAATGTTGATATTGGACTTTTTGGTGCAGGACCTGATGGGCATACATGTTCTTTGTTTCCAGACCATAATTCTGTTAAAAATCCGGGTCAAGGTTTTATTTTGGTTGAAGATTCACCAAAACCTCCTCCTAGAAGAATATCAATGTCAAGAAAGATGATTGAGAGATGCAAGTGTTGTTATATGTTTTTTATGGGAGAAGAGAAACAGAATGCTTATGATTTGTTTAGAGATGATAATATGAGTGTTTGTGAAGTTCCTTGTAAAACTGTTAGGGGTTGCAAGGAGAGTTATATTTTTACAGACTTGAAGTAATTTGGAATTTAATATTTGTCTTTTAAATATTTTACAAATTTGTTTTTCTTATCAACAAGTATGCTTTTTGGTTTAATGGGTTTGTCTGATAGTTCAAAACCCATTATGATGATTTCATCTCCTTTTTTTATTAAATGGGCAGCAGCTCCATTCATGCAAATTGTTCCTGAGTTTTCTTTTCCTTCAATAACATAAGTTTCAAGTCTAGCACCATTTGTATTGTCAACAATTAAAACTTTTTCTCCAGGAAGAAGTTCTGATTTTTCCATTAAATTCTTGTCAATGGTAATACTTCCAATATATTTCAAGTTTGCCTCAGTTACGGTTGCATTGTGAATTTTGGATCTTAGAAACCATCTCATAATATGTTTATGGTTTTTTATAATTTTAAATGTTTGGTTTCTTTTTTCTCTGTTTTATAATAACAAATGTATATAAAGAATTTTTTTTCAAAACAGGTATGAAAATATATTTAGATACAGGTAATGTTGAAGAAATTCGAGAAGGAATTGCAACAAGACTTCTTGATGGAGTAACTACGAATCCAACGCTTATTGCTAAGGAGGGTAGAGATTTCAAAACAGAGATTAAAGAGATTGTTTCTTTGTTTAAGAAGACAGGAAATGATAATTTTACTGTGAGTGCAGAGGTAACAAGTACAGATTCTGCAGAGAGAATGGTTGAGCAGGGAAGAAAACTAGCAAAGATGGACAAGCATATTTTAGTGAAGGTTCCTTTGACAGTTGAGGGTTTGAAAGCAGTTAGCATTATGGCATCAGAGAGTATAAGATGTAATGTTACTTTGTGTTTTTCACCTAATCAAGCTCTTCTTGCTGCAAAGGCAGGTGCTTGGTGTGTGAGTCCTTTTGTAGGAAGAGTTGATGATGAAGGTTGGGATGGACTTGAACTTGTAAGAGATATTAGAGCTTTGTTTGATAGGTATGGTTTTAAGACTAATATTTTGGCAGCAAGTATAAGATCCTCATCTCATGTTACAGAGTGTAGTCAAATAGGAGCAGATATTGCAACTATGCCTTACAAGGTTTTTCAAAAGTTATATTACAATCCATTAACAGATAAGGGGATGGCTCAGTTTGAGAAAGACTGGAATGCATATCAGGAGGAGTTGCATAAACACAATAGATAAATGAAATTATACAAGTTAAGTATCTCAAATGCGGGAATTGGAATGGGAGTTATTTATTTATTAGTTGTTCTTTATTCTATTTTTGATGCTTTAACTTGTTATGGAGATTATTGTGGAATGATTATGGCTCTTCCAATTCTAAACTGGATTGCCATAGGTTTAAGTTTAGGAAGATTTGCAAGTTCTACAATTGTTGTTTATTTATGGTATGCGATATTGGTTATTGTTAATTTAATAATTTTTTATTTCATTGGTTTTGGAATTGAAAAATTATATATTCGATTATTTAAAAAATAAAAATGGTTATTAAAAATAAAAATAAAAATTATCCAAATCTTAAGGTTATGGAGACATTTACTGAAAAGAATTTGCCTGATTTGACTACTACAGTTCTTGGTGCATTGGAACTTTTTTCAAAGGAAGGACTTCCTAAAGTGAAGATTCCAAAGTATAAAAAACCTATTGTTTTTGGTTCTGGAAATGCAAAAGTTACAGGAAATATATTGTTTGGAAACAGTGAGGCTGTTTTTGCTGATGAAACTAATTTCAAAGAAGTTGTAAAGAGAAAGGGAATTGATGGTGCTATTATTTTTAGTGCCTCAGGAGAGAAGCATGCACCTATTGCTGCAAAATATTTTCTCTCAAAGAAAATTAAAACAACACTTGTGACTTGCAATCCTGATTCGTCAGCGGGTAAAGTTGTTGGAGAGAAGAATACAGTCGTGACTGCAAGAAATAGAGAACCTTACACTTATAATACTTCAACTTACATGGGTTGGATTTTGGCAAATACTAGAGAAAATCCTGATAAAATTTTAGAGTTTATTAAGACAAAAGTAAAGCCTAAGATTCCAAATTCTATTGCAAATTACAATGGATATTTACTTGTGACTCCTGATAGTTTTGAGAGAGGAAATACTTTGTTTGAGGTTAAGTTTATTGAACTTTTTGCAAGAAGAGTTGCAAGAGATGTTAAGACGTTTGAGGAATTGAAACATGCAATTACAGTTGTTCCATATGAGAAAGAGCTTTGTATTCAATTTGGAGAGGGTCAAGATTTTATATTTCATGGAGATGTGTTCAAGGTTCCACTTCCAAAAGATGCTGGAATTGCAACTATTATGGCAATAGGTTATTATGTGATAGGAAATATTGTAGCAGGAAAGCCACAGTATTTCAAGAAAAATATTGGCAAATTCATTGCAGAGCTTTCATCAACAAAGTTCGGGAAAGGTTTGAAGGTTATAGTTGAGTGAAGATTTTATCTTAATTCTTTTTTGCTTAGGTTTATATAATAGAAATTATTTTTGCATTTATGGTTTTTGTTTGTGAAAGAGGATTAGGAAGTATGCTTATTGCAACTGATGTGAAAAATGATAGGGTTGAGCATGGTTTGCCTTTAATGACAGTTGAGGGGCCAAAAATGGGTTTTTCTCCTTATAGAACACATATTAATTTGTTTTCTAATGTTCCTTCTGATGAAACTTTGAATGAAATTTTTTATATGAGGTGGGAAGATTTAGTTTATGATGAAATTGAAAGTGCTAAGAGATTAAATGAATCTTTTGTTGTTGCTGGAATTAGAAAAGATCTTTTGCTTTATTTTCAAGCTTATCAAGATGGAAATTTATTAAAGGACGGTTTTTTAACTCAGAAGGGTAGAGTTATAGGTTCACAAAATGGAGGAATTGCAAAAATTATTTCTGAAGAACTTAATGGTGTGGATATTGCATATGAACAGATAAGAATTGAAAGGAATAAGCCCAATGAGTTTCTTCTTCTTATGAGATTACTTGAGAGAAGATATCCCTCATATAGTAGAGGTTATAATATGTTTCTTCTTCCAGAGGGTTTTGATGAAGATGATGTTTTATTTATTTCATCAACCAATATTAATTCTTAATTTTGAAATGATGAATTAAGTTTATTTATAGTTTTTCTGATTTGTTGTTATGGCAAAAGTTTTCATAGGTTCAGACAGGGCAGGTTTTGAAGCTAAAGGAGAAGTTACTGGAATACTTGCTTCACTAGGTTTAGAGGTAGTTGATTTAGGAACACATAGTCCTACTGACAAGGTAGATTATCCTGTTTATGCAAAGCTTGTTTGCGATGAGGTTATGAAACATAATGGGAGTTTTGGAATTTTGATTTGTGGGAGTGGGACTGGAATGCAAATTGCTGCCAATAAGATTGAGGGAATTAGAGCAGCTTTTGCATATGATGAATATTCTGCAAAGATGGCAAGGTATGATAATGATGCCAATGTTTTGACACTTAGAGCAAGGGAGTTTGATCATTCTAAATACAAAGATATTGTAAGTACTTTTTTGATGGAAAAATTTAGTGGGATTGAAAGACATCAGAGGAGAATTGAGAAAATTCACCAATTAGAGTGAGACTACTTTGAAGGGGTGAATATAATTTAAATATTCTTTTAAGTCGAATTTCTTTATGGTATATGTTTTTGGTGCACTAAAAAAACTATTACTTGCTATGCTGGTTATGATGTCTGCAGTTGCATGTGTTAATGCTGCTGCGAATATTGTTGATGTTCAGTTTAGTGAATATGTTAATGAAGTTGTAACTTATGACCCTCTTTCTGCTGGAGGAGGTTTGTATGTGGATGCTAATGAGAATAGATCTTTGTACACAGTTAGTGGACAAATTTTTGTTGATAATACTCATGCGAGCGAATCAGTTGAGAATCTGGTTTTGACAATTAGTCCAATTGCTGATATTTATGGTCTTGCTTTTTCAGCAGGAGCACAAGGTTATGTTACTTTGGTTAATGTAACTGGGGATTATGCAGTTTTGACTATTCCTGATTTGGGTGCAGGTTTGAATACAACATTTACTTATAATGTTAATACTACAAACGTAGCTCCTCCGTTGAATTTCACAACAGGGTATAGTGATACAAAAATATTTGCAGGACTTCCAATTACTGTGACTGATAATGTTCAAAATACAATGAACTCCACTACATATCCTGTGAATTGTATTTACAATATTAATGTTGTTCAGAATGCTTTGACAATTAATGTGAGTGGTTCATATTTTAATTTTACTTATGATAATTCAACTATGGCAGGAGCTGATGCAGCTAATGCAACTTTTACTGCTGATAATAGAACAATTAATTGGAATTTGTGGGGAGGAAGTTGTTTTAATTCAGGAAATGTTACAGATATTTCATACGATGTAAATACGCCTTCAGGAGTTACTGTGGCAAATACATATCAGATGATTAATTCAACAATTACTTATGCTATTAATACAACAGTTTCAAGAGTTGCACTAACAGACATTGATGCTCTTTTAGATTTGGAGCTTAGTTTTGAGAAATATATGAATAATACTTTAACAGGAGATAATGCAACTTGGATTATTACAGGAAATGTTTCAAATCCTTCAAATGTGGATGTTAATTTGACTCAGGTGAGTTTTTGGGTGAGTGTTAGAAATGCAGGATCTACAAATCCTTCTTCAATTGATAATGATTCAATTTCTGGAAGTTCTTTAAATACTTCATATCCTGCAAATATGATTATTAATTCATCAACAGGAACTTGGGATAATGTAGGAAATGAATGGATATTTAATTATACATTTAGTGCATCACCTATTGTTTGGATGGATATGAATAGTTATATTATTAATGATGGGCTTCAGTTGACTAACAGAAGTGTTACTTATGGAAATAATTCAGTTTATGTGAAAGAGCTTTATCTTGCTACTGGTTACTGGATTAAGATTACAAGAAATATTACAAGACTTGCAGAAGGAAATTATAGTGTTTTCATTAAGGTTTCAAACCTTGGAACATCACCAACACCATCTGATCAGGCAATTATGGTTTATAATTTCATACCTAATACATTTAGTTTGACAAGTCCTTTTGTGTTTTCAAGTTCAACTTGGTATAATACAACAAATGCATCACAAGCTTTGAATGATCCTACTTATAATGGTACAATGCATCAGTTTGGAATTATAGGAAACAGTAATCCATTTAATTCATCTTTAGATGCTTGGGGTGGTGCTGAGAATGTAAATAATACTTGGACTGTTGAATATAATGTATCAGGATCAGGAGAGTTCGATTTTGAAGACTTATTCCTAACTGGTGTCGATCCTTTGAATGTTGGAGAATATGGAGCTACAAAAGCTCTTACTGTTGATTCAGTTTATGGTGTGCTTTCAGCTAAGGTTGAATACTTCTTGGTAGGTATTGCTGCTGCTGTTGGTTTGTTGTTAGTTCTTTTCTAAAGAACTAAATTTTTAAATTTGTTCTTTTTCTTTACTTTTTTGTTATTTCATTTCTACCATAGCGCTGCTACGCCTACGAAATAAAATGCCTCAAATTAAAGAAAAATCTTCAAATTTGGTTTTAATAGTAAAGTTTATTAATTGTTATTTTTAGATATAATTATGAAAATTTATGTTTGTCATTCAAGTAGTTTTGATTTTAAAAATGAGCTTTATTTGCCACTTAGGAATTCTAAGTTAAATGAAGAAAATGAAATAATTTTGCCTCATGAAATTGAAGGACAATTTATTAATTCTAAAGAGATAATTAGAGATTCTGATTTGATTTTAGCAGAGGTTTCTTTTTGTTCGACTGGACAAGGAATTGAACTTGGTTGGGCTGAAATGTTTGAAAAGAGAGTTATTTTCATTTATAAGACTGTAAGCAAGTTTTCAAGTTCTTTGAAAGTAGTTTCAGATGAATTTATTGAGTATGAAGATATGGATGATCTGATTGATAAATTATCACAAATGATATAAACTTGTTTTAGGTTTTATTTTGTATGGCTGGGATGTCACTTTTTTTTTGAACTGATAAATATTATATAAATGATTCCTTTAAGTTGTATTTAATACAACTTAAAATGGCAAAAATTACTAAGAATATGTTTGTTTTTGGAGTGTTTTTAGTTTTTGCTATTTTGTTTTTTAGTGTTAATGTGGATGCAATAAGATATACTTCATCAACAGGATTTTTTGATGCTTATGTTGTGAGTTCAGGTGTGCAGGAGAATTCAGATTATGGAGTTCATCTTATGATTGACAATGATTTTGGAGGAGAGCAAGAGTTTGATATTGAAATCATTTATGCTCAGGATAGTTTGGTTGTTTCTGAAAAGGAAGTTTCTTGTGAGAAAAGTTGTAGTGTTTATGTGCCTTTGAAGAAAGTATTTTTTGATGATTATAGTATTCTAATTACTGCAAAGAACAAGAATACTTATTATAAGAAGGAGTTGGAATTTAGTTTGGAACAACCAAAAGCAGTTTATGATGTTCATTTGAAGGATAAGTATTATATTAAGAATGGAACTTTAAATGTAAATGGTTTTATTGATACTGATTCATATGATCCAGAATTTTATTATTTTGAGATTTCACCAAAGACTTCTCCTGAATCTATTAGTGTGTTTGATGTTACTTGTATAGGGAGCTGTCAATTTTCTTTTGTTGTAGATAGGGAGATTTTGCTTGATACTTATGAAGTAAGAGTGTATTCAGAGTCTGGAGATTTATTTAAAGAGTTTGAGGCAATTTTTTATGATGGAACTCAAATTGATTCGAATGATTTTGCGGATTATGAAAGTAGTTTTGATTTTGAAGATATGTTTTTTGAAATTATTAAGGAGAATAGGATTAGAAATGATGGAGGAGTTTTTGATTTTGAAAGTTATTTTCAAAAAAGAAGTAATTTGAATAAAGTTCCTGAAGGAATAGAAAACTATTATTTTTTTTCAAGAAAATTTTGTGAAGATTCTGAATTTGAAATTGAAGATGTAGGTAAATGTGAGTTTGGAAATTTGTATATTTCTAAAAGAGTAGAAGATATTAGAACTGTGAGTTTTAAGGAAGTCCCAAGAAGCATAGTTATAGGAGAAGAGTTTGAATTTGAAATTGAAGTCATTGATGAAGATTTTTTGAATTATATAATATTACCAAAAGGTTTTGAATTTGTTGATGATAAAAAAAATAAGTTTGAGGATAAAAAGGAAGAACATAATAGGAATGAAAAAAGAAATATTAAATTAAGAGGAATAATTTATGATGCAAATGAAAATATTGTAATAAGAGATATTTTTGGTTTTGAGAATAAGTTTGATTTGAATGTTTTGAAGTCTGTTGAAGTTAGTGATTATGAAAACAATCTTGGAGTAGAGATTAAAGGTTTTTCAAAGAGCAAATCAAAGTTGAATGTTGTAAATGTAACTGTAGCCAAAGAGAATGTAAGATTAAAGTTTGATGATTTGGATGTTAGAAGCTTTTCAAAGATGGAGGTTTTGGATAGTGGAATTTCAAGTGATGAGGGGAGTGGTATATTAACGCCAATTCTTAATGTTGAAGCTTTAAATTTCTCAAAGACTGCAATTATTTTGTCAAAATCTTCAGATTTGAGAATTGGAAGTATTTTGACCTGTTCTGATTTTGTTAATGGAAGTTGTGTTACTTTCTGGCAGGATTCAGGTTTTGGTTTTGAGCAGAATGATACACATGTCTGGTTTGAAGTAACTCATTTTAGTGCTTATATGGGAGTTGGTCCGGGATATGTGTTTAATGATGATTTTGATGATTATTCAGACTTACTTATTGAGAAGAATAGTGCAGATACAGTTTTGCTTAATGTGAGTTGTGATAATACTGGAAATTGTGGTGCTATTGATGTGAGTTTAGGAAGAAATTTCATTTATGATTATTTGGAAGATTTGGAAGTTGGTTTTGGAAATTGGACAGCAGATGGTGGAAGTTGTACATGGGTACGTGATCAGGGGGGAACTCCTTCAGCAAATACTGGACCTACTATTGATAATACACTTGGAACAGCAACAGGATGGTATGCATATGTTGAAGCATCAGGTAATGCTTGTCAAGGAGCAGATACTCAAGCAGTTCTTACAAGTTCTGTATTTAGTGCAGGGGTAGAGACAACTAATGTTAGTTTTTGGTATCATATGATTGGAACTGCACTTGGTACACTTCATCTTGATGTGTTTGACGGCAGTAGTTGGATTAATGATGTATGGTCAGTTACTGGAGCTCAGCAGGCAACACAGACAGATCCTTATTTGCAGGCTGCAGTGGATTTGAGTTCATATTCAGGAGATATTCAAGTTAGGATAAGATATGATGGTGTTACTGGGTGGAGCGCAGATGCTGCAATTGATGATTTGAGAATTTATGCGAATGGAAAACAGATTCTTAATTCAAGTAGTTCTCCATTGTGGATAATGGGAGATGCTATGCTGAGTGTAAATCTGAATCAAGGACAATCCCAATTAGTGAGTTTTAATGTTAATGCAACAGGAAATGTTGGAGATACAATCCCAATTTTTTCGATGGCAAAAGCTCAGAGTGATTATACTATTGCATCAAAGAGTAATGATAAGCATATTATTATTGCTGATTTGCAGCCTCCTTCTGGAAGCAAAAATTCTCCAATTAATGGCTCATCTTTTACTGTGAATAATATGAGTTTTAGTGCAAGTGCAAATGATAATTTTGGACTTGATAGCGCAAAGTTATGGGTTTGGAATTTAGATGGAAGTTTTTATGATTCTAAGATTTTGGATTTAGGTGGTGCAATTAGTAGTTTATTTAATATGGATTATAATTTTAGCATGGCTGGAGATTATATGTGGAATATTGAGGTTAATGATACTTTTGGAAATAGTGTTTTTTTAGGTAGTAATTGGACTTTAACAGTAATTTTTCCTTATCTGACTTTGGAGTATGTTAATGGATTTAGTGATCCTTTTTATGTTGATGGAACTCAAAATGGACAAATTTTTGTGAATATTAGTTGTCATATTGGTAATTGTGGTTCTGTTGATGTTAGTCTGCTTTCTGAGCAACTTGTTACAACTTACAATTATTTTGAAGATTTTGAGACTGGAACTTTAGGTAGTTGGACTAATACTGCTATTGGCGATCAGCAGGATTGGACTCTGGATCAAGGAGGAACTCCTTCTGCAGGAACAGGTCCAAGTGTTGATCATACTTTGGGCAGTGCAACTGGTTGGTATACATATTTTGAGACATCCAATCCTGTTGCCAATGGAGATCAGGCATATTTAGTAAGTCCTGTTTTTTCATCATCTGGAACTGTTGTTTTTGATTTTTGGTATCATATGCTTGGTCCTGATTTGGGAACTTTACAGGTTGAGTTTTTGAATGGAAGTGTGTGGTCAACACTTTGGTCTATTAGTGGAGATCAAGGAGATGTTTGGTACAATAGAGTTGTAAGTTTTGATTATAATGGGAATACGCAACTTAGGTTTATTGGTGAGAGAGGTACTAACTGGGGAAGTGATATTGCAGTTGATGATTTAAATATAAGTGTTGTTGAGTATCAGTTTTTGGATTTTCCAACTACTTCAAGTATTCCTTTTTGGAGTAATTCAAGTATTCCACAAACAATTAATTTGAATGTAAATGAGAGCATAGTTGTTAGTTTTAATGTTAATGCAACAGGCAGTCTTTATGAGAGCATAAGATCTTATGCTTCTAGTGATATAAATTCAGGTCTTGGTTCTGGGGCAGCAGGTTCTGTTTTTAATTTTACTATTTCAGATTTGCAAGTACCAAGTGGAGTCAAGATTTCTCCAGTTAATGGTTCGTCATTTAACTTTAATAATCTGAGTTTTAGTACAAGTGCAACTGATAATATGGGACTTGATAGTGCAAAGCTTTGGATTTGGACAAGTGAAGGAGTATATTATGATAGTGTAGTTATGGATTTGCAAGGTAATATTAGTTCAATATTTAGTATTGATTACAATTTCAGTATGGCAGGAGATTATTTGTGGAATATTGAAATTAATGATACTTTTGGTAATGATGTGTTTTTGGGTAACAACTGGAGTTTGACAGTAATTTTTCCTTATTTGACAATTGATTATGTAGGGAATGTTTCTTCGCCTTTTTATATTAATCAGTATAATTTTAGACCTCTTCAAGTTAATGTTAGCTGCCATGTTGGTAATTGTGGATTGGTTAATGTGACTTTGCTTTATGAGGAGTTGACACAAACTTATGTTTATTTTGAAGATTTTGAGACTGGAACTCTAGGTAGTTGGACTAATACTGCTATTGGAGACCAGCAGGATTGGACTTTGAATCAGGGACCTACAGGTTCTGCAGGAACAGGTCCAAGTGTTGATCATACTTTAGGCAGTGCAACTGGTTGGTATACTTATTTTGAGACATCTAATCCTGTTGCCAATGGTGATCAGGCATATTTTTTAAGTCCAATTTTTTCATCATCAGGGACTGTTAATTTTTATTTTTGGTATCATATGTTTGGACCTGATTTAGGAAGTATTTATGTTGATTTTAATGATGGAAGTTCTTGGTATAACTTGTGGAATTTGAGTTTGGATCAAGGAGATATTTGGTATAATAATAGTTTTAATTTTGATTTTAGTGGAAATGGTCAATTTAGAATTGTCGGAGAGAGAGGAACTAATTGGGGAAGTGATATTGCCGTTGATGATTTAAATATCTCTGTATGGGAGAATATTTTTTATGTTATGAATAACTCAGCAGATAGTCCTTTTTGGACTAATACTACAAATTCGAATACTGTTAATTTGAATATTAATGAGAGCGTAGTTGTGACTTTTTATATTAATGCAACAGGAAATGTTTTAGATAGTTTTTCGGCCTTTGTTTCTAGTGATATTAATTCAGGTCTTGGTTCTGGTGTTGACACATCGCAGATTAATTTGACGATTGCCGAGGTTGTTCCTCCAACTGGTTACAAGATTTTTCCTATTAGTGGAACATTTTTTTCAACTAGTCAAGTTAATTTTGTTGCTAATGTTTCGGATAATAATGAGTTAGGTTTTGCAAAACTTTATGTTTGGGATGAGAATATGAATTTGGATGGAACAAAGACTATTGATTTGAGTGGTCTTTCAACTTCACTTCTTAATTTCACATATAATTTTAGAAAGAATGGTAATTATAGCTGGAATGTTTATGTGGAAGATATGGTTGAGAATTCTTATTGGTTAGATAATGGAGTTAATTGGAGTGTTGATGTTGTGTTCCCAAATATTGTTGTTGATTTTTTGGGAAGTGAGCCTACCATTGATGTTTATCAAAATCAACTTGTTAATGTGAGTTTTAATGTGAGTTGCGAGGGAGGAGATTGTGGATTGGTTAATGTGAGTTTTTATTTGTATGATTATATTTCATATTTTGAAGATTTGGAACTTGGGTTTGGTCAGTGGAGTATTGATGGAGGAAGTTGTGATTGGATACGTGATCAGGGAGGAACTCCTTCAACAGGAACAGGTCCTACTATTGATAATACTTTGAAAACAGCATTTGGTTGGTATGGATATGTTGAAGCATCTGGTAATGCTTGTCAAGGTGCTGATACTTCTGCAATTTTAACAGGACCTACTTTTTCAAATGATAAGGAAAATGCAGGTTTTGATTTTTGGTATCATATGTTTGGAACTAATGTTGGAACTTTGCATTTGGATGTGTTTGATGGAAGTAGTTGGGTGAATGATGTATGGTCGAGAACAGGCCAGCAACAAACATTACAAACAGATCCTTATTTGAATACATATATTAATTTGAGTTCTTATATTGGGGACATTGCAACTAGAATAAGATATGATGGAGTTACAGGATGGAGCGCAGATGCTGCAGTTGATGATTTGAATTTAACTTATTTTGGAAGGGTTTTGGTGAATGATTCAAGTACAGTTCCAATGTGGGTTACAAATACTAATTTGAGACAGGTTAGTTTGAATAATGGGGAGAGCACAGTTGTAACTTTTACAGTTAATGGAACAGGTGAAATTGATAGTGAATATTTGGTTGCAGGATATGCAGTTTCAAATTTAAATCCAAATGTAAATGGTCTTAGTTTGGATAAGACACTTAGGATTTTGGAAGAATTGTTTGAGTCAAGGAAATTGAGATTTGATAGAAGTATTGTTAAGTTTGGAGAAGGCTTGTTTGGAGTTAGTTTGAGTTTGAGGAATTTGGGTGAGTATCAGAGTCCAATTAATAGTGGTTTGTTTGTTTATGCATTTGTTTCTGATGAGTTTAATTTGTCATCAGGCTTTACTTTTTCAACTTCTTCTAGGTATTCTACTTTGAATGAGAGTATTGATTTGGTTGATGTTGGTGGAGTAAATGGAACTTTGCATCAGTTTAATATTTCTTCATTAATTCTGGATGAGGGAGTTCTTTTGAATTATTCAGGAGAATGGAACTCTTCAAATATGTGGGATGTTAATTTTAATTTGTCTTCACTAGGAGAGTTTGATTATAATAATATGATTTTAACTGGATTTGATCCTTTGGAGAGGAAGAAGTGAGGGGTTGTTACTATGAGTGTTAGCCAAAGATTTAAATATTTAAGATTTAAAGATTTTTATATGAAATCCTTGTTAAGGCCAGTTATGATTTTGTTTTTGTTTTTTTTGATGTGTGTGTCTTCATATGCTGCTGTTGAAGTTTTTTCAAATTATAATACAGAACTTACTATAAACAAGGATAATACAATTGAAGTTAAAAAAGAGATGACTTTGAAGAATATACACACTGTGGGAATAGTGCCAGGAAGTGTGGAATTCAAGATTAACAAGGTTGTGAATAATAGTGTTTCAGCAATTGAAGTTGAGAATATTAAAGTTACTGATAGGTATGGAAAAGATATTTCTCATAGAGTTTTAGAGACAGCAGATTATGTTATTGTTGCACTTGAGATATTTACTCCAGTTTTGCCAGGTTTTGAGTATCAGATTAATTTGGAGTATAAAATAATTTATGATCCTTCAGGACTGTTTTTTAAGAATTTAGAGGTTCCTATAAAAGAGTATACAACAATTCCCATTGAAAAAGGAAATTTGAAAATGAAGTTACCTAGTGGTTATCATTATACTTATTTGAGTTTGGAACCTGAGAGTATTGATTCAGATGATAAAACAGCATATTGGAATGTTGATAAGGAAACTCCAAATACTATTGCTTTTGAGTATTCATATCTTCCAATAAAGATTGGAGATATAAGAGGTTCAGTTGTGTTCTGGATTTTGATTAACTTCTTACTTGTTGTATTGCTTTTCAGAGAGATTAGAAAGGAGATGAGAAGATTTAAGGAAGTGGATTCAAAGAAGAAAAAGTAATTTATTTTCTTAATATAATTGGTTCTTCTTTTGTTAAGTCAATAATTGTTGATGGTTTGTTATTTAATTCTCCTTCATCTATTATATAGTCCACTTTGTTTGTAATTTGTTGAGATAGTTGAGTGATTTGAGTTATGTTTGGTTCTCCAGAAATATTAATTGATGTTGTTATGAATGGTTTTTTAGTTTTTTCAATTAGATTTGAAATCCAATGATCTGGAATTCTTATTCCAATTGAGTTTGTAGGTGATATTTCTTTTGAGAGATTTGAGTTTTCTTTTTTTTCAAATATTAATGTTAAGGGTCCTGGAAGTTTATTAAAATATGATTTGTGTTTTTCAAGTATTTTAAAGTTGGTTTGAATCCAGTTCTTTGATGGTGCAATAATTGAGAGGGGTTTTGATGAGTCTCTTTGTTTGATTTGTTTTATTTTTTGAATTGAATTTTTGTTTGTTGCCACACATCCTATTCCATAAATTGTATCAGTTGGATAGATGAAGATTTTTCCATTTAATATTTCATCAAGGTAGAATTGTTCATGATTTTTGATGTTTTTTTTTGAAATTATTTTCATCTCTATCTTTTAAATAGAAGTATTTATTTTTAAATTTGATTATAGAGAGGAAAGTTATTTAAATCTAAAGAATTATTTGTTTATTATGAGTGTTGATGTTGAAAAATTTTCATGGGCTAATTGGGCTATGGAATTCAAGAGAAAACCACTTACTGAAACTTTGGAAGAAACTTATGATTATTTTATGAAAAGAAATTCTATTGAGAAGATTGCCAAGATCCGAGAAATGAAAGTTGAGAGTATAGAGAGACAAATTGTTGAACTTATTGCCAAAAGTTTGATTAGTGTAGAGGATGTTGTTGATGAAGATAAAATTAATGATGTAATGCAGGTTATAGAAGATGAAAATGTTGATAAACTTTCAATTATAAAAGATAAAATTAATGTTGATATTAGTTATTTTGAGATTAAATGTGTGCTTGCTTCACTTTGTGCTTTGCCTTCAAGAATTGGAATAGATAGTGTTAAGAGAGTACGAAAGAAAAAGTTTTTTGGAAAAAGATGAATTTGCCTTGGAAGAATGAAAAGGAATTTTATGATATTCATTCTAAGGACATATTTTCTAATTATTCTTTTTATCATGTTGCACTTGTAGGAGAGACTAAGCAAGATTTTCTGAAATATATTATTAAAAAAGCAAAAATATCAAAAGGTTCAAAAGTTGTTGATCTTGGTTGTGGAAGTGGATATGTTGTTGATTCTTTAAGGGAGTTTTGTAATTCAGTTGGAATTTCAACAAGTAAGGAGTGTGTAAAGCAATGTTTGTTAAATTATCCTAATTCAAATTTTGAAATTGCAAATATGGAAAATTATGAATACAAAGATGCAACCCATTTTCTTGCTCTTGAAAGTATGTGTTATTCGAATGTTGAGAAAACTTTTAGGAATGTCTTTGCCAATTTAAAAAAAGGAGGTATATTTTATGTGAAGGATATGTTTGTTTTTCCTAAAGAGGATGAATTTCAAAGAAAGAATAGAGAACATTGGGAGTATTACTGGAAATGCAGAGCCAGTAAAATTGTTGATTTCATTAATCTTGCATATTCAGTTGGATTTGAACTTTTTGAGTTTAATGATTTGTCTATTTCTATTAATAATAAAGATTTTAGAGATTCCTTGAAATATAATAAAATAGATTATATTATTCCACATTCAAATGTTAATTTTCTTATTCCTGGAGAATTTGTTTTTGTGAAAAGATAATTTATTTAATTGAGTTTACTTATAGGTGAATATACATTATTTTAAATGATTAACTTTGAAAGTTGTTATGGTTTCTGATAATTTCAAAACAAATTTTAACTTTGGGACAAATATTTTTTTATTGCTTGTCCTAGTTTTTGGAAGTATTGCGTGGGCAGATACTAATGGAGTTTGGACAAGTGCTGAGGATATAAGGGCAGGTATTTTTGGAGGAGATGAAGGAGGAGGAGATTTTGTGTTTAATACAACCGTTCATCTTAATGATTCAACTTATTATCAAGGAGAAGAGCTAAATAATCTTTTTGTGAATGCTGATGGTGATACTATTAATGGGGATTTGAATGTGATTGGGAATTTACTTATGAATAGTCAGCCAGTAGCCACTCAGAGTTATGTAACAAGTGCAGTTTCAGGAAGTGGAGTGTGGAGTGTGAATGGGGGAGATGTGTATAGAAGTTCAGGAAAAGTTGGGGTTGGAATTAATGCTCCTATCACAGCAATTCATGTTCAATCTACTTTTCCAGGTGGAGGAATGGCAGCAGTTGGAGCAGGAACAAATTCTCCAGCATTGATTTTAACAGAACATCCAACATTATTTGGGTCAACAGGGAATGTATTAAGTGAATATGGACAGATAGGTCTAGCTTTAAGTAATGGACATTTTATGGGTTCAGCAACAGTGGGAGATTTTATAATAAGGGCTCAGGATAGTCCCACAAATGACATTATTTTAGGTTTTGGAGATAATAAGGATGCAGTATGGATCAAGAATAATGAAAATGTAGGAATAGGGACAAATAATCCTACTCAGAAATTGGATGTTAATGGAAAAATAAGAATGAGAACTCAGACAACTTCAGGGGACTCTGCTGATACTGTTGCAACAAAGGGTTATGTTGATTCAGTTGCTGGAGGCTCTATTATTGAGGCTAGGACATCTGATCCGGCATCACCTGCAGTTGGAAGGATGTGGATTAGGACTGATATTCCTTAAGATCTTAAAAATGTTTAGAAGAATTTTGATTTTACTTTTGGTATTTTGGAGTTTTGCTAGTGTTTATAGTTTGAATGATAGTATTGATTGGGTTGTAACTGATAATAGTGCAGATACTTTTGCTAATTCATATGCTCCTTTTTCATTAAGAGGATATAATGGAGATTTATATTTTGGATTTAGTTCTGGTGGTTTTTTATCTATGGATCAATGGGATTTTAGAAAATTTTCATCTTCTGGAATTGAATTGTGGGACCAGCAAGAAGATTTCACAGGGTATCCTGATTCTTTAACTGATATTGCTGTTGATAATACTGGAGTTTATTTAGTTGGTCCTCAGACAGTTCTTACTGCAATATATTTTCAAACTTCTTGGAGATTAGAAAAAAGAGACTTGGATGGAAATTACATTAATAGTTGGAATATTGATACTGGAGCTAATTTTAATGATAGACCTAATAATATATATTTAGATAGTACTGGAATTTATATTGTGGGAGTTGATAATACTTATTCAGTACCTTCTTGGAGAATTGAAAAAAGAAGTAAAGTTGATCCTGCAATAATTCTTTGGGTAAAACACAGTAGTTTTTCTTCAAATCAAAATGTAGCAGAAGACATAGTGGGAGATAGTAATAGTGTTTATATTAAAGGTTATGATTTTATGAACTCAGATGTTTCTTTACAAGCTAGAAGTAAAATTACAGGAAATAATGTTTGGAATTTTTCAACTTCTAATATTATGGAGAGTAGTTTGCTTTTGATGCCTGATGGTTTTATGTATGTTTTAGGAGATGATTTTTTTGGGGTAGGTAAAAGATTACTTAAAATTGACAAAACTAGTGGAAATATTGTTGATTATTCTCCAATTTTACCTAATTATTTTTGTGGATTTTATGGATGTGAGCTCAAATCAGCACCAGGTTCAAATAAAATATTTTTTGGGATGTTAACATCAGTATTTCCTTTAGGAGATATTAAATTTATATTATATGATACAATATCAAATTCTTATGAAGAGATTGATTTAAACAGTACTTCACAAATAGTTTATTTCTTAGATTATGAACCTATTTCTGATACTGAATTTTATTTATTTGGAAGAAATACTGGACTCTCAAATGGAGGCATAGGTTATATTGAAAAACATACGTTAGTTGGACCTTCAACTGATATAGATTGTGGTTACAGAGTGTTTGATGGAACTGCAAATATTGCAATTGCATGTGAGCCACTTGGAACATTAACTTCACCACTTAGGTTTTCCAAAGGAAGTGATGTGTATGGAATTGTTTTGGTTGATGTAACAGATTCAGCAGCATCAAAGATTAGAATTCAAACTAGTTCGGGAGTAAAATCCTTGAAGAAATTTGGGGTTTCTTCTGGACCTAGTTGGGCAAAGGAGAGTCCAATATTGTCTGCTCAATACCATAGTTGTGTTTTGCTTAATTCTGGCAATGTACATTGCTGGGGAAGAAATAATTGGGGTCAATCTAATGATTATAATAGTGGAGATGTAATCTCACTTGCTTTAGGAGCAATGAACCATAATTGTGCATTGCGTTCAAATGGCAATGTACATTGCTGGGGTTCAAATGATGCTGGTCAATCAAGTGATTATACTGGTGGTGATGCAATTGCGATATCTAGTGGAAGTAGACACAACTGTGCATTATTAAGTTCTGGTAACGTTCATTGCTGGGGTTCGAATTATGATGGTCAATCTAATGATTATCTTGGAGGTGATGCAGTTGCGATATCTAGTGGTCAAAATCACAACTGTGCATTATTAAGTTCTGGTAACGTTCATTGCTGGGGGTGGAATACTTTAGGACAATCTAATGATTATACCAGTGGAGGAAATATAATGTCATTAATTAGTGGAAGAGTTCATAATTGTATATTATTTGATACTGGTAATGTACATTGCTGGGGAAATAATAATTATGGTCAATCCAATAATTATCTTGGTGGTGATGCAATAGGAATTTCTGCAGGAGGATATACAACTTGTATTTTACTTTCAAATGGAAATCTGGATTGTACAGGTTATAATGCTTATGGTCAGTCAAATGATTATTTTGGTGGAGATATCATTGCTGTTGATAATTCGTTTGGCAATACATGTTATTTGCATAGTGATTTATTTGCTGAATGTGTTGGGTGGAATGCTTATGGCCAGGATGCAGATTATTCAGGTTATGATGTGATGATTCCTTATAGGTGAATAAAAAATGGAAAAAGATAATATAAAAAATCCAAATGATAATTGGGATAAAGGAGATGTGATTATTGTTGCAATAATAGTTTTTGTCGGTCTGTTTTTGATTAGCTTCATACAACTTTCAATGCAAAGCAAATCTCAAGACAGTTTTATTGAAATTGTTGAAATTAATAATCAGGTTGTGATTCCTGTTGAAGATAATGTAGAACTGGGTGAAATTGAATTGCAGCAACAAGTTGCAGTTTTGATTAAGTCAAAAGATTTTTCAAGTTGCAGTCAGGTTGATGACAATTTATATAAGAAAGTGTGTGTGAATAATATAGCTTTAAATTTGGCTTATGAAAAGTTGGATATTACATATTGTCAAAAGCTTGATGATGAACTAGTTTCTATTGATGATTGTGTTTCAACTGTTGCATTTCAAGGAGCAATAGAAAATAATGACATTACTTTTTGTAAAGATATAATAGATGATGAATTGCAGAAAGATTGTGAAGTTTCATTTTATCAACAAATGTCCATAATTGATGAGAATGTTGCTCTTTGTGATAATTTAGAGGAAGATTTGAGAGTTAATTGTGTAAATTCTTATTATTTACAGACTGAGTTTGCTGTTGATTTGGATAATTTTGCTTGTTCCAAGTTAATTGGAGATGATTTACAAAGTGATTGTGAAATCATGAAAAATGCTGAATCTAATTTTTCATGTTCAAGTTTAAAGAGTTATGAAGTAAGTTCTTATTGTCAGAGCAGATTTGGATTTTATTAATTTGTTTTGTTTTTACTTGACTTAGTGATTACAACTAATATTTTTAAAAGATTTTTATGAGAATTTTTTATGAGAACACAAGAATTAGCTTTGATTGCAAATGATATCAGAAAAGATATTGTCAAGATGATTGGAGAGGCAGGAACAGGACATCCAGGAGGTTCACTTGGTCTTGCAGATATTTTTACTGTTTTGTATTTTGATTATTTAAAACATAATCCAAAAAAACCACAAGATAAAAATAGGGATTTTGTTTTTTTGTCTAATGGTCATGTTTGTCCTGTTTTGTATGCAACACTTGCACATAATGGTTATTTTCCTAAGAAAGAGTTAATGAGTTTAAGGAAAATAGGTTCAAGGCTTCAAGGACATCCTCATGTTGGTCTTTTGCCAGGTATTGAGAATTCAGGTGGTCCACTTGGACAGGGGATTTCTCAGGCAGTTGGTCTTGCTGCTTCTTTGAAGAGAGATGAGAAGAAGAACAAGGTTTTCTGTTTTGTTGGAGATGGAGAAATTGAGGAAGGAGAATGTTGGGAAGCTTTTTTGTTTGCTACAAAAGAGAATCTTTCTAATTTAAGAGTGATTATTGATATGAATAATATACAAATTGATGGTCCTACTGATAATGTTCTTAAATTAGATTTATTACATGCAAAAATGACTGCTTTTGGATTTGCAGCAATTGATATTGATGGAAATAATATTGTTCATATAAAGTCTGCTTTGGAGTATGCAGAAAAACTTGACAAACCAGTTGCAATTATTGCAAAGACTGTTCCAGGCAAGGGAGTTAGCTTTATGGAAAATGATTATAGATGGCATGGGAAAGCTCCAAATCCGGAAGAAGTTAAAAAAGCACTTGCTGAGCTTGGTTTGCAAGAAGATAGAATTAAAGGAGGGAAGATTTAAAATGAGTTTTTACTCAAAACTTGACAAGAATTCAAAGGGTTCAACAAGAGTTGGATTTGGAAAAGGTATTATGATTGCTGCAAAGAAGGACAGGAATGTGGTAGCACTTACTGCCGATTTGAAACCCTCAGTTCAACTTACTGATTTTGAGAAAGAATATCCAAAGAGATTTTTTGATATGGGAATTTGCGAGCAGAATATGATGAGCGCAGCTGCGGGAATGTGTTTGAATGGAAAAGTTCCTTTTGTGACTTCTTTTGCTGTTTTTAACCCAGGAAGAAACTGGGATCAGCTTAGAGTTAGTGTATGCTATTCAAATCATAATGTGAAAGTTCTAGGTTCTCATGCTGGTCTTACAACAGGGCCTGATGGTGCTACTCATCAAGCACTCGAAGATATCGCAATTACCAGAGTTCTTCCTAATTTGACTGTTATTGTTCCTTGTGATGAGCAGGAAGCTATTAGTGCAACTGCTCAGGCTGCAAAGATTAAAGGGCCAGTTTACTTGAGAGTTTCAAGGGAGAAGTGTTTGAATATTAATAATAAGGATTCAAAGTTTGAAGTTGGAGTTGCAAATGTTTTGGAGGAAGGAAAGGATGTTGCAATTATTGTCTGTGGTCTTGCTGTTCAGTTTGCACTTGAGGCTGCAGAGATATTGGCCAAAGAGAAGATAAGTGCAGCTGTAATTAATATTCATACTATTAAGCCACTTGATGAGACAACTGTTTTGAAGTATGCTAAAAAGTGTGGATGCGTTGTGAGTTGTGAAGAGCATCAGATTGCAGGAGGAATGGGAAGCGCAGTTGCAGAGGTTCTAGCTAGAAAATATCCTGTGCCTCAAGAGTTTGTAGGAGTTGAAGATACTTTTGGAGAGAGTGGAGAAGGATATGAACTTATGGAAAAGTATGGAATTAGTACAAAGAACATAGTTTCAAAAGCAAAGAAAGTAGTTAAGAGAAAAAAATGAAAAGTTATTTTTTAGTTGCTGATATTGGAGGAACACATATCAATTTTGCTTTGATTGAGGTACTAAACAAAAAATTCAAGATTAAGTTTGAGAAAAAGTATTTTACTAGCGATTTTTCTTCGCTTAGTGAGGTTGTCAATATTTTTAGTGTTGCTTGTTTTGAGAAGTTTGAAATATTTTGTGATAGAGGAGTTTTTTCTTGTGCAGGAAGAGTTCAGGAAAATGAAGTGCATCTTACAAATTCAAATATAATAGTTTCTAAAAGAGATTTGATTGAGAGAACAAGACTTAGGAGTGTTGATTTTATGAATGATTTCAGGGCAATTTCTCTTAGTGTTAGTGTTTTACCAAAAAATGATTTGCTTGTTGTAAATAAGGGAGTTGTAGATAGAAATTCTCCTATTGGTGTTATTGGAGCTGGAACTGGTTTTGGAAAATCTGTGGTTTTGCCTGATGGAAATATTCTGGATAGTGAAATTGCACATGCTGATTTTCCATTTCAGAATGATGAAGAAATGAGACTTTGCAATTTTATTAAGTGGAAGAAAAAGGTTGACAGAGTTGAAGTTGAAGATGTGTTGTCAGGAAGTGGAATTGAGTTTATTTATGAGTTTTTGTGTGGAAATAAAAAGAGTGCTGAGGAAGTTTCTTTTTTGAGGTATAAGGATGAAGATGCTACTGTGACTTTTGATAGGTTTTATGATTTTTATGCAAGGGTTGCTAAGGGAGTTGCAATTGATTCACTTTGTGCAGGAGGACTTTTCATTGCAGGAGGAATTGCGATGAAGAATATGACTTTTGATAAGAAGAGATTTGTTGATGTTTTTTGTGAAGATGAGACTTTTGATAAATTCTTAAGAAGAATTCCAATTAGTGTTATTAAAGATTACAATTGTTCTCTGAAAGGTTTAGGAAATTATTGTGCAAAAAAATATTGTTAATTAAAACTTGAAATATTTGAACCGTAATATTCGTATGTTCTTCTTTTAACTAAACTTGGATTTCTACAATCAGTTGGTGTTTCATTTATCCCATAAACTTCAATTTGTTTAGGAAAATGATATGTAGTTATAGGTGTTACTAGATTTATATCTTCAAATTTTCCTTCAATTAATGTTCTTAAAGTTCCTTCAAAATTTTCAGGACCTTTCCATACGCTTGTTTGAGGTTGTTCCTCAATTCTTTTTAATAAACTTGTACTCATTTTAGTTTAGAAATACTTTAAACTAGAATTTGTTTAAATAATTTTCTAGTGTCTGCAAAGTATCGAACACATTTAGAAATAAAATAAATGTTTTTCAAAGTCAATAATTTTATTGTCCTTTATTTGAATTCCTTCTTTTTTTAGTATTGAAATTTTCTCTTTTTGGCCAAAAGCATACTGACCTATTCTTCCATCTGAGTTTACAACTCTGTGGCAAGGAACTTGAGGGGCATTAGGATTTTTTCTCATTGCTGTTCCGACTGCTCTGTATGCTTTTGTGTTTAATTTTTCAGCAATTATCTTGTATGTAGTAACTTTTCCTTTTGGTACTTTTTTGAGTAGTTTATAACATTTTTGATTGAAGTTTAAATCTTTTCCCATGTTGCTATTTCTCCTTTTTTTATTTTGAATAATGAATGGATTTCTATATTTTTAATGTTTTTTATTTCATTAAATTTTTCTGGATTCCTAGTTTTGAGTTTTCTTTTAAGATGTTCAAATTCATATTCAACTTGCTTGTCTGTTACATAGATTGCTTTTTTTAAATTAAGATTTTTGCATTTGTTTTTATCAAAATTATATCCTTTGGATTTTGCTTCAATATAAATTTCATAAAGATATTGGTTTATTGCACTAATAGGGTTTTCATATTTTTTGAATCTTTTTAATTGTGGATGATTTTTGTAGCCTTTTGTGTTTCCTTCAAGTACATTTTTAGCAAGAAGAGTTTCTCTCCATAGGGCCACTATTCCTTTAACATCAAGATATTTTGGATGAATTGACCAGAGTCTCATTTTTCATTCAATTAATCATTTCTTCAAATGTAAATCCCTTTCTTTTCATATCAATTAAAGATATTACATAATTTTCTGATTTTGTTTGTTCTAGTTCTGATGAGGGCAGGAAGAACCATTGATTTTCCTGAAATCTTACTCCTACCCAGCTTTGAGCTCCAAATTTTTCAGCAAAATATTCAAGGTCTCTTATTTCCTGACCAGTGAAGTATTTTTTAACATCATTTACTACTTTTACTTCCATTACAATTTTTTTATCTCCTCTGGATGCAAGCAAGTCTGGTGCAGGGTATTTGGTTGAGCCTGAACCTGCAACTCTAACACAGACCCATTGGTTTGTTTCCCAAAATTTATGTATTAGTTCATTTTCGGCAGCTGTTCCTTTTGCTTTTTTGTTTCGGATATATCTTGCCATCTTAATCTTAGAATATTTATATTTGTTTTCTTAAAGAGTTTTTGTAATTTTTCTTGAAGAGTAAATTACTCAAGTCTCATTTTCATAAGATCAGCAACAGAGTGAACTAGGTAATCAGCTTGTGACTTTTCAATTTCTGAATTGTGTCTTCCTGTGCTTACTCTAATTGTTTTGAAGCCAACTTCTTTAGCAGGGATAATGTCTTTGTCTTCCTTATCACCAACAATCCAGATTTTTTCAAAACCTTTTTCATTAATGTAGTTTTCATAGAGTTTTTCAAAAAATTCCTTTGATTTTGAAGTAGTTAACCAGATGTTTTCATCTTCGAAGAATCTTGAAATCATTAGAAGTTTTAGTTTTTCAATTTGATCTTCTTTTATTCCTTCGGAGATTATTCCTAAAGTGTATCTTTGCGAGAGTTCTTTTAGTGCATCTTTTAGTTTGTTAACTCTGAATGTTTTGAATTCTTTTTCTTTAATTTGTTCTTTTATGTTATTTGCTATTTCAACGAAGTTGTTTTTGCTTTGCTCATCTTCAAAATATTTATCAAATAATTCTTCATAATGTTTTTTTGAAGTTTTATCTTTTAGATATAATTCATAATACTCATCTT
>JBNKLP010000004.1:0-73594 GCA_050292425.1 Candidatus Nanoarchaeia archaeon | reverse complement strand
GAATATAAATTCATTATTGACCCCATTGATGGAACTAGAAATTTTGCAAGAGGAATTCCTATTTTCACATCTGGGATTGGATTTGCTAAAAATAATGAGGTTATTTTTTGTGCTACAGTTGACTCAATACATGATGAATTATATTATGCAAAAAAAGGAAATGGAGCTTATTGTAACGACAAAAAGATTACTATTTCAAATAAAAATAAACTATCTGAATTTGATATTGATATTTGTTTATCTCCAAAGAATAAATATTTACAACATTTTTATCCAAATTTTATTCAAATCTGTTCCACATGTAGAAATGAATATTGTATACATTATGCAACTGCAAGTGTTGCATCAGGAAAATTAGATGCACATATCTCTCACAAATGTTCCATTTGGGATTATTGTCATTACTTGCTTGTTGAAGAAGCCGGAGGAAAAGTAACTGATTTTAAAGGAGGAAAATTTGATTTAACAAAAAACGAATATGTCTGTTCAAATGGAATATTACATGACGAAATAATTAAAAATATTCAAAAAATAATTAAAAAATGTTAGACCCAATTGCATTTACAATATTTGGCAAACCAATTTACTGGTATGGAATTTATTATGCAATTGGATTTTTAATCTCTTATTTTCTAATTCTGCATTTGGGCAAAATGCAAAAAATAAAAAAAGAAATTCTCGAAGACATTTTCTTTTACTTAATGATATTCTCAGTACTTGGAGGAAGAATTTTCTTTATTCTCTTCTACAATCCTTCCTACTATCTCTCTAATCCACTTCAAATTTTTGCTGTCTGGAATGGAGGTATGAGCATACATGGAGGAATAATTGGAGCAGTTGGAACACTTTATTTTTTCTCCAAAAAATATAAAATACCATTCCTGAAACTAACTGATTTATTTGCAATCCCAACAGCTTTAGGATTAACATTAGGAAGACTAGCTAACTTTGTAAATCAAGAACTAGTAGGAAAACCTACAACCTCATCTCTTGGGATAGTTTTTCCTTTATATGACAATCAAACCCGGTGGCCAACAACTTTATTTGAGAGTGCAAAAAATATGATTGCATTCCAGATTCTTCTATATCAATTTTACTTCAAAAAACTAAAAACAGGAACAATCACTGCAACTTTTCTAATTATTTATGCATACGGAAGATTTGCAATTGATTTTCTAAGAGAACCAACCACTCTTGTTTTTGGAATTCCTGTAGGCCAGATACTAAATATGATTTATGGAACAATTGGAGTTTATCTCCTTTATAAAATAAATAAAAAATAATCCAAAACTATAAATACTTCTTTAAACTTTCAAATCTATGGAAAAAACAAAAGGTGCAACTCTTCTTGACTCAATAAAACTAAAACTGATTGAAGTTGCAACTGATTATGTAAAGGCAAACCTGCAAAAAACTCAGAAAGAAATTGTGAAATACGCCCAAAAGCAAATCGAAATAAAAATCAAAAAAGAAGTAAAAAAAGTATCCTACAAAATAGCAGCATATTCTCTTTTAGGACTAGGTGTAATCTTTTTTGTATATGGATTATTTTCTCTTGCAAGTTATCTTCTAAACTTGCCAACATTTACAACCAATCTTGCATTCGGAGGATTCCTTCTAATCATTGGATTTGTTATTTGGATGATTTATAATTAATTTATTCCAGAACAACCAAAGGACGACCTGGTACCAAACTTCCTGAATTCATCTCCATCTCTTCAGCTGATTTAATCTCTAATTCAGCACCAAACTCTTCCTTGAAAAAACCACTAAGCTCCTCAATCAATTTAGCCTCATCTTCTTTAGACAAATACTTAGAAAGTCCACAACCTAAAGTCTTTGGAACAAACTTCGAAATAAATTTCTTATCATCACCAAAATCCTTCATAAGCTCAGGCATAATTTTCTTAAAATCATTGGTTGAGCCAAGCAACTTCTTCAACTTGTCGAACAACTCAAACCTCTTAACAGATGCTTGAACAACAACTATTGTTTTAATATCAGAAATTCCCTTAGTCTCCTTAGTTCTTGAAACAAGTGCAACAAGTTCTTGCGCTATATCTTCAACTCCTTCAATATCCTTATCAATAAAATCATCTACATTCGTCTCAAAAGCTGCAAGAGAAACATAACTCTCCCCAACACCTTCATAAAGCTCCTCTGCAATATGTGGAACAGCAGGAGTCATAATCTTAATATAATCCTCAAACACAAATCTAAGCACATCAATAGTTTTTTCTTGTGAAGTTCTTCTAGTATGATATGAAATATCAGATAACATTTCATACAAAACTGCAATGTATGCTTCTCTAATTTTCAAATGTTCCATTGAATCAAAATACACTTTTGCATTCGAATAAAATCTTGAAATTAACCACTTATCCAAATTATCAAAACTATCATAATCTTTCAACTCTCTTTTCTTAGCCTCAAACATCAACTCTTTCCACTTATCAAACTTCTTTTCAAGCTGAGCAATCTCATCATCCCTAAAATCCATTTCAACATCAAAAGAAGCTGCAACTGCAATGTACAACCTATACAAATCAGCACCAAACTCCTTTCCCACTTTTGAAAGTGGAATTCCATTTCCTTTTGACTTTGAAATCTTCTCTCCATTTCTCATAAGCATTCCACCAACAACCCCAATATCAGGATGAAATCTCTTCAACTTTGGACTATCAAAAATAAGCGCATAATGATAAATCAAAAATGACATGTGATTTGACATATGAGGCTGACCAACATATCTAAAATCATTATTAGACCAATAATCAGTTTCCATCTTCATCTCTTCCAAAGCTACTCTTGAAATTCCGCAAACCTTTGAAACTTCTGCAATCTTTCCCTTATCCAAATACAAATAATCAAACACTTCCTCAGTTAACTGTTCAGGCTTAATTTTCTCACGTCTAATAATATGAATAATCTCATAAAGCAACTGATAAATTGTGGAATCAGAAAGTGGCTCAATAATCCATTCCTTATCATAAGGGAGCGGAGTTCCAAGACCTCTTTTTCTTGCGCAAGGTCTCTTAGTAACCCACTCCAAATATCCTTTCTGTGTATCCTTTAACTTTGAAGGAAGATATTCCATTGAATCTAGCAAATCATATGCTTTCTGTTTAACTTTCTCAGATGAATAATCCAAAAACCACTGACCTTCCAAATTAGCAACAATCACATTATCTCCGTTCCTAGTCTCAGCTCTTCTTGAAGTTTCAAGCAAAGTTCCTCCTAAATTTTCTTCAATTAATTTTGCCTTAACCAAGTCCTTCGCTTTTTTAATATACATACCACTAAATTCCCCACACTTTGAATTTAATTTCCCTCCATAATGCTCTTCCTTGTAAAGCTCTTGCTTTGCCATCTCAAGCTTATCTTCATCTTCACTTGATTTTACTCCAAATTTCTTGCACTTAGCCTCAGCAGGACAGCTTCCATCATAACTAATTTCCTTTCCTTTCTTATCAAAAGTATCAACAGTATTAACAACTTCCAAATCATTTGGCAATCTTCCTTGCTTTTTTGCCTCAACCAAAGCCATATAATCATGTGGAGCTCCAGCAGGTGATGAATAAACTACACCCGTTCCATGTCTTTCATCCAAAAAAGAACCAGCTGCAATAATAACCTCTCTTCCAATAAGTGGAGTTACAACTTTTTTACCAATAAATTCCTTTCCTTTATGCTCTGATAAAATTTCAACATCATCAAACTGATATTTAATCTTAACACTTGCAACTTTTCCTACAATCCAAACTTGCTTTCCTACTCGTATCTTGACCAAATCCATATTCTTGTCAATCCACAAATTAGTTGTACCAAAAAGAGCATCTGGTCTAAGAGTTGCAACTACAAAATATTCTCCTTTAGCATCTTTGTTCTCAAATAAAATATAACTCATTTCCTGAATTGTGACTTTATCTGTATCTCCATCTTTAATATCATCCTCACCAACGGCATTTTCATCCAATGCTGAATACAAAATTGGATACTTTCCTTGTGTCAAAATTCCCAAATCCTTTAACTTTCTGTATTGCCATTCAATAAATTTGTTATAAATCGGCTCACCTGTTGTAAACTTTCTTGTCCAGTCAATTCCAATTCCAACTTTTTTAAAACTATCCTCAATAGTACTAGAAAAAAACTTTGCAATATTTGCAGGCTCAGTAAAACTCCTTAAAGTCTCATCAATTTCCTTTTCATCATCTAAATATTCACAAATAGCTTCTCTTGTAATTTTAATTTGTTTTTTATCTCCATTTTTTATTCCATCAGCAACAGCTAAAACAGGAGTTCCTGAAATATGGAAACCCATTGGAAAAAGCACATTCTTATTCAACAATCTTTGATATCTCAAAAAAATCTCTGCAGTTGTAAAAGTTCTCCCATGACCTATATGCATAATAGAATTTGCATAAGGATACGCAACAGTTCCAAAATATTTATCTCTATTATCTGCAGTTGTCTCAAAAACTCCACTCTCTTCCCAAATTTTCTGCCATTTCTTTTCAATTGAAATCTGCTTGTTTCCAACCATTCTTAAAATTATCAAAATCTGCTCCTTTATATAATTTATCAATTAAATGTTTTAATTTAGGTTTTCAACTTTAAAATTTGTAACAGATTCTCCTAATTTAATTCCTTTCATATAATCTTTAAAATAATCAATAACCCTATTATTTTCATATAAAATTCTTAAAATCTCCTCATCAGAGATCGAAGTATTGGAAACATTTAATCCTCTTGGACACTCTCCTTTCAACTTTGATTCTACCTCTTCAGTTATACCATTTCTCCATTGTTCAACTTCATAACAAAAACTTCCCGTCTTAGTTTCACCTAAAACTCTATAAACTCCATTAGTATTTCCATAAATATTTGCAAATTTAATATTCCTTGAATTAAATTCCATTCTGGTAATTCTTCCTTTTGAAGAATCAGTATTTATAAATACTAAATATTCACTAGAAAAATTCAATTTATATCTTCCTCTAAGACCTTCCAAACAAAAACCATTATCTCCAAAACTGTTAAAAGAAGCCAAAAGTAACGACAATCCTCCTATCAAACCCTTCATTTAATCAACAAATATGTTTCTTCACTTATATAATTATCAAAAGTGTTCAAAAAATAATAAAAAAAGAACATAGAACTACTTATCCCATTACAACAAATATTTATAAATTCTATACATCAGAAAATAATATGTATGACATCGTTCTTGGAAGAAGTCCCTCTGATATAAAAAAATTAGGAAAAAAAGGAACAGTTTTCATTGGAAAACAATATGTTCAAATGGGACAGACTTCCTCCCTTTCAAACCCAATTTATCTAGACGTATCTAGAGCACACGCAATGCTTATCTGTGGAAAGAGGGGTTCGGGAAAATCGTACACTCTTGGAAGTATAGCTGAAGGACTAGCAGATATTGATCCAGATATTGCAAAAAATCTTTCATTTGTTCTTCTTGATACTATGGGAGTATACTGGTCTATGAAATATCCAAATAAAAAAGAAGAGGATATGCTTAAAAAATGGGGACTTGAAGCAAAAGGTCTTGCAGTTCAAACTTATGTACCAGGAGGATTTTATGACAAATACAAAGAAGATGGTGTTCCAGTTGATTTCCCATTATACATTCAACCAAAAGAATTAAGTGTTGAAGATTGGATGAATGCATTTAACTTAAAAACTGATGATGCAGTGGGAGTAGCAATTCAAAGAGTTGTGAACAAAATGCTTGATAGTGAAAAAAATTTTAGCATAGATGATTTAATTAATTATACGGAGCAAGATGATAGACTTGAAGAAAAAACAAAACTTGCTGTAATAAACAGATTTGAAAACTGTCAAACTTGGGGAATATTTTCTAAAAATGCAACTCCTATTAAAGATATATTTACTGGAGGAAAAGTTACTGTTCTTGATTTGTCGCCTTATGTTGCAATGCCTGGAGGATGGCAAATAAAAGCTCTTGCTTTGGGAATTATTGCAAAAAAGATATTTGTTGAAAGAATGCTTGTAAGAAAAAGAGAAGAACTAGGTGATATTATAAACAAAACTCAGGTTATAGGAAAAAATGAAATTAAAGAAGATTTACCTATGCCTTGGCTTATAGTAGACGAATGTCATGAATTCCTTCCAGCAGGAGATGAAGAGGCACCATCGAAGCAAGCTTTAATGACAATACTTAGAGAAGGTAGACAACCAGGAGTTTCTTTGATAATGGCAACTCAACAACCTGCAAAGATCCACACAGATGCAATTACTCAATCAGATTTAGTAATGTCACATAGATTAACTGCATCATTTGATCTTGAAGCTTTAGATAAAATTTTTCTATCATACGACAATAAAGGATCAAAAGCACTATTCAACTCAATGCCTAAAGTAAAAGGATGTGCAATTATAATGGATGATAAAAATGAAAGATTGCATACAATGCAAGTTAAACCAAGATTTACTTGGCATGGAGGAGAAGACCCTAATGCAATAAGAGAAATTAAAGACGAATTTGACTTAGATTAAACTAAATTTTTCTATTTTATAAATAAAAATTCAAAAAATTAGAAAACTATATATAGTTAAAATCAGATTAAGTATAAAATGGCTTATAAAAATTCTTTTCATAGACAACTAGAAACCAAATTAAAAAAACATGGAGGACTATTTAATGCTCATGCTCATATCGACAGATTTGCAACAGCAGATCAAATTCCTTATGAAGGTTTAACTATGATTGAAAAACAAAGTTTAACTGGAAGACTTCATAGAACAATATATACTACTGAAAATTTAACTAAAAGAATGAGTCTATTTTTGGAAGAATCTTCAAAAGCAAAAGTTAAAAGAATTGATAGTTTTGTAGATGTTGCAAGTGATATAAAACTTGACAATGGGTTAGGAGCTCTAAATGTTGCATTAAAATTAAAAGAAGATTACAAAGATCAAATTGATTTTAGAGTTGGTGCATATCCAATATTTGGTTTCAAAGAATCTGAACCTGAAAGTTGGGATTTATTTATAGATGCAGCTAAAAAAGCAGATTTCATCGGGACCCTTCCAGAAAGAGATGATGAAGAATTTTATAAAATTGGTAGAGGTCACATAGGCTTTGAAGAACATTTCAAAAGAATACTATTAACTGCTGTTGAACTAAATAAACCTGCACATTTTCACATAGACCAACAAAATAATCCAAATGAATATGGAACTGAGACTTTAATTGAAGCTGTCAAATGGTCAGATAAAAGAAAAGATATTGTAGAAATGGGAAAAGAAGAACCTCTTGTTTGGGCAGTCCATTCAATATCTCCTAGCACTTATGATGAAAAAAGATTTGAAAGAATGCTTGAAGGACTTCTAAAATATAATATAGGTGTAATTGTATGTCCAAGTGCAGCAATATCAATGAGACAACTTAGAGTGTATCAAACTCCAATCTTTAACAGTATTGCTAATGTCCTTCCTATGCTAGAAAAAGGGATTCCAATAAGAGTCGGAACTGACAATGTAGATGATATGTTTTTACCATCCACTACATTAGACCCAAGAGATGAAATAACAGATCTTTCAAATGCAATAAGATTTTATAATTCTAGTATCCTTGCAAAAATTGCATGCGGAAAAAAATTAGACCCAGATGACCAAAAATTAATTAGAGAACATCTAAAAATGGACAAAGATATTCTCTCAGACTTAATGGATTCAATGTAAATCTCAAAACATTTTATAAATAAAAAAACATTTCTTTTTCTTATGAGTAAAAAAGTAAAAGACTTTTTAGTTGACATTATCCCTGCTGATTTAATTGACAAAGTAAACAGAAGTTTCGAAATTGTTGGCGACATTGCAATAACAGAAATTGATGAACAATTAATCTCCTATGAAAAACAGATTGGAGAAGCTATTATGAAAACAAATTCTTCAATCAACACTGTAATGAAAAAATCAGGAATTCACAAAGGAGAATTCAGAACTCAAGACTTAATTCACATTGCAGGAGAAAACAAAAAAGAGGCAATATACAAAGAAAATGGAATCGAATTGGTACTTGACCCTTCTACTGTGTATTTCTCTTCAAAATTAGGCACAGAAAGGGAAGAATTAAGCTCAAACATAAAAGAAAACTCTAAAATATTAGTAATGTTTTCAGGTTGCGGACCATACACATTCAACATACTAAAAAAACAACCAAATATTAAATTAATAGATTCTGTAGAAATAAATCCTGAGGGACACAAATACGCTCTAAAAAATCAGGAAAAAAACAAAAACCTTCTAAAAAAATCAAAAGAGTTTCAAACCATAGTTGAAAACTTAAAAAAAGAAAATAAATACGTAAACGAAAAACAAATTATCTCTGAATTAAATGAAAAGAAAATTCATTTCTACAATGCTGATGTAAAGAAAATAGTTCATGAAGAATTAAAAGACAAAAAATACGATGAAATATTCATGCCACTTCCAAAAGATGCTCAACTATTCTTAGATGAAGCATTTGCTGTTGCAGACATTAACTGCATAATTCACATGTACGACTTTCTGCATGAAAATGACTTTCCTCATTTATCAGAAAATGCTGTAATTGAGGCTGCAAAAAAGAACAACAAGAAAGTTGAAATAATTCAAACAAGAAAAGTAGGTCAATACTCTCCTAGAAAATACAGGGTATGCTGTGACTTTAAAATATTGAATTAGGAATATCCTAAAATCTTGTACTCTTGATTAATTCTAACAGAAACTTCTGCTACAGTAATTTTGTCATCTTTAGGAGATTTATCAAAACCACTATTTTTATCATAAGTATCTTGAGCATCTTTTCCATTACAAGAACCAACACTTCCATCTTTTGAAGTAATATAACCACTAGTTATGGCACCAGGACATAAAATTGCCATATAAAGTTTTTCCAAAGTATCCAAACTCCCATAAGAATTCTTCTTTTGAGTTAAATAATTATCTACATATTTCAATTGTTCTATTCTACTCATTTCACACAAAGCTAAAGAAGAAGTTCCAAGATCATCTGCTGTTGAAGGCATAAATTGAATTAAACCTATAGCTCCACTTCCTGCATTATTCAACTCACAAGAACAAAAAGTTCCACCTGTTTCAAAATACATTACAGTGTACAAATATTCTTCTTTTGAACCTAATTTGTCAGCAATCTTTTTTACTTCTGATTTAAATTCTGATTCTAAATCTGCAATTTGAGTTTTTTTACATTTAGAACTTTCTATTTCTTTTATTTTTGTCAAATCTTCTGTAGAAATTCCTTTGACTGAAGTTGTATAAGTTCCTTTCAAAGCATTAACTTCATTCACATCTCCACTACTCTTAATAAAATCATAAACTTCCTGCTGAACACATGTACAAGCCTTATCCTTTCCAACACCAACTTCATTATCATCCAAAGAAACCTTAAACTCTTTGTTATCAATACATTCCTTATCATTCAAATAATCCACATACTTCTCCCAATTTGTTTGCTGCTCATCATTACAATTACTCTCTTCACAATTAATGAGTGCAAGAGTATTGCCAAAACCTCCTTCACACTGCTGCTCTTTTGCAAGTGAGACTCCTGAAGTTGCCTGACCAACAAGCTTACTTCCTTGAGTCCAAATAACAACTCCAACAACTAAAATAAGTAAAATAATTCCCAATAACTTTGCATCCCAAACTCCTTTCTTGGAAAAAGAAAAAGTTTTCATTTATCCTCTGACAATAGGAAATGACTTGTAATATCTTCTTATCTTTCCGTCAATCTTAACTTCAATCTCAAGATCAGGCAACCTTATATCTCCAAGAACTCCCTTATGATTAACCATCTGGAAACCAATAATTCTTGTATCATTCTTCTCAAAATTTTTAAAATCCCAAATAAGTTTGAACTGATTTTTTCCTTTAAGAACATGATTTGGTTCAGTAAGTAAAAATGATCCATCCTTAATACTTAAATATGAAGGCATTCTAAAAACCATCTTCAAAACTTCAATCTCAGCTTCCTTTATATTCTCAAAACCAATTCTCACCTTAAGACTCTTAACACCTTCATGCTCAACAGTATTAATCTGATAAAGCTTTGTTTCAACTTCAAGAGGGTTTGAACTCTTTCTATAATAAATGTAACTTGTAATCACAGCCAAAACAATCAAAATTATGTAAAGAGCCAAATAATTATTATAATACTCAAACTCCTTGGTCTCTCCTTTTGAAACATCAATCTTGAAAACAACACCATTATCTGTTGATTCATATTCCAAATCAGAACCAAAAAACAATGAACTCAAAAATCCTAACTCAACTTCCTTTTCAAAAATTGAATCTATATTTCCTTCATTTGAAACACTAACTAAATATGACTCCTTAAAGAAACCCTTTCTGTAAACTTCATCAGAAACCAGTTTCTCATATGCAACAACTTCAAAAACATCTTCCTTCTCCCAATTATGACTCTGTCCATCCTCCATTGGCTGCTCAATTGTAAGCACAACATCATATGTTCCTGGAGAAATATCAGCAGGTATTTCTGTTTGATAAATCTTGTAACTTGCACTTGATGTAAACTCATCACTAAAATCATCCAAAATAAGATTACCAAGCTTAACTTCAATGTTCACACTCTCAGTTTCTTTAATGTTTTCTCCACTAATTGTATACCTCAAGGGCTTAACTGGTGAAAGTTTATCTTCAGAAAATTTAGTTATGAAATTAACTGGAAGCTCTTCTCTTTTTTCAATCAAAACTTCAAACTTCAAAGAAACATTCTCATTCTCTCCCATAATCAAAACAGGAAACTGAAAATATCCAGTATAATCTTCTTTTTGTGAAATTTGAACAACATCAGGACTCACAACACTAGGTGAATAATCAAAATTACTATTAGCAATAAGACTCAAAGTCAAACTCCCATCTTCATTTGAATCCAAATCAAACATTGTCTTATCAGCATTTATATCCCAACCACTCTGTTTAGGTATCTGAACTTCAATTTCCTGACCTGCATTCATCATATTTTTCAAATCAATTTCAAAGCTAACATCAATCTCATCATTATAAACTGTTCTCTTCAATGAATTAACTTCAACTCTAAAATCTCCTTGATCATTATAAACATAAGCTCCAAAAACACTGCTAATAAAAAAAAATGACAAAAACAAACTAAAAACAAACTTAAAGTTCATTTTCATCCTCATCCTCCTTTGACTTTGCCTTGATTTTTTTGATTTCATCTTCTAAATTAAGCTTTGTAATAATTTCTTTATATCTGTTTCTAATTGTAACTTCAGTAACACCTGAAACTTCAGAAATATCTCTTTGAGTTCTTCTCTCTCCTTCTAAAAGTCCTGCAATGTAAAGTGCAGCAGCAGCAATTCCAATAGGTCCTCTACCTGAAGTAAGCTCTAAAGAAAGTGCCTGTGATAAAATCTCAATACCTCTTGATTGTGTTTTTGGACCATATCCTAAAACTGATGCAAACCTTGAAATGTAATCTACTGGATTGGAAGGTAAAATCTTAATTCTTAGTTCTCTTGTAATATATCTGTAACTTCTTCCAATTTCCTTCTTGTCAATTCCGGATGCCTCACTAATTTCATCCAATGTTCTTGGAATGTTCTGTCTTCTACAAGCAGCATAAACCACGCCAGCAACAACACTCTCAATACTTCTTCCTCTAACTAGATTCTTCTGAACAGCTTCTGTGTAGATTTTTCCTGCCTCTTCTTCAATGGATGTTGGCAAATTCAAAAATGATGACAACCTCCTAAGCTCTCCAAGAGCAATCTTCAGATTCTTTTCCATAACAGTTGAAAGTCTCTTCTGCCATCTCTTCAATCTCTGAAGTTTGTATCTTTGCTTCTTGTCAAGTGAAAAAGTATCACTCTCAGAACCAATTGCTGTTCCCATACCTAAATCGTATTTAGTATATGAAGTAGGAGCACCACTTCTTCTCATCTCAGAATCATCTGATTCTTCAAAATCTCTCCACTCTTTTCCAAGTGAAATATTCTTACTGTCAATTACCAAACCACAAGATCTACATGTAATCTCTCCCTTATCCTTATTATTGTACAAACTAGTGCTTCCACAATCAGGGCATTTCTTTATATTTTCTACACTCATTCTAATATTTTCTCCTTGCTTATAACAGAAATCTTTTTAAATTTTACTAAAAACTAATAAAAACTAATTTATAAAGCTTTGTCACTTCCCAAAGGTTTATAAAAGTAATTATGTGAACTCAAACTGCCCAATTTAATCATTAACGCCAATAACTGGCAAATTTAAAGATTTTACTCTTTTGCTATGAGCAAATCTCCTGAATTAATTGTCTTTCTTCCTGAATGAACTGCAATCTTTGATGCTTTCATTGAAATATCATACAAATACTCTTCCAAAATCTTCTTCAACTCAACTCTTGCATCATCTGAAACTCTTTCAGCACCCTTTGCTTTCATCAGATTTTCAAGTGCAGAAACTGGTAGACCTGAAGACATTATAAATCACCTCTTAACTGCTTGTAAGCAAGTGATATATCTTTGGCCTTTATAGTCTTTCTTCCGGAATGCTCAGCAAGAAGAATTGCTTTTTTCATAATCTTTTCAGTAAGGTCTTCCATAAGCTGCGCAGCAGTAACTCTGGCCTCTTTAGCTACTCTTTTCGAGGTATTCTCTGCAATTAAAGCTCCAATTGGAGCAAAAGGCAAGATATTTTCTCTTTTTACCATAATAAATCCTATTTTTATTTATTTTATAAAGATTTGTCATTTAAAAACTAAGAATTTAAAACATTAAACAATGTTTCTTCCAAATATCTCTTTCTGGATTTGCCCGAAATACTCAAATGCGGATCTGATGAATTAACCACATAACCAAACTTACTCATCACACTCCCTACTGTAAAATTGTCAAAACCAAGAGCATGTGCAACAGTCACATAATTCTTTGGAAAAACAACAGAGTCTGAAAAAGCAGATTTTTCATAACCATTTGACACATCATAAATAACAATAAAAGCTCTGTCAACCCATTCATCTTCTTCAAAAAATATTCCATTCTCTATTGAAACAATAAAATCCAAATCTGAATTTCTCCTCCTCATATCATTAATCCTGTTTCTTGCACCTTCAATAGCTTCAGATTCAACAGGCTGCTGGCCAACTCCAGAATCCGTCTCATATCCTATAACTTCAACTTTCTGCCCCAAACTAAAATATGCGTCCTTTACACATTCAATTTTCAAATCATTCAATGAAGTAACACCTATTTTCATCTTCAATATTTAAGCACTGACTGCACATCATAATCCATAAGCTTGTCTCTTCCTCTCAAATCTTCAAGTTCAATCAAAAAACCACATCCTAAAACCTTGCCACCAAGTCTCTCCACCAGATTGCAGCCTGCCTTCATAGTTCCACCAGTTGCAAGCAAATCATCAAGAAGCAAAACTCTCTCTCTCCTTTTAACAGCATCAACATGAATCTCAAGTTCGTCTTTACCATACTCCAAACCATATGCTTCACTAATTGTCTCATAAGGCAACTTTCCCTTCTTTCTCAAAGGTACAAATGGTTTCTCTCTCAGATAAGCAAGAGCACTTCCAAAAATAAATCCCCTTGCATCCATTCCTGCAATCCTATCAACATTATCCATGTCAAACAAGTCACCTAATCTCTCAATTGAATACTTGAATGCCTTTGGATTCTCCAGAAGAGGACTTATATCCTTAAACAAAATGCCTTCCTTTGGAAAATCTTTAATATCTCTTATATAATCATTCAAATTCATCTTACCAAACACTCCCTCTCTCAAGCCCAACAATTACTCTTTCCAGTTTCCCCTCTCTACTAAATGCCTCAACCAGTTTATTAATCTCATCTGCACTACATCTAACAGCATCATAAGTTCTAAGTGGATCACAATCTCCTAAATAATCACAATGTCCATATTTACCATAAAACTCTCCAACTACTACAAAAGGATTTTCAATTCCTTCCAAAATACTTCTGTCTATATCAGTAAATGGTGCATTCTGCATTAAAATTCCTGGCAAATTATTAAAATGAAAAGCTCTTGCCTCATTCAATCCATAAAAATCTTTCATCTTATCAAAAAGCATCTTATTACCATATCCTTTTGTCTTTTCAGTCTTAACATCCCTCTTATACAAAACCACATATTTATTTTTCATTTTTATTTACGTAATTTTTACGTTATCTCTTGACAACAATAGTACTATGTTTCAATTATTTATAAGCTTTACGTTTTTATAACGTTAACTAAAAGTAAAAAATACGTAAAATATATAAATAAACAAAATATGGTATTAACTAAATGAAAAAATATGAAAAAACTTTGGTTGGTGTTGATCCAGTAATATTCACAATAATTGACGAAAAACTTTATGTTTACCTTGAAAGAAGAGAGAAAAAACCATTCAAAAACTTTCTAGAACTTCCGGGAGGCCTCATTTTTCCTGATGAAACTTGCGAAGATACCATAAAAAGAAAACTCAGCCAATATTTTGGAAAAACTCAAATCTATCTAAACCAGTTTCATGTATTCTCAGACCCAAAAAGAGATCCAAGGGAAAGAACCATAAGTGTAGGATTTCTAGCACTCGTAAACTCTCAAAAAATAAGCAGCAAATCAAACTGGCATATTACTGAAGAAATAAAAAACCTTGCATTTGATCATCTTCACATAATTAAAAAGGCAAAAGAATACTTAAAACAAAATACTTCTCCAAACATAATAAAACAATTTCTTCCTGAAAAATTTCCTATAAACACACTTCAGAAAATCTATGAAATAATTGAGGAAACAACATACGACAACAGAAACTTCAGAAAACAGATACTCAATTCTGATTTACTTGAAGACACAAACAAATTAGAAGAGAATGTGTCTCACAGACCTGCAAAACTCTACAAATTCAAAAATAAAAATCAAAACCTTTAAAATACCAAGCAAATTAATTTATAGTATTATTCTGTTGGGGCTGTAGTATAATCTGGCAGAATGGCTGGCTCCAGACCAGCAGATCAGGGTTCAAATCCTTGCGGCCTCACTTCCTAAATCGAAATAAGATTTATAAATATTAAACTTCTAAATCAATTATGAATATTTTTGAATATCTATCTAGATACTTATATGGTGGAAAAGAATTAGTAATACTTGGCCAAAAAACAGAAATAATAAGAGATTTTAAATATTATAATCAACAATTATTGTCAATGAATTCATTATCATATAAATCTACACAAAATTTAGAAAATTTAACTTCAAAAGAATTACATGAAAAAACTCAACTTATTTCTAAAATACATAATATTGAAAGAAATTTAAGATTAAATTAATCAGCTTCTTCAGCTAGAAGACGCTCATCCTCTTCCCTAGCCCTCTCTTCTCTTTCTTCTTTTCTCTTAATATCCCACTTTTTCTTAGCTGCCAGAATCTCTCTAATATAAACTCTTCCAATGTCCCTGTCCTCAATTCCAAGCTTCTCAATATACTCCTCAACTCCCTCATAATTGTCACACTCTATCTCTAAAATCGGAGACAAACCCGGATACTCATCAATATCAAAAGTCACAATACCATCAATTCTATACTCTGTTCTGTACTTCCTCAAATCAAAAATCTTAATATAACCAAGATCATTCAAAATCTTATGCATAGTTCTAAAATTAGAAATCTTAACTCCAATTTCATCTCTTCCAGTAATATTATCAACAGACTTCTTCTTTCCCTTAAGATTCAAATAAATATACTTTCCCTTCTGTCTAATTCTAAGCGCCTTTCCTTCTCTGGATAAATCCCTATCAGGTGTATCAAATCTAAAATCAACAACCCAGCCAGTAAAAATCTTCTTTGCACCAAGTTCCTCAATCTTCTCAATAACCTTATCCTTATCAATATTTCTTATCTTGACTTCAACTTCCTTCATTTTTCTTATCAATCAAGAAAAGATACAATAAAAATATAATAAAAACAATTCTCCAAAATTGTTCACATCATATACAAAAATCCAAAATACAGATAAAAAAATTGTATCTTTTCAAAACTTAAATACTCTAATCTCCCTATATTTATAAAGTTAATTAAAAACTATAATCGAGTAATAATGCTCTTCTTTCCATTTGCAAAAACAACTGCATCTTCAAACTGTGAAACAATAGCCCCATCAACAGTTGCTAGTGCGTCATACTCATAAATAATCCCTTGAGCTTTCAAAACCCTAAGAGCATACAAAACTTTTCTCTTATCAAATCCTCCTTCAAGTCCTAAATTTTCCCTCACTTCTTTTACCAACCACCTCTTTGAAAAAGGCAAATAAGCAAAATTCTCTCTGATAAACATCAAAACTTTTTTTGCAAAAGGATCACGAACAGGTTTATCAGATTGAAGATGTAAAATATTTGAATTTCCGGCACTCTTTACTCTTGGAGAACCAATAGTAAAAAAAGGCTCAATTGCAAGCTCCATATTTTCTTCAACAACCCTTGAATCAGTATTATCAAAATTAGGAACAGAAAGTCCGCAATGCAAATTATTATTTGCAATTTGATGTCCAGACAGATTATGTATTGTCTCAAAACCTGCATTCACTGCAATATCATGTACAGTCTTTCCAAGTTCACTCATAGCAACTCCAACATTAACTTTTTCCATAACAGCATTAAGTCCCTTCAAATTTGCATCCATCAAATCCTTATACTTTGAAGTTCCAATCTCAACAGTATATGCATTATCAGTAATAAATCCATCCTTGCTAACTCCAAAATCTATCTTTACAACATCACCTTTTTCAAAAACTTTTTCTTCATCAAAAACTGTTAAATGCGCTGCCATATCATTAATGCAGACAGTACAGGGAAAAGCTGGTAGATAACCCTTCTCAAAAATACTTTTCTCAACAAAATCAATCACATCACTTACTTTTGCTCCTTCCTTAACAAAATCATAACTTTTAATCCTAAGCTCATGCGTAAACTTTCCTAACTTCTCCAGCAATTCCAAATTAAGTTCTTTCATTTATCAATTATCTTTGTCTTTTTTCTCAGACTTCTCTTCATTCTTGAGTTTTTCCCCAAGATAAATTTTGTTAATTTTTCCTACCTTTACCCTGTCCAAGATTCTCTTTGCATTAAGCTTGGAAATAATCTTACTCAAATTTGACTTTGTAAGTTGAGGAAGATAATTCAATATGTCATATTGTGAAATCCCCTCATTTTCTTTAACAACATCCACAACTTCTTTTTCATTTTCTGTCAAATATTTTGCAGTAAATTCTTCAAACTTTTCTTCTGTTATCTCCTCTTCACTTTCTTCTTTTTCTTCCTTTTGTTCTTTCTTCACAACTTCACCATTAACCAAAGTCTTTCTGAATTTAAAAAAAACAAAAGAACTTACAATTATAAGAACTAGAATAACAACAAAAAGTCCAATCATCAGATAAACTAAGTTTGTTTGTAAAAAATCATTAGGAGAATTAGCTTCAAAATTAACTAAAAAAAATGTGTCCTCTTCAACATTTTCTAATGTCCATATTATTTCTCCTGTATCGGACACTTCATAATCTCTTGGAAACCTGTCTTGAACCTCATTAAAATTTCCATCAAAAAACAAATTAAAAACTAAGGTTTCAACAGGAAAATTAAAATTAACATATGTTGAAAATGAGTTCTTGCTTAAAACTTCTTCAGAAAGAAATTTTGATTTTAAAACAACTTCAAAATTCTGTCCATTTGTGTCTTCAGGAGTAAAAATGAAATAATCTCCAGCAACTTTATAACTTAAACTTTCACCATCTGAATTCTTTGCAGCAATTATGCTTGCATCTCTTGGTTTTTCAAAAGAAAAACTTGAATAACTCTCATTTTCATCAAACTTCAAAGAATAAACAAACAAGGAAACATCCTCTTTTACATTTACATTAACATCCACTGTGGCAGAGAAAACTGCAAACATACTAAAAACTAAAATAAAAACTAAATTAATCTGCCTTAGCATATTAAATATTAATTAAGAACATTTATAAACTTTTTGAAAGTAGTAAAAATATGGATTTGGATCACATCGCATTTATTATGGATGGGAATAGAAGATACTCAGAAAAACAAGGAATTTCCAAAGAAGAAGGATACCAAAAAGGCATGGAAAAATTTCTTGAATTTGTAAGTCTGCAAGTAAAATACAATTTGCCTCAAACAAGTTTTTTTGCTCTATCAAATGACAATTATATCAAAAGACCTCAAGATGAAAAAAAAGTTCTAATAAAACTCATTAGGATGTTCTCAGAAAATGAGCAAATAAAAGATTTTTTTATTAATCACAAAATTCGAATTAACATAAAAGGCGATCTTGACGAGATAAAAAAACTCGAAAAAAAAACATCAAAAGAAGATGAGCAATTCATAAAAAAACTCGAAAAATCAATGGAAGAATTAAACGAAAAAGTAGGAAAAGAAAAGTTCATTGTAAATATCGCCTTAAATTATGATGGACAAAAAGAAATCCTTCACTCTTTCAAACAAATTATAAAACAAATCAATGCAGGAGAGTTAAAAGAAAAATCAATAAACGAAAAAACAATTAAGAAAAACCTTTGGTTCAATGATACTTCATCTCCACAAATAATAGTAAGACCTGGAAATGCTCCTAGAATTTCTGGATTTTTATTGTGGGACTCAGAATATTCTGAAATCTACTTAACAAGAAAACTATGGCCTGAAATGAATGAAGCAGACTTCGTTCAGATAATGAACTGGTTCAAAGAACAAAAAAGAAACTTTGGCAAGTGAATTTTAATTTTGCTCTTCTTGATTCTTTTCATCAGAATCAAAAAATTTTACTAAGTACTTTTCAACTTCATCAGTATTATTTCCAGCATTAACCAAAGCAGTCTTGATAGATTCTCTATCATACTGCCCTTTATACTCAACAATATAATCCCTAATTCCATCATTAGAATAATCAGTATTCTTGTCATCATTATAATCTGAATAATCAAAATTCTCCATTTCTTTCTTTCTTTTCTTCACCCTAAGCATATTAAAAAAACCAAAGATTGTCACAAACAACAAAGCCCCTATCAAAAAAAGTTGAAAACCTGTAAACTCAATTCCTGCTATTTCCATACCTAATTTTAAAACTATTACATATTTAAATATTTGTAACTTCTCAGCAAGTTAACTTTAGAAAAAATAAAAATTATTTAGAAATTAACTTAATAACTTCAACCATCCTATTAGAGAATCCCCACTCATTATCATACCAAATAACAAGCTTTAGTAAATTCCCTGCAACCACTTCAGTTGAAAGCCCATCAATAATACCTGAATGTGGATTGCCAACAATGTCAGATGAAACCAATTCTTCTTCAGAATATTCAACAATCCCACTAAGCTTGTTTGAACAAATCTCTCTCAAAAATGAATTAATTTCCTCTTTTGTAACATTTTTCTTCAACTCAAGATTCAAATCAGTAACACTCCCAGTAGGCGTTGGAACTCTGTATGCAACACCATGCAATCTTCCTTCAAGTTCGGGAATAAGTTTGATAACTGACTTTGCAGCACCAGTTGATGTTGGTACAATGTTAAATGGTGCAGCTCTTCCCCTTCTGAACTTTTTATGAGGTGCATCAAGAATTCTTTGATCTCCTGTAACAGAATGAACTGTTGCAAACATTCCCTTGTCAATTCCATACTTTTTGTGAATTTCATTAACTACAGCACTCATTGAATTAGTTGTACAAGAACCATTTGAAACTATCTTTGTTCCATCATAACTCTCATCATTAACTCCCCTAACTAAATAAAAACACTCTCCCTTACCTGGCGCAGAAATAACAACCTTCTTTGCCCCATTTTCAAGATGAATCTTTGTTTGATCTGCATCAGTAAAAATACCAGTACACTCAGCAACAACATCAATTCCTAAATCCTTCCATGGAAGTTCATGAATATCCTTGATTTTTAAAACCTTAACTCTTCTATCTCCTACAACCAAATCATCTCCATCAACCACAACATCAAGTGGCAATGTTCCTTGAGTTGTATCAAACTTCAAAAAATATCTCATCATATCTGGTCCTCCAAGGTCGTTAATTGCAACAAACTCAATATTAGGATCATTAAGACCAGCTCTGAAAATCATCCTACCAATTCTACCAAAACCATTAATAGCTACTCTTATCTTTTTTCCAGAAGATGAAATTTCTTCTTTAATTTCTGATAATTCTTTATTCATAAAAAAGTATGGTAAAAACATAACTTAAAGATTTATCATACTTTTGCAGTGACTAAGAAGAAATATTTACAATCTAAAATTAATTGGAAATCAAAAGCTCTCTTCCTCTTTGTAAATATTCATTATACAAACCTTGACTCTCAAGATAATTTATAATTTTCAAATAATCTAAAGGTACCAAACTCACTTTGTGTTTTGAATATCTTGTCCAATTACTAACTTCTCCCGCAATACTCTCATCCACTAATTCTCTCAAACATTTTCTAGCATCAGCAGTTGAGATAACTCTTCTATTACCAATACAATCTGACAAATCACTCATAATATATCAAATTGACATATAATTTTAAACCTTTTGAGAATCAAAAATTCTCAATTAACTTCAAAAGCTTCTTAAACTCAGCCCTTGTTTTACTCTCTTCAACACCTTCAAAATTAACTCTAACTATTGGTTCAGTATTTGATTTCCTAATATTAAACCAATAATCCTTAAAATCAAAAGAAACACCATCAATCTCCATCACAATATTCTCTTTAAACTCCTTTGCCAAACCTTCAATAACTCTATCAGCATCTTTTACTTCCAAATTAGTCTCAGCAATCTTAAAAAACTTTTCATAACTTTCAAACATCTTTGAAAATTTCACCTTCTTCTTTGAAAGCAAATTTTGCGCAAGAAACTTAAACATGTAAATCAATGCAATATCAGGATTATCCAGATTGTGAAAATCTCTGAAAAAAAGATGGCCTGAAAGCTCTGCTCCAAAAACACAGTGATGTTTATCCATATGATCCTTATAAAAAGCTCTACCTACTCTTATCAAATCTGTTTTCAAATCTTTTTTCTTTGAGATTTCAGAAATAATCTTTGAAACTCTAAGATCACAAACAAAATTTTTGTACCTTTCACTAAAAAAATCAATGTACTTTGCAATCACATAATCCTGCATGATCCTATTAGAATTATCGTCATAAAAAACAATTCTGTCCCCATCTCCGTCAAAAGCAGCAGTAAAAAAATTGCCTTTTGCATTATTCTTCAAAAAATCCTCTGCTTTAACAGGATCTGGACTATGCACAGGAAAATTTCCATTCGGTTTTTCATTATACAAATTATAATTCAATTTTGTAAGTTCTAAAAATGGAACTACTGCCAAACTACTAACACCTGATGAAAAATCAACTCCAAACTCAACACTTTCCAAAACTTCTCTTTCCTGTTCAGTTAAAGCCATATCATAAAAATCTTTTAAAAAAGTCACATAATTTTCCAAAGTTGAATCTTGTTCAATCTCATACTCATCAAACATATCAAAAAGACTAATAGAATTAACAGAATCACAAATCAAATCAAAATCAGCTCCTTTTCCTTGAGCATCACCCTCTACTAGTTTCCCCACTTCATAAAGTCCGTTTCTCGAATCAAAACTCTCTCCTTCAAACATAATCTTAAATCCATTATACTCCTTTGGATTATGTGATGCTGTTATCATTACTCCACTATCACACTCGTTAAACAATGAAAAATAAAAATTAGGAGTTGAACTCTTTCCCAAATAAATAACTTTAACCTCGGCATCCAAAAGACCTTGAATGAAAAACTTCGTTAAAGATTCATGAGAAAGCCTCAAATCATGTGCTACCTTGAACTCATCAAAATCCAAATGTTTGGCTAAATAAAAAGCCGTCAAATATGCCTCTTTTTCAGTTAAATCTTTTCCATAAATTCCTCTAATATCATATGCTTTAAAAATACTCATAACACTAATTTTCTCCACCAGCATATATAAAGTTTTCCTACCTGAAATTAAAGTAAAAACGATAATCTTTATAATATGAAATAAATTACTTTAAATTACCAAAGGTAATGACTAAGTTAGTGTAACCTGGTTCGCACAGGAGATTGTGGCTCTCCTAGTTCGGGTTCAAATCCCGGGCTTAGTCCTTTTCTCAAATGTTATTCTTATACAAAAACTAAAAAGATTAATAAACTTGAAAATAAAATAAATATTATATGAATGCAAAAAACACACTTGCAAAGAACTCCAAATTCTACAAACAATATCATCAAATAAGCCCGTCCCTTATTTTAGGTCTTACAATAATAACCCTTGGTCTTTATATCATCAATTGGCTTTACTTGAGAAACAAAGAATTCGAGACACTTGATACAGAAGCTCCTGACTCAAACAGAGGAGCTATAATCATGATGATATTTCCTTTTGCCTGGTTTTTCATAATGCAAGTATTAAGAACTCTTATCTTCACAAAAGAAAACCTCGCAATTGAAATAATAAATATTGTTGGATGGGGAATTATATTCTTCTTAATATTAAAATATCTTTTGGATTTTTGTATCTCATTTGGAAGAGTTACCCAGACTCAAGGATTCTTCTGGTTCTTCCTTTTCTTCTTGGGCATTGTAGGAATAATTTGTTTCTTGTTTGATCTTTATTTATTGGGTCTTTTATTCATATTTGTGATATTGTCAATTCCTGCAATGCAGGCAGAACTTAATTCAAGATTCTCAAGATATGCAATAAAAAAAGAAAACAATATATTTTATCATTAATTTAATCAAAATTCTTTTTAGGAACTACAACAACATCACACTCAAAATTTTTCTCCTTTATTGTATTATCCAATTTGTTCTTTAACTTTGTAATCGTTTCTTCACTAGTATTAATATCAATACTCTCTTCAAGAAAACCATCAAACTTTGCTGCTTCATCATTATTCATTTTTACAAAAAATACTCCTCCAACACTGTTTCCTCCATCAACAAACACACTAAGCAACTTGGAGCCAACTGAAACATAACTTCCTACAAAATTTGAAAAATCTCTAGTACAACCATTAACACTAAACTCGAAATCATTTCCACTACATTTTCCAACTCCTGGCTTGTAAATATAATAAAAAACTCCTAAAGACTCTCCATTAAGTAAATTATCTGGTAAATAATCCTTATCATATAAAAGCAGACCATTAGTATTCAAAATCTCAGAATCATTAAATACATCATACTTCTTCTTAACAATCTCTTCAATAAACAAATCATCAAAATTAACAATTTCGTCATCGGAATTTATTCTCCCACAATAAAGGCAAACCCCTAAATCATTTACTGTATTTGGCATGATGTCAACTCCTTTACCTGTTTTAGCCCAGCAATCTGCTGCAAGTTGTGCTGCTCCTGAGACACTATTTTGTGAAACATCAAAATCCTTTGAAGGACATGTAACTCCAATAACTTTGAAAAAATTAAGATTTGGAGAATTCAAGGATTTTCCAAAATAAGTCGCACTTCCATCAATATTATTAAAAACAAATTGACACTCAAAAATAGATCTTTCATATTCAGAACCAGAAATAACTTCCTTTGCAACAGAGAAACTAACAACTAAAAACAATAAAGCCAAAATGACTCCAATAATCTGTCCAAAAGATAAACTTCCTTTCTTATGTCTCATAAACAAAAAATAAAATAAAAACTATATAAATATTACTCATCATCCAGACTAAACAACTTATGTGCAACCTCTTGAGCATTAAACTCAACCAAATCATCATAATTCTGACCTATTCCTAAAAAGTAAATTGGTTTTTCAATAGAATATGCTGTTGTAATAATTGAACCTGGTCTCTCATCAGTATCAACTTTTGTCAAAATAACTCCATCAATTGAAACACCTTTGTCAAAAAGTTCAATTTGATCAATAAGGTCATTTCCTGAAATACTATCTCCCACAAAAACAGCCATCTGTGCACCACTAACTCTCTTTACTTTCTGAAGTTCCATCATTAAATTAGAATTATTAGGCATTCTTCCTGCAGTATCAATCAAAACTACATCAAGCTTCTTTGCATTTGCATGCTCAATTGCATCATAAGCTACGGCTGCAGGATCTGAGCCTCCTTTATGTTGAACTAATTTGAAATCAAGCTTCTTTGCATGCTCCTCAAGCTGCTCAACTGCTGCTGCTCTAAAAGTATCTGCTGCTGCCACAACAACTTTGAACTCATTTTTCTGCATAAACCTTACAATCTTTGCAATAGATGTTGTTTTCCCTGTCCCATTAACTCCCAAAACAAGAATTTTCAAAACCTCTCCTTTTGATTTATAATCATTAAGAACATCCAAAAATGAAGCCTCTCTATCCTTTAGAACTTTTTCAACCTCACTCTCTAAAACCTCCCTTATTTTTTCTGAAAGCTTAAACCTATCAAAACTATTATCAATCAACTCTTCTCTCAATCTTTCTTGAATCTTTTCAACAATTTCATACGCAACATTAATCTCAAGCAAAAATACTTCAAGTTCAACCCAAATTTTCTCAAAATCTTCATCTGTAATCTTCTTTTTCTTTAAAGCACCAACAGCTTTTGAGAAAAATCCTTCTTCCTTTTCTACTTGCTCTTCTTTTTCTACCTTTTCTTCAAGTTGTTCTTTATTTTCTTCAATTTCTTCTGTTGGCAATTCTTTCTTATCTTTTATAGCATCCTTTTCTTCTTTAGAAACATCCTCAAGCATGTTATCCTGAACTTTTTCTATCTCTTTTTCCTCTTCTTCATCTTTTGAACCAAAAACTTTTGAGAAAAATCCTTTTTTCTTCTTAGGCTCTTCTTCTTTTTCAGGTTCTGGTTCTTCTACCTCTTCAACTTCCTTCTTTTTTAACCTTCCAAGAGGAGCATCTTCAACGGCCTCTTCAATTATATCTAATTCTTTCTGACTAATTTTTTCTCTTTTTTCTTTTGGTTTACTCTCTTTATTTTTTACAGACTTCTCTTCTTCAATCTTATCTTCTACTTGCTCCTCAACTTCAACAACTTCATCAGGGCTCTCCTCTATAATTTCTTCTGATGACTTAAAAACATTCTTTAATTTATCTCTAATTTTTCCAAACATATTATTCATTAAACATAAAAAGTTTATATAATTATTGTTACATCAAATTAATATCTAAAAAACTAATAAATCCACCAAAAAGTATTTAATAACTAATATTAATTATCTAATTATGAGTTTTCACTATTTAACTTCTAAAGCAGAAACTAGAAATTATTCTGTTCATAATAAAGGTACATTTGCAACTAAACTAATTAAAAAGGGAGAATTAATTGCAATTTTTGGGGGTAAAGTTATGGATTTTCCAACTTGGGATAAGTTGCCAAAAGAATTAAATGAAGTCTCAATTCAAATTCATGATGATTTCCTAATTGGTCCAAATAACATTAAAGATTTAGGTACAGGAGATTATATTAATCATTCATGTGAACCAAATTCAGGAATTAAAGGCCAAATTTTTTTAGAGGCCATGAAAAACATTTCACCTAATGAAGAAATTACTTTTGATTATTGTACTGTTGCAGCTGGACCTTATTTTGAATTTGAATGTAATTGTGGATCTAATAATTGTAGAAAAAAATTAACTACAGAAGATTGGAAAAACTCAGAATTACAAAAAAAATATAAAGGTTATTTTTCATATTTTTTAGAAAAAAAGATTAATAAAAAATAATTTTCATTTACTTGTACCTAAGCAATTCATCGCCCATTAAAACATAATGCTGAAGTTCAACTGGACGCCAATCATCTTCAACCAAATCAGCTGCAAGCCAGTCAGAAATCTCCTGAGCATTCCCAATAGTTGCCGAAAGTCCAATAATTCTTATCTTTTTGTACTTTGCCTTGAAAATACTAAGTAAAATCTCTAAAGTTGGACCTCTCTTCTCATCATTAAGCAGATGAATCTCATCAACAATAAGTAATCCTAGATCATCAAGCAAACTCTTGTCATGCCTTATCAGACTATCTAATTTCTCAGCAGTCACAATAAGCAAATCATAATCATAATTATATCTCTCATTTTGAATCTCACCAATTGCAATTCTAATCTTCAAATCATCTCCATACAAATCTTTAAACTCCTTATACTTCTCTGATGCAAGCGCCTTAAGAGGAACTATGTAAATAACTCTTTTCTTCTTGTTTAAAAGTGTATCAAGCATGGCAAGCTCAGCAACAAGTGTCTTTCCACTCCCTGTTGGGGTACAGACTATTTGATTATGATTATTCTTAAACAACCCTTTTTTGATTGATTTTTCCTGTGATGGTCTTAGTTCATTTATCTTCTGCTTCTTCAGATACTTCTTCACATTATCAGGAATCATATCAATTGGATTGTTTGTCATAAAACTAGTTAGAATAAGATTTTTTATAAAACTATTTAAGAAGACACATTAGATAAAATTATAAAAGATTTAGTTTATAATAAATTAATATTATGGAAAAAATAAAATTACTTAAAAAATATTCAGATGTTTTAATAATCTCAGGATTAATAGAAATTTGTATGATATTTTTTACATATAGAGAATATTTAGATGAAACAACATTTCTTAAAACATACATTGGTTTGCGTTATATTGAAATTTTAAGTGGAATTATATTTGAATATTTTACATACCTAATCTTAATTTTTATTATTTCAATTCTAATCAATTCTATAATTTTCTTAATTAACAAAGAAAAAAAGAAATTCTTTGATGATTTTCATACTATTTTCTTAACCTCAGTAATATATACAACTATTTTAATTATAATTTATTTAATTTTTAACTAATTTTCAACTTACATAACATGCAATGATTTGAAAATTCAGGTATACCAAAAAACTAATTCATTAATTTCTTGAGTAACTCACTAATCTTCTTCCCATCAACTGCCCCTCCAAAAGCCTTCATCGCCTGACCCATCAAAGCGCCCATTGGAGCTCCCTTATGCGCCTCAACAATTTCTCTCAACTTAGCCTCAATTTCTCCATCATCAACTTGTTCAGCAATCAATCCCTTCTCATCTAAATAAGCCTTCAAATCAACAACTTCATCAAGCTTATCTTTATACAAACTAATAAAAATATCCCTAATTACACTTTGATTAAAATCATTCTCCTTTGACTCCCTCAACAAAGACTCAAACAACGAATACTTAAAATCAACTGGCTCAATCTTCTCTCTCTTTTTAATATCCTTAGGAATATCAAAAACAATCCCATAAAGAGCAGATGCACTCTTTCCACTCACCTCAAGCAAACTCTTAACTTCATCCTCACTAAACTTATCCATAAAATCTAAAACTTTACTCTCATCCAACTTCAAATCCTTAGTTACTCTTGAAAGTCTATCACTGTAAAGCTCAGGAATCTTCTCCTTCATCTCCTTCAAATATTTTTCAGTAACCTCAATATCTGGAACATCAGTTTCAGGATACATTCTTGCACTTCCTGGCATTGGACGAGAAAACTTTGTCACAACACCTTTAGGATCAACCTGTCTAACCTCAGTTGGAACTCCTGCAATAAGCTCTTCAATAATTTCCAGAATAAACTTCAAAGATTTCTTCACAACACTGCTCTTACCTGCCAAAATGATAAAACCATCATTTTTACTTATTCCTAGCTTCTTTGCAACTTGAGCAACTTCATCTTCAGTTATTCCATACTTTGGCAACTCATCTGAATGAAATAATCCTTTAATAGTTGGAAAATGTCCCTTATTCCTATCTGAAATCTCAGTTGCAAACCTGAAATTCTCTTGCATCTCACAACCTAGAATCCCTTTAAAACCATTCAATTTAATTCCAAAAACCCCTGTTTCATCTCCTTCTAAATTAGACAAAACTACCTTTGAAGTAGTCTTTACAAACACTTCACTAATATCAACTATTTTCCAATCACTAAAATTATTATCATCAATTCCTCTTTCTTTAAGCTCATCTAAGATTGAGATGTAAATCATCTGCCTTTTAACTTCATTTGCAACAACATCAGGTAAAAGCTTCAAATTCTGTGCTCCCTTAATTTCAATTCTTGCACCACCAATAATTGATACATTAACATCCTGTCTTATAGTTCCAAGACCTCTTCTTGTTTCAGAAAAGCTTCTCAAAATATTTCCAATCTGTCTTGCTGCATCATAAACTTGCTCAGGCTCATGAATCTGAGGTCCTGTTGTAATCTCAATAAGAGGAATCCCTTGTCTGTCAAGTGAAAAAATTGTATGTCCATGCTCTCGAGTTAAAGTTCTACAAGAATCTTCCTCAACATTAATCCCTTCAATTACAACCTTTCCAAAAGAAGTATCTAGATATCCTCCAAAACCTAACATTGCGGTTCTCTGAAAACCACCTGTAACACTCCCATCAATAATAAGTTTTCTCATAAACTGGAACTTATCAAAAAAAGTCACATTAAGCATCTGACCAACTCTAACAGCAGTATTCAAAGCTGCTCTGTTAGGTCCCTTTGGAGGCTCTTCATCCAAATCAACAAGACAAGCTATTTTGTCATTATACTTGTAAACATTAAACTTTCCCTTCTTGAACTCATTCAAAGCAGCCTTGTCAATTTCTCCAGTTTCTGATAATGAAAACCTTAACTTTCTCTCAACTTCTTTGTCCAAGGTATCATTTGGCACAATATCACAAGGACAAGAACAAAAAAGTTTCCCAGTATTAAGCTGCTGATGAATCTCAAGTCCACACTTAAGTCCCAGCTTTTTATAATCCAAATCCTTCAAAGAACTAAATTCTATCAATTTACTCATAACTTTAAGAAAAGAAAGACCATATATAAATATATTGTTATAAAAAATCAAAAACTCCCATTCTCATTCTTAAAAAATCATTAACTTTCATCTTTCTTTTTTTTGCAAACTCAGAAGTCTGAGAATCCCACACTATTTTTTTATAAACTTCCATAACTTCTGGAAAATCTTTTAAAAATTGTCCAAAATGTTGGTTTCCTTTATAAGATAAAACTTTCCAAGCCTTATATTTTATCGCCTCAGAAGTTAAAACTAAATCAGTATATCCCAATTTGCCTGACCTTACACTTGCACTCATTCGATCAAAGGATTCGGAATTAAAGTAATATTTTTCTCCTCTTTTAACCCAAGAAAAATCTAAATTATTTCCCAAAAAACCTACACTAAAATAACCTTTTTCTAAACTCCAATCAAACATATTCATTGGATTATAATGTGGCCAACTTTTAAATAAATCTTCTTCAGTTTCGAATTCTTCTCTTCTGGATATTTCCTCTATAGATCTAATTTGCATTTTATAAGAATATTTTGGACTTCCCTCATCATCATTTTCATCCTTATCATATAACTTATCTTCTGTCAAAATTTTAGCAACAATTCCTTTATCTGTTCCACAAAAAACATCTCCCCAAATGTCACCTTCTTTCAATTGCCCCCAAGATAATTCATTTACTACTTTTAAATCTCCAACTTCATTTCTTTCATGTATTATTACTACATATTTTAAACATCCCTTTCTTTCATCAGGAAACATTTGAATAGGATGTATAATTAATCCTGAATCATCCTCATTATATTTTTGAAATTTTTTAAACTCATCACTATATTCTAAATTTAAAATTCTCGCTAAACCACTAATTCCATTATGAAAACTCTTATCTTCATCTTCAACTCTATATTCTTCCCAAGAATCTTCTCTTGTATATTCTCTAAAACAAGAAGAATGAGTTTCATCTAATAATTGGATATATTCCTCTTTAGTAATACCTGGATTTAAATAAAGAACAGCTGGTGCCACTAAAATATTATAAGGATATCCCATTGCTAAAACTAGAAATAAATTTTAAATTATAAAATTATCTATACTCTTTGAGTCTCAACTCAAAGTGTCTAGTAATCTTTGATTACTTGTATCTACCAACAATCTGGATAGACTCAACATGGCTCATAATAGCCCCTCTGCAACAGAATCTCTTAAGCTTAAGCTCATCTAAAGCTTCCTTAACACTCTTGCCATCTTCAAGAAGTTTCTGATACTTCTTCCACAATGACCCAATAGGCCTACCACATGAAAAACATCTAACTGGAACAATCATAACTAAAACTAACTAAAAATTATTTATAAGCTTTTCTTAAATACTCCATAAACAACTCTAACAAACAAAATAACTCCAACAACTATAAAAATCAAATAACCAAAAAGCATCAAAAAAGAAGAAACTGCAGAAACAAGACAAAAAATATTAATTAACACAAACAAAAATACAAAATAAATCATTAAATCTCTCTTCTGATAAGAACTCATACTTAACTTCTTCAAATTCAATGAAACTTCTGAAGTTCTTTGCAATAACCAAATCACTAAAATATAAAAAACTATCACAGTAACATAAGGCAACACTTGATGAGGCATTCTTTCTGGAAGCAAAAACAAAAAAGTCAAAACATAAAACAATACTAAATAACTTGACCAAACTCTAAAACCAAACTTTCCAACAAATAAACTAAACAAATCAGCTCCTTTGGAAAATTTATAAAACACAAAAATCAAAAACAAAGTTCCCAAAAAAGCAATATCAACAACTGCAAGATTAAAACCTCCATTAGTTGCAATAAATGTAGCAAACAAAACTCCACATAAATATAATAAAACAGACTTCAATCTAGTTTTCTTCAAAATACTTTCATGTTCAATCAAAATATTTCCACTCAGAATTTGATAAACTAATATTGGCATTATAAAAGACATTACAGGATGCCAAAAAAACACCAAAATTGGAAACTGAGCAATTCCAACTCCTAAAAAAGTTACAATTTCTCCACCACTCTCAGTCATATATCCACTCCATAAAACCTTAGTAATCCATGACTCATACAACCCAAACAAAACTCCAAAAAGATACAATTGCATTAAAGAAATTCTTTTTGTTTTCAATCCAATCCATAAGAAAAACACAATATGCCCCAAATACAAAGGAAAAGTCAAAAGCAACCCAAAAGGATTAACAAACCACATCTGTGATGCTCCAGAAAAAATTTCAGCAAAAAACATTGATAAAGTTCCAATTAACAAAAAAGGAAAAATGAATTTCATCGTTAATTGTAAATTTCATCAAAATTATCAACAATCATTGAAACATAGAACTTAGGATGCCCTTTTTTAACCAAAACTTCCTTGATATGTTCATCAGGTACATACTTCTTCTTCAAAGACTCAATCAAAGAAATAAGCTGATCCTCATAAGCACTCATGTGATGAACATGATCATTCATACTCATATGTGTAGGCGAGATAATCTCAAGCTTTATCCTCATATCATTAACCTCATCTCTCAAATCAGAAATTTGAGGCTCAACTGAACTCTTTAACTCTTCAAATTCCTTAGTTCTCTTTGCTACTTCCTTAGCAACAAAATTCGCTTTGATTATACTTCCTTCAAGCTCTGCTGCTTTATCATCTACAAGCTTCTTCACATCATTCATCAAATCCTCCATCTCATCAACAACAATTCCTTTAAATGATGTAAAATTAGAATCGATCTCTAAAAACCTTTTATTAAGTTGCTTCTCAAGCCCTACTAATCTCTCCTCAACCTTCTCCTTAAGCTGTTCTTCCTGAGCTAAAACATCAGCTTCAAAATTCTCTTCCTTCTCAAGCATCATCTCAACTCTTTGTCTAAACTCATCCTCTTTTGAAGTTAGCCTCTCCTCAAAAAGTTCAAGTGCCTTTATTTCTTCTCTTATTCTATCCTTTACAACTCGAACATTTTTATCAATAAACTTCCTCTCAATATTATCAAGTTTCTTTGTCTGAACTTCTGCAAGATTGCTGATCTTTTGCATAAATACATCTCGAAAAGTATTTTCATGCCTATCAAAAATCTCTTTCTGCTCATTAATTACATCAACAAGCTTCTTTCCAACTTCCTCTCCAGTATCTTCTAATTGCTGAACTCTTGCTTTGGTCTCCCTTTGGATCTGAGTCATGAATTCATCCTTTTGAGTTTCAAAATTAGCTTCTTCAGTTTTGATCTTATCAAACTCAGTGTGAAGTTCATCAATGTAATTTTTTGTCAAAAGAGTCAAATCTTCCTTGAACTTTGTCAAATCATCAATCATCTTGCTCTTCTCAACTTCAAGAGCATTCATTTTCTCTACAAACTCATTCTGCTTAGCTTGCAAAGTATTATCAAAACTCTTCAAATGTTCATCATAATCTCCTTCAAACTGCAGTTTTGCAACAACAAACTTGTTCTCAATATCCTCAGTAAGCCTTTGAACTTCTTCTCTGTTCTGAGTTGAAAGTCTTGTCATAAACTCATTTATGGAAACCAGTTGCTTTGCAAAAGCATCATCATTTGCTTTCTGCATTATTACAAGTTTTTCTCCCATTTCAGCTGCAAAATTCTCTTTTGTCTTCACTACTGACTCCCTGTTCAAATTGGAAATATCATTTCCTAAACTTTCTAGTTTTGCAATCTCAGCATTAACCAGTCCTCTTTGAACTTCAAGTTTCTTTGCAAGCATCTTATCAATTTGTTTCTCCAAAATTTCAATTTCCGCAGATTTCTTCTCAAAAAACTGTCTCATTTGAATATTTTCCCCTGAAAGACCCTTCAATGACAAATCAACTTCATTCTTAAAATCACTGATAATTTTCAAAACATCAGCTGCATTCTTTTGCGCCTTTACATCAATCTCATCAAAAGCCATCTTTGCAGCAAACACATCCTGCATAAGCCTCTTCTTTTCATCTTCAATCTTTACAAGTTCAACACCAACCAGATTATCTACATCACTCTTCAAAAATGCAATTGTATCTTTCTTAATATTTTCAATATCAAGCTTTTCATTCTTTTTGAATTTATCCTCAAAAGTATTAACCTGATCTATAATCTCATTAACCTTGTCAACCAAAAACTCCTCTGTAGCTCCTCTTTCTCTATGAACTTCATTAATCTCAGATTTTGCCTTTTCAAGCATCTTGGAGAACTTCTTTTCCATATCAATCTCTTCTCCTTTCTTTCTTTCATAAAGATCATTTTCATACTTCTCAATAAGAGCAGCTTGAGAAACCATGTCTTGTTCAATTTTTTGAATCTTTGATTCAATCATGCTCAAATCAACACCATCATCTGTAAGTTCTTTTTTCAATTGTTCTTTAAAACCTTCTAAAGAACTTTGAATTGCAGTTGAAACATCTTTTTGTCTTCTAAGTTCCTCCTTCATAAACTCAAGCTGATTTGTATTAGCAACATAATTTGAATAAAGTGTCTTTGATGCATTATCTATTGCAACTTTTATCTTCTCTTCAAGCTCTGCCGTAATCTTTGCAACTTTCTTTGATTCAAAATTCTTCAACTCTCGTTTAATCTTATCATTTGCAGAAAGAGAATCAACAAGTCTCAATTCAAGTTCAGAAAATTTCTTATTAAAATCCCTGTGTGTCCTCTTTGAAGTGCTATCTATTTCAGACTTTACTTTTGCAAGTTCTGCTTCAACAACATTTCCAACTTCTTTAAACATATCAACCTTGATTGTCTTTAAATTAAACTTCTTTAAAATTGGTTCAAACTCTTTAATCAACTCATCTTTAAGCACCGCTAAAACATTTGCCTCCTTTTTAGGCTCTACATTCTTCTCATGTAAATCAAGTCTCTGTCCCAACTTAACTACATCCTTTTGCAACCTCTCCTTGACTTCCTGAACCTTGGAAACTTGGGAATTTAAATTTTTTACAAGCTTGAAACTATTCTCAATAAGTTTCATATCATCCTTTGTGAATTCTGACTCTTTTCTTTCAACTTTTGGTTTAGTTGAAACTACTTTCTTTTCTTGTTTTGGCTTTGCTGCAACCTTGGTTTTAGATTGCTTTTGCGCCTTTGAAGAAACAGGTTTTTTGACAGATTTGGCAGCGCTTTTTTTTACCATGCAAATTCCGACACTTACTATATTAAATAGATTATTTGCTATTGCCTAATGAGGAAATGCAATATATACTAAAAACTTATTTATTAAATTTTAGTTTTGTAACTTTAGAACAAGTGTGAGGGAAGGGATTTGAACCCTCGAACCTTACGGACTGGAGCCTAAATCCAGCGCCTTTGACCTGACTGGGCGACCCCCACAATATAATCAGATAGTAAAAGAAGTCAAAATTGATTTAAAAACTTAATTGTATTCTTTATCAAAAATAACATTTACAATAAAGCTAAGAGCCCATCAAGTTTGCCTTCCCTATTTAACTTGTCCATATCATCAAATCCTCCTATAAGCTCATCATTAATAAAAATCTGAGGAACAGTCATCATTCCTGTCTTCTCAACCAATGCCATCATTTCATCTTGAGACTTCAATTCAATTTCCTCAAAATCCTGCTTCTTTGATTTCAAAAGCATCTTGGCCTTAATACAATAAGGACAAAAATGCTTAGTATAAACTTTAATCTTTGCCATAAAAAAAAGAATCAAAAAAACTATTTAAAATTGATGTTTAATGAATTAATTTTCCTTCCATTAAATAAATATCAAATTCTCTAACTGCTTCCTTAATTTCAGAATTCAAAGTATCCTCTTCTAAAATTTCTTTTACAAACTCACTTACAAACTCATAAAATACTCCTCCAGTGAAATCAATAATGCTTTCATCTAACCCTTGCTTACTAACATTATTATAAACTGGTTTGACAAATCTCATAACTTCTTTGCTATCGTAATATTTTTTATCTATTCTAAATATTGGTGAACTATCAACTTGTTGATCAATTTGTGATTTCAAAGTCTGAAAATCAGGAAGATTGCCATTTTCTAAACAAATTTTTGCAGACCATCTGAGATTCAAATAATCATAAACATCTTCAGTAAAATCAATTGCTGAACTATCAATAGTTCCATATTCTATTTCAACATACAATTTATTTTCAAGTGAACTTTCAGACTCCAATTTTTTCCTAAATTTTTCTTCAAGTCTTATATCATATGTTCCATCAGAAATTCGAACTAAAAACTCAGAATCAAATGTGTCCATAAGCTCTAGGAATTCATTTTCTGATATCTTTTCGGGAGTTGTTCTTGCATAAACAACATCACTAGCTCCTCTCTTAAGTTCATTCAAAAAAGATTCCAAAGTCGGAGTTCTATAATAATATGTCGAAACAACAAAATTCTTTTTAACTTCAATTTGAGTTTTTTCTCCAACTCCACTATAAACTCTTTCACTTATATATAATCCCTCAAATAATTCCTTATAACCCTCAAGATCTAAAACCATTTAATCTCTCCTAAAACAACAAGAAACTAATAACTATAAAAATCTTTCTAAAATAATTACTCTCAAGTTAAGAAAAAGAAAAGATTACTTGATTTCAATAATCTGCTGATCTGGAATAACATGAAGTGTCTTTCCATCTTCATATCCAAGCTCTTCAGCAAGCTCAATCATACCTTCCTTTAATCTTACATGACCATGAACTGGGATAATGTGTTTAGGATGAATCATACCAAGCATGTCCCTATGATCCTCTCTTGAAGCATGTCCTGAAACATGAATATCCTTGAAAACCTTACATCTGAATGAATCAAGCTTAGCGTCCAAAACTTGTCTTGCTTCAATGTTAACTTGTGTAGGAATAACTTCTGACGAGAAAACAACCTTGTCATCTTCCTTAAGCTCAAAAGGAGTTCTACCCTCAGCAATCTTTGAAAGAACTGCATTAGGCTCTCCCTGATGTCCTGTACAAACAATAATGTAATCCTTCTTGTTCTTGTTAACTATATCAAGCCACTTATTAACTTCCTGTGGTGTCTCTGCAATCTCAATTCCCTTTTCTCTAAAATCAATAATTCCAGCATTCTTAGCTGCTTTTCCATACTTTGAAATACTTCTACCAAGGAAGACAAGCTTTCTTCCAAGCTCCTGTGTTAACTCCATAATTGACTTAAGTCTTGTAATATGGGATGCAAAAGTAGTAATAATAACAGCCTGTGTGTTAACAATATCTGTCTCAATAAAGATATCTCTAAGCATCTCTTTAACCACAATCTCTGAAAGAGTCTTTCTCTTAAGATTACTTCTAACACTATCAACTACTAAAAGCTTAATTCCTATCTCATCAAGCTCTCTCAACCTCTGATAATTAGTTCTCTGTCCTAATGCAGGTCTGTTGTCAAACTTAAAATCATTTGCATACAATATAATTCCTTCAGGATCATGAATTGCAACAATTGCTGCCTGTGGAATTGAATGAGTAACATTAATCAACTCTACCTCTAGTCCTGATGGAAGTGTAAAAGATGAATTAACATTTACTTTAATGAACTTATTCTTCAAAGGTGCTGCAACATTTCTTTGTGACTTCATCAAAACTTTCAAAACTTCAATTGTAAAAGGAGTTCCATAAACTGGAGCCTGTGGAAACAAATTTGCCATATACTGAACTGCTCCAACATGATCCAAATGAGCATGTGAAACAACAATAGCCTTCACCTTGTCCTTCTTATCCATAAGCATTTTAGGATCAGCTACAATGTTCTTTTCAACAAGACCATCCAAATCCATCTTGTCAACTTCATCATTATACAATACAAGATTTGACAACTGCAAACCCATATCACAAATAATAATTTCATCTCCGACTTCAAAAGCCATCATATTTCTTCCAGCTTCATCAACTCCACCTACTGCGTACATTTTTACCATTTTTCTATATTTTAATCGTAAATTTTTTTGCAGAATAGAAATAAACCTTAGAACTCTTACTTAGAAAATTCCCACGAAATCCGTCCAAAAACCTCTAAAAAGAGTAAAATAAAAGATATAAAATATCATTAATTTATTTCTAACCTAACTATAGTATAGAACAATTTATTTATAAACTTATTCTTTCTTTCGATACTTCCTAAACACAAACTTCTCAAAAGGAACTTCTTCAACAACTTCATAATCATTCACATCAAACTTGGGAAAAAACACATCTCCTTCAAACTCTCCTCTAACATGAGAAATATACAAATAAGTGGCATCTCCAATCATCTGTCTATAAATTGAAGCTCCTCCCATACAAAAAATCTCTTTCCCATACTTAGAAGCCTCCTTTAAAGCCTCATCAATCGAGCAACAAACAATAGCTCCTTCTACTTCTTCTCTTTCCTTGTTCAAAACAATATTAACTCTATTTGGCAAAGGTTTTATTGGAAGTGAATCCCAAGTAGTCTTTCCCATGATAACTACAGAATCTGTAGTTCTCTGCTTAAACAACTTAAAATCTTCTGGGATATACCATGGAATCTTCAATCCATTTCCAATAACCCAATTATCAGGCACAGCAGCAATCAAAGAATAAACTACCATTTTCACACAGCAACCGGAGCCTTAATTGGAGGATGTGGATCATAATCTACAACCTCAAAATCCTCAAACTTGAACTCAAAAATATCCTTCACATTTGAATTGATCTTCATCTTAGGTAACTCACGAATCTCTCTTGAAAGCTGCTCCTGAACTTGTTTAATATGATTATTGTAAATGTGAACATCACCAAAAGTATGCACAAAATCTCCAGGCTCCAAATCACAAACCTGAGCCACCATCATAGTCAATAAAGCGTACGATGCAATATTAAAAGGCACTCCCAAAAACACATCAGCACTCCTCTGATAAAGCTGGCATGAAAGCTTTCCATCCTTAACATAAAACTGAAACAAAGTATGACATGGAGGAAGACCTGACTTTGCCATCTCCTCAATTTCTGAGGCATTCCAAGCAGAAACAATCAACCTCCTAGAATTTGGATTCTTCTTAATCTCTTCAACAACCCATTTAATCTGATCAAATCCATTAAAATCTCTCCATTGCTTACCATAAACAGGTCCAAGCTCACCCCACTTCGCAGCAAACTCATCATCTTGCTTTACTTGTTCAACAAACCAATTCAACTTCTCATACCACTCCTCTGAATATCTTGGAAATTTCTCTTCTAAATCATTCTTCTTCAAATACGCCGCAAAAGGCCACTCATTCCAAATACCAACATTATTATCTACCAAATATTTAATATTAGTACTTCCCTTCAAAAACCAAAGCAACTCATGAGTAATTCCCCTCATAAAAACTTTCTTTGTTGTAAGAAGTGGAAACCCTTTACTCAAATCAAATCTAAGCTGATGTCCAAACTTGGAAATAGTTCCAACTCCTGTTCTATCGTCCTTTGATGCACCTTGTTCAAGAAGTTCTTTAAGCAAATTCAAATAACCTTGCTCTCCCTTATTTGTATCCATAACAAATTCAAAAAACACTCTTTTTTATATCTTTTTATTCTATAAAAAAACAACAAATCAAACCAACTCACCAGTATTCAGATCATACTGCTTTCCACTTGCAAGAATCATTCCAAAATCTTCTGCAGGCATTGGCTTTGCAAAAAAATATCCTTGGCCATGATTACAACCAAGCTCAGTAAGATAAGCACAATGGCCTACACTTTCAATACCCTCTCCAACTGTACTCATCCCAAGATTTCTGGCAATCTCAAACATGGAAGCAATTAATATTTTATTTACATCATCTTCATAATCCCTAACATAAGATCTGTCAACTTTCAAACCTGTTATTGGAAAATATTTCAATCTTGCAGCTGCAGAATAACCAACACCATAATCATCTATCCATATCTGAATTCCACAACGTATAAGTTCATCCATATTTTTTTTAATAATTCCTGAATCCTCTTCTGAAATTTGTTCTGTCAACTCAAGTTCAACCATCTCTCCAGATAAACCATACTTATTCAATGAAATATTTACATCTTCAACAAAATTAGTATTTTCAAAAGTTCTTGTCGAACCATTAACTGCAATTGGCACAAATATTGAATATTTATCTTGCCAAGTTCTTATATCTCTGCAAACTTTATCAAAAACAACTCCGTCTAAAACAGAAATTAAATTATATTTGTCAGAGGCTTTTAAGATTCTATCTGGACCAAAAACTTTACCTCCTTCCATAACTCTTGCAAGAGCTTCAGCACCAACAATTGCTCCACTTAATAAATCAACCTTTGGCTGATAATAAGGAATAACACAATTCTTGATAGTGGCAAGAACCTTTCCCCTTTCAGATTCAAGTTCCTCCAGATAAGACTTGGGCTTAACACTAAGAATTAAACTTTCAAGATCCTGGTTCCTTCTTTTTAATTCCTCATTTGCTCTTTTTAAATTTTCTAATTCTACCAAGATATCCACATTTTCTTGAACATTCATTTTATCACACCCGAAGATTTATGTCTCTTATATTTTTCAAAAGATATCTTAAATCTTTCAGAAAAATCTCTTTCAGAAAAATATCTTCTTTTAACAAAATCGACTTTCCCAAAATCAATCCTATCTTCTAAAGCACCAGAATCCAAATTAGAGAAATCACCTTCAAAAAACTTAATATACCCATTTTCAGGAACATCTAAAATATTAGAAGAAACCTGTTCAGAACATCTAAGCAATTCTGCTGCCCTATCAAATTTATTTATTAAATAACTACTCAATGCCTTGTTCTGAGCAACCCTTTTTCTTTCATGATTTGTGGCAGTAACATAAACAAAAATATCAGGAAACCCAAGACTATTCAAAATTGTTGAACCTAAATCCATATTATTAAATCCAAACTTTTCTTCCTGTTCTTCTATACTAAGACAACCCTGACTAACCAAAACCTCATCAGATTTCTTCCTTTCTCCATAAGCAAAAGCAAAACCTATCCTACTCAGCAAACCAACAGAAAACATGGAATCTGCACCTGGGTATTCTTCTTCATTAAAAATCCCGTCATAATATATACTACAGTTTTCAGATGTCAAAAGACTAAAATTAAGAATATCTCTAAGCTTTGAATCATTATAAATTTCAGAAAGCTTATGTGAAAGAATAATTTTCAAAAGTTCATTAGGACCTAATCTTGAGCATGCAAGATTCAAACTCTCAATTCTTCCACTAATAAAAGAAGCATACAAAACAGAATTATTAGCAATATGCAAAACTCTTGCACTCAATGATGGGTCCTCTGAGATATAATCAGCTAATTCGCCCCAGCCCAAATCTTTGTCAGTCAATAATTTTAACATATCAGTTCCTAATGTTGAAAATTTATCTATTTTAAATCTTGTAGCAAAATTTACCAAATCATCATGGGACATTATAAAAACACCTATTTATCAATAATAACTCCAAATTTATAAACTTAATTAAAAAGTTTTGAAAATATTCATATATTTTGGATAAAAATAACTCAAGTTTGGATAAAATTACAAAAATTAAAGAAAAAAAATATTTATGTAAATTAAAAAAGATTTTTAAAACCTCAGCACACAAAAAACTTATAAAAACACCAAACCCTTCAATTCATATGGAAGTCCCTGAAAAAGTAACTCCAATGATGAAACAATTTTTGGAACTAAAACAGCAGTACTCAGACTGCATACTTTTATTCAGGGCAGGAGACTTTTACGAAACATTTTATGATGATGCAAAAACTTGCTCACAAGTACTTGGAATCACACTAACAAAAAGAGGAGACACTCCAATGGCAGGTGTGCCATTTCACTCTATCACCCCATACATCAGAAAACTGGTTCAAAACAACTTCAAAATTGCAATGTGCGAACAGCTTGAAGACCCAAAACAAGCAAAAGGATTAGTAAAAAGAGGCATCACAAGAATAATAACTCCAGGAACAATTCTTGAAGATGAGTACTTACCATCATTTGAAAATAACTTCATAATGTGCATTTATTCTCCAAAAAACATCTCAGAAAAATACGGACTTTCACTTGTTGATATCACAACAGGAGAATTTCTCACAACTCAAATAACAAACCTAGATGATATAAAAACAACTATTAGAAAATACTCTCCAAATGAGATTATAATGAACGAATCCTCATTTGCCAGAGGACTAAAAGAATTCATAAAAAACTCAAATATCTACTACAACTTTCTCTCAGACATAAGATTCAATTTAAACTATGCAAATGAAATTCTAAAAAAACAATTCGGACATACTGGTGATCAATTAGGACTAGATCAAAAAGAATACTCAATAATATCTTCAGGAGCACTTTTATTTTATATATACAAACTCCAAAAACTAGAACTTTCCCACATCAACTCTTTAAAATACATCTCTCTCTCATCAAACATGATACTAGATGCAATCTCTCTAAGAAACTTGGAAATAACTGAAAGCATATTCTCAAAAGACACATCAAAAACTCTATTTGGAATTCTTAACAAGTGTAAAACTTCAGCTGGTTCTCGTCTTCTCAAAAAACATTTAACAAACCCATTATTAGAGGTAAAAAAAATCAATGAAAGACTAGATGCAATTGAAGAAATAAACGAACTCTCTTTGGAAAGAAATGACATAAGAGAAACACTTGAGGAATTCTCAGACATAGAAAGAATCACCTCGAGAATATCATCTGGAGTTGCATCTCCTAAAGATCTTTTTGCATTAAAAATATCCTTGCAAAAAATTCCCCAGCTAAAACAGATACTCCAAATATTCCAAACCAAACTAATTCAAGATATAAAAAAACTTGACTCACTTCCTCAAATAACAGATCTGCTTGACAAGGCAATAATTGATGATGCTCCATCCCACACAAGAGACATAGGATTCATAAAAAAAACATACACTCAGCAACTAGAAGAACTATTCTCAATTACTCACAACTCAAAAGATTTCATAAAAGAACTTGAAGAAACCCAAAGATTAAGAACAGGAATAAACACTCTGAAAATCAAATACAATAAGATATTTGGATACTACATAGAAATCCCTAAATCCCAAAGTGGAAAAGTACCTGAGGACTATGAAGTAAAACAAACTTTGGTAAATGCATCAAGATACATTACACCTGAATTAAAAGAAAAAGAAAACCAGATACTTGGTGCAGAAGAAAAAATAAAAACTCTTGAACTAGAAATATTTGACGATCTAATAACAAAACTAAAAACATACACAAAAAAATTCCAGGAAATATCAAAAAAAATTGCTCTTTTGGATGTTCTTGCAACTTCTTCTCTAAACTCTCAACTCTACAACTACACCCGGCCAAAATTTGATGAAAATATTACTAACGTAACTGAAGGAAGAAACCCAATAGTTGAACAATTCGTATCCTCATTCATACCAAACGATACTCTCTTCAACAAAGAAGAATCTCTTAAAATAATTACAGGCCCAAATATGTCAGGAAAAAGCACTTTCTTAAGACAAAATGCACTTTTAACGATAATGGCGCAATCAGGTTCATTCATTCCCGCAACTGCTGCCACCCTAAAAATATATGATAGAGTATTCACAAGAATTGGTGCTCATGATGAACTCTCAGAAGGTCAATCTACATTCATGGTAGAAATGTCTGAAACTGCAAACATCCTGAACAATGCAACAAACAAATCACTAGTATTGTTAGATGAAATTGGAAGAGGAACTTCCACCTACGATGGACTTGCAATAGCATGGGCAGTAACTGAGCAACTATCAAGCATTGAAGCAGACACAATCTTTGCAACACACTATCATCAATTAAACAAACTCTCCGAATTTTATGACAACATCGAAAACTACAATGTACTTGTAAGAGAAGAAGGAGAAAAAGTCGAATTCATAAGAAAAATTGTCAAAGGAGGAACAGACAAATCATATGGAATCTATGTAGGAAAACTTGCAGGAATTCCTAAAGAAGTTCTTGATAGGGCAAAGCAAGTTCAAGAAAACATAGAAGAAAAAGAAGAAATCAGGATAAAACAGGAATTCAAACAAACCATGCAGAAAAGAAACAAGAAAAGTTTGAATGACAAATCCTCAAAATTAGATAAGTTCTTTTAAGATTATAAGAAAATATTATAAATAACCTTATTCAATGAAATATCATGAAAGACAAAATCAAAAACCTATTTGCATCTTCAAGCAACTCCTACTATTCTCCAGATAGCAACCCATCAAAAGAACCTCCAGAAAAAATTATTAAAAGACTTCAAAAAGAATTAGATGAACTAAAAAACAATTTGCCCAAAATTGCCTCAGAAAAATTCAGAACAAGACGAAGTATTAGGAAATTTTCAAACAAAGAAGTTCCTTGGGAAATAATACATGATATAGTCGAATGCGGATTAAACGCACCAGCAGCCGGAAACATACAAAATTATAACATAATTCTCATCTCAGATAAAAAGAAAAAATACGAACTAGGAAAACTTGCATTCCAACAATACTGGATATCTGATGCCCCAATGTTAATAATAATTGTAAGAGACAACTATCACCTATGCGAAATGTACCCAAATGAAGGACAAACCTACGCAATTCAGAATACAGCAGCCCTAATTGAAAATATTTTAATGATGGCACATTTCCATAACTTGGGTGCATGCTGGGTTGAAGCATATGACAATGAAGTATTAAAAGATTTTTTGGGAATTCCTCCTGAGAAAATAGTTGATGCAATAATTCCTGTAGGATATCCTCTTGAAAATCCTTCTATAAGTAAGGATGATCCAACCTCAAAAATATTCTTCAATCAATTTGGAAATAAAAAAAGATAAGTTATTTGTCAAAAAAAAATTGAAAAAATTGAAAAAAAGCATCAAAATTTATCCAAAAATACCTGTTCTTTGCAAAATTAATAAAAAAGTATATAAAATAACATATAATTAAAATGTCATGGGTAAGATTACAAAAATTCAGACAAACAATGATAAAGTGACTGTGACACTGGAAATAACAAACAATGAATACTCAGATCTTGCAGGAGAACTTGAAAAAATTCATATATTTTCAGAAGAAAATTTAAACGATTTTACAAGACTAGTCCAAAGAGGAAAAAGAGACTCAACAAAATACATACTAGTTCCAAGAGACTACAGACACAATATTATGCTCTCAGACAGCATAAAATGTAAAACAATTGAAACAAACACAAAAAAAATAATGATATTTTGTGTAAATAAATATTAAGAATGGCAAACAAAAATCAAAGAACAAAAACAAACATTCCTGGATTTGATAAATTGGTTGAAGGAGGATTTCCTATAAGTAGTAATATCTTGATAAGTGGAGGTCCTGGAACTGGAAAGACAATCTTCTCCCTAGAATATCTCTACAATGGTGCAACAAAGGAAAATGAAAAAGGAATATACTTCTCATTTGAAGAAAAAAAAGATTCTCTTCTTGAGCAAGCTGCACAATTTGGATGGGATTTCCAAAAACTGGAAAAATCAAAAAAAGTAAGAATAATATCAATTGGAACTGAAGACATATCAAAAAATACAATAAATGAAATGATTGAGATTATTGAGAATACTGGATCCAAAAGAATAGTGATAGATTCAATAACTACACTCTCATTCATAACTCCTGAAAATTCAAAAAGTGGACATGTAGACAATTATAGTATCAAAAAATTTCTGTATTCATTCTTAACAAAATTCAAAGAAATACCTGAATTGACTTCCATAATAGTCTCTCAAGAAGGAGAAAAAATCAGTGACAGAATTGCCCAGTATTTATGTGACGGAGTAATCAAAATCGAATATGAATCTTTGGGAGGAGACTATTCAAGAAATCTTGTCATTAAAAAAATGCGAAAAACCAAAAACAACGAAGATCTGCACCCAATGGAAATAAATAACAAGGGAATTGTAATACATGACCTTGATTGAAAATGAATTATAAACTGGAATTTAAAGATGGATTAGTGTTTCAAAATAACATACAATGTTATTTCACTCCTATAAATCATTTTCTTTTAATAATTGACAAATTAATAAATTCCTATAATAAAACTGAAGTCGTGAAAATATTAAAAGACTCAACCAAGTATGATTCATTAATAATATTTGAAAAAATTTACAACAGAAAAAAAAACCAGATTCAAATCATAAAAGAATTCCTAGAATATATTAATGGTCTTGGAATGGGAGAAATCCTCCTCAAAAACATAAGCCAAAACAAAATAATATTTTATCAAAAAAACATCTCTTTAAACAAAGCTTATATAAACATTTTTGGAAAATCACCATCAATTTATCCAGAAGAAATTCTTCTTGGATATATACAAAACTTTTTAGAACAATTGTTAAGTAAAAAACTAAAATCTGAATTGACATATGATTCAAAAACTCGGGCTTTTTATTACTCAATTACAAAAACAGACAAAAAAAAAGACAAAGAACAAGTCCAAAAAAACTATGAAAATATAATTCAAAGAAAAACCGACATTGGAAATCTGTTAAAAAAATTATTGATAAATAAAAAAATAAAAATTGAATATGGATACATAAAAGTCATAAATATGTATGGAGTACTTATTCCTTACTTTTTCTTCATAGAACTTACATCCAAATTTAACAATGAAAAAATGAAAAAATTTCTTGAAGAACTAGGGAATATGCAAGGAAAGAATTCTGTTGATATGCATAAAAAATTATTTGGCACAAAAGATGAAACTAAAATATTCTATCAAGTAGTAAAGATGTCAGATATTTCTGGAATGGGAAAAATTGAAATCCTGAACAAAAATCCATACAAATATTCCATAAAAACAAATTTGAGAAATTTTTTTTCAAAATATTATAATCCTGAGAAATTAAAATTTTTGGAACATCATTTCAATTCAATCTGCAAAGGAGTAGTTGAATTCAGCTTCAATAAAACAACTCTCGACAAAAAAGAAAAAAATACTATAAATCTAAAAATACTCAAAAATACTAGAGAACTAACTAAAAACGAAAAAGAAATTTCAAAGATTTTAAATCAGAAATCACTAGTTCTTGACATTTCTGGCAAGAAAAGTAATATTTGAACCCAAAAAATACTCATTTGAACTCTCAATAACTTTAAATCCAAGCTTTCTTAAAAAATAATCCATTTCGCCAATATTATAAGTAACAGCCTTCCCAACTAATTGTTTATTCATATCAACATACTCAAGATAATCAGGATTATTACCAAATTCCAAATTCATTGCTTCAAGAAGCCTTTCAGGATAAATCTTTCTTGCAGGCTCACTCAATATAAGATATCCATTACGTTTTATTCTTTTCTTTACTAGATCCAGTATCTCTATTGGACTATCATTAGAATATAAAACATTAAGAAAAACCATAGAATCAAATTCATCCTTATTCAAATTCAAATCATCTAAGTTTGAAACATTAGATAAATACAAACTAGGTTCAAACCTTTCAATTAGGTTCGCTTTTTCTTGAGCCCTTTCAAACATCCTTGCATTCTGTTCAATCCCAGTATAACCTATAACCTCTAAAGCATTAGATGCAAAAGGAAGAAGTTTACCTACTCCCATTCCCATATCTAAAACGCTCCCAGATAACCTACTACTAACATACTCAAGTAATTTTACTTGATGTTTTGGAGTAAATTTGTCATAATACTCTGAATACTTTTGCCAAAATTCATCATCTATCATTTTAATGGTACCTATATCTAAGAAATCTCTTTTTAAAAAAATCATTTACTTCTCTTGGATTCCAACTCAAAAGAACACAATCAACTTTCATTCCCTCAACCTCTGATTCATAACCCAAGACTTCCATCCCACATTTTGAATACAATGCTTCATACATCCTTTTTGCCATTGATAAAACATAAGTCCCAACATCAAGTTCATTTCCTAATCTATACAATCCCGCAAACATCTCCTTGAACTCACTGCCCGTCTTTCTAAATCTTGAATCAATAACAGTTCTTGACAACTCTGCTATAGGTAAAAAGTGATCTTTATACTCCTCCCTCAAAGAGTCAAATATTCCTTTTCTACTTGGATAATAATTCTCAGTAGGAACTCCATTTTTGGAATCACATACAATCCTAGTAGATCCAGTAACTTCTCCTTTCCTATTAAACATCAAGTTAACTGAATTTTTATCATAATTATCAAAATTAAAACCCGGAATTTTGTCCTGAAATGCATCATAACCAAATTCATTATAAACTCTACTTCTTAATTTCATAACATCTAATATTTCATCAGGTGTCGAAGCAATCACAAGATTTTTATTTATATCTCTTGAGAAAATCCCCAAAGAATCAAGAACAAACAAACTATCTTGGATTATCTGATCCAATTCAATATAAGGTAAAGCTCTTGCACTTAAAGCTCCTTCACCAATAGGGATCATAACACTACTTTCTCCCAATTTAACTTCCAACCCCACTTTATGAGGTTGATTCCATGTCGGTTCCATATTTCTTGCTAATGTTTCCATACAAATATCTCCTAATATTTTCAAAAATATAATTCTGTTGGGATAAAAATGGAAAACTTGGGATAAATTTTATCCGAAAGTTATCCAAAAAATAAATTTTTTATCCCACATTTATCCCAAATCTAGAAAAATAACTTAAAAATCTGATATTATCTTTTAGTAAAGAAAAAAAAAAAATTCTTTAATTGTTTTTTAAGAAACTAACAAATTTCTTTTCAAGCTCTTCATAAGAAATATTAGGAGAAGTTGTCAATGTATGCATATTGTAAAGAACTCTCGATTGTATAAAGGCTTTCTTTTCCTCAACATGAAAATCCTTGAGTTCGTGATGTCTTATCAATTTCATAATAAGAGAAGAAAAATAAACTCTTTCGGCCTCACTTCTATATTTAATCAAAAAATAATAAGGAGCTTCTACTTTCCCAACTTGAGTGATTGTCGGATTGTTCGGATTCTCCTCAATTTCTGCCATATCATTAAATCAAAAATAAAGATTAAAAGGATTTGTAACTCCTAAAAAAAATAACTTATCTCTTCTTATTCATAAACTGTTTCATCATCTTATTCCCTCCAAACTTCTTCATCATTTTCATCATTTCCTGTGGATTCTGTCCCATGCTTTCTGGATCCAAATCTTCCATTGCACTAGGATCTTTGAACATATTCATCATTTTCTTCATCTGTTTATGTTGTTTCAAAAGCTCTCTTACATTAGATATTGAAGTCCCACTCCCTTCTGCAATCCTTTTAACTCTCGAGACATCTATGCAGGAAGGATCTTTCTTTTCATATCTTGTCATTGAATCCATAATGTATTTCCATTTTTCAAGCCTCTCTTCTTGCTCCTTCATCTGACTTTTATCAATCTTCATCGCTCCCATCCCTGGAATCATGCCCATAAGTTTTGACATCGAACCCATCTTGTTCATAGCCTTCAACTGTTCATACAAATCATCTAAATCAAACTCTCCAGACATAACTCTCTCTTGCATGTCCTTTGCTTTGCTCTCATCAATAGCTAACTTCGCTTTCTCTAAAAGAGACTCCAAATCTCCCATTCCAAGAAGTGATGAAACAAATCTTGTTGAATTGAACCTCTCAAAATCCTCAATTCCTTCTCCAACTCCTATGAATCTAACTGGTGCTTCAACCACAGAACACGCACTAAGAGCACCTCCTCCCTTACCAGTTCCATCCATCTTTGTAATCACAACTCCTGAAATGCTAAGCTCTGTTTTAAACATCTCAGCTTGTCTTTGAGCAGTCTGTCCTACATCAGCTCCCAAAACTAAAAAAGTATCAGTTGGTTTAACTACCTTGTTCAAAGAAGAAATCTCTTCAACAAGTTCTTCATTCAAACTATCTCTTCCAGCACTATCTATTATAATCACATCATATTTTGAAAATTCTTTTTCAAACTTCTTGTAAATTTCATTCGGATTTTTAAGAGTTGTATCACCAAAAACATCAATATTGATCCTTGAACCAAGTTGTTTTAATTGCTCAAATGCTGCAGGTCTCCAGGTATCTGTTGAAATAAGTGCAACTTTCTTTGATCTATTCTTAAAATAAACTCCAAGTTTTCCTGCAGTGGTCGTTTTACCTTGTCCATAAAGACCAACAAGCATAATTCTGTTCTGACCTTCCTTAAGTTCAAATTCCTTCTCATCCCCTAAAAACCTAGCTAACTCCTCATAAATAATTGTAATCAGATGGTCCTTTTTTGAAAGTTCAGGATTATCTTCTTCAATTGCTCTTTTACGAATAGTCTTTGTAAGTTCCAGAACCAATCTTACATTAACATCTGATGCTAAAAGTGCCTTTTGAATCTCCTTAACAATTTCTTCAACCAAAGTCCTATCAACAGTCAAGGAATTCTTAACTTTCGACAATGTATCCTTCAAAGAACTACCTAATTTATCTAAAACCATTTTAATTTTTAAAAAGGTACCGAACGCAGTGACTGCACCATAGTAGAATAAAAGGTATTAAAGTTTATAAATATTGTTAATTAACTTAATTTATGTCAAACTTAAAGCAAGTACTTCTAATCAGAACCGATCTTAATATGTCAAAAGGGAAAATTGCAGCGCAAGCCTCTCATGCTGCAGTTGAGGCAACACTTCAATCAAACAAGAAACTCCTCTCAAAATGGAGATCAGAAGGCATGAAAAAAATTGCTCTCAAAGTTGAATCAAAAGAACAATTATTACAACTAATAAACAAAGCCCTAGAACAAGACTTAACTGCTGTAACAATAACAGATGCAGGTCACACAGAACTCAATCCTGGCACAATGAGTTGTGGAGCAATAGGTCCTGGTCCTGAAGTTAAGATAGATAAAATAACTGGAGAACTAAAACCCCTATGAAGATTTAATTTTTAACTTCGTCAAATCTTCTCTAACAGAATATCCAAAATAATCTTCCAAATTTTTTGAATAATCAATTAACTCAAATTTACAAAAATACTCCAATCTCTCTCTGGGATGCATTTGATTTTTAACCTGATTTGAAAATCTTCTTGTTTGCAATCCTAATCCAGCAATTTCTGATTCCCCTCTCTCAGAACATCTTTGAACTAAGCCTCTTTGAGTATTTCCATAAAAAAGATCATCTGGAAGAGATGCTCCAATTCCAATAATTTCATCTAAGAAACGCGAAAACATAATATAATCTAAAAACAACAATCTTTATAAAATTAATCAAGTTAATTCTAATCATGGCGGGGTGGCCAAGTGGCTAAGGCAACAGGCTGCAACCCTGTGATCGTGGGTTCAAATCCCACCTCCGCCTCTTAATAAGAGTGGGATTTTTCAAACCTTTGGAGCCAAGAATCTCCGATTGTTGAGCTTCCCACCTCCGCCTTTCAATATTCTAAAAGTTTATAAAAATTCAAAACTAAATCTATTTTATGATAATTATTAGTGCATGCCTTGCAGGAATAAATTGCAGATATGATGCCAATACAAAACCAAATGAAAAAATAATTGAACTAATCAAACAAGGTAAAGCAATTCCTATTTGTCCTGAGCAATTAGGTGGCCTGCCAACACCAAGACCTGCTGCAGAGCAAAAAGGAAACAAAGTTTTCACAAAAGAAGGAAAAGAGGTAACTCTTCAATTTGAAAAAGGAGCAAATGAAGCTCTAAAAATAGCTTTAACTTCAAAAGCAACTAAAGCAATACTAAAAGCAAGATCTCCTTCTTGCGGCTGTGGACAAATCTACGATGGAACCTTTTCAGGAAAACTCATTGAAGGAGATGGTGTATTTTGTTCTCTTTTAAAAAAACACTCAATAAAAGTTGAAACTGAGGAAAACTATAATTCCTAACACCTCACACAAAAACTTTATATACTTCCAAAAATCAATAAATCTTATTATGACAGATATGCAAAATTCTACTTCTCAAATTCCTCTTCTGACATTCAACTCACTATACAACATTTTAAGAGAAGAAAAAAGAACAAAATCTTTGCAAACTCTTCCTGAACTATTCTATGAAGCTCTAAATAAATTTCTTGAGGACAAAAAGGAAGAAATAAAAAAACTTAAAAACTCTGATGACAAATTAAAATTAAAAAAAGAGCAAAACATCTACAAAAACTCAAAAAAACTCACAACAGAACTGCTAAATTTGAGATGTGTCAAGATTTCAAACATTGCAATAAAAAATGAACTTTTTGGAGATGAAACTCTCTCAAACCAAAACATACTTGAAAAAGAGATGGACTTTCTTGACAAAATAAAAAAAGCAACCAAATCTCTTTCAACACAAATCAAAAATTAAATAAAAATGGCAAGAAGATATTCAATAGACAGCGAAAAGAACTTCATACTGATAATCGCAATAATATTCTTGCTGCTAACTTTTTTTGTAATAAAAGACATACTTGCACTTATAATTTATTCATTAATACTATCGTACTTCTTATATCCCGTTTACGAATTCTTTTTAGAAAAAATCAAAAACAAAAGATTAAGCTCTCTTCTTGCTCTGCTCTCAGGGACATTTGTAATATTCATTCCTTTGGCATTCTTGTCATACTTCCTTATCTTAAGCATAATAAAAATACTTGTACAATACAAGGTTTACATACAAAATCCAGAAATACTAAATGAAATTACTGCAAATTTCATTGAAAAATTCTCAAATTCGACTACTCTTTCATCAATAGATTTTAGCGAATTTGTTCAACCAGTTGTTCTCTACATCATAGATCTTTCAAAGAATTTTTTCTCTTCCATCCCAAAAACAATAGTTTACTTTTTCATCATACTTTTCATCTCATACTACATCCTGATTCACAACAAGAAAATGCTCTCTGCAATGAATGAATACATTCCACTAACATTAAGAAAACAAAATGAAATCCTAAGAAATATAACAAAAAATCTTAAAGTTCTCTTCAAGGGATACTTTCTTACTGGATTGATCCAAACTGCTATCGCATTGATAGGTTACATAATTTTTGGAGTGCCAAATCTATTAATAGTAACTGCACTTACATTCATAGTATCCTTGGTACCATATATTGGAACTCCTCTTGTTTGGGCCCCAATATCTCTTTATATGATTTTAACTGGAGATAGTTTTGCAGGAATAGGACTGCTTGTATATGGAACATTCATAATAAGTTTTGTTGATAACTTTGTAAGACCAATCCTTATGAGTGATAAGGAAACAATATCTCCTCCTTTGGTATTTATAGGATTCGTAGGAGGATTGATAGCATTTGGAATAGAAGGAATCATTTTGGGTCCAATAATAATCTCAATTACATCAATACTTTTAAGATACTTAAAAGAAGTTTATGAATTAAAAGAAGAAGAGAACTAAAACATATGTTACATATATTTTTAAATCGAAGTATATTTAAAATTCTATGGAAAATCGAAAAATCATCAAATTCGGTAACTCATCTTATGTTCTTACAATCCCTCAAGACTGGATAAAAAAGCATAATCTAGGAAAAGGAAATGAAGTAAATATCACTCAAAATGACAACTCTTTAATTATTTCTTTGGAAAAAGAAAAAGAAGAAAGAATTGCTCAGATTAATCTGGACAACAAACCTCTTAAATTGTTCAACAGAGAACTAATTTCCTATTACCTTAAGAATTACAAAACCATAAAAATAAATGGAAAAGACGTAATTGAAAGGCTTGAAGAGATAAAAATTTTAAAAGAAAAACTTTCTTCTGTTGAAATTGTTGAAATAAGCAAAGACCACATCACTCTAAAAGATCTTACAAACACATCTGAGCTGGACCTTTGCAAATTAATAAGAGAAATCATTGAAATGGAAAAAATGCTCTTAAAAGAGCTAATAGAATTTGACAAAAAATCAAACAATCAATTCTTTATATCGTCCTTGGACTCAAACATCAACAAGCTTACATTTCTGGCACAAAAAGCCATCAACTACAATATGGATTCATTAAATGATACACAGCAGATAAAAGATTCTATACATTACCACAGAATTGTCTCTTCACTTGAAACAATAGGAGACATTGCAAAAAGAGTTGCAAGATACCTCAAAGACATAAAAAAAGAGCACATGCACCATATTGGAACAACACTAAAAAACATGGAAAACTATTTCACATTCATAACAAACTTGCTTGAGAAAAACATAAACATACAAAATAATCTAAAACTCCACCTTGACAAAAAGCAATCCCTATTAAGAGACTTTGAAACCCTCAGAGAAGATTTGAAAGACAATGTAAATTTATACTTGGTAATTACACAATTATTCAAGGATATTCTTGGTCAGCTTGACACAATCACCCTATCCATAATTGATTTGAACACAAAATAAATTATCATTATAAACTCTTAACTCACAACTAAATTTTTTAAAAGGAAAATTCTCAAAATAAATTAATGGACAAAAAAGACTTTTATGCAAGAGGCATATTGATATTTTTAGGATTAATACTGATACTGTACGCAGGATATGTTCTTTTCACTCAAATAGAGAACGTAATAACCCAATTCATGATAAACTCAGACTTTAGTTCTATTAACTCATTAAGTCTTGCAATGCCTTTGTTTTTGCTTGTTTTAGGAATGATTATTTATTTTATAGGAAGACATTGGGATAACTCTTTCAAAGCATTAACCAATTCATTAGTTTCATTTGCAGTAATTTTCGCAACAATAGCATTTGTATTTTATGCAATCGGTTCAAATGCACAGACAATCAGTGAATCAATCCAGCCAAGCATAGATTATATGGTTGCAGACAATCTTGATGATGTACTCTTATCTCAACTCCCAGATAAAACTGGAGAAAAATTAACTGTTCTTTTGGCATCATCAACAAAACTTCAGAAAATATATAACTTAAATCTTACTCAGAATCAGGCACAATATTTCGAAAAAATTGAACAGGCATTTTTCGGAAATCAACTTGATATCCCTCAGAAAATCCAGTTTGCAAAACTGGTTGTAACTCAGATTTATGAGAATCTTATTTCAACAACTCCTCAAATGCTTGAAACAGGCATACCTCTTTCATATGTTAATGAAATATCCTCTGACATGAACTCTCAAATTGAAACTGAAGTAATGAATAATCTTGACAACCTCGGATTAAATGATGAAGAAAAATTATTAATTGAAGCTCTTGGACCTCAGACAATTATAGATACCATAAAAGAAAACCCAGACATGCTTCTTGACAATGCCCAAATAAACGAACAAGCCAGCATAAACTTAATACTTTCCGAAAACGAAGAAAAAAGAACAATCACTCTTGGACAACTATCAGACAATGACATAAATCTTATCTGGTCAAATCTTGGTCTTGATGAATCTCTTTCAACAAATACAAAAAGAACTTTTGCCAACATTTTCCTCTCTTTGGTAATAGTCGAATTTGAAAATAATAACATCCCAAAAACAACAGTGCCTATCGCCGGAATGGGAGAAATGATTCCTAATGAGTACAAATCCATAATTGCATATGACATATTTTCACAAGACATCTCGCAAAGAACATCAGAACTTCAAAATATCAGAGAGGATTGTGAGTCTAAAAAAATACAAGTACCCGAAGTTTGTGATGGAATAAAAGTTACACAATACGATGTAATGATGCAAACACTAACATCAGATGAAAGTGTTCAATCTCAAATCCCTCCCGAATTAATTCCAATAATAGAAGATTACAATTCAATTGAAAAAATCAACACAAGCTTTGAAGAATTAGGATCTAAATGGAAATTTTATGCTTTGATTTCCCTAATATTGTTCCTGCTCTCATTTGCTTCCTATTATGCCCACTTCAAATTATTCAAAAGAGAATTAATAATCTCGCACATCCCCTATTACATCTCAAAAGTCAATCTAATCTCCTACATCCCAACTTTCATCCTTTCATTGGTGTTGTTTTATTTCCTGCAACCAGAAAAACTACTTTCATTTATTCCTGAGCAACAAGATCAAGTAATTTCAAATGCCCTTCAGACTCTTCCCAACCTACCAATAATTCAGTCAATAAATTCCATACTTGAAACCTTCATATACATTGCATCAATTTACTTGATAATTAGTGTGATTTTATATGTGGCTTTTTTCCTGATTTTAAGGGAAAAGATTAGAAAATACGAAACAAGCTAAATTCATCACTTTTAAATAATTATAAACTAATAAATCGAGCCATTGTAAAAAAAAAGTATGCAAAATAAAATTCTAACCACTCCCGTTGACAATCTAATGGACATTATCAAGGAAAAAAAGAAAGTTTCCTTAAGTCAGATAAAAAGGGAGTTGAAATTGCCACAAGAATTAATTGAAAAATGGCTCATAATTTTGGAAGAATTTAAAATTGTTAAACTGCAATATTCTGGGTTTGAAGGATATGTTACATTTGTAGAAAAAAAAGACAAAAGCAAAAGCAAAAACCAACTTGACATTGAAAATTTAAAGGATACATTCATTGAAAAATCGAAAGAAAAAGACATCTCTTATGAGAAGATGAGAACTCTTTGGCCAAAATTCATATCAGAATATGAAACCGATATCAAACTACTATTTGAAGAAAGGGCAAAAACTCAAGGATATGAAGAACTCAGAATCGAAAAAGCATGGTTAAAATACAAAAAGGAATTGGAGGCATTCTAAAATGAGCATTGACATAGACTCTTTCTTAAGCAAGTACACGGACGAACCAGAACATAAAAAGAAAAAGAAGAAAGTTGAAGAAAAAATAGACTTGAGTTTCCAAAAAGACGTTGAAGAAAAACTTCAAGATTATGAAAAACAAGGACTAAGCAAGGATTTTCAATTCCTGAAAAAAGTTTACGATGAAATAAAAGGTTTTGATGAAGATTTGCCAAACAAGTTTTTGGGAATAGAAGGAAAAGGAGATCTTGCCCTAAAAAACCTGGGAAGCAAATATTCAAAAGAATTTTTAGTTAAAGTAAAAAAAAATGGAGAAATACTAACCACACAAATTACTCAGGAATTAAATCAGCTTGACAGTGCTATGCAAGCAATGCAGTTTGGAAAAACAATCCAGCTTTTTGATAGCATCCTTCAAAAATATTCAATGTTTCCAAAAGAAATATTAGTCTCAAAATCCCAGATCTACGAACAGATAAAATCAAGGGAAATAAAGATCAATGAATTTTTGCAGGATTTCAAAAAAACTCAACTTGTTCAGATAAGAACAACGCTAAAGCAAAAAGCAGCAGATCTGGCAAAAAGCATGACCCCTTCAAACATAGAAGAAATTGAATCAAACATAGAAGAATTGCACTCAATAATCGCCAAAACGCCAAAAGTATTCTTAAGTGACTTGACTGAAGAAAAAATCAAAATATCTTCTCTTTTGATCAAAGCCCAGCAATACTTGACTCAGGAATACAAAGTAGAATTTGAATCAAGAAAACAGATAATCTCTCAGCTTACAGAGAAATTTCATTCATACTACCTCAAAAATGATCTTGATAATGTAATTTTGACATATGATGAAATAATATACCAATTTGAAAAACTTCCCAATGTACTCCTTGAACTAAAAATTTCTGAATATGAAAAGATAAATGAACTTTACGCCTCAATAAATTCTCTCATTGTAAAAAATTCCGTCTCCACTTTTCTTGAGAGCTACAACTCCTCAAAAATAATTGAAGAGGCAAAAGACTACATTAGACACATAAAAGAAGGAGGAAAAATAAACGAAACAAACCTTGAGGAAATCAGATCAAAACTTGAACTTATACCTCAAAAATATTCTATGGAAAAAAGAGACATTGAAAAAGAAATACAAACTCTAAGATTGCCTAATTATCACAAAGAAGAAACACAACCCTCTCAAACACCAAATGAACCTCAAGTAAAAGTTGAAGATATCCCTCAAGGTAAAAACACAAACAAGAAACTGATTGATGAGATTAACATGCTATTTGAAAAAATGAAACAAAGCAATAATCCTGCAGAATTAAAAACACTCTACAAAAAAATCTTCTTTTACATTGACACTTTGCCAGTTGACAAGGAAAAGAAAACAATACTAAAAAACACAGTAAACAAAACACTTCACTCAAAAAAGCTTGCCTAAAATGATTTCAAAAGACAAAATAGAAGAGGAATGCTAAGAAAATGGAAATTGTTGATAGATACTCCTTGAAATTTGAAAACACAGACATTCCAATTCTAATTTATTCAAATGAAAAGGACTTTGTAAAAACATATGAAGTTGGGATTGTTGAAATTGGAGAATACACCTCATATATTATCGAAAAAATTAAAGAAGATCTTCTAAGGGAAGGTATCTTTGAAAATGCCGATGAAAACTTCAGTTATGAAAATCTGAAAAAAGCATACATAAAAAAAGTTGAAGAGTTACTTAAATTTTATCTTCCAATGCTTGACACTGAAACCAAGGACAGAATGGTTACATTCATTGTCCAGAAAAGTCTTGATCTTGGTTTTGTTGATATTCTTATTTCAGATTCAAACATAGAGGAAATCACAATAAATGGAGCTGAAGCAGAAATCATGATATATCACAGAAAATTTGGCTGGCTTAAAACAAATCTAAAATTTCTAAGTGAAGAGGAAATCAAAAATGTTGCATCAAGAGTGGCTCTTGAAAACAAGAAATTCTTCTCAAATCTTAATCCTCTTTTAGATGCACACCTAAGAGGGGGACACAGAGTTAACGCAACACTAAATCCTATTTCAACAAAAGGATCAACAATGACAATCAGACGTTTCTCTGACAAACCATGGACTGTTTCTGATTTGATAAATTCAAAAACTTCATCCTCAATTGCTCTTGCTCTTATCTGGATTGCTATGGAAAATGAGCTCTCAATAATTGTTGCTGGAGGAACAGGTTCAGGAAAAACATCTTTTTTAAATGCAATAAGTACATTCATTCCAGCAAACCAAAGAATAATCTCTGTTGAGGATACAAGAGAAATCAGACTGCCAGAATATTCTCACTGGGTTCCAATGGAAGCAAGGCAGGCAAATCAGGAAGGAAAAGGTGGAATCTCTATGCTTGACTTAATTGTAAACTCTCTGAGAATGAGACCAGATAGAATTATCATTGGAGAGATCAGAAAAAAAGAAGAAGCAGAAGTTTTATTTGAGGCAATGAGAACAGGTCATAGTGTATATGGAACATTCCACGCAAACACTGCCCAAGAAACAATTTTAAGACTTTCCTCAGCACCAATCGAAATTCCTAAAATTTCTCTTAATGCTCTTGGGCTAATTGTAGTTGAGCATAGAGACAGAAGATCAGGACAAAGAGTAACACTTCAGGTTGCTGAAATGAAAGATGATGGAAATGAAAATGTTGTACTTCAATTCAATCCAAAAACAAAAAAACACTTCTTCAAAAACAAACCTATGAATTTAATTAAAAAACTTGAAGAATTCAATGGAATTGATGAAAAGCAATTCTATGAAATGTTAAAAGAAAGAGCTGTCGTTTTAGAATACCTCGCAAGATTCAAAATAAACCAGATTGACAGAGTTGGAGAAGTGATTAACAAATTTTATGACAACAAAGTTGAACTCTTCAGACTCATCAAAGGCAAATTTGATTTGCTAAAAGAAGAGCAGGAAGAGTAACATGGCTTTTACTAATTTTATAAGAGGAATAGTAAAAAATAATCCAGAAATAAAAACTAAACTCAGGCAAGCAGGCTCAAAGCAAACTCCATTTCAATATGTATACCAATCATTCATGATGACAGTCATGTCAACAATAGGCATTTTCATCATAATGTTCTTAGTTTTCAAAAGTCATCCACTATATTTGCTCATAGGAACATTTTGCATCTTAATCCTAAGTTTTCCCCTATTCAAATTCTGGTTCTCATATGTTGATGTTCAGATAAGAAAATATGCAAGAAGCCTTGAAGGAGATTTGCTTTTCGTATCTGAATATTTCCTCGTAAGTCTTGAATCTGGACTCCCACTGGGAAATGCAATCCAAGGAATCAGTAAACTTAACAGACCTGGAGGAAAATTCTTCAAAAAAGTATTTACTGAATTCAAAACGGGAAAAGACCTTGAAGCAGCAATTGGTGAGGCTGCAGCATACGCACCATCAGATATGGTAAAAAACCTGCTTAAAAGACTAAAAGATTCTCTTAGCATAGGAGTTGATTTGAAATCAGTTCTTGAAAACTTCATCAAAGAAGCCTCAGAGAAAAAAATCATTGAAATCAGAGGATATTCCAAAAAATTAAACCCTATTATCATGATGTATCTTCTTGTTGGAATCGTACTTCCTTCCTTGGGTCTTACATTCTTCATACTTGGAGCAACTCTTATGAACGTGACACCTCAACTCTTAAAATACATGCTTATGATTGTGTTCTTGATAATGTTTGCATTCCAATACATGTCATACTCCTCATTCAAATTCAGTAAATCAACAATTTAAAATGGCAGCAGTAAGAAAAATAGACAAATATGAACTTGGAAAAAAGCTTATTCCAGAAAAAATATACAAGCTTGACTTCAAAAGAAAACTTGAAGAGCTTTATCAAAAACTATACTTCAACAATCTGAACTACACTGTTGTTACAAACAGTTTTTTCCTCTCAATACTATTGACCATACTGGCATTCATCTTTCTGTATCCAAAAATTTATTTCACAATCGAGCCATATATGAATGATGCCATAGGAAAATTTGTTGTTTTATTTGTATTCTGGTTTCTCTTAAACCTCCTAATGTATTATGGCACTCTCTTGGGATATTTTTTTTACAAGGACTCAAGATTCAAAAAGGCAGAAACTGAAATTGAAAAAGACCTTCCAGAATTCATTGATAACCTTGTATCCAACATCAAAGGAGGAATCTCTTTGGAAAAGGCACTTCTAAAATCAGTAAGAATTGAACAAAAAGCACTTCTTAGAGAAGTAACTCTGATAAATGAAAAAATCATGATGGGACTAAGTGTAGAAGATGCTCTAAAACAGTTCAGTGAAAGATTTGACTCTCCTGTAATCTCAAGAACCTTCTTTTTGATACTTGAAGGAATAAAAGGAGGAGGAAATCTTGCTGCTCCACTTGAGAGAATTTCTGAAAATCTGAAAAGAGTATATGCCCTTGAAGAGGAAATCAAAAGCAATTCAGGAGGATTTGCAGTAGTAATTACATCAATTACTCTTGTTGTAGCACCTGTACTGTTTGCCCTTGCAATAACTTTGTTGACTTTCATAGGAGATCTATTTGGTCTTTTATCTGAGCAAGACAATGAATTTCTAAGTGTATCAGCAATTCCTGATGAATTTTATTCTTACCTTATAACATTTTCATATGCAATGATTGCCTTGATTACTTTATTTTCATCTCTTATTACCTCACAGCTTAAAAATGAAAAAACTTATGAAGCAGTAAAATACGTACCTATTTACATAATTATCTCAATATTAATTTACAAGGGAATGTCCGCTGTTCTGCTTGGATTCTTCTCTGGAATCATTCAATAAAACCAACTCTTTGAAAGAAGTTACTCTACAGAGATGAAAAATCTATATAAGTAAAATTAATTTGAAAATTCTTATGGTTTTTAAAAACAAAAAACAAGGACAGGCTGCCATAGAGTTCTTAATGACATATGGTTGGATGCTTCTAGTGGTGTTAATCGTTGGAGCTTTGATATTCAGTTTCGTGGATTTCGGATCACTACTTCCAAATAAAATGGATTTGGGAAACAATTTAAGAGGAGATGCTGGATCTTCTGTAGCTTATTCAAACGAAGCAACAAATGCTGCAAACATGAATGAAGTTAAAGTAGTTTTTTCATACGTAGGAGCCAAACAAGCTACTATTGCTTATAACTCAGGAACTATTACAAATTCCCTTGGAAACACTTGTTTATCATATGGTATTGAAAACAGAGATACTGGTGGAAGTGCTGGTTGTAACAACAATCTTGCAGCTGACTGTGATGCTGCAGCTGCAACAGCTGCTTTAGGTTCAACACCAGTTCCATTCTTAAATGGTCAAACAGGAGTAATAACATTTATTTGTGATTCTTCTGCAGCAGCTCCTGCATTAGGTCCTACTGCAGTTGGAGGAGTTGGTCCTACTGCTGGAAACTTACTACTTAGTGATGTATTGGAAGGAACTATTGCAATTTCAGTTAACAACCCTAAAACAGGTCTGGACATTGTAAGCAGTGGTCCTATTAGATTATCAATTACTCAATAAATCTAATATTTAAACTTTTTTTAAATCAAATGAAAAGATCTCAATCCTCTCTAGAATTTCTAACAATATTTGGGATTGGATTTGTCATAATTGTTGTACTTGGAGGTATATTCTTAACATATTCTAATGGTGCTAAAAAATCTCTTGATTTAAAGCAAATGAATAAAATAGGAGATGATCTAACTTCAAACATTGAACAAGTATATTACTTGGGATCTGGAAACAAACTGACTATGAAAGCATCATTTCCTGAAGGTATTGAAAATTTCACAATAGTTCACAAAAATGTCTCTAATCCCTCAGGTATTGGTTACATTCAATATGATTTTTTGAACATTAGTTATTATCCAGAAAATTCAAGAACAATTAATACATATTCTTCAATGATATTTGAAACCAATGAAATCTATATGAGATTTAATTGCACAAAATGTTATCATACAACAAACTTAAATGGAAACTGGTCATCATACTTTAACTCTTCAGATTTCACTGCTGGAACAAAACAGATAAAAGTGGAATCAAAAGGTGATTGGGTGGATATTGGATTTGTAACTGGATAAACTATCTGCTTTTATCAACATCAACTCGTTTGCAATATTTTAATACAGGACACTTGGAACAATATGGACTAACTGGTCTGCAGATACTCTGTCCAAATGCTACCAATAATGAATTGTATCTTATCCAGTATTTCTTTGGTAGTTTGCCTCTCAAAGCAAACTCTGTTTCTTCAGGATTTTTAGTTTTAATATATCCAAATCTGTTTGAAATCCTATGCACATGAATATCAACACAGATAGCAGGAATCCCATACCCTTCTGAAAGCACCAAATTAGCAGTCTTTCTTCCTACTCCTTCAAATATTAATAAAGTATCAATATCATCAGGAACCCTGCTGTTAAACTCTTCAACCAATCTCTCACAAATATTCTTAATTTGTATTGCTTTTCTTTTGTAAAAACCACAAGGATAAATTGCTTTTTCTATCCTTTCAACTTCAATATTATAAATATCTCTTGGATGTTTCAAAAAATCATACAGTCTCTTTGAAGCCTCAATTGTCACTTCATCTTTTGTTCTAAGAGAAATAATAGTAGATATCAAAACCTTGAATGGATCCTTTTCCTGGATTGCAATCAAAGTAACTACAGGAACATTCCATTTTTTTGACTCTTCTTCGAGAATTTCAATTACTTTATCTATTTCAAAATCCATCATAACAAATAATCCAAAACCAACCTTGCAACCTTCAAATTATTCACCCCAACAAGCATCATCTTTGACTTCTTCAGTTCCTTTGAATTCTCCTCAAAGCCAAAAAACAAGGACTTTTCTACAGATATGTCATAATCTTCAACTTTAACTACTTCTGCTGGAAAATAGACTATAAACTTCTCAATCAAACCATATATCTTAGTTGTTGACTTATCTTTGTTTACTTTTAGATACAATAAGAATTCCAAAACCTTCTCAACATTGCTTCCAATCTCAAAATCATTCTTCAAATCCTTTAAGAATTTCTTTTCAAATGTTTCCTCAACATCAATAAATCTAAGTATTTTGCATAAATCCTCACTATTGCAAACTTCATAGTTTCTCAACTCAGGATTAAAACTCTTAACTAAAACACCTCTTTCTTTTTGAAAGAAATATCTTTGCATTCCAAGTTCTGCCTTTCCTTTCATCATAAAAATCTCATCAGCTTCACTTGTATATTCAAAAGAATTTAAAACATCTGAAAGCTCATCAGCAAAACTTAGAAAAATTGCATTTTCTTTTATGTAAAAAGTGCCTGCTTCCTCAAAAAGCAGATAATCCTCATTAAAACTCTTTTTCATACTCTTTATGGCTCTTTTAATTGGTTTTACAAAGCTCTTTACTTCATTTTTATCTTCTAAATTAGCTAAAAAAACACTAACACTGCTAAGGAAAAAAACAGGACTAACAATTGCATAAAGATTTTTAAGTTTAAACTCAAACTCACCAGATGAGTTTTGAAACATTATAGCAAAATTAAGCAAGTTTCTAGCTTCATCTATTTTTTTGTAATTGCTAAAAGTTTTTATCACCTCAAAAATCTCGAAAAAATCTTCATTTTTCTTCAAGAATTCATGATTTTGCAAAGCTTCTTCAATTAAATTCAATGCTTTTTGCTGCAGACTATTACTCATAATTTAACTTAAAAGTTAGAAATTTATAAAGCTAATTGAAATAAATTGTATTCAAAAAACAATTGGGAAATTTCAATTATATATTTCTATTTTTGCTAAAAATTTAAATGAATTAGAAAAATATTTTCTTTCATTAAAAAATACTATGTTTATATCATATTGTTTTGGAGAATATGACATAACAGGAGAATTTGTTTTTAATTCACTAAAAGATTTTAAAGAATTTCAAGAAAATATTTTCAAAAACTATTCAAATGAAATTGCTTTAATTGAATATTTAGATTATTTTGAAGAAATAAGATATTCTCATTATCCAAATTTTATTAATAAAGGTTAATGCTGAAAATTAAAGAATTCTTATTTTTTTTATAATAGTCTTTTAAAACTGCTTCTTCATTAAATCCTATTTCTTTATAAAAATCAATAGCAATATTATTTTCTGAAGAAGTAGAAACATATAATTTTCTACATTTTCTAATTTTAAGTTCTTTTAATATATAATTTAATAATAATGTTCCATAACCTTTTTTTTCATTTCCTTTTTTTATTGCTGTCCAATTAAGCCAATAAATATCTGTTGTTTCGGTTTCTTCTTTATTAAATCCACTAAACCCAATTATCTCTTTATCTTTAATTAAGATATAATCTTTAACATTTTTATTTCTTTTAGATTTAGGCTTTGAATAAAATTTATCATAAATATCTTGAATTAATTTGGCATCTTTTTTATCATACTCATAATATATATTAACAATATCTTTAACTTTAGATTTTGTCAATTCTTTAATCTGAATCATATTTATTAATATATTCCTGAATTTATATAGATTATGCTAATTAGTCTTTTACTTCTGACTCACTTCCCATAAATTCTCACCATCAACATCGTAAGTGGCAAAATTTGACGCAGTCAAATCAATGTTATAGGAAAATTATCTCAAAAATAGCAGAAAAGAAAAAGAATTATTTTTGGGCAACATAATCTTTAAAATTAAGCCCAAATAAAGGAGCAACTTCTGGCACCCTTGTTACCAACTGATAAGCATCATCTTCATTATTCGCCCTAGAAAGAACTTTTGCAAAGGCAATTATAATTCGGTCAGAAGGCAATTTAGGATCTCTTTGAGGGTTATAATTTTTCCCAAATAATCCACCATATTCAATATCATGTCCAACTCCATGAGAGGCTAATCTTAATGCAGTCCAGTAAACAGGATTATCACCTCCTGGACTTTCCACTTTATCAACATTAATAATCACATTTCTTGAAACCGATGGAATATAACCTGGAATTAAAGCAACTGCTGCTGCTTGAGAATTATTTCTTGCCAAATCAATAATAGCAAGTTTTAAATTTTTCCTGTCTTGTTTTGGTGTGTATCTATTAACATTGTTTAAAAGAATATCATACAAAGGATGATAACCTTGTTCGGCCAAAGTATCAGCTTGAACCTCTCCTAAGTTTAGAAGAGATGCTCCTCCTACAGCCAAAGCAGCTCCACCTAAAACTGCATTACCCATAAATTTTCTTCTTCCCATATCTATTTGTTCTGGCTCTTCTTTGCCTTCAAAATGTCCTTTGATTCTACTCCAAATGCCCATTTTATATTTATTTGAATCTTCTAATTTATCTTCCAAATTACCAGTTTTATAAAGATTTGTCATTTTTACTCTGTATCTATAATGATATCAGGATTTATAAAACTGACGAATTCTATTTTAACACATAAATTAGCACTGGAACACTGCTTATTGGAGATACTCCATATTTGTAAAAGACATTTTCATTACAATTGTTTAAGTTAATGCTAAGATATTTTGTTTCATATTTACTCTCTGAACTTAATTTGACGCTATTTAAGGTCAAATTATCATTATCCTTAACCATACTTGCCAAATCTACTTTTATCATCAATCTAGCTGGCTGACTTGTTGAAAATAAGTCTTTAGCATCAGAAAAGTCAAAACTTACTTCTTTACTGAATAATCCATCATCATTGGAATTTAATCCCTTACTTCCATTATTCCATTGGTAATTCTCTAAAGATAAATCATATTCAAATTTTTCTTCAAATTTACTTAAATCTCTTCCCTTATCACTGCTCTGCAAACTAACTACAATTGGCACTTGAACCTTCCCATCACTATCAACACAAAAGCTCTGACCCTCAACTGGACTTACAATTTCCAAAGTTGTTTTATGATCAGTTGTAGGAGTGTTCTTCAAAGTGAAAGTCTCTTTGAAAATATTGCTAACTTCAAAATTGCTATCAATGTTCTCACCATCAACATCATAAGTAGCAAAATTTGACGCAGTCAAATCAATATTATTAGGCACTAATCTCATTTCAGCAGTACAAGTTCCTTCTTGAACATTCTCTAATTTATCAGTTGAATTCACTCCTCCTTGCTTCTGAAGTTCTGAAAAAACAAAATTCCCTCCACTTGTTTCCAAGATAATATTGATATTTTCAACATCTCTATCTACTTGAAGCACAATACTATTATCTTCACTATCAGAAAGCCAAGTAGGATTAATCAATTTCGTATAATCTACTAAGTAACCTGTTTCTTTATCTATATTAAACAATATTTGAGAACCTTGTTTTTCAACTCCGTTAACAATTATTCTTTGAACACTAAATGATTCTGGAAGTACTGTCTGTCTACCACTCCTACTTTCAACTCTAATTTTATTTACAGTTGTTCCTCTCAATAACTGAACACTCGATGTATAAAACACATTGGACTGTGAAGTAACTCCAAGGTCAGGCACCTCAAGCAAAGGCACAACCGCATGAGTGTACTTCTTATCATTACTCATATCCAAACTCTTGTATCCAAATGCTGGAACTCCCCTTCCACAATAAACCTTGTAATACAACTTCAAACCTGTCTGCTGATTATCAAAATCTTCAGTATCTGCCCTGAAATGCAAATCAGCAGTAATCCAGTTTCCAGGATAATAAGTTGCAGTAGATGCAGACTTAGGAACTAAAGAAGTCTTATCCTCATCAATAGTGTAAAAAGATGCCAAAGCATTATCATCAAACAAAGTATCACAACTATACCCAGCACCAGCACCCAAAGCGCCACCTGTAAAATAACAATTTGCAAGCATAAACTCTCCTTTCTGGAAAATGTTCTCTTCCTGAACCTTTGTCATCTTCTCTCCCTTAAGCATATATGTATGCTCTAACTTAATCACATTATATCTAAACTTAGCCTTTGTATCAAGAGCAACAATACTATCCTGCTTTGAAGCACCTTTTGCAGTATACAATCTTGAAATACTAAATGAAGCTCCACCTTCCTTTGAAGTAATCCTATTGTCAGGACAATGCTCTCCTCCTGTCTGAGACTTATCACAAATAAAAGTAACTTCTGTATTAATCTCCTGACCTCCTGAAACAGTTGCATAAGTAAACAAATACCTTATTGACAAATCTCCTGTCAAAGGATTATATCCTTGCAACCTTGATTCTGGGAACATTGGACCAAACACAGGTTCAACCTCATTCTGGTCAACACTTCCTAAAATATTCTCACTCAAAGCTGACCAATCTCCAGTAAATGCTCCTAAACAAACTTTATTAACAATTTGATCTGTAGAAATACCTGCTTGAGTATAAAATGTTCCTTTATATCTATCATTCAATATCTGATCTCCTTCTTTCGCACCACTAAGACCTGCCAATAAAGGATTCTGATGATAATCTGTTGACTGATCAGATGCATACCTTGAACTCTCCTGTGAAACTGTTTTAAATAGAACATTTGTTGCAATATCACAAACTGCCTGAGACATTAGCCTCTCACAATAACTTCCCTTTGTCTCTCCTATTTTTGCCTGCTCCAAACATCCTCTAATCGCTTCTTGAACTTTAAGATAATTTTTCAAATGAGAATAAGTATCTGTAATACAACCACATCTAATGGACTCCAAGATATTATCTGCAGGATCCCAACCTGCAGCTCCTTCATCTTCAAGACCAAAAAAATTACATCTTGTATTATCAAATTCTGGTGCTACAGGTGTAAAACAAGCTCCTGTTACTCCCTTCAAATCTACCTGATTAACTTTTGAGTTTTTCAACTCCTCAATTGAACACTTTCCATCATCACCACAATTAGATGTGTTTGAATCTCTTTTTGCAGGAGCACATTCATTCCTTATTTTTTTAATAGAATGCTCATCTTGCAAATACCAAGCTCCTCCGGATTCCTCAAACAATCTTGCATCTCCAGAAATCAAAACACCATCACTATAATCACCATCTCCATTAAAATCACAAGGTTGACCAAGATTAAGGTTATTAAAATCAGCCAATATTCTCTTATCATCAGTATCAGAAACTATTTCAGCATTTCTCAGCTCATCATCTCCTTGATTAAAAGATGTCTTCTCACTGTTAATTGTCAATATTCCTTCATCACCTTCATTAAATTTACCAAAGTCTCCCTCACATTTCTGAGGTGATGCTGTACACGCTACTCTATCACAAATCATAAACATTGTCTCTTTAGCTTCATCAAGTTCCTTTTTTTCCTCAACTGCATCCAAATTCTGAGCCTTTATGGAAGCCACTTCCATACCATACCAGAACTTAGCTCCAGTACATGCCAAAACACCAACAACTGAAGCAGTCCCCATATAATCAGCAGCCTTCTCTGTAAATTTAATGCTCTTATTCAAAAACTTCAAACCATCATTAATCATCTCAGGAGTAAGCCACTTTGCACTATCTAAAGGCCTCTCAACATTAACTCCAACATGAAAATAAACTGGATTCACAGTATCAATTGGTATGTTCTTATCATTAACATCATATGTAAACCTTGCGCCAAACGCAAAATCCAAACTATCAGGATATTCAAGTGGATCTATGTTCATCTTTGAAACATCTACTGGAAAATAAGCAATAAGCTCCCCAGTATCCTTATCCAATCTCCAATTAACCTCACTTGTTACAATACTTGCATATTTTGAATACTCACTTCCTCTTGTATTCTTTTCAATATGAAAATTTGTAAGCTCAGTGACATCTCCAGGACCCAAGTACTGGAATCTTACAATAACTCCAAACCTGACATTCCCTTTTCCACTCTTCTTATCAATATCTTGCTCTATCTCTGAAGCATAAATTGTATTCGGGATAGTTGAAATTTCTCCATGTCTCCACATCGTATTTCCACTATCAAGTGTAATCCTGTACCTATCAATAATATTATAATTTCCAAACTTATCCTCTAAAATGAAACATAATTGGTTCTCACTATCAACCTTGTCAACTCTTTGATTCTCATCATCAGCTGAATTATAATCTCCTCTATCAAATGTTTTTTCTTGTAATCCTACCTGCAACTCAAAATTACCCTCACTATCTGAAGTAGTACTATCCTTTTGATAAACCAAACCTAAAGAAACACTAGCCTGAACCTCTTCAAGATTAATCTCTGGTCCATCAACTCTCTCTCTATCAAGCTGTCCCAAACTTCTCACAAATGAACTGGCAAAATCCTCACAGGTAGCATCATGTGAATTTCCATCACTATCATAATAACTCGCATCCTCTGGCAAAGTAAAAACAGTCACATCAACATTTGGCTTATTTGTCTTTCCAGAAATTTCTTCAAAAAAAAAATTGGAAACCTTATTTTTGAAAAAAGCATCTGGACTTAAAGTATCATGTTCCAAATCTGGTTCCCTACCATCAACATAAATAGGAACTGCTTTCATTCCAACATTCCCAGCCCTATCAGTTGCAATCAAAGTCAAATCATTCCTCTCACCATCAACATTCAAATCGTTAAGACTAAGCTTCAAACTCCCGTTAACAAACTCCTCAGAAGAAGTACTGTTCTCACCATTCAAAGTGTAATCCAAAAACACAGCATCTGCAGAAATATTCATCACAATCCCATTATCATTTGCATAAACTTCGCTTCCCTCAACAATTACTTGTTTCCTATCATTTGCATTAACATCAAAATAAACTGACACAACTTCAATCTGTGGCGCAACAGTATCAACTTCAATCTCAATTATTTTCTCTCCATTAAAAACATCAGTATTGACAGAATCAACACTAACAAACCTAACTGTATTAACTCCCTCTCTCAAATCATCAGCAGTTATATTAAACCTATTCCCATTCTTTACAACTTCACTCAAAACACCTAAATTACCTATAGGTCCATTAATATTAACTCCATAATACAAAGGAGAAGTTGCATCAACAACATATCCGCTAAGATCTATCTCATGATTTGAAATCACACTATCAAAACCATTCACATTAATAGTATTTGAATACTTCCTGTAATTCACACTAAAATCAAATTCAGCAGAATCAACATTTCCATTAAGTGGTTCAACCAAAAAATGAACATCATTATCTCCATCAGCAAAATTATCTTCAACCCCTTCAAAAACAAAAGAAGTCATTACATTTGAAACTGTGATCTTCTTCATCTCTCCAGTCGAATCATCTTCCAAAAGAAGTTCTCCCTCTTGAAAATACTTAAAATTATACGTATCACCTGGAGTTAATGTCTTTGCCTCACTCACTCCATCACCAGTTATAATCAAATTATATATTCTTGAATCATCATTCCTAAACACAATATTTTGTCCAACTCCAACTTCAACATTAGTTATCCCTCCAATAAGACTAATTTCAATACTATCTGCAAAAAAATCCTTTCTTCCTGCAAGCTCTCCATTAACAAACAAGCTAATCTGAGTTCCTGAAGAAATCTCTCCTTCAACATCAATTCCACCACTTGGATAAGAAGTCTGAGTATAACTCAAATCAGGAAAAGCAGCAAAACTGCAACTAAAAAAACTCAAAAACAAAACTACTATCAAAACATTTCTAAAATCAATATTAAATACCACTGATTAAAATCCCATAAAAACCTTTTTTATTGATTTAGTTTCACTAAATAAAGGCAAAACATATAAATAATAAATCATCTGCAAAAATATGAATATAATTCCGATAATTACAGCAAATCTAAATGCCATAAATAGGCAAACTTGTTGTAATTTATTTGTTGATCAAAATATGCAAATACATCTGCCATATCAAGAAAATAACAAAACATTGTTTCTAAAGTTAGAACACACAAGCGCAAAAAATAAAAAAATAAAAATAACACGTAATCATAATCTCAAATCATTACATCAAACATTAATCGAAAACTCTTCACTAAAATATCAAAAAAAAATTGAAGAACTTCTAAAATCTCAGGAAACCGACATTCAATTCCTCTCAGAGATTCCGCAGATTGGACAAACAGTTTTATTTTATTCAGAATCAGAAAACGAATATGAGAATATTGCCTCCCAAATAAAAATAGTCACACCAACATTTATCACTTCTAACCATCTTTTTGGAAATGTCAATTCAACTATCAATTTCTGGGATGGAACATGTTCAATCTCTAATACATCAGACACTCCCATAAATTCTATTTTATCTAATCAATTATCAAATAAATTTTATTCAAAAACAGTACTTGTTGAAAAAAACATAAATAAATATCTTGCAAAAAAAGGACTTAGAATTCCTTCTTCATCTTCAACATATTAAATCACACTCCTACCAAACATATATAAATCTCAAAAAACCGAAAAATTCCGGTGAAAAATAATGAGAATTGAAGAAGATATAAAACTAGATTATTCTGATGTGCTACTCAAACCAAAAAGAAGCACTCTAACTTCCAGAAAAGAAGTAATACTTGAACGAACATTTAAATTCTACCACTCAAAAAAAACTTGGACAGGCATTCCCATAATGACTGCTAACATGGCAAGCTGTGGAACATTTGAAATGGCGCAAATCCTCTCAAAAAAATCAATAATAACAACATTCCATAAATACTATTCCATTGAAGATTACAAGCAATTTTTCAAAAAATTCAATAATCCGAATTATATCTCCTATACCCTAGGAATAAGAGAAAAAGACCTAAACCAATTAAATGAAATGATAAAACATAATTTAATTAACAATTTCTCATTCATTTGTCTTGATGTTCCAAACGGATACCTTGAAAGATTCCTTGAAGTAATAAAACAAGTAAGAAAATTATGTCCTGACCACATAATAATTGCAGGAAATGTTGTCTCAAACGAGATTGCAGAAGAAATAATACTAAATGGAGCTGATATTGTAAAAGTTGGAATTGGTCCTGGTTCTGCATGTACAACAAGAAAAATGACTGGAGTTGGTTATCCTCAACTCTCTGCAGTGATAGAATGTGCTGATGCTGTGCATGGTCTTGCAAACAACCAAGGATACGGTCTTATAATTGCAGATGGAGGAATAAATACACCTGCAGATTTTGGAAAGGCATTCTGTGCTGGAGCAGATTTTGCAATGTCTGGTTCACAATTTTCAGGCTTTGAAGAAAGTGGAGGAAATACTGTTGAAAAAGAAAACAAATTATACAAAGAATACTTTGGCTCCTCTTCAAACAAGGCAATGCAGGAATTTTATGGGAAAAAAGACGAGCACAGGGCATCTGAGGGAAGATATACTCTAATACCACACAAAGGAAGCCTCTCTAACTTCCTTCAAGATTTATTTGGAGCTCTTCGAAGTACAGGAACATACATAGGTGCAAGAAAACTAAAGGAATTTTCAAAACGAGCAACATTCATAAGAGTAAACCGGCAGCTAAATACTATCTTCGAACAATTTGATATGAATAAATAAATATTTTAACTAAAATCTAAAATTGTTTTAGAATCATTTTTATTTTCTAAATTAAATTCTCTTAAAAATATATCTTTAAATGAATTTATTTGAATTCCTTTCCAATCATTCATAATTTGTGGAATTCCTTCATTAGGTAAAAGATTTAATTTCAAGTTAGGACAAAAAATTGGAACTCTTTGTTCATAAGCCATTTTTATTTGTACCATTGAACCTCCTCTTTCCCCACTTGCTACCATAACTATTGCATTACTAAGTCCAGAAGTAATTCTATTTCTTTGAACTAATGCAACTCTAGACCCTGTAAAATTTGGCAAATGCTCTGAAACAAGCAACCCTGTTTTTGAAACTTTATCAAATAACTCTTTATGTTCCTCGGGATACATTTTAAAAAATCCACTTCCTAAAACACATATAGTTTTTCCATTAATATCCAAAGCTCCAGTATGTGCAGAATAATCTATTCCAAAAGCACCCCCACTAACTACTACTAAATTTTTTTTAACAGCATCTTTTGCTAAATCATAAGCCCACTTCTTTGCTTTCTCATCTGCTTTTCTACTTCCTATAATTGCAATTTTTTTTTCATAAAGCAAAGACGAATCTCCCTTTAAAAACAAAGTCAAAGGAGGATAAGAAATTCTTTTTAAAAAAAAAGGATATCTCTCATCTATAATTGGAACAATGTCAATATCATTATCCTTACAATCCTGAACAACCTTCAAATATGAATCATCCGATGCTCTTTTTAACTTAACAAATTCTTCAATCATTTTTTCATCAAAAATTCTCAAAACTCCTAATTGCTCTTCAGATAATTTAAATAAATTTTCTATAGATGAAACAAATGTAAATAATTTTTGCATCTTTGCAGGACCTAATTTTGGAACCTGAACTAATTTCAACCACTTAACTAACTCTATATCTCTTAACATTTTCAATTACTTTTCAAACTATCTTGTGTATTAATTCCTAAACAAATTGATTTTACATCCTCAGCTCCTGCATCTATAAGCAATTTTGCACAAAGAAGTTTTGTATCTCCACCAGCTTTTGTATCATCCAAAAGTAAAATTTTTTTTTCATTTACATTAAGTTCTCTATTCAAAGCCAAAGTGCCTTTATGTATACTTAATCTTTCTAAAGCAGAATGACATTCACTCATTTTTTTATCAGGTTTTTTAATTCTTTGAATAATATTTTCATATTGAACAGAATATTTTTCTGACAAATGTTTTGCTAATTTATCTAAAGTAATTGAAAAATTTCCAATTTCTGATTTTGGTGCAACACATATTAAATCAAAAGCCTCATTAAAATAATCATAACATATATCTACATCATCAATAAACAAAGAAGATTTATCCTCATTTTTTGAAAAGAATATTTTCAATGAAGTTTCATCTTTTTTTACTCCTTTTGAAAAATACCACTTATTTGCAATTACTTCAACTTTCAAATCTCCAAATTCATGTTCATAATAAGCAATTTCTTTGTGTACCATAATCTTATAATATATTAGGTTTTTTCTAATATATTAAAAAAACAAAAAAAGAGTTTATAAATATTATTAACTATTCATTAATAAACAGACAAGTTTTGTTTTATTTCTTCTTCC
>JBNKLP010000003.1:0-78512 GCA_050292425.1 Candidatus Nanoarchaeia archaeon | reverse complement strand
TGATTCCACATGTAATTTTGACAAAGTGAAAGGAACATGGCCTGGTTACAAGCTGTAAGTTAACGGACCTTATTGAAGCATCGGTGTGCTTCTAAAACTGACTTGAGGTTCAACATGGGCTCACCCATACCCATGAATACAATGTTTGTAACTCTTTCCTCTTTTGACTTTAAGTATCTTGCAATGAAGAGAACCTGTTCAATTATTTCCTTGGCTGTCAGAGACCTTTTGTATTGATTAGCTCCTGTTGCACAGAATTTACAACCAACTGCACAAAATACCTGACATGAAACACAAACAGTTCTTCTTCCATCATTGTGATGCATTAAAACAGCTTCTACAAAGTTGTTGTCCTGAGTTTTTAGAACGAATTTTGTAGTATCTCCAGCCTTGTGTGATTCAACAAGCATCATTGAATTGATTGAGAAATTTCGTTTTAGTTCATCTCTAAGTTGTTTTGGAAAATTAGTTATGTCATCAAAGTCAGTTATGAAGTTTTTAAAAATAGCATCTTCTAATTGCTTAAATCTAAATTTAGAAATTTTGTTTTTTTCAAAATAAGATTTGATATTTTCATACATATTTTAAGATAAGAATGAATTATTTATATATTTGGTTATTGTTGATTGTTTCTAACAGTGTTCATCATTTGTCCAACTGAGAATTTTCTTTTTGTCTCATCAGATACCTCATGTGATAATAATTGATATATCAATTCTATCTTTTGTTCCATTGATGAGAATTTTGCCTCAAATAAGTTTACTTTTGCTTCAATTGAGTCAAGTTTTGCTTTGATAAGATCATTTTGATGGCTTGATGTTGGCATTTGAGTGTCTTGAGAGAATGAACTTGGAGCTGGAGTATCAAATGGAGAAGAAGTAGAAGACATTCCACCATTTAAGGAAGGAAGAGTGGAATTTAAAGTGTCTGCCATTGATGCATTGGATAAATTTGGCATAGGTGGTTCTGATTGAGACATAGAAGGCATCTCTCCCAATGATGAAGGTGAAGTGTCTACTGGTTGTTGAGTAAAATTTGAATCTCCCAATGAAGGTAGAGATTCTTCATCAAGTTTGAACTCATCATCTTTTTTTTTGAAAGGATTAAACATAAAATTTATGTAACATCATATTTAATATTAATTTGCCTTAACTTATTGATGGGAACTAGAAATACTATTTGTCAAAATCGCAATCTACTTTAAGGTTAAAAACTATTTTGTTTCCAATCTGCTCAAAATCTTCAATTTCTATTTCTTTTAACTTATAACCTTCGTTTAGAATTATTCTTTTTTTCATTGTAGTTGGAAGAAGTTCTTCTATTTCATCAAGAGTTAAAAGCTGATTGTTGTAATGGATTTTTTTGCACATATTGCATATTTTAAGATTAAGAGGTTTAATCTCTTTTACAGGGGGATTGTTATCTTTAAAGCAATCTTCACATTTTCCATCATAGAGATTATCTACTTTTTTTCCACATTCAAAACAAGTTTTTTTGAATTTTATTGACATCTAATATGTTAAAGAATAGTTATTTTATAAAATCACTGGTCAATTGCTGATTGTATTGAGCTATTTCCAACATCCCACAGAGTACCAAGATTATCTCCATAATGATTGACAAAAAAAAATATCATAACAACCAAAACTACTACAAGTATTATGAATATTACGATTGTCTGAAGTGTGAGTTCAACTCCCTTTTTGTTATTGTTAAATTTCATTGTTAATTTAATATCTTATACTTAGTATAATATTCTTGAATAGGTTGAATCCCATTCCCTGTTTATCATAAGTATCATCAATGTTTGCTGAATTAATTAAGATGTCCCCTCCATTAGGATCACAAAAAACAGTATATGATTCCTCTTGAGTATCTGAATTTGCATTATACCCTGCAAGCATACTAAGACAATCATCAGTGGTGAATTGAGGATTGCTTGTTGTTATTTTATATACTGGCCTTAAATCTGCAGAATCAATTAAATCAACAGATTCATAACCATAAACAGGCAGTGCATCTTTAATACTTCTGAACAGTGCCATCCTAGAAATTCCCATATCTGAGTACTCTTCAGAATTGAATATGTCAGATATTGGCATTGAATTCAGAAAATCAGAGTAACCTAAGTCATTCAAGGAAAATAATGAGAGTCCTGGGAGATATGTAAAGACATAGAATTTGCCTTTGTCATCTTCATATTCCATCACATTAATGTTTGAGTTCATTGTCACTTTGTAGTTTATTTTTGTAAATTGCAAACTGTTAGAATTTAAACCAATAATATTTGATCTGGTAATTCCTGAAAAAATAGAACTTCTGGTTCTTCCTGTCCCAATACTGGCATATCTACTTTCAAATTCTGTGTCTATTGTCACATCTGAAACTGTATAACCCTCGTGAATATCTTCTAATTGAGTTCTTGCTTCTTCTTCTGTTACTGGTCCCATTGAACATTGCTCAGTTGTCTCAACATAATTTGGATCTGATTCAACCAGATTATCATCATATGTGTTTGTAGTAGTACATCTTTGTACATATGGAAAATACTTTGTAAGTGATATTGCAAAGTTGCTATTGTAATTACTAATTTGACTAATATAGTCCAAACTATGAGTTATTCTTGATTTATTTATTTCAGGATTGAAAAAGTATTTAGGATCATCATCAACTTCAACATTTCCAACTTCAAGTCCATATACAAATGTGTTGTTTGTTGTCAAATCAATATTTTTGATTACACAGATTTTATAATTGTTGATTTTTGTAGTTAAAAAATCCAGATTAATGTTTGTATCAAAATTTATTAGATTTCCATCATTACAATACATAATTATGTTAGCATCTTGCCAATCCAGAGGAACTTTTACCATATCTATTAAGTCTTTTGTTGTTTTACAATAGTATAGAGTGAGATTCTGCTTATACTCTCTGCTCCCAATATGAGGATTATTATATATGTCATATGAATACTTTCCTCCCATTGCACAATAAGGGTATACATCACCAGAACCTGACTCTGAACTTAGATAATTAAAATCATCATAAGAGAATATATGTTCTTCAGGATAACAATATGATGTAAAAGAAATTTGAGGATTATCACCATAAGACATTGCGTTTGAATATCTTAATTCTTCACTATTTAATATCACACCAAATGGTCCTTTTGCAGTAATTCTCAACAAGCCCTCCCCACCGCAACCAACTGCAGCATTTACTGAAACAGAAATTAAAATCAAAGAAAACAAAATAATTGCCAAAGTAAAAATGGATTTGGGCTTAGTAATCATAATTGAAACCTATTATAACATCTTATATTATATTGTGACAACTTGTGGATAGTATTATAATTTTATAATTTAGGATTTTGAGACATTTAATAGGTTAATGGATGAAAAAGATTTGTTTATGAAAAAATTTGAAGAGAAACTTAAAGAAAAACTAGACAAAAAGACTCTTCACAGTTTATCAAAAAACCAAAATCTTGATGAGGATATTATATCAACAGATTATGAAAATTTCAGACTCGAAACTTTGCCAAATTCCATTTCATGGTATGAAAGATATTGTAATTTCTGCGAAAAAATAGTTAATCTTAAAGCTGATGAGAAAACACGTGACAAAGTAAGAAAGCAACTATATATGGCTCATCTTAATTGTTCTGAGAATGGAGTTGTGAGTGCATCAATGTTTACCTTGCTTGTTTTGATAATTATTGGAATTTCTATTCTTCTTTTCAATACAATCATAGGGTTTGGACTTGTTCTTATAGGACTTGGATCGTATCTTGTAATGCAGAACATGCCTGCAATGATGATGAAAAGAGCAAGGTCAAAAGCATCAGATCAGGTGATTATTGCAGTTTTTTACATTGTGGCCTTTATGAGATTTAATTCAAATTTTGAACTTGCTGTAAATTTTGCAGCAAGTTATCTTAATCCTCCTCTGTCACTTGACTTCAAGAGAATTATGTGGGAATTGGAGAATGCAAAGTATCCAACAATCAAGGCAGCGTTCGATGATTATCTGGAAGGATGGAGAGATGAAAATCTGGAGTTTTTGGAAGCCATTTATCTTATTGAGAGTTCTTTGTATGAGAGTGAGGATTTGAGAAGAATTTCTCTTCTTGATAAAGCGCTTGACACAATTCTGCAAGGAAATTATGAAAAAATGCTTCACTTTGCCCAAGAGCTTAGAGGAAAGGTTTCAACTTTTAATATGATTGGTATTGTTCTGCCTATTTTGGGTTTGATCATTTTACCGCTTGCAGCTTCTTTTGGAGATCCAAAGTCAACTTTGGACATAGTTTTTATCTTGTATGATGTTTTGTTTCCTGTTTTGGTGGGATATTTCGGAGTTTCAATATTATTTAACAGACCTTCTTCTGTGAATTCAATAAAGCCTCCAAAAAATCTAAAAGATTATGCCAATTTGCAGAAAACAGAAATTAAATTTGGAGGAAAGAAATTCTTTGTATCTCCAAAAATTCCGGGAATACTTGCCTTTTCTATTTTTTTTCTTATTGGAATCAGTCCAATTTTGTTTCATTATATAGGCATAGATAGTACTTTGGATACTGCATTGTCAAACATTTTTGGAGTCGATAGTCCATTTGGAGATTTTCAGGATTATAAGGAAATAGACGGCAGTGATGGAAATGTCTATATATTAGGACCATATGGAGTTTATCCTGGCCTTTTAAGTTTATTTATTCCTTTGAGTTTGGCATTTGGATTTGGATATTATTTAAGAAACAAGTACAAAAATCTGATTCATCTTCGTGACAAGACAAAAAAACTTGAAGTTCAGTTTCCATCTGCAACTTTCCAGCTTGGTAATAGAATCAATGAGGGTATTTCAGCAGAACTTGCTTTCGGAGTTGTAGCTGAGACAATGAAGGGAACAGTTGCAGGTGAATTTTTTTCAAAGATTGATGCAAATGTAAAGTTTAATGGTATGGCAATTGAAGCAGCAATTTTTGATGAGGATAAAGGAGCTATTAATGACTACCCTAGCGATTTGATTGTGAGTAGTATGAAGATTCTTATTAGAGCAATCGAAAAGGGCCCTGAAATTACTGCAAAAACACTTTTGGATTTGTCTAAGTATTTGAGTGACATCCATATGAGTAATGAGAGAATGCTGGATTTGCTTGCTGAGAGTCTTGGTTCAATGAAAGGACAAGCAAATTTTCTAGCTCCAATTATTTCTGGAGTTGTTATTGCAATTGTTTCACTTGTTACAATGATTATGGGTTCTTTGACAAAAGCAACAAACAAGCTAGCATCATCAGACATTGGAGCTAGTCAAAGTTTTAATAATTTTTTAGGAGAGAGTGTTCCAACTTATCTTTTCCAAAGCGTAGTTGGAATTTATATAGTAATGCTTATTGTTATTCTGGTTTATATGACAAATAGTTTGGAGAATGGAGAGGACCCTATTAATGCAAAGTACCAGATTGGAGAAAAGATGATGGGCGGGCTAGTGAAGTATTCAATTGTAGTTGCAATTGGAATAATATTGTTCTCATATGTTGGTTCAAAGGTTCTTGGTTCAATTGTGTAAATGAATTGAAAGTTGATTTTTAATTTGAAATCAGATATTATATCACAATATTTATAAACGAATCCCAGTTACTTTTTTCTATACAATATTATGTATGTTATATATAAAAATGGCTAAGAAAGAACACTTTAACGTAGTATTTATCGGTCACGTAGACCATGGTAAGTCAACTACAGTAGGAAGGCTGCTTTTTGATGCAGGTGACATTGATGAGCAGGAAATGAGAAAGTTAAAAGAAAAGGCTGCTGAGGCAGGTAAGGCTGGATTCGAGTTCGCTTACGTTATGGACAACCTAGCTGAAGAGAGAGAGAGAGGAGTAACAATCGATCTTTCACACAAGAAGTTCGAGTCAGACAAGTACGAGTTTACAATTATTGATGCTCCAGGTCACGCAGACTTTATTAAAAACATGATTACAGGAGTATCACAGGCTGATGCTGCTGTTCTAGTTGTAGCTGCAACTGATGGTGTTAATGAACAGTCAAAGGAGCATGCATACCTTTCAAAAGTTTTCGGTATTGATCAGTTGATTATTGCTGTTAACAAGATGGATATGAGAGAATATTCTGAAGCTAGATTCAATGAAGTTAAAGATGAAGTAGCTAAATTAACAGGTTCACTTGGTTTCAAGTCAATTAGATATGTTCCAATCGCAGCTCTTTTAGGAGAGAATGTAGTTAAAGCTTCAGATAAGATGCCATGGTGGAAAGACGGATCACTTCTTGACCTATTAAATGGTTTTGAGACAACAGATAAGCCAACAACATTACCTCTTAGAGTTCCTATTCAGGACGTTTATGCAATTAAGGGAATCGGTCTTGTACCTGTAGGTAGAGTTGAGACTGGAATTTTAAGACCAAACACTAAGTGTGTTGCTGTTCCTGCTAAGACTGGAACTGGTCTTGCTGGAGAGATTAAGGATGTAGAAATGCACCATGAAAAAGTTTCCGAAGCTCTTCCAGGTTTCAACGTTGGTTTCTCAGTTAAGGGATACAACAAGGGAGATATTGCAAAAGGAGATGTTATTGGTACACCTGATTCTCCTCCAACTCTGGCTAGTGAGTTTACAGGACAGATTTTTGTTCTAAACCACCCTAGTGTTATCACAGTTGGTTACTCTCCAGTTTTCCACATCCACACTGCTCAGGTTTCATGTAGAATTACTGAGATTGTTAAGAAGGTTGCTCCAACTCAGGAAGACCATCCTGATTTCATCAGAAACGGAGATGGTGCTATTGTTAAATTTGTTCCTCTTAAGGCAGTAGTTGTTGAGAAGAGAGATGACATCCCACAGCTTGCAAGATTTGCTATCAGAGATTCTGGTAAGACAGTTGCTGCAGGTCAGTGTATTGATGTAGTTAAGAAAGAGCTTAAATTCTAAATTTAGCCTTTCATTTTTTGAAAATGTCAAAAGCAAGAATTAAACTAGTTGGTGATGATATTAACAGAATTAATGAGTTTATTGATGAAGTTAAGTCAATTACTGAAAAGCTAGGTGTTGGTCTTGTTGGACCTATTCCGATGCCAACTAAAAAATTGAAAATCACAACAAGAAAGTCTCCAGATGGTGAGGGTAAAGCATCATTTGAGAGATACCAAATGAGAATTCACAAAAGGTTGATGGATATTGAAATCAACGAAAGAGTTTTGAGAATGATCATGAAGATTCAGATCCCTAGTGGTTTGAACATTGAGATTAAGTTAATTTGAAGTTTACTTCACATTCACTTTTAAAAGTTTCTAATTTTTATTTAGCTTATTTAAGCTTATTTTTTTTCTGATAAGTTTATTAATAATTAAGTTCTAATCTTACTATGCAAGAGTTTGTTGTTGTTTATCTTATCGACAGGAATACTGATGAGGTGTATTATCTGAAGAAAGACAGACCACACATGAAGTGGATTCATGATAAATTAGTTGGATGGGGAGGAAAGCTTGAGAAAGGAGAAAGTATTAAACAAGCAGCCATTAGAGAGATTAAAGAGGAATTAGGATTAGATTTAGATGAAAGTGAATTAATTTTACAGGGCGAGTTTATAGATGGGATTGGTGGAAAGGTTTATGTGATGAAGTATTTTCTTGACGAAAGACTTCCTGAAGGAGTTGTTGGGGGAGAAGGTGAGGCTTATTACAAGTCAAAAGACTATCACAAACAATATCCTGAAGAGTTTCCAAGAGGAAATCTTGAGTTTGAGAGCATTTTGCTGTTTTCTGATGATAGGTTCAATATTGATTTTTCAAAAAATGTTTAATTCTAACAAACTAAAGTTCTTCTGAGTTTTTTTAATTCACTTATATCTGAATCATGAATTATTCCAAATGATTTAATACTTCTTTGAATTGATTTGGTTGTTTTTAGATACATTGAAGCAAGTTCAATACCTCCAATTTTTAGATTCTTACCATCATAAATTATAGGATAAGAACCAAGACCTACAGCAATTCTCAATATTTGACCATGACAATAAGAATCAATGTGTCTAATAGGAAAATTATTTTCCATCATAGAAAAATGAACTTGAGGAACAAAATCAAACGAAAATAAAAGTTCAAGTTGAGAATTTGAATTTATTATCTCAGAAGTATTGTTTTCATTTGCATTTAATGCTGTAATTACATTGTAATCCAAACTCATAGGATTTAGTTCAAAAAGTGGATATGAAGGAAATTGAGGAAAAAACATATCTTTTATTATTCCGGATCTTAATGAAATCAGTTTTCTAAAGTGACCAATTTCATAATTTAATCTTTCAAATGCTGTTTTTTGAATTCTTGATGATCTAAGAGGTAAATCAATATTACAGTCTATAGGAATTCCCATTTAAAGTGTATAATTGTTGATTATTAATAAATATATTTGTAAAAAAAATTAGATTTTTTACAAATTTTAAAGAATTAATTTTATATATTACAAAAACAACAGATAAATAATATGCATAATAATACTTATCATTTCAAACTTTCACCTGAAAATTACAAAAGAATTGTAAAAGGAAAAAAGAAGATTGAACTTAGATTGAATAATTTTAAGAAGGCTCAATTGAAATATGGTGATATTATTGAGTTTGCAAAGCTTCCTGAAATTGAGAGAAGAATGAAGGTAAGAGTCATAGGAATTCACAGATTCAAGACTTTCAAGGAAGTTTTTAGCATGTATTCCCTAGAAGATTTTGGATATCCAAAAGGTTGTCCAGTTGAAAAGTTTGTTTTGGATAAGTACAAGTATTACAGTCCTGAAAAGGAGAGAAAATACGGAGTTATTGCAATTGAGTTTGAAGAAGTATAGATTAGAAACGAAACATTTATTAATATTAAATAATATTAAATAATATTATGACTATTCAATTAAATCTTAGAATGAATGAAAAACTTTTCACTGGTGCAAAAACATATGCTGAAGAATTAGGATATGAAAATATACAAGATTTTATCAGAGAAATGATTAGAGAAAAAGTATTTGAGGAAAATAAATTAACTTCAAAAGAATTAGAACTTACTCAGAGAATTGAGAAAATTTCAGACAAAAAGAATTTGTATGGAACTGAAGAAGACATAAAAGATGTATTAAGAAGAAAAAAGAATGCCAATAGAAGAGTTTAAGCTAAAACCTACTGAATTGTTCTTATCTCAATTGGAAGAGTTAAATTTAAAGAATAATGAAATTGATAAGTTAAATTATAAGTTGGATCTATTAAAAATTAATCCTAAAAGGAATAAAAGTTTATTTCTTGAAAAATACAATTTACTTAGAATTAGGTTTACAACAACAAGCAAAGAATTAAGAATTGTTTATACAATAGAAAGACCATTTGTTAAAATTTTGTTTATTTTAGATAGAAGTAAGAATTACAAGGATTTGGAGAAATATCTAAAAAAAGTTGAAGAAGAGTTTTAAATAGGAGTTTGTTTGTTATTTTTATGAAAACCAAAGAGAATGTGTTTTTTGAAGAGTTAATTGAAGAACTTTTAAGTGGGAATTATGCTACTAAGACCAAGCAGAACCAACTTAAAATTACTTTGGCAAAGAAGCATTCTATTAAAAGAGTAGTAAAGAATCCTGAAATTATTGCATATAGTAATGATAAACAAAGGAATGATATTATTTCTATTTTGAATATTAAACCTATTAGGGAGCTTTCTGGAGTTACTGTTGTTGCTCTTTTTGCAAAGCCTCATTCTTGTCCTCATGGAAAGTGCATTTATTGTCCAGGAGGTCCTGGAAGTGAGTTTGGAGACACACCACAATCTTATACTGGACAAGAACCTGCTGCTCTTAGAGCAATTAGGAATGATTATGACCCATATTTGCAGATTTTTAACAGGCTTGAACATTATGTTATAAACGGACATGTTCCTGACAAAATCGAGCTTATATTCATGGGAGGAACTTTTCCTAGTTTGGAGAGAGAATATAGAGATTCTTTTGTGAATTATGTTTACAAGGCAATTAATGATTTTGGTGAAATGTTTGTTATTTTGAAAAATGGAAAGAAACAGATAGATTATTCTAAATTTAATGAATTTTTTGAAGTTAAAGAAGAGTTTGGTTCAGTAAAGAGAGCTGCTAGTGTTAAAGCAAAGGTTTTGAAGTTGAAAGAAAAAAAATTGAAGGATTATAAGGCAGAAATTGAGAGAAATTCAAAAGGAATTATTCGCTCAATTGGACTTACCATTGAAACAAAGCCTGATTGGGCACTTGAGAAACATTGTAATGAAGCTTTAGAGTATGGTTGTACCAGATTTGAGGTTGGAGTGCAGACACTTAATGAAGAGTGCTTGAAAAAGACCAACAGAGGACATAGTTTAGCTGATATTAAAAAGGCATTTCAGATTATGAAAGATATGTGTTTTAAGATTAATGCACACATGATGCTTGGACTTCCTGCCTCAGATTTGGATATTGACAAGCAGTCTTTGATTGATTTGTTTGCCAAGCCTGCTTTTAGACCTGACATGCTTAAGTTTTATCCCTGTCTTGTTGTTAAAGGAACTCCTTTGTATAAGATGTGGGAGATGGGAAAGTTCAAGCCAATTGATACTAAGACTGCTGCGCAGATTATTGGAGATGTTTATGAGACACTTCCTCGTTATGTTCGAGTTATGAGAGTTCAAAGGGACATTCCAACAACACTTGTTAATGATGGAATTGCCAATTCCAATCTTCGTCAGTATGTTGAAGATTATATGAAAGAGAAGAATATTGAATCCAAGGATATTCGTGCCAGAGAAATTGGTATTCGACAAATGCAAGGCGTGAAGATGGGCGAATTTGAAGTGAAATTTGAGGAATATGAAAGTTCTTGCGGAGTTGATTATTTTATTGATGCTGTTGATGAAAAAGATACGATGATTGGGTTTATTCGTCTTAGGTTTCCTTCGCAGGTTGGTTTAAGGAAGGAGATTGATTCAAAGACTGCTCTTATTCGTGAGCTTCATGTGTATGGACAGACAGCATCAGTTGGTGAGAATTCAGAGGAGAAAGTACAGCATAAAGGTTGGGGTAGAAAGCTACTTGAGAGAGCTGAGCATATCGCAAAGGAAAATGGTTATGAGAAGATGTGTATCATTTCAGGAATTGGAGTTCGTGAGTACTACGCTAAGTTTGGGTATTCATTGGAAGGACCTTATATGGTAAAGAAATTATAAAGATTATTTCAATTTGTTAATAATTTATCCTTTTTATCCCAATAATTTTAAATGTGATGATTGTCTTATTAAATTTAAAACATTTCTCTCTAAGTTTCTAGATTTTCCCATAAATTCAACTCTGAATTTTAAATCATTAATATATGAAAGTGGGTTAATATCTTCTTTTCCTAACATCGCAAAAATATCTGGCTCATCATAAAATTGAACTTTTCTATCTTGTTTATATCGCTCTTGGATCAAACAAATATCCACATGAGCATTTTTAAGTTGATTAAATGCCGTCAAAATAACAAATTCTTGCAAATCACTTGAAATACAAGATGCGTCTACATACAAATCAGAACTAAATAAATTTCTTGAATTCCAATATTTATTCAAAAAGACTTGATTAGGAGTTAACATAGATATTTCTTGAGATTCTTCAATTTTAGTTATTGAATCTTGAATTAAGATATCCATTATCTCTGCTTTTTCATGCATATCAACACCACCTTTAAGAGATAATTCTTCTGCCCCTGAATGAACAAATAGTTTACCAAATCTTTGTTCTAATTCAGTAGGTACTGGCTTTACTAAATATGATTTCATTTTCATTGTAATTACTAATAAGTATTTTGTAGTATATCAACCTATTTTTCATATTTCTTGACAAAACGACAAATTTATAAAGAATAATCTCTTTTGATAAGAAATGAATCAAATCAAACTAGATCTTAAAGATAAAAAATTATTGAAGGAATTGGATTTAAATGGCAGAGCAACATATTCAGAACTTGCTAAAAAAATAGGCCTAAGTAAACAAGGAGTTGAGTACAAATTAACTAATTTAATTGAAAAAAAAGTAATTGGAGGTTTTTATCCAATTATTAATTCATCAAGATTAGGCTTTAAATATTGCAGATTTGTTTTCTCATTCAAAAATACAACTCAAGAAATTGAAAAAGAAATTTTTAGCTATTTAAAATCACAAGAAGAAATATTCTGGATATTTTCAATGCAAGGAATTTTTGATGTTGGAATGGCAGTATGGACAAAATCAATTTTAGAATTTCAGGAAACCATTAGAAAATTTTTATTTAAGTATGGAAAGTATATAAAAGACAAACATGAAGATTTTCCAACTGATGTTATTCATTATGAACATAGGTTTCTTCTAAATGAACCAGAAACTAAAGAGATTCATCTGCTTGAGACAAACCAAACAATACAAATCGATGAAACTGATAAGAAAATATTAAAGAAATTATGCGAAAATGCAAGAAAACCACTTGTTGAAATTGCAAACGAACTGGAAATTTCTGCAAAAGTAGTGAGTTACAGGATAAAAAAGATGGAGAATGAAAAGATAATTGAAGGATACAGACCAATACTCAATTATCAAACTCTTGAACATACTTACTATAAATTATGGATTTCAGTAAACTATGAATCAATGTCTGAGATAAACAAACTCTACCAATACATCAAATACAATCCTAAAGTTTTGTATGTTGTGAAAGGAGTTGGTTTCATTGAAGATTTGGATATAGAATTAGTCATTAAAAACAATTTTGAGTTGTTTGAGTTTATCAAGGACTTGAAACAGAAATTCCCAACTCTTATTGGAGATTATAAATCAGTAATGTTTGTTGATACTATTAAGGTTAAGTACTTGCCTTTCTAGGAATTATATTTAATCAAAAAAACATATGCTTTGTTATCTTGTTTTACAATTAATGAAATGTAATTATCTCTTCTATTTCCTATTGAATAGTCTTTTAGTCTATCATCACTAAATCCTGCAGCTCCAGCTTGAGCTTGCTCAATTAGTTTGTCCAAAGATAAACCTGCAGGTCCCATTTTTGCTTGTTTTATTTTTGAGTTTAAATTTATTTCTACCATAATATAATCTGAAGTTTAAAATATATAAATTTTATCCTAAATGGGCTCTGTCCGGAAATTCAAATTGATTAAAAAGAAAATATATTAAATTCAATTTTTGATAAATAAAAGTAGATATCTGATTGAATATAATTATCTTTAAAATTTAAAAAAACAATTTCCGGACAAAACCCCTAAATGGTATAAAAAGAATTAGATTGAATTCTTGATTCTATCAAGAATATGTTTCACACCATAGACCTCAATCATGTTTGTATGTCCCGCCTGCATTAAAGTATGACCTGATGTTACAACTACTTTGTTCTCTTCTACCACATAACCTTTTTCATATATGTATTTTACCAGTGAGTTTACCATTCCATCATGATCCTTGTATACAGAATCTTCTCCTTCAAGCATAGGATGCACTCCCCAAGATAACTGAAGTTGTCTTACAACTGTCTTATCATGTGTTATTGCATAAATTGGACATCTAGGCTTGAATCTGGAGACTTTTCTTGCAGTAAATCCACTTTCAGTTGGTGTTAGAATTGCTGTTGTTTTAAGATCTTCAGAGGCTTGATATGCTGATTTTGTCATGAAAAGTGAAACTGAATGATTTTTCATAACATTTTCGGAGTGAAGATTGTCAAGAATTTTAGTTTTTACAACCTTGTCATATTCTTTTGCAATTTTTGCCATTGTCTTTACAGCTTTTACAGGATACTTTCCAGAAGCAGTTTCTCCTGAAAGCATAATTGCATCTGCTCCCTGCAAAATTGCAACAGCTACATCTGCAACTTCTGCTCTTGTAGGTCTTGGGTTATCTTTCATTGACTCAAGCATTTGTGTTGCAACAATTACTGGCCTTCCAAGCTCATTACACCTATGAATAATCTCCCTTTGAATCATAGGAACTTTTTCAAGAGGAATTTCAACTCCAAGATCTCCTCTTGCAACCATTATTCCTTGTGAGGCATCAATTATTTCATTAATATTCTTTATTGCATCACCATGTTCAATTTTTGAGATTACTCTAATTTTTGATTTCTTTTTTTGGAGATATTCCCTTAATTCAAGAACTTCCTGAGCATTTCTCACAAAAGATGCTGCAATGAAATCAAAATTGTTTTCTATACCAAAATCAATGTCTTTTTTATCTTTTTCAGATAAAAAAGGAATGTTAACACTGTGTCCCTGAATGGATACTGTTTTTTTGGAACCAAGTTCTCCACCATTTAAAACTTCAACAACAATTTCATTCTTTTCTTTTCTTATTACTTCAGTTTCAATTAGACCATCATCTATTAAAATCCTATTTCCTATGTCAAGTTGCATTAAATCATCATAAAATAGAGTTATTTTGTTGTTATCGCCAATTATTTCCTTGTTTGTTATTATTAATTCCTGATTATCAATTAGAATTACTTTTCCATCCTTGATTTCTCCAGTTCTAATTTCAGGACCTTTTGTGTCAAGAAGAATCCCAATATCTTCACTTACATTTCTGATTTTTTTAATTAAATCTGTGAAGTATTCATATGAACCATGTGAGAAGTTAAGTCTTGCCACGTTCATGCCTGCTTTATAGAGTTTTTCAATAGTCTCAATACTATCAGAAGCTGGCCCAATAGTTGCAACAATTTTAGTAAATTTGTCCATACCTTTGAATTATGGAAAGTTATTTTTAAAGCTTAGTGTGGAAAAAATAATGAATGGAGAACAGATTATATCAAAACGATGAATTTATAATAAAATAATGGTTATTTTTGTCTATGATTAAGCAAATTGATAATATTTATTTACTTGGAACATCTCATGTGGCAAAACAGTCTGCAAATGAGATTAAAGAGACAATTGAATTAATTAAACCAGAAGTTGTTGGTATTGAACTTGATATAGACAGATTCAAAAAACTTATGTCTGATGGGAAAAGACATCAAAAGCCATCAATGATTGAGACTGTTAAGGAAATTGGAGTGAGTGGATATGTTTTTGCTCAGATAGCAGGTTTTGTTCAATCTCAGATTGGAAAATCCCTAAATATTGATCCAGGAGTCGATATGAAGACAGCATATTTGGAAGCCAAAGCTAATTCAATTCCAACAGCACTTATTGATTTGCATATTAAGAAGACTTTGAAGAAATTTTCAGCACTTGGTTTTGGAAAAAAAATGAAGATGTTTTCTAATCTTTTTATTAAAAGTTTCAAGAAAGAATACAGAGAATCTTTGCAATTTGATGTAAAAGAAGGAGTTCCAGATGATGAAACTATTGTAAAGATGCTTTCAATTGTTGAAAAAGAAGTTCCTGATATGTACAAAATACTTATTGCAGATAGAAATATTTACATGTGTGATAGACTGATGAAACTTAAGGAAAAGCATGAGGGTCCCATTTTGGCCGTGGTTGGTGCTGGACATGTTGAAGGAATGCTTGAGATTTTAAAACAGAGACTTTTTAGTGCTACAAATGAGTTTAGTTATTCTTTTAGAGTTGATGTTGAGTAATTAGAATTTTTTTATTATCTCTTTTATTTTCTCAATATCTCTTTCATGAACAAGTTTTGTTCTTAATTCTCTTGCACCTTCAATGCCTTTGAAGAACCACATTGCTTGTCGGGAGATTTTTAGATTAATGTTTGCAAATTCTCTTCCATCAAGTTTTTTTAAGTATTCCGAAAACAATTCTTTTTGTTTTTGTTTTGGATCAAATTCAAGTTTCTTCTTATTTTTGTTGTAATAGTTGAATCTTTGAAATATGAAAGGATTGCCTATTGCTGCTCTTCCAATCATCAAGGCATCACATTTTGAATGTAATTTATCATCAATATCTTCTTCTTTTGAGACATCACCATTACCAATTACTGGAATGTTTAAATTGGAGTATATTTTTTCTATCTCTTCCCAGTTTGCCTTTCCAGTGTATTTCTGTTTTGCTGTTCTTCCATGTACAGCAATTAATTCTGCTCCTGCATCTTCTATTTCTTTTGCAATTTCAAGTGCATTTGTCTTTTCATATCCAAGTCTTATTTTGGCAGTTATTGGGTTGTCTATTTCATTTACTAAGTTTGAGATAATTTTTGATACGTTTTTGGGGTCTTTTAATAGAGATGAACCTGCATCGTTTTTTGTTACAGTAGCTGATGGACAACCAAAGTTCACATCAATTATGTCTGCTTCATTTTGAACATACTTGGCTGCTTTTACAAATGTATCTGGATTTGAGCCGAACAACTGCACTGAATTTGTTTTTAAGTTTCCTTTTTCATATCTTGATTTGAATACTTTGTCTCTAATTAGAGCATCTATTGAAGTTAATTCTGTTGTTGAGTATGCTGCTCCAGTTTGCTCACAGAGTTCTCTAAATGCTATATCTGTTACATCATCCATAGGAGCTAGAACAAATGGATTTTGTTTAATTAATTTTTTTGGATTGATATGCTTCATTCTTCATATGCTCAATTATAGTGTTTAATATTATTATTTTGTTTACTCAATTATTTCTCTTTGAGATGATAGCCAGAGTATTATTTTGCCATTTTTATCTCTTATAGCAGATATGTTCCACTCAATTGTGAATGGAGTCCCATCTTTTTTGTAGTTGATTATTTTATCTCTAAATGTGTCTTTTTCTTTTAGAGTTTCTTTCATTTTATCTAAAGTTTTTCTATCTGTTAATTCTCCTTGAAACATTCTTGGAGTTTTTCCTATTACTTCTTCTTTAGAGAATCCTGTGAGTTTTGTGAAGGCCGGGTTCACATATAGAATTATTGGACCTGGAGCTTCAATAGATAAGGAGGTTAAAATTATTGAGTCTGGGAGATTTTCTACAATTAATTTAAACATGGTATTGTCAATTTGGTCAGAGGTTCTTTTTTCATTAGTATCAAACATTTTTAATTTCTAGTTATTATTTTCACTATAAGGTAATTTTTATAAACTTAGTGATTATGAATTAATTATGACTAAAAGAATAAACATCGCAATTGATGGGCCTGTTGGATGTGGTAAGAGCACAACTGCAAAGGCTTTGGCAGGAAAACTTAATTATAATTTTTTAGATACTGGTGCTATGTATAGGGCAGTTGGCTATTATTTGTATGAAAAAAGAATTGTTCCAACAGATGTAACTATGAATGATTTGGAGAAGATTGATTTGAAGTTCAATGAAGAGAATAATATTTGTATAAATGGAGAAGATGTTGAAGCAAAGATTAGAACTGCACAAGTAGGTCAATTAGCTTCAGATTATTCCACTTTGAGTTGTGTTAGAGAATTTTTAGCTCAGAAACAAAAGGAGATTGTTAGAGAGAAAGGATTTATTGCTGAAGGAAGAGATATTGGTTCTGTAATTATTCCTGATGCAGAGATTAAGATTTATCTAACAGCTAGTGTTGAAGAAAGGGCAAGGAGAAGACTTATCGAATTTGTAAAAAAAGGAGAGACATATAATCTTGAAGAAGTCAAGAGAATTGTTGAAAAAAGAGATTTTCAGGACATGAACAGGAAAATTTCTCCCCTTATTAAATGCGTTGATGCAATTGAAGTTGATACTTCTGAGATGAGTATTGAGGAGCAAGTTGATGAGATTTACAATCTAGCTTTGAAGAAAATTAATGAATAGGTAAATTATTTAGATTCCTTTTTAATTTTACCAACTAATCCGCTTGATTCTTGAGAAGTATATTGATTATTATCTATTATTATTTGAAGGTCTTCCCTAGTTAATGGCATATAACCCGTTGGTGAATAACCCTTATTGATATCAGTAGGTTCATATACAACTAGTAATCTTTCTTGAACTGGTAAAAAGCCAATAAATCTCATTTTTAAGTCTTCTTTTTTTAGTATTTGTTAACTTATAAACATTTCTAAAGCATTATTAAAAAGAATAATTACAAAAAGGAGTCCCAAAACTATATAAATGGAATTAAATTTTTTTTAGTATATATAATATATAAATTATATGAGGTAAATAAAGAATGTCAGATATTAAATTAGCACACGCAGGTTCTTTGAGAGCAGGAAGTTACTTGTTAGTTGATGGAAATGCTTGTATCGTTAAGGATACACAAACTTCAAGACCAGGAAAGCATGGACATGCAAAAGTAAGAATTAAGGCAATAGATATTATTACTGGTGGAATGAAAGAGGTAGTAAAACCAGGACATGATAATGTGGAAGTTCCAATTATCTACAAAAAGGACGGGCAAATTCTTTCAGTTGATGGAGATAATATCGAACTTATGGATATGGAGACTTTTGAGCAGATTACTGCAGACAAGAAGATTGCTGATGAGACTATTAGAGACTCCATTGATGCTGGTCAGACTGTAATGTTCTGGCAAGTTATGGGTAAAATCATAATCAAGCAGATTAAGGCAGAGTAAATGCCTGAATATCGCTTTTTAGCGGTATCTTTTTAAAACAAATTAGATTTACATAATATAAAATGGCACAATTTGCAGAAGCAGAAGCAAGATTATACACAAACGTGTATGTATGTAGGAAGTGTGAGAGTAAGGTCAAGGTTCCTATCAGTAAAGTTCTTGCAGGGAAAGCAGTTTGCAGGGCTTGTAAGTCCAAGCAGATGAGACCTGTTAGAAAGAGATCTAAGAAGTAAAGAAATTATACTTACTTAGTTGAAATCCAAAGATTTATATATGAGTTAGTTAGTAAACTTATTAAGACAAATGGGAGCAATATTTAACTTTAACAAAAAGAAAAAGGACCAGTTCGTTGAGGACGAGAGTGAGGACTATTTGGCTATCACAGAATTTGACACAAAGACACATCATGATGAGAAAGTTGTTGATGTAAGAGTTTTTGTTCTTGATGATTATGAGAACATCAGAGACATTCTTGATGTTATCAGAGGAGAAAAAACTATGTGTCTTATTGATATTCACTTACTTAGAAACAAGGATCCAGATGAATTAAGAAGAGCTGTTGACAAGCTTAAGAAGACTGTTGAAGCAGTTAACGGTGAATTGGTAGGATTCCATGAGAACTGGATTCTGGCTGCTCCTAAAAATGTACACATTCACAAGGGAAGAGAATAAATCTTCTGCTTTTTTTCTAAACGATTGTTAATTAAAACAAACACCTAAAAGTTACACTAATAATTTTAAATGAGGGACTGATTTTTTAAAAATACAAAATGATTTCTTTAATGATAATTGAGAAAATTGTTGAGTTTGTTAAGAATTTACTTTGAGCTTCTTATAGATTCAAGCCAGTTGTTGAATGCTCTGTAGAATTCTCCATTTGTTTCTAGGTCTTCTTGAGAATAGATGAAATCAATATGATCTTGAGGAGAATAAATTGTTGAAGGTCTAATTGCAATTTGAGTATTTGATTTTCCATCCCATACAGTTACTGGCAAAACTGATGCCAATCCTTTATCCCATGTCGGATCTAATGCTATCCATTTATCTCCAGATAAAAATTCTAAGTAAACATGAGAGGATGAATCACTATGAGGAATTCTTCTAAGTTCATTAGGTAGAAAAAACTGATGACTCCAAAAAAAATCACAATGAACCAACTTAGTTTGCATACCATTTTCTCTTAATAATGAAGAAAGTTTTAAGGTTTTATCCACACAACAATTTGCATCTTGACCACAAACCAAAGAAATCCTATAGGGAATATCCCTTACAGAGTTGAATATATCAATTAAATCTGCATTCATTTTACTTTAACACTCATTAAGTCATATGCAGCAACAGTGTTCTCGAAGGTTTCTTTTGCTTCTTCTTCGATATCTTTGATGTCCTTGTATCTTTGTGAGAAATGTGTTATTATCAGGCTTTTTACATCGTTTCTAAGTGCTACTTCTGCTGTTTCTTTAGCACTCATATGGTCGTATTCTTCTGCTTTTTGCGCGTGCTGAGCATATATGAATGTGGCTTCCATTATTAGATAATCACTGTCTTTTACAAGCATATCTATTTCCTTGCAAGGTCTTGTATCAAATACAAAAGAAATTTTCTTTCCTTGTTTTACATAACAGAGTTCTTCAGGTTTGATTTTTTTACCATCAAGTTCAATTGGAAGTCCCATTTTAATTCTTGAAAGTAAAGGTGATTGTTCTAACCCGTATTTCTTTGCTTTTTCCTTGTCTACATTAAGTGTATCTTTTTGTTTGAATGAGTAACCAATGCAAGGAACAGAATGGTTTAGCTTAGCACAAGTTATTTCATACTCTGCTGTATCAAATATTTTAATTACTGCGTTCCTTTTTGGTTCATGCTCAAACACTTCTATTTTTAGCTTTGCATCAAATATACATGACTTTTTCATGTGTTCAATATAAGTTTTTGAGCCTTTAGGGCCATGGATCTCGACTTTTTCAACATTATCTGTGTTACCTAATGTCATAAGCAATCCAGGGAGTCCAATTACATGATCTCCATGCCAATGAGATAAGAAAATTTTCTTAATTTTACCCAGATGAAGTTTCATCTTTTTTATCTGAAGTTGAGTGTTTTCTCCACAATCAAAGAGAAATAGGTTTTCATTGTATTCTAAAGCTGTCGCTATGTGATTCCTCTCTTTTGTTGGCATCATGCATGCAGTTCCTAAAAAATGAATTTTGAATGTCATTTGTTTTTCTAAAAATTAAAAATAAAAGGTTATTTATAAAGAAGTTGGAAAATTATTAACATGTTCTGGGAAATGTGTCCAAAAATCAAAATTATATGCAACCCTCCTCATTATATCCACTCCTTTATCTCCAAAATATTGATAATTAGGATGTTCTGGATTAAGAGTCTCTATTGACAAAAATTCTAATTTAGAAGGTTTCCTATTGATACTTCTTAGAGTTTCAATTTTTTTAACCGATGAAAAGATTTTTCTATTTTGTGTATAGAAATCATCTGAATTAATATCCAATGAACCATCAGAATAAAATCTTACAAAATCACCTTCAAAATCAAAGTGAACAAAAAAATCAGACCTTAAGAAAGAATTATCATATTTTTTATAACCAATTTTTACATTGTCATAAGGATTATTGTAAAGATGAATTTCTTCCATAAAAGAATCATATCCCGTATGTATAGTTTCAAGTTCATTGGTTATTTTAGCAATTGTTGAATTAAAATCATAATCATTAAGTGTATTTCTTAGTGCTTTGACATTAGTAAAATCCAATAATTGAGCTTTCATTAAGGATTAATGTTAAAGTTAGTTTATAAATTTTGAGATAAATAAATAGGTTCAAAATTATATGGAGAAACATCTGTAATCATACTTTCTTGTTCCCATTCAAGAAGTTTGTTTGAAAGAGTTTGATTTGCTGCATTATTCGAAAGTCCTAAAACTGGTACAGAAAACCTTTCTAAAGTTCTTTTGAAGTCAAAGTTCACCCTACCCAAAAGGCAATATCCCACATTTGTAAAAATCAGAACATTTGAAATATTTTCAAAAATTCTCAACAAATCCATATCTTCATCTGGCAAACTTCTAGAAATTTTTTTTCCTGTCAGATAACTTCCATTCTGAATTAAATATTTTGGCAGTAACTCAATATTAAGTGAAGGTGATTTATATTCAGCTATGTCGATAGAAGAATGAAATCTTGAATCTTCAGTTATATTTGTTGTCATTATTAATCCAATTAAACTTCTAATATCAAAGTAATCTGCAAAATTAACTTTATTAAAACTATGATTTTTTGCAATTCTGTTTGCTGTTGAAATAAAGTCATTTACTAAATATTTACATTCATTTCTTTCCATATAATGAATTAGAATAATTAAATATTATTAATAAAAGTTTTTATTGAAGCAAAATTTGAGATTTTGCAGAAGGTGACCAGTCAAACATTGCCTCAATACCTAGCACTTCAAGAAAAGTTGGTTGAGGACCATAAGTAACTACCAAAGCATTTGTTGAAATATTTTTTAAATCTGCAATCACATCAGGATAATATCCAATTTCATCAATAAAACCAATTTCTTTTGCTTTTGAACCTAAAAATATTTCTCCTGTTGCATATGGCTCTACATCCTCATAGCTCATATTCCTTCCATTTGCCACATGTGATATGAAGTTTATATGAATTTCATCTAAAATTTGTTGAATTTTCTCCTCTTCCTGCTCAGTAGGTTCTCTAAATATTGAGCCCATATCCTTGTATTCTCCAGCAGTCTGTTTTCTGTATGTAATGTTGTATTCTTTTATGAAATTCTCAAAACTAAGTCCTGCTGATGTTACACCTATGCTTCCAACAGTGGACATTGAAGATGCATATATTTTATCTGTTGAAACTGCTATCCAAAATGCTCCAGATGCCCCAACATCATTAATTAGAGCATAAACTGGTTTTTCTTCTCTTACAGATTCAATTGCTTTTGAAATTTCTTCTGATGCTACAGGAGATCCTCCTGGTGAGTTTATGTCAAGTAAAACAGCTTTTACTGATGTGTCTGCTTTCAAATCAAGAAGAGTAGATGCTATTTCCCTTGAAGATATTGAATCATATCCATATAAACTAGAAGTTCTTTCTGTCATTATTGCTCCAGAAATTGGCACAACTGCTATTTTTGGAGACAAAGAATAGGTTATTGAAGATATTAATGAAGTAAATAAGAATAGTAATAAAAATATTATTATAAATCCTTTGAAACTGAAAAAGGTGAAGTTTTTTCTTCTTTTTTTGTCTTTTTTCTCATCGTCTAATTTTACAAAATCAACCATAGTAATTAATTGATGTTATTGTTTATAAAGATTAGGTTAAACTGATAGCTTGCAATTATGAAAATCTTAAATCATATTTAATCAAAATTGTATTGTTTAAGTAAATAATTGACAAATATGGAATTAAATCTGTAAAAATTACGAATTTTTGAAACTTAAATTTATAAATTACTGTTACTTTAGAGTAATAAAGAGAATGAAAAGAGCAGATGTTGGATTAATTGGATGGAATAGAGAATTTGATGAAAAATCACAAAAAGTACTTAATTCTTTAAATGTAAGAAAATATTATTCTCCATATCAAGTTCTAGCAAATCTTGAATCTGAATTAGAAGATGGAAATGAACCAATGTTTTTTATGATTGGAGAAGAAGGAATTTATAAAGATTCATTGTTTGAATATTTAAATTCCAAACTAAAAAACAGACAATTACCAAATTTCATAGATTCGATAATTCCTCCTAGCAGAATATTAAGACTAAATAATGAAAAGGTTGTAACTTCCATATATGCAAATTATTGGATAGAAATCCCTAAAAATATTGATAGTGCAGATAGATTGATTCTTAATCATTTAGGGAATATCAAAAATTATTTAAATTATTTAGAAGAAGAACCTGAAAGTAAGTATGCATAGACTTCATAAAACTTATTTTTAGGATGTGAGGAAAGGGACTCGAACCCTCGAACCAAAAGGAACCGATCTTGAGTCGGTCGCGTTTGACCACTTCGCTATCCCCACAATATTAGAATAACGGATATATAAGTTTATTTAGGTTTCTTTAAAAAGCTTACTAAGATAAGAGATTTTATCCAAAAAGCTTTATAAACCCTTTATCATTCTTTTTAGTATGGTATCTGGTAGATTAAAGAGTAGAACTTTGAAAAGAGTTCAGGTTAAAACTGTAAAGGGTACAGTTACTCATTACAGACAAAGACAAAGACAGGTTGCTAAGTGTGCTGTTACAGGTAAACCACTTAGAGGAATTCCTAGAATGACTGATAGGAAGTTCAAGAATTTGGCAAAGTCCAAAAAGACAGTTTCAAGAGCATATGGTGGATATATGTCACACTCAGCTCTTAAGGAAAAGATCCTAAACGAAATGATTTTCGAATAAATTTTTCTATTTTTATAATATAAATTATTAAGATGATTCTTAGAAATTTAATACTTAACTTAATTGAGAATATTGAGATTTATTCAGATTATATTAGAATGAAGTTCAGATGATTAGTATCTGCAGATTCCTGCAATACCTCCAAGGCCATCTAAAATTTTTCCTGGCTCGTTTTTGGAGTTTACAATTATTAAATTTCCATTTAGCTGCTCAACAGTTTTCATAAGTTCATTAATCTCTGTGTATTTTTCATCTTCTTTTTGCTTGTCAATGAATTTTGTTGAGATTAGTAATAATTCAACTTTACCTTCATTTGTTGCAGTTTGTGTGTTTTTGTAACCATAAATATGTTTTTTATTTTTGTTTATATTCTCAAGTAAGTTTGATACTGCTGTGCTTTCATCTCCCAAGGAAGATTCTTTTAAAATACCAGATTCGTGAATCTGCTTAATTGCTTTCTGAACCCCTTGAGCAGAGATTTCCGGAAAGGATAAACTAAGAGTCTTAAGGCCAGTTTTGTCTTCAATATACTTCTTTAAAGAGTCTTTCCAACTGCCTGGACCTGCAAAGATAATGTGAGAATAGTCTTTTTTTAGCAAATCTTCGATTAACTTTAGTTTTTCTTCGTTTTCATTTATCTCTTCATGATACTGTTTTTTGGAACCAAGTCCCTTTTTTTCAAAGAAGACCTGATATGAAAAGTCTCCAAATTGTGAGGCAATTAGTTCTGATTTGTCAAGAAGAATTAATAGAGACATTGATTTTTTTGTTTTTACTGCTCTGTCTAAGAGTTTTTGTTCAAAATTTAGAAGATTTGCTTTTTGAATCTTGATTTTGTCATTCACATTGAAGTTTAATGAGTGAGATTGACCAACTGCTGTAAATTCTGTTTCATTTTGGATAGTCCCTGAAACCCTAAGAATATCACTCTCAAAAGATGTTTTAATTACTTCAAGTTCAATGAATATTAGTTTTGTAATTTGTTTAGTAGAATCATTTCCAATTTTAACTTTTCTTTGAGTTGTTGCTAAGATTTTATCATTTGGAGATATAAATTGAGATAGAACCCATAAATCTTCAAGGCTTTCAGGCATTAGTTCATATAATAATTTGTCTTTGGAAATTATCTGCATATTTAATAAAATAAGGTAAAGAATATATAAATGTTTAGAATTTATTGATAAATCTCAAGGTCGAGTTTTCCTTCTTCATACTCTTTTTGAGCAATTTTCACGTAATCCTGAGTTAAAAGAGGACCTTTCTTGTCCAACTTTACTTTTGCTTTTGCTCCTTTTTCAAGTTCAAGAGCTCTTGCTGAAAGCAATCTCGTCAATTCGAATTTGTTTAGTTTTTTTGTCTGTTTACTCATTTTGGTTTTCCTCATTACTTGCATCTAGTACTCTAATATCATCAACACTCATTGTAATTGGGATTGGAACACTCATGTTTAGAGGCTCAACAATCACTTCATCTTTACCTGGAACAACCCTGATAACTTTTGCCTTATCTCCCTTGAAAGGTCCTGCTATGATTTCAACAATGTCTCTCTCATGAACAATAACCTGTTCTCCTCCTTTCTCGAAATATTTGGCAAGTTCGTCAAAATTGATTGACTTTCTGATTACACCTTTTGAATTTGGAACAACTCTGAATGCATCAACTACCTTTGTTAATGATTCTCCTTCAACAAATGCATATCCCTTAACAGTTTCTGGCCTGAATACAGCATAAACTCCATGATCCTCTTTTTTTGAGAGCATTTTCTCAACTCCTTCCATGAATTTGTCTTCTCTTCCTGGCGCTGTTCTTACAATAAAGAATTCATGACCAACAGACTTAATTTCTTCACTCATTTTTATGCAAATAACCTCTTGATTAGCAATTGACTAAGAATTTCAACAATGAAACCAATAAGGCCAATTATTAGAAAACCAATTAAAACCACTTTAACAGTTAGCATATAGTCTTTTTTTGATGGCTTCTTGGTTACTTTCCAAACTCTTTTCATATCAGAAACTGTTTTTCCTGCCATAGTATATTAATTAGAAGTACATTTCCTTTTTAAAGGTTTGTGGTTTTGAAGAAGTAATTTAAAAATAATTTTATTTGATGAATTCTAGTCCAAGTTCTTCATCAAGATTTTCGTTTGCCTGCTCAATTCTCTTTTTTCCTCTGATTTGTTCTGATTTAACACCTGTAATTACAACCATTGTCTTAATTACTTTGTTTAGATCTTCCATAATCTGAGCTCCCCAGATAATCTTTGCATCTTCATCAAGTGTTTCAGATACTTTTGCAACGATTTTTCTTGCATCTTCTAGTGTCATATCAGGACCACCTGTTACATTAACCAAAGCACCCTGAGCATTCTTTAGATCAACGTTAAGTAAAGGATTGTTAAGGGCCCTTTCTACTGACTCTTCTGCCCTGTTTTCTGAGTCTGATTCTCCAAGACCAATCATAGCCATACCAGCATCAGTCATTACAGATTTAATATCTGCAAAGTCAAGATTGATAAGCCCATTTTTAGTTACAAGTTCAGTGATTCCTTTAACAGCATTAGTCAATACTTCATCAGCCAATTTGAACGCAGTATGCAAAGGCAGATTTGGAGCAATTTCAAGAAGCTTTTCATTTGGAATTACAATAAGAGTATCTACAAATCTTTCCATCTTCTCAAGACCGATCATTGCATTTTCATATCTTCTTGAACCTTCCATAGCAAATGGTACAGTAACAACACCAACAACCAAAGCTCCGGATTTTTTAGCAAGCTCAGCAACAACTGGCGCAGCACCTGTTCCAGTTCCTCCTCCCATTCCCGATGTGATGAAGATCATATCTGAATCTTTTAGAGCTTCTTTCAAGTCTCCTTCTGATTCTTTTGCTGATTCTTCTCCTACTTTTGGAACTGCTCCAGCTCCAAGTCCTTTTGTAAGCTCTTTTCCAATAAGGATTTTTCTATCAGCTTTTGTCTCAATCAAGTCTTGAGCATCTGTGTTAACAGCAATAGTTCTTGCACCTTCAACACCAATTTCTGAAATTCTGTCAAGTGTGTTGTTTCCTCCACCACCAATACCAACAACCTTGATTCTTGCCTGGTGCTGCTTTAGAACTTCCAGTAGATCTTCATCATCTTTACTTTGAACAGGTGGCTTTTCCATACCTGCGTTAGAAACTGCGTTTTTAATAATGCTGTCCATTTTTGACCATAATTCTATATAATAACAGAAATAGGGAGTTAATTCTTTAAAAAGATTTGTATTTTGTTTTGGGACAAACTAAGAAGAAATAATGTTTTGAGGAGAAGTTTTATAAAGCGATGTTCTTTAGTTTTTTTTACTTGTTTAATGCGAACCTAGCTCAGTTGGTAGAGCACTAGACTGAAGATCTAGGTGTCCCCGGTTCAAGTCCGGGGGTTCGCACGTTTTTCTAGGGTATATATAATGTTACCTGATTTTTTTACGCTTTATAAACAAAGTTATATATATTTCTAAGTAATTGTTATTTTATGAAAAAAATAATCTTGAGTTGCTTTTTGATTCTAACATTAATATTTTCAGGATGTACTCAAAAAGGAGTTGAAAACTTAGACACCTTTAACTTAGAGGATATGAATAAAGATATTTTCCTAAAGGGTAGAGTTAGTATTTATGAAGAAGATAATCATAATTTATATGTTTTTGATGGTTCAAATAAACAATTTAGACTAGATAAATGTTCAAAATACAATTTAAAAATAGGAGATATTGCTAATTTGCAAGGATTTGTATATGAAGATTTAGATAATAATTTAATTTTTGAATGCTCGAGTTATGAAAAATCTCTAAATGAATCACAGAATGAATATTATAGAATTCTACAAAAGATAGAAAATAAATCCCTAGAATTAGAAAATCTTTCCAGTGAAGTTTCTAGAATAAATATTATGTTAGAAGATAATAAAACAGAACTAAAAAAAATAATGGACGATATAAATAATTTAGCTGATGAAGTTATATTAGATGAAATTAGAGATGAGATTATCTCTCGAGGAGAAGGTCTACCTCCAGATCCTACAGTTCAAGACTTTAAATCCTATATAGTTAGAAATTCTAATCCAGATAAAATTGAGAAATTAGATAATAATTATGAAAAAGAGTACTATCATTTTCTATATTTGGACAATAAAGATTACCAATATTATATCATAGGAACTAAGAAAGTAGGAGCAGAGAGATATGATAATTATACAATTGAGCCATATAGATTTAGATAAAAAATGAATTTATTACTTTACTTACTAAGAAAATGTACTCTCTGGATTATGTTGATTCTTACTATTAGCTTTTTTTTAAGTAGTTATTTGCTTTCAGAAAATGAAAAATGGCAAGAGAACCAGAATGAGTTTGCATTAAAATCTTTAACTTCTATGAAAAATAATTCTCAAGGTTTTTTAAACTATACTAATAGATTGTCATTTCAAAATTGTGTTGAAAGAGATAAACTAATTCAATGTCAAAAATATGTTAAGACTGTTGGTAATTATGATCTGATTGTAAAAAATATCAACCAATCGTTATTCTATTCTATAGAATTAAGCGACAAACCTAGTAATAGTTGGAGACATTTTGTAGCTATTTATATTATATTCCCATTTTCATTAATATTGATTATTTTTGTTATTGTAAATAATTGGATAAATCTGCCTTCTGACGAAAGAGAATTATTAAAAGCTGAAGAGAATAAAAAAAGAACTAAGAAACAAATAGAAGAGAGTGAAATTGAAGTAGCTAAAAACAAAAGAATAAAAGAAGAATTAGAATTAAAACTGCAAGAAGAGAATTCTAATATAAATGATTTAAAAGAAAGCTTGAAGATAAAAGAAATAATAGACAAAGGAGAATCTCATTATGTTGAGTTTAAATCTACATTGAGATACTCTATTAATGATTCTAAAAAAGATAGGTCACTTGAATTTGATGTAGTTAAAGCTATCGTTGCATTTTTAAATTCTCATACAGGTGGAACTCTTTTTATTGGAATAAAAGAAAAAGACAATAAGACTGAAATAATAGGTTTAGAAAAAGATTATTCTACATTCTCAAATCCTAATTTTGATGTCTATACAAGGACTTTAAATAGAGCTATAGATAACTATACAAATAAAGATGTCCATCAATATTTAGATATAGAAGAAAAATTTATTTCTAAAAAAGAAATTTGTATGATTAAAATCCGTCCATCTAAAAATCCAATTTTGCTTAAGAAAGGAAATGATGAAATGTTTTATGTAAGAATAAATAAAGAAAGTGTTCAATTAGTTGGAACCAAAATGATGGATTATATTGAGAAGAGATTTAATAATTAATCTTAACTAATTTTCCTTTCTCTGCCTTTTTTTTCCAGTATCTATACTTTTGTCTTGAGATATTCTTCTTTTGTCTTTCAACTACACTCATATTAAGAATCTTCTCTACTTCTTCTTCAAAGTTTATTATTATGTTTGGTTCATTATCCAAAAGAAATTCATCTTCAACATTTTTACTTTCTTTTCCTATATGTCCAAATTCATCAATATAAACATTTCTTCTTTTAAGTCTACCAATATTATTCCCATTTTCATCAGTTAAAAATATAGACTCTCCTTCTTTTATGAGTTCAGTTATTAATTATTATTTAAATTAAAAAATATCCCAATACCAACACTAATGCAGAAAGTATAGACATAATTCCAACTGAAGGAAAAATTGATGAAATTTGCTGATTTGAAGGAGAAGATGTGGGAGTTGAAGATTGCCCTGTTGAATCACAAACTGAAGGAGCATTATCTAAACAATAAGGATTGGAACTCCAGTCATCATAATAGTTACCAGCAAAGTAATTGCCGACGATTGCAGACCCTCCGACTGAAGAATTATCTCCTAGATAGGAACTAGTTATTGTATTATTTTGAGGACTGCCAAATAAATTTTCTAAATAGACTGAGAAATTATTATATCTAAAATCTGAGTTGGAAATTGTGTTATTAATTCCTCCTGTATACATAACAAATCCATAATCACTATTATTATGAGAGTTAATATTTGTAAAAGTATTAAAGTCACAAAAACCATTTAAAAAAACTCCGAAAGTCGAATTATATACATTTACTGAACTAAGACTACTATTATCTGCATCAATAAATTCAATCCCATAGTATAAATTGTCTTTAACTAAAGTATTTGAGAGAGAGTGATTATTACTAAACTGAAATAATATTCCTGTATCAAAGTTTGACACTTGACAATTTTCAATTATTGAATTATTTACACTATTAACATTAATACCAATCGAAGGATCACTGTTATCTCCTGAAATATTAAAATTATTACAATTTAGATGAACATTGTTACTAGTAATAGAAATACAATCAGAACCTGACACACTTATTGATTGAGTTAATACATAATTTCCTGCAGAATTAATATTTTGACAAGATGATACATCTATTGAAAAAACAGTCAAAAAATTAAATAATAAAATCAATATTATGACTAGTTTTTTGAACATATTAGAAAAGCATTTTAATAGTATTATAAAGATTTCTATAATTTTATATAAGAAAAATAAAAATTTAAGTTTATGCCGCATTCAAATAATAATTTGCTGGCCTAATATCTCTTCTAGTTTTTTCTTTATCCATAGCATAAACAACATTTCTTCCACTTTCTTTAGCCATATACAATGCCCTATCTGCATTCTCTAAGATATTTTTCATTGTATCTTGAGAACCTGAACAATGAGCAACTCCTGCACTTATTGTTATTGGATGAGTTTTTGAATTCTTCTTAATTTGAATAGTTAATCCTTCAAGTTTCTCCCTAATTCTTTCTGCCAAAAACAATGTTCCTATAAAATTTTCTCTAGTAATCAAAGTAAATTCTTCTCCTCCATATCTTGCCAAAAAGTCAGTTGGCCTTATAATTTTTTTTACATTATGCACTAATGAAATTAGAATATTGTCTCCCCTTATATGACCATACTCATCATTAAATGATTTAAAATGATCTATATCCAACATTATAACTCCAGCATTAAAAGATTCTTTATTTTTGGACCTTTCAAATTCATAATTAATTTTTGAAATATGATCATCAAGGTGTCTCCTATTATATGCTCCAGTTAATGAATCATTAATTGAATTTGATAATGTGTTAGCATATAATTCCAGAGAACCAAGAAGACTAGAACCAAAATATTCAAACGTATCATAACCTTGATTAATAATAGTATCATAACTCTGGTTAAAAAAAGGAAATGAATCAAGATATTCATATAAAGATATAGAATCAACATCATATCTCTGAGAATAAGTATTAACGGCAGATACTATTTCTTGAGGATATATTGACACCATTTTAATTACTTGGTTAAAATACGAAAAAAGTTGTTTTTAAATCTTTAGAACTACTAAAAAGAGAATATTTTTTCGTAATTAATTGTTAATTAGCTCAAAAATCCTATTTAAATTTACTTCAAATGATGCAACTGGAACCAATAGACCAAAATTCTCCAAAATCTGGGGGTGTACTTCTCCTATGAATCCTACTTTTTGACCCTTTACATATACATCTGCTCTTCTTCCTTCAATCAAGAATGTTTCTTGAGAAGGTTTTACTTCAAATTCAACTCCATTTAATTTTAAAATTGTATCCATTACAGCTTTGATTTGAGTGTAGTTTGATTTAGGATCAGCAATTGAGACACTTAGATGCATCTGATTTGTAGCACCAGTATCTGCTTTTTCATCAAGTTGAATTGTGAAACCCTGCTCAAAAATTTTCTGAGGATATTTGTTTTTTCTGTTGATGTTTAAAGTCTCAAATGAGTTTGGGAGAACCATTGTTCTTATCATGTTAAGTCCTTGGTCTGCACTGTCAATCAATCTGATGTATTTGGCCTTTTCCTCATCTATTCCCATATTTTTGAATTGAATTTGAGTTGATGTTAGCATATATGTGTATGTTTCCAAGAATCCCATTTGAACTAGAGTCTGAGCAATCTGTTCTTTGAATCGAGAAAATGGAAGAGTTTCTCCAACTGATGAAATGTTTGGAAATTTAGGTATAATGTTATTATATCCATATGCTCTTGCAACATCATCTGCAATGTCCACATCTGACCAAACATCTGATCTGAATGTTGGAATTTCAAGCTCAATTTTACCATTTTTAATAGATTTTACATTATACATAACTTTGTTTAATAATGATTCAATCTCATTTTCCATTATATCTGTTCCAATAAGTGAATTAATGTAGTCTAACTCAATTTCATCTATTGTTGAGTTAAGGTTTAATTCGTAAATTTCTTTTTCATATTCAACTATTACAGATTCTGCTTTTGCTCCCATTTCTATAAATGTTGTTACAAGAACTTTTAGGATATTGTCTAAAAGCTGAATATTGAACCCTGTACATTCAATAAACAAGTCTTTATGATTCAGCTCAACTCTTCCTGTCTCATGTGAATTAATAATTGGAGGCATTGAAAGAACCTTTTTATTTGCATCCCTGAATACAGGAAATAATTTGTGTTCTGCTAAAAGATGAGCATATTTTTTTCCTGTGTCATGCTTTTCAAGTATTTCAAGTCCATGCATTTCATTTGTAGCTTCAAGAGGTCTGAACACAATTTGTTTTGGTTCTTCAGCACTATATGTAACTGGAAATTTAAAGTTATCAATTGGATAAATTCCAATTGCTCCTTTTTTTCTTCCCCTTCCAAATGAATCATGAATCTTTTCTTGAATTTTTATCATTTCATCAAGAAGTTCCTGTGTCATTGGAACATCTCTTAGAATTGCTGCAACTGTTTTTGGTCTGCTTTGTGAAGCTGATTTGTCAACAATTACTCTGTTAGTTCCATTGGCAATTTCATATTTAGGCAATTTTTTTTCAAGTCCTAAATAATATTTGATTGCCCTTGCAATCCCAACTGCTGAAATCATATCAAGTTTTTCTGCTGTAAGTTCAACTTTTAGTTCAATATCTCCATTTTCCAAAGTTTCCTCGCCTTTAATGTCCATTCCCAAATCTTTTAGAGTAGTCTGCATTTCATCAACAGTTAATTTTTTTCCAATGTACTTGTTCAATTCATTTTTTGTTGCATATACATAAACCATTTTTATTTCCTCACAATCTCCCTTTTCATCATAGGTCTTGTTTTCATCCACTCAAAATCACATGTTGCACCTGTGATGTCTCTCATAGAATCTTTTTGTGAGAGAAGAGCAGCAACTCTTGATGCTCCCATTCCCCAAGCAATTACTTTTTTGCTTTCAAGTCCAAATGGCTTTAGAGTCTCAGGTCTGAATATTCCTGAGTTGATAAGAGCATACCATTTCTGAAGTTTTGGATCATAGTAATGAGCTTCCATAGATGGCTCTGTGTAAGGATTGAAAGTTGGCTTGAATCTGATTTTATCTATCCCAAATTTTGCATAATATTCTTTAATGAAACCCATCAAATCTGCAAGTGATAGGTCATCACCAACAATGAATCCTTCTCCCTGAAAGAACTCTGCAAGATGAGTTGCATCAACAGCCTCATTTCTAAATACATTTGCCACATAGAAATATTTTCCGTTTATGTCTTCTCCTTTTTTGAGTTTTTCTCCAAGTTGAGCTAGAGTTCTAAATGAGGTTGAAGTAGAGTGAGTTCTTAGAAGTCTCTTTTTGGTTATATCTTCAGACCAATCTCCTTTTTGAGTATGAGTTCTTTTTATTCCTCCTTCATGCAAGCTTTTTACTTCTTTCATGATATCTTCTGGCACATCTGCTTTTCCTTGCAAGTAAAATGTATCTTGTTCATCTCTTGCGGGATGATCCTGAGGAATCCACATTACATCCATGTTCCAGAATGCTGATTCTACCATAGGTCCCTCCATCTCCTTGAACCCCATCTCAACAAAAACATCTCTTAGAATGTTGTTTGCTTCAATCATAGGATGCCTTCTTCCCATTTCAACTATTGGAGTCTCAAGTGCTGTATCATAATGCCTGAATTCTTTATTTTTCCATGTTCCTTTTTTTAACATTTCTGGTTCAAGTACTTCTATAAAATCCAGTTTTGAATAGTTATTAGTAATTTCATCTGCAATTTTCTTACCTTCTGGAGTTAAATTGATTGAAAATGATTTTTTTGAAAATTCCTTAAGGAAACCTTTTCTAGGCTTGAAGCTTTCAAATATCTCTTTTTGTTCTTTTGATAAAGATTCTGCAAGAACATCTGCTTCAAATAGTTTAAGCGGATTTTTTTTGTTTTCTTTAAGATAATTTTTTGCGTTTTCATTTGCAGAATAAATCATTTCATTCTCTTTTTTAATTGAGATTAACTGATTTCTCTTAAGAATCCCTAGAGCTGCTCCTATCTGATCTGGCTCTATATTCAATTCAGAATGTTTTTTTTCTTTAATCTCAATTTCTTTTAGAAAAGCAATTTCAGGCAAATCAGAATCAACAAATTTTTCTCCAAATTTATCGAGTCCAATAAATTTTTCTTCTGATTGATCTAGTTTTACATATCCTTTCTGTTCTAAAAGTTGAAGTCCTGTTAAACTTTCAGCCTCAGTAAGGTTTGCTTTTTTTGCAATTTCACTTGTTGATTTTAACTGCACATATGGCAAAACTTTTCTTTCAAGTGGATGCAACGAATAAATAACTTCCTTAAGGTTTTTAGTCATAGAAAAGGCAAAAAAGAACAAGTATTTAAATGTTTTGAACTAACTAGGAGCAGTCATTCAAACTTTTAACTAAATTTATAAATAATAAATCTGAGAAACTAATATGAAGAAAATTTTAATATTGGGTTCTTTGCCCAAGACCAAAGAAAGAATTAATCTTTATAATACAGTTATTCTACTATGTAACAAATTTTCTAATGAGATTTCATCTCCCATTGAAACTGCAAATTTTAAAGGAACAAATTCTGAACGTTATGAAAGAGCATTTAAATCTGTAAAATGGGCAGATTTCATAATTGGAGAACAATCAGATCCTTCAACTGAGCAAGGTATGGAAATTAGAGAAAGTGCAGTTTTAGGAAAACCACTTTTGGTAATTGCTAGAAGTAATAGTAAAGTGTCAGGTTTAGTTAAAGGCAGTCCTAATTTGAAAGAAATAATATATTATGATAATTTAAAAGATTTAAAAATAAAATTAGACGAATTTTTAAATCAAGAGTTTAATTAATTTTTCATTTTCCCAGAATTTTTGTCAATGAACTCCAAAAGAAGTCTTGAGAAAGTCGTCTTAATTTTGTCTTCAAATTTGAAGTTGTATTTTTGAGAGGTTACTTCAAGTATTACTGAAATTTGATCCTTATTCACATTTAAAACTTTTAATGAGATATTATCAGGGCTTATATATGATTCAAATTCATTTGAGAGACCTTGAGAAATATGTTCTTCAAGTTTTGCAAATTTTCCTGCGAATTTTAAAGCAAGTGAAAATTCATATCTTATTCTTTTTGTTGTAGCCTTGCTATAATTGATAACTTCTTTTGATAGCATTGTTGTGTTTGGAATGAAAACTATATCTCCATCATCAGTCCTGAGTTCAGTGTTAAGAAATGTAACATCTATTATTCTTCCTTTGAAATCTCCAACTTTAACATATTCTTTTAATTTGAAATCAGTTGAAAACATTAATACCATTCCATTTAAGACGTTTGAAATATAGTCTTTGAATATCAAAACCAAAGCTACTGCAAACAAAGAAATAGATGTTAAGAATTCCCTTATATCAAGTCCTATAAGATACAAGAATACAAATACAAATACTATATTTGTCAGCAAGAATGAAACCCTGCCAATTCCAAGTATGAAGTTATCAAAGTAATCTGTTGCAAAGTTATTTTTTCTTTTATAAATTGAAACAATACTTATTCTTGCAAAACTAAAACCAAGATTTAATGCTACATAATAAAATAAAATTTCAATCATCCCAGGAACAATACCATACTGCAAAATCCACCTACTTGGAAAGTTGGAAAGAAGAAACCACAATACAATCAAAATTATTATTTTATAATAAATATTAAATTTAGAAATTACATCTAAAAAAATTAAGAGAGAATGCCTTATTCTATCTAAAATTCTGGAAAAAGTTGATGATGAAATTGCCATAATGTTGAAAATTAAAATTAGTTTTTAAATCTTGGTTGTGTCTAAAAAGTTTAAAGAATTTTATGCTTCAGCAGCATCCAATTTAGCTTTAATTTTTTTAAGCCTAATTGTATTGTCCCTTTCCATTTCTTCTAGAGAAAGTTTCACAAAGCTTTCTGATTTTTTCAGAGAAGGAATGATGTTGAACTCAAGTCCATTAACTCTTCTTTTTGTTTTTTCAATCTCTTTTAGAAGTCTGATCATTGCTGTTTCCATTTCAGCTACAATGATGATTTTCTTTACCAAGTCTTCGTATTTTTTGATTGTATCATCAAGTGTGAATGAAGAATAAATAGTTCTGTTTCTTTCAATTAAATCCCTTTTGTTGAATTCTGATTTAATTTGAGGAACTGTCAGACCCATGATGTTTTTTGACTGGAAATCAATAAGGTTTCTTCCTTTTGTTGTTTTTCCATAGATTTTAAGTTCTAAATCAAATGAGAGAATTCTAGTTCTTTTAAGAGATTCTTCTGATAATTTAAATGAGTTTATCATTTCAGATCTTAAATCCTTAGCATTTTCTAAAAGTTTGAAAAAATCCATAATAAGACCATCTCTTTTCTTTTTTAGTAGAGAGTGACCTTTGGATGCTGTCTTGATTTTTGCTTTAAGCTTTATTAATTCAGATCTGTTTGGCGAAATTGTTTTAGACATTTTTAATAATATTTGTCTTTAATTTTATTGTCAATCTTGTTAAGCTCTTCTCTTGGAATTAGTCTTAATAAATCCCATGCAATTTCCATTGTCTTGTTGAAGTTTCTTTCTTCGTTAAGACCCTGCTGCAAGAATTTTTCCTCAAACTCCTTTGCAAATTTAAGTTTTCTTTTATCCCTGTCAGATAGAGCTTCTTCTCCAACAATTGCAACAAGTCCTCTTAGGTCTCTTCCTTCTGCATAAAGAGCGTAAACCTGATCAGATACTTTTTTGTGGTCTTCTCTTGTTTTTCCCTCTCCAGTTCCAAGTCCCATAAGTCTTGAAAGTGATGGAAGCACATCAATTGATGGATAAATGTTTGTTCTGTGAAGTTCTCTTCCAAGCTGAACCTGACCTTCAGTAATATATCCTGTAAGGTCTGGAATTGGGTGAGTCTTATCATCACCAGGCATTGTCAAGATAGGAATCTGTGTTACTGAACCTTTTCTTCCCTTTACCATACCAGCTCTTTCATAGATTTGGGAAAGGTCTGTGTACATGTAACCAGGGTATCCTCTTCTACCTGGAATTTCTTCTCTTGCAGCTCCAATTTCTCTTAAGGATTCACAATAGTTTGTAAGGTCAGTTAATATTACAAGAACATGCATGTCTTTTTCAAAAGCAAAGTATTCGGCTGCTGTTAGAGCCATTCTTGGAGTTACCAATCTTTCAACTGATGGGTCGTCTGCCTTGTTAATGAAAAGGATTGCATTATCAATTGCTCCTGATTCTTCAAATGATTTCTGGAATTTTAGAGCCTCTTCGTTTGTAATCCCCATTGCTCCGAATACTACAAGGAAGTCCTGTTTTTCTCCAATTACTTTTGCCTGCCTTGCAATTTGAAGTGCTAGGTCGTTATGTGTAAGTCCAGAACCTGAAAAAATAGGAAGTTTCTGCCCTCTTACAAGAGTTGTCATCAAATCGATTGCTGAGACTCCAGTCTGAATGAAGTTATTAGGCATTCCTCTTGAATAAGGGTTGATTGCAGCTCCTGTGATTTCAACTTTTTCTCCAGTTAGTTTTGGCCCTCCATCAAGTGGTTGTCCTAGACCGTTTAGAACTCTTCCCTTAATTGAATCATCTAGTTTCAGAGTTAGTGGCTCACCAAGAAATTTAACTGAAGCGTCCTTGTGAGCTCCCTGTGTTCCTTCGAAAAGCTGAACTACAACAGTTTTTTCTGATGTTTCCAAAACCTGTCCAAGTCTTTTTTCTTCTCCATAGTTTACCTCAACGATTTCAGAATAACCAACAGGATGAGTCTCTTTTACAAAAATAAGTGGACCTGCAACTTTACTAATTGTTTTATATTCTTTCTTAATAGCCATTTTCAAGCATACCTCTTTATCAAATCTGTCATATCTTTTATGATTGCTTTTTTAACTCCATCAATGATTTTTTCATAATTTTGTTCCATTCTCACATCTGCAATCTGGTATTTACCTTTTGATGCAATAATATCACCAACAGGAACTCCTGCTTTAAGAGATTTTTCTGCCTCTGTCTTGAATAGGAAAACAAGATCTATTAAATCATTTGCTTTGTTTAGTGGACAGAATCTATCAACTTCGTGAAAAGCATTTTGCTGCAATAATTCTTCTCTGATGATTCTTGCAACTTCTAAAGTTAATTGCTGGTTTTCAGGCAGAGAGTCTGAACCTACAAGCTGAACAATTTCCATAAGCTTGTCTTCTTCCTGAAGGATTCTCATAAGTTCCTTTACTTTTTGCTCCCAATCCTTGTTGATGTTTTTCTTGAAGTATTCTCTTAATGACTCGTGGTAAAGAGAATATGAGTTCAACCAATTGATAGACCAATAGTGTCTTTTTTCAGCTAGTTTTGCATCAAGTGCCCAGAAACATTTTGCTACTCTTAGAGTGTTTTGAGTTACTGGTTCTGAGAAGTCTCCTCCTGCTGGTGAAACTGCTCCTATTACAGTTACTGAACCTTCATCTCCATTCAAAGTTGTAACTCTTCCTGCTCTTTCATAGAAGTTTGCTAGTTTTGTTGAAAGGTATGCTGGATATCCTTCTTCTCCAGGCATCTCTTCAAGTCTTGATGAAATTTCCCTCATTGCCTCAGCCCATCTTGAAGTACTGTCTGCCATGATTGCAACATTGTATCCCATGTCTCTGTAATATTCAGCTAGTGTAATTCCAACGTAAACTGAAGCTTCTCTAGCTGCCACAGGCATGTTTGATGTGTTTGCAACTAGAACAGTTCTTTCCATCATAGGTTTGTTTGTTTTAGGGTCGATTAGATGAGGGAATTCTGTTAAAACTTCTGTCATCTCGTTTCCTCTCTCTCCACATCCAACATAAACCACGATTTGTGCATCAGACCATTTTGCAATTGACTGCTGTGTTACTGTTTTTCCTGCTCCAAAAGGTCCTGGAAGTGCAGCAACTCCACCTTTAGCTACTGGGAAGAATACATCATATACTCTTTGTCCTGTAATCAGTGGAATTGAGGGTGCTAGTTTTGTTTTGAATTTTCTTGCAACTCTTACTGGCTGGAAGTGAGATAATTTTAGAACTGTTCCATCTGAAAGTCTTCCAATCTCATCTATAACTTTGAAGGTTCCTGATTTAATCATCTCAACAGTTCCTTTTGCATTTTGAGGTGCCATTACTTTGTGAACAATGTCAAATTCTTTAACTTCTCCAATAATTGCTCCTTCTGTTAATTTATCTCCTTTTTTTACAGTTGGAGTGAAATCCCATTTTTTGTCATGGTCAATTCCATTTGCATTTACTCCTCTTTTAATGAAGTGTCCCATCTGTTTTTCAAGAACTTGAAGAGGTCTTTGAATTCCATCATAAATTGAACCTAAAAGTCCTGGTCCCACTTCAACTGAAAGTGGAAGGTTTGTATTAGTAATTGGCTCGCCTGGTTTTACTCCTGTTGTGTCCTCATAAACTTGAACAATGAATGTATTTTCTTCAATTTTGATAACTTCACCCATAAGAGCTTCATCACCAACCCTTACAATGTCTGACATCTTTACATCAATACCTGCACCTTCTACTACGGGCCCAGATATTCTTACTATTTTACCTGTTTTTGTGTTTTTTGCAACCATGGTTAGTTTTCTAATTGAGAGGAAAATTGGGGAGTTTATAAAGGTTTGCCGCAAGATACATCCCTTTAAACATGAAGAGGGAAAAATTAACAAAAATTTATAAACATAATTAAATTTAAAAACATATGAAAAGACCATATTTGGATTATTTGATAGAAATACCCTCTTCTTTAGATTCAGTTGAAATGGGAGTAGTTTCAGTTACTCCACATAATACTCTGATTCCCTTAGTTCACAATAAACTAACATTATTTAGGGAATCTGAAGATGAAAAAGAATATCATGGCAAATCAAGAAAACCTTCATTTTCACAAGGATTAAAAATACTTAAATATTTCAACCATCCTCAAGGAAGATATGGAGAAAAAAAGATTGTAACAAACGTAAAACCCAAATCTGATGTTGAGTATGCAGTTGAAGAAGCTTTTCGGAATGCTTTTGAAAAATTAATATTAACTGAGATGGGTCGAATTTAAAATAATATCTTTTTAATAATTAAAATAAATTATTTTTTCTTAAGAAATATGATGATAATAAAGTTATTGTAAGAAGTATTGAAATTAATCCTTGAGTTGGAAAAATTGTTCTTGCTGTAGTTGGTGGAGAAGAAGGAGAAGAAATAAAACTAGTACTTCCATTATATCCGTATAACAAAGCTATTTCGGCATCAGATAAAGGTCTGTCCCAAATACCTATATCTCTTAAACCTCCCTCTAGATTATTACTTGTTAGAAATGAACCAAAAATTATTGCATTATCTGAATCAGCTGAAGAATTCAAAAAAGAAAATTTATTGTTGTCAACATAAATAGTCCAGTTTCCATTAGATGCATCAATGTATCTGTAAACTATTGCCAAATGATGCCATTGATTTTCAGAACCTGTTAAACTAGGACCATTACAAACACCATAAAAACCTCCTCCTGATGCCTTAAAACATATCCCATCAGCCATATTATTTACTAAAGGAATATGTCGTTCATTAGTCTGATACCAAATACACTGATAAGCATTATTAGTCAAATCAGAAGAGAAAAACCATAAAGACACAGTCCAATTATATGTTCTTCCTGGTGCAACATAAGGAGTTGTGTTTGTTGTTGTTCTTACATAAGAATTCGAATTTCTTATCATAGTCATATACTCAGATGCTTGTGAGGCAGCAGCACCTTTTTCCAAAGTTTGAACATTACCAACGGTTGAATTTAAACCATTTGTTGAATCAAGGGGATAATAAGATACAAGATTATCAGAGAGTGCAGAATATACTGATGATATTAATAAAAATAAAAACATAATAATCCATAAAAATCCCCTTATCATAAAATTATAATGAAATCTATTATTTTTAAATTTTTGTCTAGATTAAAAAAGAATTATTTCATCAAATCCACACCCAGTGATTTAATGATTTGCTCCCTCAAGGAATTTCCTTTTACATCATCTGCTGATAAAATAACTACAATAGGCTTGATTAATTTTTCAATCTGGTTTTTCACTTTTAAAGATAAAGTATCATAATCTTTTTGCGAGAGAATGATTATTCCTATTTCTTCCTTGTTTGATAAAAGTGTTTCAAGTTCTTCAAGAGGCTTTGCCTCAATTCCTACAAGCTCAAACCCTAATGTGAATTCTTCTTCTCCAACTACTATTACCTTACTCATTTTCTACATCAATAACCCCTCAATTTCCTTATCCTCAACTTTTAGGTATTTTGCCTTTAATAGAACTCTTAGTTTGGCCATCTGTCTTTCAACTTCAAGTAAGTATTTTAATGAGAAGAATGGAGAACCAAATGATGCTATTTTGAAAACTTCTTTTGCCGATGCTTTGTGTTCATTAACTCTTTTGTCAAGTGATGCAATGCAACTTAAATCCTTGCAGGATTCAAGGTGACCAAAATGCTTGTTGAACTTATCAAGGGATTTTTCAACATCAAGATTTGAAATATCATTAAAGAATTTTAGGTTAAGTTCTCCTCCTTCAATATACATTTCATTGAAATTAAGAGATTTTAATTCTTCAGATTTTAATTTCATGAATGTTCTTGCATTAATAAGGTCAATATATGTTCTTATAAATTTGAAGAATTTGCTTTCATCAACACTATTGTACTTGAACCTATACGATTTAAGCTTTTCATAATATTGTTTGTATAAATAATTCTCAAGTTCATAAACTCCATTTTCATATGCTTTTAGAACTTCTGATTCATCAAGTCTTAGTTTCTTTGAAATATAAGTTATAGCATCTTCAAGTTTTGGCATTTCAAAAGCCTTGACATATTTTTCCTTTCGCCTCTCATCTCCAATCAAGAATGGTTCAATGTCCTTTTCCTTTGAGAGATAACATCTTACAAGTACCATAAGGTTATGAATCTGATACTTTAAATAATATACTTCCAGAAGATTCTTGTTTTGCTTGGAAGCAGAAGAGAATACATGTTTGTAGATTCTTGAAGTATGCATATTAAGAACTCTTTCAATTAAATAGAAACCTTCAAATTGAAGATATGATGAGTCAATAGATTTTTTGAATCCATGTTCTTCCATATATTTTAGGATTTCATCAAAACTCTGATTTACGAAACTTTTTATTGTCTCTTCAGAATAAAGTTTTCCTTTTTTAACTGAGATTTTTGCACTCTCAAATGAACCTTTTTTTAAATTTGCAATTCTTACCATTTGTTAATAATCAAATAACCTCTTTTGAATGGTATCCTCATTGTTTTCAAAGATTTCCTTTAAAAATTGCATAAATGTCAAGTCCACTATCTCCTTTCCTGAGTTTGCCTCAAATATAAGTCCTTCAATATCTTCTTGTGAAGTTATTTTAATATCAGAAGAGACTAGTTCTTTTAGATGTTTTATGTCTTTTCTTGCACAATAAACTTTTTCAAATTCAATCTGAGATTCAGCAAGTTTTACTAATTTTGACAAAATATCCTTTCGTTGCTCTCCCCTTAAAGAAATTAGTTTCTGCAAAGTAAGATCAAACGCTTCCTTAAGAATTCTTGCCTTTACATCCAAAACAAGATGTTTTGCATCCCTTTTGTAAGAACCAATAATCTTACTTTTCTGATATGAGAGTTCTGATGAATTTTTAGAAGAAAAATCAGACTTGAATTTATCAAGTCTTGTTTCAAATTCCTTTTCCAAATCAGACATTTGCAGAGCAATTTGCGAAGAAAAAGATTCCTTTTCCTTTTGAGCCTGCTCAATTATCTCCTTGGATAAAATATCTAGAGACATTTATTTTAAGTTAATTATATTTATGCTCCCATTCCCATGATAAGGAAAGCTGTTACGAATCCGAAGATAAGAATTGTTTCTGGAAGTACTGCAAAAATAATTGCCTTTCCAAACATTTTTGGATCTTCTGAAATTGCACCAATTGCTGCTGCCATAGCCTCTTTTTGTCCAAGACCTGTACCTATTGCTGCAAGACCTAAAGCTAGTCCTGCTCCTACTCCTAATAGACCTGTTGTTGAAATTAGTGATTCAATTGCCATTATACTTTTTCGGAATTGAATTTGGTTTATAAATATTGTGATATGAAATAGGTTTTCCCTAATTGAGTAATACAAGGAAATATAAAGAAGAGTTCTGATGAAATCAGTATGGATGCTGGAGAAAATACAATAAAGGAAATCTTTGTTGGAGCAGTTTTCCCTGTATTATTTCTTCTAGTAATTGGAGGTACTATGATATTTTTTCATGATTCAGACAGATTTGGTGCAATTGCTGCATCAAAGGAAATTTCATATGTTTCAACCCAAACTGCAGGAATGAATTTTGAGACAAAAATAAGATATGAAGAGATAAACTCAGCAAGAATTGATGGAAACAAAATTTATGTCAAATACGGAGACATGCCTGATGAAATGTCAAATGAATATTTTGGAAGCTCAGATTTGAGTTTGCAGAAAAATGAAGATTATGTTATTATTGAAGGTCGAAAATGAAGGAAGACATTTTCTTAGAGTTTTTATACAACTTAATTAATACAAATCAGCTATTGGAACAAACCCAGATTGTTAAGTATTACAAAAATTTTCCAATTCTTGAAAAAGACGTTGAGAAACGAGAAACATTGGTTAATTTTGCAATAGTTAGAGTAAAACTAGAAAATGGAGATTTTCTGCTTGTAGAAGACATACCAATAAATTTTCTTTTGTCTCACACAATACTTGTTGGCAGAGATGTTGAACTCATCAGATTCAAATTAAAAAATGAAGATATGGTATTTTACATAAGTACAAAAGACATTTGTAAAAGATTAGATAATGTTATTGAAGAGAGTATTGAAAGTTTTGATGCTAAGAAATTGTTTAAAAAAAAATATGAATTTGAATTTGAGTTGCCAAAGATTATTATTGAGCTTAAGAAATATCTTTCAGAGAAGAAAAAACTTGATTTCAATAGAATTCACATAAGTGATTTTGAAAAAATTGAAAATTTTGTCCCAAGTGTTAAGCAGAATCATTTCAGACTAGCAGAAGAGATGAAACTTCCTCTGATTTCACTAATTGAAGAAAATTACATCAGAGAAAGTGCAATAAATATTTCAGATAGTATTGGCCAGGTTAAAATAATGAAACCAATTCTTACAAGACAAGAGAAGATTTTATGGGATTATCAAAAAAAAACAACAAATAAATTGTACAAGGATATTTCAACACAACTTTTCATGAAAGTTGATTTTGATTTGCTGGATGAAAAATTAGATAAAGTCAAAACTAATATTGATAAAAAAATAATTTTAAGAGAATTAATAAAAGTAGAGTGGATAAAACTTAGTTCAAAAAAGAAAGGATTGCTAATTCCAGTCTGGAAGTCTTTAAAATACCAAGATTATCTTAAGATAAAAAATAAGGAAGAGTTTGAGGAACTTAGTGGAAGAAAGTTCAAATTTGAGGAAGAGTTTTTGAAGAACATTTATATGCAATCTTCAGATGGAGACAAGGCAATCTTCAAAAGCTATTATCTTAAGAAGGATTTGGAAGAAATGATTGATAATCTAAAGGATGAGAAAAGAATAGTTTTTAGAGATTTTAGAGAACTTATTCTTAAATTGAATTTTGCAAAGAATGTTGAGGAAATAGATTATTTTGAAGATCTACATCCAGCCCACATAAGAGAACTCAAAAAACTAATAAAGAAATTAATTAAGATCACTACTTTGAAAAGTGTTGAGTTTAATAAAATTCCAGAACAAATTAGAGCTCTGAATGTTTTACAAGAATATTATTTGAGTGTTGCAAATTCTATTTACATCGATTATGAAGAGTTTTTGAAGGTTCCTTTGAAAAAAGAGCTTTTAAAGAAGACAATCACAAAGACTTCAAAACTACTTGAAGTTGTGAGATTTAGTGAAATTGAATTTGAAGATTTGTATTTTTTCGTACAGAATATTTTAATTTTGATAAAAGTTTTGAGAGTTTATGATGAAGAAACAGCAAATGAATTTGAAGAATTGTTTTATTCATATTACAAGAATAAAAAGTTTAGTATATTCAAATCAAAGAACAAACCAGATTTGGAGGTAATTGTTAATGATTCAATGCTTGCAAACAAGTTATCCAGAAAGTATAAAGTCACAATAGTTAGAAAGAAAGAGTTTGATGCAAACCTACTTGATGAAGACATTAGTGTTATTAGCGAGAATTTGGTCTCAAAGAGAATTGTAAAGCCAAATATTCTGACTTTGAAGAAACTCTTTAAGAATCTCTATAATGAAGTTTATGACGAGATTAGAAACTTAAATGGAAAATATATTAATGAAACAAAGGAGATTGTTGTGAAAGGCCGGAAAATACCATTGAATAAAGAGATGTTTGAAGTTTACAAGAAGTACCCTGGAATGAAGAGAGTTGAAAATAATAAATTTTTTGGAGTGTTTATTGAGAAGTAGTTTTTCTTTTTGCAACTAGAAAACCACTGTCAATATCAATAATTTCAACATTAAAGTCCTTTTTCATAAAATCAATAAACTCAGCCATATTATGAGAGATTACGTTGTCAGCCACTATTGTACAATCTTCTGTTAACAAATTTCTATCTTGAAGTTCCTTTATTAGTTGTTCATAGAATTTGTGAGCAGCATCAAGAAATACAAAGTCAAATTTATTTTGAAAATCATAGTTTTCCAAAACTTCAAATGCCTCTCCATGAAGCTGCGTGATGTTTTTGATTTTGCAGGATTCAAAATTGATTTTTGCTTCATCAAATCTTTGATCGTTTACTTCTATTGTATAAATAGCAGAAAAATTAGGCATGTTTTTTGCCATCCAAAGTGTTGAAAATCCATTTGAAGTACCAAATTCAAGGATGTTTTTTGGCTGTTTTAGTGAAACTAGATTTCCAAGTATCTTTCCCAAAGTCCAAGATATGTTCCAGTGTTTTCCTGAGGGTTTGTTTTTTTCTAAAATTTGAAGCTTGCTTTCTATTAATGCAGTATTAGAATTAGCGTCTTGAGTCATTTAATAAAAGAGAATTTGAATTTAATTTGTTTCAGATTAAGATTATCTGTTGTTTCTTAGCTTTCTTTTTCTAGCTCTCATAATCTTTTTCTGCCATTTCCATCTCATCTGGCCTTTCTTTTTCCATCTTCTTGAACTTCTTTTCATTTAATATCACCTAAATTTATTTACTTAGCTGTCTAGTAAAATCTAATGTCAAATCGTTTTTAAATCTTTCTACCTTATTGAACTGTTGCTTTATACTCATTTGAAAATAATACTAAATGTATTTAAAGAAAAGAGTTGAAGATTTTTTTAGATGTTTGATAAGAAAGCTGAAGTTAATCCTGTTGAAATGATTGCTGTTATTTTGGTTGCAAGTTTGGTTGTTATCATGTATGTACTTATTTTGTTTCAAGCAAACGATCTGCAGATTGATGAGAAGAAAATCAAAGCACAACTTGTTGTTTCAAGAATTTTGAATAGCAATTGTTTTTCAAGTGATTTTGCTACAATCAAGGAATCAGAATTCACTCAAGAAAATTTGAATGAATGTCTGAAAGGAAATGAAGGAATCTGGATGAGGATGTATTTGAGCGATATAGAATTTAAAACCAATGGCAATGCTTTGTATCTGAACAATAATAAAGATGATTTTTTACTGAAAACAAATTTATGTTCTACAAACACAAGAAGTATTTTATGCAATGATTTAAAATACCCTGTAGTGTATCTAAATGAGCAGAACAAGCCAGAAACAAGAATTTTATCAATGCAAATAATTTCTTCTTAATGTCGTCTTTTTTTAGTAGTTAGATTATGTCTGTACTAATGAATTAAAATACAAAACTTTATAAAAGCTATAATTTGGAGTTTAGTATCAAAGAAGTAGTTACTCCAACTACCTTTGGGAAAATACTAAAAAGTTTGTGTAATTGGTGAGTAATACCTCTCAGGACAAACTTTATAAATATAAAAAGATTACAATATGTAGTTAAAAATGATAGTTAAAGAAGAATTTTTAAATATGCTAAGGCAATACTTCAGCCTTAACCTTTACGAGGTTAAAATCTGGACTGCACTTCTATCAAGAAAAGTTGCAACAGCAGGAGAATTATCAGATCTTGCAGTTGTACCTAGGTCAAGAACCTATGATGTTTTAGAATCTTTGGAGAAAAAAGGATTCGTTATGGTTAAGTTAGGAAAGCCAATCAAGTACATTGCTATTTCTCCGAAGGACGTTATTGATAGAGTTAAGAAGAGAGTTGCTGAGAAGTCAGAAGAAAAGCTTCAGAAGCTAGAAGCTCTAAGAGATAGTGATATCTTGAAAGATTTGGAACAGCTTCATGAGCAGGGAATCCAGCTTGTTGAGCCTTCAGATTTGAGTGGAGCTTTGAAGGGAAGGTACAATTTGTACAATCACCTTGAGGCAATGGTTAAGAGTGCAGAGAGTGAAGTTATCATTATGACAACATCAACTGGATTTTTGAGGAAGGTTGAAGCACTTAGAGGAGTATTTGAAGATTTAAAGGATAGAGGAGTATCAGTTAAGATTGCATGCCCTAAGACAGATAAGACAGCAGAAATTTCCAAAGAATTAGCAGATGTTGCTGAAGTTAGATATACTGAAGAAATTGAGGCAAGATTCTGTATTATTGATGGTGAAGAAGTATTGTTCATGACACTTCATGACAAGGACATATACCCTGCTTATGATATTGGAGTATGGGTTAACACACCATTCTTTGCTCAGGCTCTTCAGCAGATGTTTGACATCGCTTGGAGAGATATGAAGACAAAATAATTTCTTTAACTTTTTCTTATTTTGATATAAATTAAAATCAGAGGTAATTTTACTATGACAACAATCAAAGAACTTGAGAAGAGAATTGAGATAATTGAAAAGAGAAACAAAAGAGTTGAACTTGACAAGGCTTGGGAGACAAGTTTTGCAAGAAAGATATTGATAATAATTCTAACTTATACTGTTATTGTGTTGTTTTTTAGCTTTGCTAATTTAGGCAACCCATTTGTTAACTCAATTGTTCCTACAATAGGATTCGTTTTATCAACAATCTCGTTTCCATATTTCAAAAGAATGTGGATTGAAAGAAGAATAAGATGAATTATTTCTTTTCAAATCCAGCCAATTTCTGATTCTGCATATGAACATATGCATTCAACTGCCGGATTTTTGTTTGTGATTCTAATAATTTTGAAGACATATCATTTAAGATTGCTGTTAATTCATTGTTATCCATTGTGATTTCTTCTGGTTCTTCAATTTCAACTGAATTTGGAGTGAAATCAACAATAAATCCCAGTATGTCCTGAGCATTCTCAAACTTTATTGAGAGCTCTATAAGTCCTGAATATAAAGTAGTTTTATCATCTAATTCAGGCTCAATTATTTCAGATTCTAATACTTTGTAATCTTTTGATTCTTTTATCTTATCCACAATAACTTCAAGAGCTTTTTGGACATTTTCTACAGGTTTTCCTGCAATTTGAATAATAAATCTTGCATTAATTTTTTTTGCCATAAATTTAGCTAAATAAAAGAATTATATAAATGTTGGGGTTTAGAAAGGCAGCCAAGGTACTGCCTTAGCTAGACCTGCCATGAATCCTGATGCATAAAGAGGGAATATGTAATATGGAGCAAAACCAATTGCTGCAGAAATTACTGCCTTGTGCCAGAATTTCTCTCTAAATCCCGCACCACTAACTCCTTTGATTGCATGGGATGCCACCATTTTTACCATCATAATCAAGGTAATGATTACTGATATCACAATACTTTTTCCTGTTGCATCAACCATAAGCAAATTAGTTAAAAAATCTGGAACCCAACCCTGAGATATCACCCAAGGAACATTTGATGCTATGAATACACCAACTACTGCAAATAAAAGCCCATGCCACATATCTCCTAGAAAATCCTTCCCAGAAGTCATATTCTCATCTTCATAAACGAAATATGCCTCAATAATTCCAATCACAAGTCCTGCTGCAATGGGCAAAACTGCATGGAAAGCTATTTCTTCTGCTGCCATAGTATAAATCCAAAATAAATAGTATTTAAATATTTGTTATTAATTTATAGGACAAACTTAGTTTTTATGAATTTCAATTTCCCCAAAATGATCTTTCTGTCTTAGGGAAACTTTTTCCTGATTGTGAAGATGAAGAAGAGGGATGAATTTTTCCAGAATCTCCATTTTATTGCTTGATCCTTTTGATACATGAGAAAAGGTAATGTGTCCTTTTTTGTTTGAGAGTTCATCTACTATAAAATCATATAATTCCTGAATTAAAGTTTTAAGATCTTTTGATTTTTTCTCGTACATGGGCCCTTCATATTTTCCTGAAGAGTGCCTCATTAGAAAGTTTGCTTTTCTTTTGTTTGATTGTTCAATTGTTTTTTCCAAGGATCTAATCAAATCAAAAATATTAACTTTTCTTTTTCTTGCAATAGGATTTCTGATTTTAAGAGAATATTTTTCCCTCTTTTTCTTTTGAGCAAGTTCATCAAGCTGTTCATCAAATTCTCCAAGAGCTTCAAATCCATCTTCAAATGAATCCTGATTTTCAACTGCTGCAATTGTCTCCTCAATTCCTCTTAAATCTTTTTCAACAAGACTTTCTGCTTTTGTTTTCAATAAAAATACAGCAATTGTCAGAAATTTTCCAGAAAGGTCAAAGTCCAAAGTATTTAGCTCTTTGAAGGCCTCAAGATACTTTTTTGTCAAAATACTTACATCTATATCCCAAGGATCAAGATTTTCAGAATAAATTAATTGATATAAAAAGGATTTCCAATCAACTTTATCTTTATCCACAGCAACATTATAAATTCTATCTTCAGGTCTTATATATTCAAGATTTTCAGCTTGCTGCTCAGATTCCATGTAAATTTTGCAAAAAATGAGTTTATAAATATTTGTATTTACAAAAAGGGAGATATTAAATATTATATAAAAAGAGTCAAGTTATGTGTTATGATTCATTTAAAAAGAGTTCTTCTAGTTCTAATTTTTTTGATTTCTTTTTCTTATGTGTATGGTGCTGGATACAATGGAAATTATACAAATCTTACTTTAGAGAATAATGGATGGTGTGCAAATTTGGAGATTACATATAGAGTCTGGAACATAACTGATTATGAGAATAGAGATGCCATTTACGATGATTTGTGTAAAGAAGATGAAACTCCTGCAGAAGACAGATGTAGTGAATTTGATTATATTAATGGAGCATCTGTAAAAATTTATGATGGACCCTTAGATATGATGCCAGTAATACTTGATACAACTACAGATTCTAAAGGAGAATTTAAAATAAGGTTTGATGAAGCAAATCAATATCTTATTGAAATTTCAAAAAGTGGAAATTATAATGACATAATTGACAAGATTTACATTTCAGATTGTAAATATTCAGATGCAACAAAAGAGAATTATACTGCTCCTGAAGTAGAAACTGAAGAACCAGATATGTTTAATGTTATTTTTAATTATCCCATTTCATCCGTAAAAATTGATTTGAAAGATGCAAATACAAATATCAGTTCAAATTTTAGTGTAAAAAAAGTGTTAGATTTTGATGCAGAAAATATTGAAAAACTAAACAATTCTGTAAATACATTCAAGATTAATGCAAAGAATACTACTTATGCAAATATGGATTTGACAATAAAAGTAGATAACATGGAAACAGGAATTGTGAAAGTATACAAACATTCAGGTACTGCTTGGTCAGAAACTAGTTTTACTAAAACACAAACAGAAGTTATAATTAAATCTGCATCTGTTGGAGTTTATTCTGTTGTTTTGGAACCAATTCCTATTGAAGAAGAAATCCAAATACAAGAAGAAGTAACAAATAATCAAACAAGTCAAGGAACAAATTCCGGAGTTGAAGAGACACAAACTAGCGAAGAAACTATTTTGAGCGAGAACAACACTCAAAATGAGAACTCTTACCTCTCAAACAACTTAGTTATGTACTCATTAATTGGAGGAGGTGTTCTTATTGTAATAATACTTTTCATGTTTATGTTTAAAGGAAAAAACAAAACAGATTATAATTATCATGATCATAGAAAAAATGAAATTGCTGGAAAAGTTGAGAAAGCAGACAAGACAGGTGATGAGCATAAGGCAGAACCAGTTACTCCATACACACAGGTTTATCAGAAAACAAAGGATTATGTATTAAAGTATAAAGCAGATTATAACAAAGATCAAATTTACAGGGCTTTAAAGGATGCAAATATCCCCGTTGACATCATCAACAGAGTTATTGATGAAGAGATGTGAAGTTAAGTTTATAAAAATATTAATTGATTATAAAATATGAAAAACATCAAAATTATTTTTGTTCATGGAAATGATACAATGAGGTGGTCTTACTGTTGGACCCCTTGGTTGAAAGAAGAACTTGAAAAATTAAGTTTAAATGTTATTTTTGAAACAATGCCTGATTCCATTATTGCCAGAAAGAAATATTGGCTTCCTTTCTTAAAGGATTATCTAAAAGCTGATGAAAATACTTTATTAGTTGGACATTCCTCAGGTGCCGTTGCAGCTATGAAGTATGCAGAAGAAAATAAAATATTTGGTTCAATTTTAATTGCACCTTGTTATACTGATTTAGGTATGGAGTCTGAAAAAGAAAGTGGTTGGTATGATGATCCTTGGAATTGGGAACAAATTAAAAAGAATCAAAAAGTGATTGGTTTAGTTTATTCAAATGATGATTTTATAATTCCTAATGAAGAATTTAAATTTATCAGAGAAAAATTAAACCCAAATGAAGTTTTAGAGTTTGAAAATAAAGGACATTTTATTAAGCAAGATACATTTCCAGAATTAATTGAAATTGTAAAAAAGATATTAGAAATTTAAATTAATTTTATTTTAAAAGCTTTTCAATTTTAGCTTTTACGTTCTTATCTTTTGATTTCCATTCAAGTACTTCAAGAAGTACCTGAGCGAAGTTTGATACAGGAATTATCTTTACAGCTTTCTTTATTTCATCAGTAATTACTAGGTCTTGCATATTTGACTGAGGAACTATAACCTTTTTGATTCCTGATGCATAAGCACCTTCAACTTTTGCAGAAACCCCTCCAATAGGAAGAACTTCTCCCCTAATTGAAAGAGAACCTGTCATTGCAATGTCTTGTCTTACAGGAATTGCCTTAAGAGCAGATACAACTGCTGTTGCCAAAGCAACTGATGCTGAGTCTCCTTCAACTCCTGAGTGAGTCTGAATGAATTGAATGTATACAGAGTAGTCTTTTGTCAAGTCTTCATCAAATATTTTCTTTATTAGAGCTGATACATTTGTAACTGATTCTTTTGCAATGTCCCCTAGCTTTCCTGTTGCAATGAACTGAACTCCTTTTCCACCCTTTGTAACTTCAGCTTCAATTGGCATTACCATTCCGGAGTATGGCGGGTTTTGTCCAACTACAGCAAGACCATTAATTTTACCAACTTCTGTTCCTGTTGTTTTGATAATTGAGTATTGTTTTTTTGTCTCAACATATTTAGAGATCATCTGATCTTCAATTGACTTAACTTTTAGAAGAGCTTCAACTACATCTGCCTGATGAGTAAGAGTGTTCCCTTTTTTGATTGCAATGTCTCCTGCTGCTCTAATGATTCCTCCCAATTCTCTGAATCTTGTTGTTAGCTTGTTTCCCTTGTCAGCTCTTTTTCTAGCCTCTTCAATTATCAACTCACATGCATCTGGTGTGAAGTGTGGAATCTTTCCGTCTCCTTTTACTTCCTGAGCTATGAACTGAACTATTTTCTTTCTGTTTTCAGGTGTGTCATTCATATTTTCATTCATATAAATCTCATAACCATAACCTCTGATTCTTGATCTTAGAGCTGGATGCATATGTTTTAGAGTATCAAGGTTTCCTGCTGCCACAAGTACAAAATCAGTTGGTGCAGGAGATGTTCTTACCATTGCTCCTGCTGATCTTTCTGATCTTCCAGTAATTGGCATCTGCTTTTCTTGAACTGCTGTTAAAAGTTCCTGCTGCATTTCTGGTTTCAGAGTTGCAATCTCATCAATAAAAAGAACTCCGCCATTTGCCTTGTGAATCATTCCTGCAACTATTCTTTGATGTGCTGGAGTTCCAAGACCTCCTGACTGGAATGGGTCGTGAAGAACATCCCCCAAGAGTGCTCCTTCGTGAGCTCCTGATGCATCCTCGAAAATCATTTTTTTGTTTGCATTATCAACAACAAGTTTTGGAGCGCCACTGTCATTTGAAGGCCCCCCAAGGCCTCTTTTAGACATTGATGCTGATAGAGCCATTGCAACCATCATAATAAAAAATATCAATGTCATTGATACAATTTCAGCTGCATAAATCACATCTGTGTATGCTCCTCCTCTTGCCTGCCATGAGAAATATCTCCATATTGAAAGTGCAATTACAAAAAAGAAGACAATTAATAAATAACCACTTTGCCCTTTTCCAACATTTCTTAATTGGACTATCTTGGACTTTTCAATTATTTTTGTCCCATCTCCAGCTTTTGTTATTTTAATAGTTGGATTGTTTTCATCTTTAGGATTTGGATATGCAAGCATGTCAACAGCATTTTTTGTTGATAGAATTTCAGCAATTGCTTTTCCAAGCATTGATTTTCCTGTTCCTGGTTCTCCTAGTAGAAGAACATGCCTTCTTTGTGCAGCTGCTTTTTGAATTATTTCAAGTGCTTGTTCTTGTCCAATTACTTTGTCAATAATTTTATCTGCTACTTTGATTTGTGAAGTGTCTTTGAATTTCAAGTAATCTACTTTTTGAGATATTTTTTTAATTGTAGAAGTAGATTTTTTTTCGTCAGCTTTTGCCATAGATTATTATGGTGTAATGTTATTTAAAAAGGTTTAGTTTAATTCATTTGAAATACTCAAGAATTCTAATTAAATTCTCTTTTAGTTCTTGTTCGAAATCCTCTTTCACTTCAATTGTGAGAAGTTCCCAAAGTTTTTTGTATTTGGTTACATGAAACCAGAATGTAAGATGGTCAAAGTCAAGATGTGTTTTTTCTGATAAAGAAATTTTAGAGTATTTGAATTTTGGATTCTCAAATACAAGATATGGTTCAAATTCTAAATTTTTATTTAGAAATGCAATTGATGCATTTTCTGATAAGAATTTTCTTTTTAGTCCTACAATGTAATCTCCTTTCAAAGATTGTTTTTCTATGAAAATAAGTATCTGGTTTTGAGTTAAAGTTTTGTTGTTGAAAAAGACAATATTATCATTTGTTCTTATTATATCAAATACAAAACCAAGTTTTCCCATAACTAATAGGATTAGAGTTAGTTTAAAAAGAAGTTGGTATTTAATCTTCTTTTAAAATCTGATCTCTATATGCCTCATCAATTAAGACTCTTAGTTTAGGAAGATCAGATAAATTTAATTTCTGCGTTTGCTGCCAATCTCCTTCTTCATTTATGAAAGATTTCTGAAATGTAAATGATTTGAAATTCTTTTCAGTCCCCTCATTTTCCCACACAGAAAGTGAAAGAACACCTACTTTGTATATCTTTTCAGGCTTATTTAGTTCTACCATGTAAATTTTGAAAGTAGAAATTTATTTATTATTTGTGAATTTTATTTTGAAAAATTAATAAGTTTTGGGATAAAAAAAATTATTTTTTTGAAAATAATTAACAATAGTTTCAAAACCAATTACAATAAATATTTATAAAAAGTAGATTAACTTAATAATTATGAAAGAGAATCTAGAATTGGAAAAAATTAGAGAAGTTTGTGTTAAATGTGTTAAATGTGATTTATCTATAGGTAGAACTAATGTTGTTTTTGGTAAAGGAAATCCTCATGCTCCAATTCTTTTTATTGGAGAGGCCCCGGGCGAAAAGGAGGATTTGCAAGGACTACCCTTTGTTGGAAGAGCCGGAAAAAATCTTGACAAATTACTCAATGTAATTGGACTTACAATTGAGGATGTTTACATTGCAAATATATTGAAATGTAGACCACCAAAAAACAGAGATCCAAACCTTGATGAAATAAAAACATGCACCCCTTATCTAATTGAGCAAATCAAGGCAATAAAACCAAAAGTTATAGCAACACTTGGAAATTATTCAACTAAATTTGTTCTTAGTGGATTCAAGCCAGAGGAGATGAAAAAAGTTGCTGGAATTGCTGAGCTTCATGGAAAGGTCAAGAAAGTGAATTTTAATGATTTTAGTTTTACCGTAGTTCCAATTTATCACCCTGCAGCTATGCTTTACAGACCTGCTTTGAAAGAAGATTTTGAACATGATTTCAAAGTTATGCAGAAGATTATTTCTGAGGATGGATTTGAATTCAAACCAAAAGAAAAAAATAAAAACCTAAGTGAGTTTTAATTTTTTGAATTCTGATATCGTTGATAGATACCAACTGATGCCAATACTATACTTATTCCTAATGCACCTTGCATAGAATAATCAATAAATTGTTCAATTCCCACCAAATCCAATAATCCTGTTTCTTTAAGACCATATGCTATATGAACTCCAGTTTGAGTTCCGGTTTTAATTTTTCCTGCTATAACAGCCCTTGAAGAAGATTTTTCTTCATTATCTGGAGTACAGTCTTCAGGAGACTTCACTGCATGATATGCTTCTACAATTTGTTCTAATAATGGACCTCTACCAACTCTTTGAGATGCCACATCAACCATTATACTTGCTCCAAATAATAATGATAAAGGATTAGTTATTCCTTCTACAATTGTGGCATATGTTCCTACAGACATATTTTTTATTTTATCAAATAATGGATCAAGTCTTGCTCCTTGTTTTGTCATATTACCAAATCTTCTTGCAAATTTTCCATCATAATGATCTGCAAGAATATCGCCTGCTGCTATTGCAATTACTCCAACTGGGGCTGTGTAAGGATTAGATAAAAGAGTTGTTCCAACCATTGTTGAGAGTCCTCCCAAAGCAGAGATTCTATTTGGATGAAGAGGAGAATTATCTTTTCCACAGTATTCTTTTAAGGTATTTTCATCAACCAAAGCCTCAACAATGCCATTCATAAAAAAGATATTCCTGAAGAGTTAATAAAGTTTTTTGTGAGATTAAAACCAATTTTTAATTTTTTGAATTTGTTGCAAATATGTTTCATGTTCTGTTGTGGTTTCTAGTATAAGTGGGATGCTGCTTTTTTTTGCTATTTTTGCAACTTCTTTGAGTCCTTCTTCACCAATAAATCCAAAACCTATGTCTTGGTGTCTGTCAACTCTTGAACCCAATTCTTTTTTGGCATCATTGAAATGAATGCAAACTACTTTTTCCCAACCAATATTGTTGTCAAATTCTTGTTGCCAGTTTAGTACTCCTTCTTTAGTTTTTAAATCATATCCTGCTGCAAATGAATGACAGGTGTCAAGACAAAAGCCAATTCTTTGTTTTTGCTCATCTGAAAATAAATTGTAAATTTCTTTTAGTTCATCAAATCTAAAACCTATCTCTGTTCCCTGACCTGCAGTATTTTCAAATAACATTTTAGTTTCTTGAGGTGTGTTTTCAAATACAAATGTAATTGCTTTTTTTATATTTTTAAAAGCTTCCTCTTTTTGCATATCCAAATACTTTCCAATATGAAGTACAACACCAACTCCGCCTAATTTGTATATATTTTGCATGTCTTCAATTAATGATTCAGCTGGCCATGGATCATTAGTGATGTTTTTTGCAAAGTTTAGAAGATAAGAACAATGACCTACAAGAAACACGTTATTTTGTTGTAAGTAATTTTTTGTTTGGTTTGCTTCATAATCTGAGATTCTTTTTGATTGTCTTCCTCTTGGAGATTTTAGAAATATTTGAACAGAATTTCCTCCCATTGCTTTGATAGATTTAAGAGCATTTTCAAATCCTAGTCCTATTGATGTGTGCGCTCCTATAAATAGTTCTTGTGACATAATAATAAGTAGAAAGAATAAGTTAAAAATGTTTTTATTTGTTATCTGCTAATACAACAAAGCAATCAATAACATAATTGATAAGTTTCTGAGAGTATGATTTTTCCGGTCTTGTCTGAGTTACTTGAGATACAGGTGCTCCACAGTCAGTACAAATGTTATCATTTGTCCTATCAATAAATTTGGTCTCATCTCTTTGGTATTGGACTTCAACTTCTTGAGGAGCAGGTTCATCTTTAAATGTAATTACTTTTACTTGTTTTTTTTCAGGAGTTGTCTGGATTACTTCTCCATAGGTTTTTGGAACAAAACAATCATTGCAATCAATTGTGTTAAAATCATACACATTGAAATCTGTCACTTCAAGACAACCAAATCCATTTTCTTGAGTAGAAATGTATAACATATTATCAGGAGTGCAAGGAACCTTTACTGTTACAGTTTGTGCAAATGACATCTGAGCCAAAAACAATATTGCAAATATTGAAATTATAATTTTCTTTACCATGTAGTTAAGAAATGGAAGTTTAGGTATAAATAATTAGCGTGTTACTAAAGTGAGTAACAGACTAAATATTATCCAATTCATAATTAATTATAGTAATTGCTTGAGAAGTGAAATATATTTGTGGACCTAGAGAGAGTTTGTTTGTATTTTTTTTGAGAAATTTCTTCACTTTTTTATCAAAACCATCATAATCGCCTAATATAAATGATGCATTTTGCAGTTTTTTAGTTGAAGTTGATTTAATATGTTCTCCTGAAAAATCAAGCATAAATAAGTTTCTTCCTTCATCTATTTCTTCATTAAGAAGTCTTTCAATAGTTTTCTCTTCGACAAACACTCCTGGATGAATTTGTTTTGTTTTACCTGGCCTACATTTTTTTAGAGCAATTTCAATTAGTTTTTTGAGATCTTTTTTTGATATAGTGTTTTCTTCATTATATTTTATGCTGATATGTCTTGGTGCATTTGGCGGACCCATGGCAATTATATGTAATTCAACATTTTCCCTGAATTCATTTGAGGCAAATAGAGATGAGATTATTGAATGAAGAATTATATCCCACCTTCCTGCTTGTCTTATATCTCTGATTTGAGTATCTGTTGATGCTGTCTGAGAATATATTATGAATTTACGCATATTTATTACAAATTAGCATTCTTTATAATTATTTGGATTAAAGATTAAGATTCTTTACCTGAAGTGCAGGATTTAATATCTCATCAAGTTCCTTCCAAATAATTTGACCATTAGCAAATTCAGTATATTTTATATTCAAGTTGAATGATTTTAAATTAACATTCAATTTGGCTTCATGCCCCCTATTCTGCCACAACATAACCAAAGTTTCATTATTGCTCTCAAGCAAGGAGAACTCTCCATCAAAAGCACTATGAGAATTTCTGAATTTCATTAATTCAAATAATCTTTTTACAACTGGTTTGTGAACTTCCTTTTTAATCTCATCAAGAGAATAATAGTGACGATTAATATCTCTCCCATGATTTGTTTTTTCAAGAAGTTCCTTATCATTTTTTCCCGCAAATAATCCTACATAGTAAACCTGAGGAATTCCTGGAACAAAAAACTGAATTGCTCTTGCACAGATATAAGCATCATCATTGTTTAAAGCTGAATAATAAGTACAATTTACTTGATATATGTCAAGATTATCAGAATTGAAGCCTGTTGCTCTAAGTGCTTCATTTCCTCCATTTTCAACTAATTTCTCTCGAGTTTGTTCAATCTCCTCAATTGATAGAATGTCTTCTACATCAACAATCCCAATTCCATCATGAGTATCAAGTACTGTTACCACATTTTTTGGTCTAATGGCCATCCAGCATTTTATTTTATGGGAATCTCCAAAATACAAACCATAAAGAATTAATACTGTTAATTGAAAATCATAAGTTAAGTCGCATCTTTGGGCAATCTGTTGCTGAAGTGAATAATGGTGGTGAACTTCTGGTAGTAGAGTTATATTTTTTCCTACAATATCTTTTACCCAATTAATGTATCCATATACTTCCTCATTAAAAAAACAAGTGGTCCCTGCTTTTTTTGACATATAACCAACAGCATCAAGTCTTAAAAATTTTATATGATTGTTTTTTAAATTCAGAATAAAAGATTTCATTATTTTTTTTGTTAATTCAGAATTCCAGTCAATATCAATCTGATCTTGAGAAAATGTTATCCAAACGTCCTTTTCAAGGTTTGCAGGCAATTGAATTTTTTTGAAAGGACTTGAAGGCCTAGGTCTGTAAATCAGTTTTTCTCCTTCTTCATCATATTTTTCAAATACTTTGTCCTTTGTTAAAAAAAAATCTGCATATTTGCTTTCATATCCTAGTCTTAAAAAATCCTTAAAATATTTTGACTCAACTGAAATATGATTCATCATAAAATCAACCATCAAATCATATTCTTTTGCAATTTTTTTAATATCTTCCCAAGTTCCAAATTTCTCATCAACTTCCAAGTAATTTAGAGGAGCAAATCCCCTATCTCCTGAAGATGGAAAAAAAGGCAAAATGTGAACACCACTTATTATCCCTTTAAAATATTTGTTTAGAACAAAATACAGATCTTTTAAATTGCTTCCAAGTGAGTCTGGATATGTAATTAACTGAATTTTGTTCTTCATAAATTAGGATTTGAGAAAAGAGTTTATAAAGTTTTTTTACTTCTTCTATATATGAGCAAAAAAAAGGACAAGTTTAAGGATGTCCCTCTAAGAGAGCAGATCAAACCTATTTTTGAAAAAAGATTCAAGGAAATGCTGGGTAGTGAAGAAGAATATAATAAATTGATTGAGTATATTTTAATGCCTCAAAGAAAATCATTTCGTATCAACTCTATTAAGGAAAAAAATCCTGATGAATTGATTGATAGTTTGAAGAAAAAAGGTTTGTTATTGAGTGAAGTGCCTTGGTGCAAAAGTGCTTATTTTACTGAGTTTAGAGAAGATGTTAGAAGTGATTTGGGAAATTTGTATGAGCATTTTATGGGGAAAATTTATGTGCAGGAAGCAACATCAATGTGTCCTCCTGAATTGCTTGACATACCCTCAAAAATTGATGAAGATTTTAAGGTTCTGGATATGGCAGCAGCTCCAGGTTCAAAAACAACACAGATAGGTGATAAGATGAAAAATTGTGGTCTACTTGTTGCAAATGAAGTTGATTATAAAAGGATGGGTCCTTTGAAGATTAATCTTGATAGAAGTGGTTTATCAAATATTGTTATTACAAATAATGATGGTTGTTTGATTGATGGCGAGGAAGTTTTTGATAGAGTTTTACTTGATGCTCCTTGTTCTGGCTCAGGAGTCATTAGAAAGTCACCTCGTACAATAAAGACATATAATCCTAAGAAGCTTAAAGGAATGCAAAATTTACAGTTAAAACTAATGCAAAGAGCATTTGAATTATTGAAAAATGATGGAATAATGACTTATTCAACATGTTCTATGGATCCTGAAGAGAATGAGTTTGCAGTCGAGAAATTTTTGGAAAGAAATCCTGATGCGATTTTGGAGAAAGCTGAATTACCTGGATTGATATTGAGAAACAAATTGAGTGATTTTGATGAACATAAAATTCCATTAGATATTACTGAGAATACAATTCGTATCTGGCCTCAAGATAATGACACTAATGGATTTTACGTAGCAAAAATTAGTAAAAAAAAATAACCTATTTAAATATATTGAACATCCCTTTTAATACTCCTTCCTGATTTGAGAATTCACCCTTTATAATCATAATGATTATAATCAAGATTAACAAAAGAACTAATCCCAAGATGACTTTTCCCAGTTCATCCAGCTCCAAATCTCCTTTTTTGGTTTTAATTAATTGTAACATTTTATAATACATAAATATTGAATTTACCTTTTTTAATCTCTTTTTTGAAGTTCTTAACTTTGATATCCTCTGTTGCAATTATGAATTTATCTGAGACTAACTTAAAAGATTTCTTTTTTCCCATAACTGACGTGAAAATTTCCATTAAGAATCCCATGTCGAAGCTTCCTTTTAATTCAAATTTATCATTTTTTGAAGTTGATATCTGATCAATATATGTTTGTTTTAGCTGTTTTTTGAGATTTTCAATTTCTTTTTTCTGATCTTTCCATTCATTGAAGAATTTCTCAGATGTTCTTGTTAGAGCATTTTCTTCAACTGAAAATACATCTTGAATTTGTTTTAGTATCTTTTGTTTGTTATTCAGTTCACCTAATGCAAATTGATTTACTACATATTTTAATCTTACTACACCATCTTGGATTTTTTGCGTTTCAACTATTTTAATTAGACCTATTCCTCCAGTTGATTCCATATGAATTCCACCACAAGCTTCAATGTCTGAATCAAGAACATGAATAATTCTTAGTTTTTTCATAGGAATTGCTCCTCCCTGATAGAGTATGAATCCATATTTCTGCTCAGCTTTTGTCCTGTCTATTTCCTCAATTGTAACTTTCTTGTTTTCGAAAACTGTTTTGTTTGCTAGTTTTTCAATCTCAAAAATCTGTTCTTGTGTAAGATTCTCATAGTGTGTAATATCCAAAGTTCCAAATTCAGGTTTTAGATTTGATCCATTCTGCCAAATATGATTGCCCAGAATTTTTCTAGCACAATAATTTACAATATGGGTTGCAGTATGAAGCCGTCTTAGTTTTTCCCTGTTCTGCATATCAACTTTAATAGTAACTTGTTTTGTCATTTTTATCTAAAAAACTGAAGTAAAAGATATTTATAAAACTTCACATGCTAAGAATGTAACTTACAATCACAAACACTACTCCAAGTATTAGAAAGTTTAATCCATTATTCAGGAATGAAAAGTAATATCCAATTAAATAGGCAAGTCCTATGCTTATAAGGAAAAAACCTAAGAGGATGAACATAGATATTTCTCCTATTTTCATTGCTTTTCTTTTTACTTTGTCCTTAACGTATTCTTCTGCGCCATGAATCACTTCTGCTTCAAGAGATTCAAAAATTCCACTTTTTTTTGCCATGTTTTATTCCAAAATTGAAAGTTTATAAAATTATCTTATCATTAAAAGGAGTCTAAATTGATTTATTAAAAATACTTATCTATTCCACAAAGATAGGATCATTTCCAATATTTACATGTTGTGCTGAAATAACTTCTATTTTAGGAGAATTTGTTTCTTTTTGAGTTATAATGTGAGTAACAGTAACTTGCGGAGATGGAAAAAAAGAAGATAAGTTTAAGACTTCTTGAGTATCTTTAGTATTCCAGACTACAATAGTTAGCTTTCCTGAAGGGCTGACAAATTTGTAGAAACCATCATTAATTTTCTCAATTGAGGAAATATTTCCTAATTTTTTGCTTAATAATTGATATGAATAGTAAGCAGGTTTTTTTTCATAATTAGAACGCAAGAGTGCAGTGTTAAGGAAACTTTGCGGCCAACCCGGAGTCTGTATCAATGAGCTCCAAAATATTTTATCAACTCCCCATGAGAAAGCAATCATATGCATTTTTACGAGTTCTGTTGCATGTTTTGCCTCATCTGCTGAAGTAAATTTTGTTTTTTGCATTGGTCCTCCTAACTCCAACGCCCAAATAGACTTATTAGTCAGATTAAGTTCCTTAAATGTATTTAACTTGGTTGAAAGTGATGAAGAATTGCCATAAAAGTGGAAGTCTAATATCTCGTATTTGGACGTATAATTTGTTAAAATTAATGAAGCGTGTTCAGGAATTGATGCATTCTCCTCTGAAATGAAGATATCTCCAAGAATTACTTTGGCATTTGGGTTTACATCTTTTATAGTATCATAAGTAATTTGCAAAAATGTGCCGTAACTTTGATATACCTCAAAAAGATGGTTCTCTCGCCAAGTTATAAGAGAATTAAGACTGCTTATATTTTCAGGAGGATTTCCATACCAGTCCCAAAATACTTCATTATCAACTTGAAAATAATTGAATGGATGTTGCACAGAAGAAAAGTCTGCAATACCATCTGTATCCAAACCTTCCACCAAAATCCGTAAATCTTTCTTGTATGCTTCTATATCAGAGGGATATCCAGTAATCAAACCAGGAATAATTGGATTTGAATATTCTTCTTTTATTCTTGTAATAACTTTATTTCCCCATTGTTCGTTATCTGGTTGTAATGTTATGACAATATCAATATTGTGTGATTGATAAAGTTCTAAGATATCATCTAGTTTTTGTTTTTGCTGTTCAGTAAAATGATAAAAACCTCGTATAGTATTAACATTAAGATCGTTTACTTCATCTACTCTATCCCATGTAGCATGCAGACCAAAAGCATCATTTGTGTTTGTTTTATTATAAAGATTATTTTCATTTGAAATCTTTTCTTGTTCAAATTGATTTAAACAACCTGAAAAAAGAAGTAGAAATATTATTAAAATATTAAATTTTTTTAACATAAATTCTTAGGAAACTGAAAGTTTATAAAATTATGGAAAAACTAACTTATGAGATTAAAAAATATAAAAGAATGTTAAAACACCAGTTATTACAAGTTCAATTAAAGGAGTTATTCCAACATTGAATAATTGGGGCATTTGCTTAGAATATTCCCAACGATTCATTTTTAGAGAAATTTTCTCAACATAAAAAGAAAATATCAAAGCTAAGATTATGAAAAACAATAATTGGTAATAATTTAATAAAATATTTACATTATTGAATATTAAAATACTTATTAGAAAAAATAAAGATATCCAAAAACCGTCTTTTAGAGATGCACCAATAATTAACGAAATATATTTCTTGAGAGGAGCTTTCAAACAAGTGGTATATAGCTGACTATGAACAACTTCCCAAAGTAAATTTATTAAAAATGAGATAAAAAAAATTTTAAATAAAGTACTAATCATAAATAAAAAATTAATTTTAAGTATATAAATTTTTCTTAAACAAATTTAATTTGAATAAAGAAAACTATAAAAATATAGCTTTATTATTAAAAATTATGGAAAAACTCTTTGAGGGTGCTGAGGCACAAATTTTTGAAGTTAATTCAGATGTGTTGAAAAAAGTTCGTTTGGAAAAAACTTACAGATTGCCGCAAATTGATGTGAAGCTCAGAAAGTACAGAACAAAAAGAGAATTTAAGGTTTTGACTAAGTTGTTTGAAGAAAAAGTTAGAGTCCCCGAGCCCTTGAAGTTGCTAGATAAAGAGTTTAGTTTTGAGATGGCAAAGATTAAAGGAGATGTGTTGAAAGAAGTTTTGGATAAGAAGCTTTTAGACAAAGCATTTGATGAGATTATAAAGATACATTCTTTAGACATAGTTCATGGGGATCTGACAACATTGAATATGATTGCTAAAGGTTCGGATGTATTTGTGATTGATTTTGGTTTGGCTGAGTTTTCAACAAAAATTGAAGATAAGGCAGTTGATTTGAATTTGTTTTTTACATGTATAAGAAATGAGCATCCTGATTATTTCAAGTTCAAAGGCGAATTGCTTGATAAGTATTTGAAGTCAGTAGATAGAGGAGTGGAAATTTTGAAGCGGCTTGAGAAGATTGAACATAGGGGAAGAAATAAAAATTAGAAACTAATTTTTAACCACTTTGAACAAGCTTCAAAGAGGAATAAGTAATTAAATTATTTTACTTTCAAATATTTCTTTTATTTCTTGAATTTCTTTTTCATTTAATTCAAATAGATTTTGAGCAAAGAAACCCTCGTTTTTAAATTCAATATTTATCGAATTAAAATTAGATTTAACTTCCTTTATGTCCTCATATTTGTATCTTAATATTTCTCCCTCATAAAATATCTGAAAATATGATTCATAAAAACCATATTTAATTTTTCCAGAATCAAATTTGATTGAATACAATTCATTTTCATCTAAATTGAATTCAGATTTAGATTGCCATTGTAAGTTTCTTAGTTTCTGCTTTTCATAATATTTACCTCCGGGCTTATTTCTTTTATCTGCCTTAACCAAATACCAAACCAAAAGAGAGAAAAAAAGAATAACCTCAAGAAGAGTATATTCCGCAAATTCTGATGGATTAAAATCATTTGAAAAATCATAAGAACCACTGACAAATATTTTTATATCTTCAATATTTGAATTATAATAATCATAATAATAAATTGAAAAACCAATGAAAAATATTAAAACTAAAAAATAAATTTTATCCTTACTCAAATAATCAAAAAAGGAAATGTAATTTTTATCCATTTATTAAAAAAGTAAATTATCACTTCTTGAAGATTTCAGTAAGTTCCATAGGGAAGAAGATGAACTTCTGGGATGGATCTGATGAAATGTCATTGATTGTCTGCAAGTTTCTTAGCTGCATAGCTCCTGGTGATTTGTGGAGCATTGTAGCTGCTTTTGCAAGGTTTTGCGAGGCAACAACTTCTCCCTCTGACTTGATAATGATTCCTCTTTTTTCCCTCTCTGCTTCAGCTTCTCTTGCCATGATTCTTTTCATGTTTTCTGGAAGCTCAATGTGTTTTAGCTCTACTCTATCAACCTTAAGACCCCAAGCATCTGTACCCTTATCAATAATTGTCTTGATTTTGTTTGAGATTGCATCTCTGTTTGCAAGTAGTTCATCAAGTGTAACTTCTCCAACCACATCTCTCATTGTAGTCTGTGCTAGTTGGGATACAGCGTAGTAAAAATCCTCAACATCAAGGATTGCTTTTTTAACATCAAATACATAGTAATATGTTACAGCATCAACATTTACTGAAACATTATCTTTTGTAATACAGTCCTGTTTTGGAACATCAACTGTTTTAACTCTTATATCAACTCTTTCATAGCTCTGAAAAATTGGAACAACAATATTGATTCCCGGAGTCATGTTACCAGAAAATCTCCCTAAAGTAAACTTTAGCCCTCTCTCATATTCCATTATCTGCTTTATTCCTGAAATAATGAATAAAACTATGATAACAATTGCGAAAATAACTATACCTTCAAATGCCATTTTTAATTAAAATAAAAAAAGTGTTTAAAGACTATTTAGTAAACAGTCTTAATTCCTAAATCAGAAGTAACTTTTTGAGTTCCTTCGATTTTTTCTTCCTTAGTCTCATGACCTAGGATGTGAGGTGATTGAACTCCTGTAAGAATAGTCATTACAGTAATTCTTTTAGAGTGTGATTCATCAACTCTAGCTCCCCAGATTACATTTGCATCCTGGTGAAGTGAAGCTGTGATGATTTGTCCTGCCCTATCAATTTCCTCAAGTGTCATATCCTCTCCTCCAGTAATATGGATTAGAGCACCTGTTGCACCTTCGTATGAAATATCAAGAAGAGGATTAGCCAAAGCTTCTTCAACTGATTCCTCAACTCTTCTGTTTGTATCGGAAGTTCCCATACCTACTGTTGATACTCCACCTGATGACATAATTGCCTTTACATCAGCAAAGTCCAAATTTACTAGTGATGGTGTTGAAATAATTTCTACAATTCCCTTAATCATAACTGAAACTAACTCGTTTGCTACTGCGAAAGCCTGCTTAACTGGCAAGTTTCCTGCAATTTTTACTAATCTATTGTTATCAATTACAACTACTGTGTCTGCAACTCCTCTAAGTTTCTGAAGACCATACTCTGCTTTATCAATTCTTGCTCTCTCAATTGAAAATGGCATTGTTGTCACTCCAATTACAATAGCTCCCATGTCCTTTGCAACTTTAGCAACAATAGCAGCTGTACCAGTTCCAGTACCTCCTCCCATTCCCGCACATACAAAAACCATGTCTGATCCCTGAAGAGCTTCCTTAATCTCAGCTATACTCTCCTTTGCAGCTTCTTCTCCTCTCTGAGGGTTACCACCTGCTCCAAGACCTCTTGTTACTTCCTTACCAACAAGAATTTTCTTGTCAGCATTCTTTAGCTTAAGATCCTGAAGATCAGTATTTACAGCAACAATCTGTGCACCATTTACACCTTTGCTGTATAGCCAGTCAACCATGTTTTGACCAGCTCCACCACAACCTACTACGGTCATTCTTGCCTGTCCTACTTCGTATTGATCTACGCTTTCATCAGACATATTTTGCAGAGCGTTCTTTACTAAAAAGTCCATTTTTTACACCTTAATAAAACTACTTGAGTTTTGTTAGTAAAATTCCAAATTTTCTAGTATTAAAATAAGTGTTTTCCCTGGGAAGTAGGAGCCAATACTTTGAAATTGAAGAAAAAGATTATTGATTTTCAGAGAAAATTTCTTCGTTTTTCTTCTCTTCTTCAGATTTCATTTTATTAATTTCATCTGTTGTCAGAGGCTCTTCAAGGAAATTTTTTATTGATTTTTCAGCTTCCTTTCTAAAATCAGTGTCTTCCTCTAATTTGAAGTAATCAAAGAATTTCTTGGTTACCCTGTAATATTTTCCAACTCCAACTTTTTCATATGAGAGAAATTTGTTTCTATAAAGATAATTTACTTCTGGCTTTACCGATCTTCCCAAGATTTCAGAGAGTCTAGTTTTTGTTACTGGTTGCTCATAGGCAATTACTGAGAGAACTTTTAGAACGTTGGGTGGAATTTCTATTCCAGAAATAAGATCTGAAACTAATTCGTCATAATCCTCTTTTAGAACCATCCTCCATTTTCCATTGTCATTTTCTTCTACTTGAAATGAATAGCCTTCCTTGAATTTATCTTTAAGCTCTTTTAGAATGTTTTTTACAATAGTTTCTGAGTCAAGAGAGAGTGTTTCCATTATCTCTTTTGGAGATAGAAAGTCTCCATATGAAAATAGAATTGCCTCAACTTTTGTTTTTGCTGCCTCAAAATTTTCTTTTTTATCTGTCATCCTAAGTTAAGTTTGAGTGAAAGAATTTATAAATATTTGTTGTAGAAAAAAGTGGAAAATTACATCCTCTTTTTCTTAACTAATTCGTTATAAGTTAGCAAACCGTTCTGAGTTCCCACTTTAGTAATTAGATTTGCAGCATTTACAGCGGCATAGAATAGAGACGATTTTGTTCCATATCCTTTTGCATAGAAGTAAAAGAACGTTGCTGCAAAGCAATCTCCAGCACCTGTAGTATCAACTACCTTTTTAGCTTCTTTTGCCTGTTGAAAATATTGTTTTTTGCCGTTAAAGGCATAAGTTCCATGAATTCCATCGGTAATTACAACTAGTTTTGGGCCCATTTCGTGAACTTTTACTAAACATTCATCAATGTCTCTTTCTCCTGTAAGCTCTTTTGCCTCATCAAAGTTGAAAATGAGAACATCTGAGAGAGCAATTAATTCTTTTATTCTTTCTTCTGATTGGATTGCATGTGATGAAGGGTTAAAACAGATAGTGACATTTTTATTTTTTTGTTTTATCTGCTTTGCAATTTCAATTTCAGCAACAAAAGCCTCATCGTTAAGTGATGTGAAGTAAAAATTATTTGATTTAAGTTCATCTAGATTTATGTCTTCAATGTTTAGATATGAGTTGTGACCTCTGTATGTTAATATAACTCTATCATTATCTTGAGTTTGAAGAAGAATTGACTTGGCACAAGGTCTTTTTGTCTCTTTTGAAGGAATTAATCTTATTGAATTGTCTTCAAGAGTTTTAGTTAACAATTCCTTATTTTCTGTTGAAATTTTACCAAGATAACCTATGTTTGAACCTATCTTGCTCATTGCAATACTTACATTTACCCCTCCTCCTCCTGTATTGAATTTGAAGTTTTCTTCAACTTTTATTTTTTCTCCCATTTCCATTTGAGAGAGTTTCTGAGGAATGTCTGTTTTTATATCCATAGTATTTGAACCTATTACTATGAAATCACATTGTCCATTATGGAATTTTTCATAACTTTGCTTCAAACATTCAAGTCCAGGAAGAGATTTTTCACATAAGAAATCAACAAGAGCAGTTCCTGCCAAGGAAACATAAGAGAACTGCTTTATCATATTGAACATTTTTGCAGCAAGAGTTGAATGACCTCCCCCCATAAATGTGAATGCATTTGAAGTTGCTATTGCCCGGATTAATTCTTTTGATCCTTTTTCAAATTCTTCTTTTTCAAAGTTTCCTGCAGGTCCTTTGAAATATATAGACTCAGCTTCCTGAAGTACTGTTTCATAAATGTCTACTGTTTTCATGCCAATGTCAGATATCTCATATTTGCTAAGGGTTTCTTCATTCAAATCAAAATCTCTTACATCTATTTCAACTCTGTTTTCACCATCAAATATTGCAACATCAGAAGGAAACATAAAAACATCTGGATTTTCTTTGATTAATTCTCCCATTACATCAACGTATTGTAGAAGATCGTGTTTTTTAAGGAATTTTTCCTTTTTACCCAAACTATAGCCTCTTGCAATTAGTGCAAGTTCTCCCAGAGCACCAGAAAGGAGAATTTTGTCAACATCATTTTTTTTTAATGAGATTTGTATTAATTCAAGTATTTCTTTTACTTTGACTCCTCCAAATACAAATACTTTAGGTCTTTTTAAATCATCAATCTTACTTAGATGAGATAGTTCTCTTTCCATAACTCTTCCAGCAAGAACAGGAATTTTAGTAATATGAGCAACAGATGCATGATTGTTGTGAACTAAAGAAAAATTTTCAAGTATGTAATAATCAAGCATATCTTGCAGAGAGAGTATAAAATTTTCCTCTTTTTGAGGATTTGCCTCATCTTGAGTCAACCTTATGTTTTCTAATAGTAAGACATTTTCTCTTTTACTATTTAGGTTATCTTCAATTTTCTTAAGATTGAATTCAGGTATGAATTTTATAGGTAAATTAAGATCTTCTTCCATTAATTCAATGTGTTTTTTCAAGGAAATGCAGCTTTTTTCAGATTCTCTGCCTTGATGACCTAAAATAAGCACTTTTGCCCCTTTTTTTACAAGATCGTTTATTGTTCTCATTGATCTAGTAAGATGTTTCGTTTTTACAAGTTTACCATCAATGATTGGAGAATTAGTGTCAATCCTGATTCCTACTTTTTTTCCTGTTAGGTCAAAATTATCGATTGTTAAATAATCAAACATAAGTATATAGCACCTCAATAAAGATTTTTAGAAAATCTCTTTGTGTTTATATCAATTGTAGTAAATGTAAAGAATTACTTATTTAAATATATTTCTTTTGGTTCATACGATTTAGCATGCCTTTTACAAATCTTTCATTTCTCTTCTCTTCTTCCGTCATTTCTTCTTGTGTTTTTTCGTTTTTTGCTAAAATCATCTTCTAAATGCCTCTAATGTATATTTGTGAGGAAGTCTTATATTTCTGCTTCATCAACTTAATTTTTTTGGGAATTGAAAGTATATATAGTTATCCTTAAAGTGTGGGTGAGTAACAGGATGTCACTAGAAAAAATATAACAGATTATGAAAATAATTTCAAATATTCACCATAGCCTTCCTTTTCAAGACCCTCTTTTGGAATAAATCTCAGAGCTGCTGAATTTATACAGTATCTAAGCCCAGTAGAATTCTGGGGTCCATCATTGAAGACATGACCCAAATGAGAATTGGCATCTGAGCTTCTAACTTCAGTTCTTCTTGTAAATAAAGTGTTATCCTCTATTTCAACTATGTTTTGCTCATCAATTGGCTTTGTGAATGATGGCCATCCAGTTCCTGAATCATATTTGTCTTTTGAGGAAAAAAGAGGTTCCCCTGAGACTACATCCACATAAATTCCTTGTTTTTTATTGTCCCAATATTCATTTTGAAATGCTTTTTCAGTTCCATTCTCCTGAGTTACATAATATTGCATTTCTGTTAACTGAGACTTTTGAGTTGAAAAGTCTTGCATCATCCCATTATGCATATCATCCATTTTCCAGTTTTCCTCAATAAAGTCATCCCTTCCAGATCTATCTCTATAATAATTGTATCTTATTGGATTTTTCTTGTAATAGTCCTGATGGTATTCTTCTGCAGGATAGAATGTTGTGAAGGGCAGAATTTGAGTTGCTATTGGTTTGTCAAATTTTCCTAAGTCTTCTAATTTTTGTATTGATTGTTCTGCCAATTGTTTTTGCTTTTCATTGTGATAAAAGATTGCTGATGTGTATTGAAATCCTCTGTCTACAAACGAACCTCCCTCATCTGTTGGATCTATATGATGCCAGTATGCATCCAGAAGTTGCTCATATGAGATTTTTGATGAATCATAATAAACCTGAACTGCTTCCCTGTATCCTGTTGTTCCTGAAGAAACCTGTTTGTATGTAGGATTTTCCTCTGTACCTCCTGCAAATCCGGAAATTACCTCAATAACTCCTTGCTGTTTTTCAAAATCCGATTCTGAGCACCAAAAACAACCTCCTGAAAAAGTTGCAACATCGTATTGTTCAAGTTCTTCTTGTGTTAAGACTTGTTGTTTTGAGGTATTTTTGCTTATTGAACATGCTGAAAACAGCATTATTGTTATCCCAACTATTAGGTATTTGTAAATGTTTTTCATATAGTAAATAGAATATGTAAATTATTTAAATGTAATCTTTAAGTGTTAAAAAAAATTGTAGATTTATATCAAATCTTACATCTGTTTAATTGCTTTTTCAATTAAAGGCAAAACAGCTGTAGTCTCATCCTTCGTCATTCTTCCTAATTTGGACCATCTCCATTCTCCATCATCAGGGTTTAAATTTTCCCTTGAAATCTGAAGTTTAGGCATTCCTTCATTGTAAGACATAATTGAAACCCTAATTTTAGTAGTTTCAAATTTTGCGTCTTCACCAAAAATTTCCTTGTCTAAGCTTTTATCAAAACCTGCCATGTAATTATAAATTTCTTTGAGGTGTTTTAAAAAGTTTTCTCATCACTATATGAAATTTCCCTCTCATTTTGTTTAGGTAGACAAAACTTGAAATTGAGATTAAAAGAGCTCCAAGAGAATCAACAATAAGGTCCTCCATTGTATCAACAAGTCCTGATTTCTGCATGTTAAAACCAAATAATGTGTCCATGAAATATTCAAATAGTTCCCACACAACTCCTAAAGAAACTGCAAATGTAAAAGAGAATAAAGCTATGAATGCAGGAGTCATATGTAAATTTATTTTTTTATCCTTGTTCAAAGAGTAAACAATAATGAATCCCAAAATTCCTAAGAGAATTCCTGAAAATGAATGCAATAATAAATCCCACCACCAGTATTTTTCATAAAAATCACTTATTTCTCCTAGGAAAAGAGTTGCATATATGAATAACAAGATTAGAATTTCAAGTCCCAAAGGAAGTCTTATTTTGTAACTTCTTTCTAAAAGTGCAGGAAAAAAAGTAAGTAATAGTGTTACAGATGTTAGAAATAAAGTTGAATATTGTTTTAGGTAAATGTCAAGAATTATTGCAATTAAAAGGGATAATTTGATTAGGTAAGATATTGATAAAAGGAAGTTTCTTCTTGTAAACATATTTCTTTTTTCAAGTTTGATGTTTAAATAGTTTTCTTATTAATTTTGAATAGTAATTACTATATTTAGGAGAATAAAGTTTATTAAGTGTTAATATTGAAGTTGTTATATGGCAGTAGTTTTAGATTATGAGCAAGCAAAAACAGTTCTAGCACCACTAGTGGTTTTTGTTCTTTCCATGACTTTTTATAGTATTTTCATCTTTAAGTTTTACAGGTTTTTGGCAAGAAAGGATATTATAAGGTTGGATTTGTATAAAAAGGGACATGGGTCTGGACATTGGATGCTTAAGAGTTTTCTGGCAGTTTTGTATTATATTGTAGAATATATTGTGTTATTACCTGTTTTTATTTTCTTTTGGTTTGCTTTTTTGGCTTTGCTTTTGACATTTTTAGCAAAGAATCAGACTCTTGATACAATATTACTGGTTGCAATTGCAGTTGTTGGTGCTGTAAGAATGACAGCATATTATAGCGAGGATTTGTCCAAAGATTTGGCTAAAATGCTTCCTTTTGCACTACTAGGTGTTCTTTTGGTAGATTTGAGTTATTTTAATGTAGCAAATTCTTTTGAGATTGTAAAACAGGTTCCTGAATATTTGGACATACTTGTTTATTATTTAGGATTTATTGTTGCACTTGAGTTTGTGCTTAGAGTTATGGACATTATTTTTGGCAAGAAGGATGATGAGATTGTTAAAGAGATTAGAAGTGAGTTGTAACTTTATTCATAATTTTTTAATGAATCCAAAAAATAATAGTCTTTTAAAAAATAAATAGCTACATTAATATCAGATATAGAAATATGTGAATCTTCTCCTATTGAAACACTTAATCCTACATACATCCCAAATTTCAATTGAGAATGTAATCTTTTTCTATCAATAGAAACTTCAATTGGAGTTTGAGAGTAAGTTCCTTGAGGAATCTGAGGAAGCTCAAAAATAACTTTTTCTCCTTCTGTTCTTTTATTTGTAGCAAGTTTTTTCAAATCTACTTCTAAATTTCTTAATAAAGTATCTAAATCTTTTGATTCTTTGAAATTAATTTGATCTGAATCAACATATGGCATTTTACAAACCCCAAAGAGTGTCTTCTTTTCTCATAATTTCAGCAATCTCTTTTAGAGTGTTCACTTCATCTTTGGATAATAGATCAATATTCTTCTTTAGGTTTCTGAAGTTTTCTTCTCCCATAAAAGAGTAAAGAACACTGTCTTCCTGAGCATGTCTTCCTATTATCAAATCATCAATTGAGACTGCTGCCTGCTGAGAAAATTTAAGTTCTTTTATATAATCATCCTTGTCTTTGATTGATTTGATTTTTCCAATTTTTTTTGCATAATCTGTCATAAGTGAAACATTAGGTTTTGCAACTCCTCCTATTGTCTCAACACCAACCACTGCAGGATTTGAGGCCCTGAAAATACAATTTTTAAGTATCTTTATTTTGAAAGGCATTGTAAGGGATTCGAGTTTTTTTCTTTTTATTTCCTTATCCATCACATCAAGCCATTCTACCGTATCTTCTATAAGTTTGTATATAATGTCATTTGAAATAATATTTACTCCATATTCTTTTGCCATTGTAGTAATGTCATCATCTATTTTCTGAGAGAAGTTTAAAATTACTGCATTTTTTGGATTCATTTTGAGATCAGCACCTGCATCAATAACATCTTTTTTTGTAACTTTACCAATAACTGCTTTTCTTAGAGGAATCTCATTTTCATTTAGAATGTGTGCTAGTGCCTCTAGTGAACCAAGAGTATCTGCTTTTACAAGCACTCCTTCCTCAGAGGAGATTGATGAGATATCTGCATTTTCTGCTTCTAGTTCTTGTGTGTATTTTTCTAATTCTTCTGGCTTTGCATTTGACCTTAGAGAAATTATTGGCATTCCTGCTTTTACATCATCAAAATCAGGACATGCAAGTTTGATTCCTGCTGCAGCATTCTGCTCTTTGATTGTCTGAAATTTTGTTGATGAGTCTCTGATTTCCTTTAATTCAGAAGGTTTTAGAATTGATTTTAGTCTAGATTTTTGAACTCCATCAATATCAAGTGCAAGTACTGTGTCTCCTGCTTTGATTACACCATCATAGAGAATTACATCGTATGTTTTTCCCAGTCCAGTGTAATCTTTTACTTCAAGAATAACTCCTTTTGAAATATCTTCATTTTCAATTGTAAGTTTTGCCTCCATGTATTTTTGAGTTAGACCAACTAAAGTTGAAATCAATTCCTTTACTCCTTCTCCAGTATGAGCAGAAATAGGAACTACGGCAACTTTTTTTGTGAAGTCATCAACTCTGTCAAATCTGTCTGCATCAAAACCAAATTCGTTTATTTTTCCTACTACTTCATATACTTTTTCTTCAAGTTTATAAATAACTCCTTGTTGCTGTGAGTTTATTGAATCAATAAGTTTTTTGTTTGGCTGAGAATGCCATCCCGCAATTAAATCTGTCTTGTTTGCTGCAACAATGAAGGGAGTTTTCATTGATTTTAAAATTTCTATTGCCTCGATAGTCTGTGGTTTGAATCCTTCATTTATATCAACAACAAGAATTCCAATATCGGAAATTGAACCTCCTCTTTTTCTAAGTGAGGTGAATGCTTTGTGACCTGGAGTGTCAATGAAAAGAAGACCTGGAATTCTTACAGCATTTTCAGGAATAAACCCCTTAACAACATTGATTATGTCTTTTTTTGGAACCTCAGTTGCTCCTATATGCTGAGTTATTCCTCCCGCTTCCTTGTTGATTAGTTTTGAATGCCTAATAAAATCTAGAAGAGATGTTTTTCCATGGTCTACATGACCTAGAACTGAAATAATTGGTTGTCTTAAATAAGCCATAATACATCACCTTGGCATAAAATCTAGAAAATATTAATAAGGAGGGATTTATAAGGGTTGGGATTCTTATCTAAATGAACTACGACAATAGTTTGGAAGTTGGATTCTCTCCTCTAAGCCTTGAAGAAAATTAATGTCTTGAAAATTTGCAATTATCTCTTGATCAGGTAGATTGGCAATTTCTTCTGGAAACCCATAAGAATTCTTACAATAAACATATCTTTTAGATATTTTTGAGATTTGAGTTTCAGAAAATGCGCATGATTCAAATCTGTATTTAATTTCTAAATTAATATCATTAAATTTAATATTATCTAATAATTCTGAGGACTTATAAGTTCCATGTTTATCTTTACATGCAAGTTCAAATTGATTTTCCAATTGAGGCAGAATTGTAACATTTCTTGAAGGATTTATGGAATTAGAATATTCTATTGCAGATGCAAATCCTATTCCTAATAGTAATATTGATGCATAAGGCAATATTCTCATATATATTTGGTAATGAATATCAATTTAAATTAGTTTCTCTATATAATTAAATAAGTCATTATGATCTTTGAATACCTTAGTAGCTTTTTGAAGATATTTTTTATTCAGAGTTGTTTCTATGGCATAAGTTGTAATACCTGCTGAAATTCCTGCTTTTACACCCAAAGGAGCATCTTCAACTATGCAACATTCATCCTTTTGAAATCCTGATAATTTAAGTGCTCTTAAATAAGGGTCAGGATGAGGTTTTCCATTTTCCACATCATCCACACAAATCACATCCTCAAATATGTTGGGGAAATAATTATTAAGGGATTTTTGAGCTGCTTTTCTGGGTGATGATGTCACAACAAATAACTTAATTCCACTTTGTTTTAATTCATGAAGATTTTCTTTAATAGGAAATGGTTTAATTAAGTGTTCTGAGTCTTTGAATATATGCCATTTTAATTTATATATCTCTTTTACGGTTTCTTCTGAAATATCTTTTCGAACGTGTTTTGCAAAGTGTTTTATCGTATTGTAGAATGGTAATCCTCCTAGTTCTTCTAGTTCCTGTTCAGTTGGTTTCAAGTCATATTCATCAAGAGCCTTGAACCAAGATTTGACATGAACCTGCATTGAATCTATTAATACACCATCCATATCAAAGAAAATTGCTTTTATCATACTAAATTTTCAAGAATCAAATTTATAAAGTTATTTGTTGAAATATTATTATGCTAAGTTTAAAAGAACATAAGAAAAAGTTTTTTAATGATTTTTTCAAACAAATATCATCACTGGGTTCATATCAAGCTTATATTAGTTATTCAGTTTTGATTTTGCTAACTGGTTTTATTAATGAGTTTGTTTTTTTGATTATTGGATTAATTTTAATGTATATCATTGCAATTCCAATTAGATATTTTTATGTTAAGGATAGACCAAAGGCAAAACCTAGAAATAATTTAATTGAAAAAATATCTGCATCATCTTTTCCTTCACTGCATTCAACACGAACTATTTTTCTTTTACTTTTCCTAATTAATTTTTTTGAGAAAGAGTTTGCAATTAGTTTATTTCTTTGCTTGATTGCTTTACTTATATTGTATTCAAGAATTTACAGAAAAAAACATGATGTTGCTGATATAATCGGAGGAATTGTTTTAGGAATAGGATTGTTTTATATTGCTAGATTGGTTTTTTAGAAAAAAATTATTTTTTGGATTTTTTTGCAGTTTTCTTTTTTCTCAAAATCAAACCAATTCCAACAATTAGAGCAATTACAATTCCAAATACTGTCAACTTATTGATTGCTTTTCCAGTAATGTCAATTGTTACATCCTTATTGTATGTGTAGATGTTATTATCTCCTATTTCTGAGTCTCCTCTTGCTCTTAGGAAAGCTCTAATGTTGTAGTCATTTATCTGGGCATCTTTTGAAACTTTTACATCAAAGATTGCAGTTTTAGTTTCGTTTGTTTTTATTGAACCAAGATATACAGATCTTTGCTCAATTGAGAATGGCAATGATGAATCTGAGATTAGTCTTATGTCTACTTCTTCTGCATTTTCTTCTCCATTGTTTTGAATATCAACTTTTACTGTAATTGTATTTCCAGCTTTTCCTGATGCCTCAACTGAGGCAATTTCAAGGATTGGTTTTTCTTTTACATAAACAGGAACAGATAGAGTTTCATTGAAATTTTCTCCCATAAGATTCATATAATCAAGGTTTAGGTCAATATTGTAAACTCCACTTAGAGTTTCTTTTGGAATATCAATATAAAAGTTTAGAGTTGTAAATGAACCTGAATCAACTCTTCCTGCATAAACTAAATTGTTGTCAGAGTATGATGACTTGAAGTTTTCTGAGGATAGCTTGGCAGAGATTGCCTTTGCATCATCTTGACCTGCATTTTCTAAATTTACTGCTAAGAGTACATAGTTGTCTCCAGGTCTTATCTGAGTAGGTGTTGTCTGAGTGGATGCTGCCCTAAGGTCAATGTTTCCTCCGACAATGATTCCTGCCACTATAATCTGAGTTTGAATTTGAGTTCCATCATTGTATGTGATTGTAACTGGGAAATTGTATGTTCCAGATTCTATGTTGTTTGATGCATGCATTGTTACCTGAAAGTCTGCTTGAGAATTGCTTTGAATGTTTGAAAAGTAGAATGAGTTTGTACCTACAATTTGAATGTCAGGAGTGTTTCCAAAAGTCATTCTAATATCTCCTGCATCTGAGCCTCCAACATTCTTAAGGTATGCATTGAAAGTTTTTGTTTCTCCCTGCTGGATTGTTCTTTCATCTGCATCAAGTTCAAAGAAAGTGTTTCCTGTTACATCAAAACCAACTGAGACAGTTGTAGTGGAGGCTAATGAACCATCAAAATATTTCTTTATTAAAACATCAAGAGTATATGTTGATGATGGTGCACCATCTTTTACTTTAAGTTTGAATTTTGAGTT
>JBNKLP010000002.1:0-89971 GCA_050292425.1 Candidatus Nanoarchaeia archaeon | reverse complement strand
GCATTGCTGCTCATCATCATCTTCTTGAAAAAAATGAACAAATGCAAAGTTTAAAAGAGATGAGAAGAATTTTGAAGAAAAACGGAAAAATATTGCTTGCAAACTGGATGCCTGATGAAGAATTTTTGAAGAAACAAATTGAAAAAGGAAAGTTTGAGTTTTTAGATGATGAGAAGAAAAAGGTTAAAGTAACTTACACTGATTTGGGAGTAGGTAAAAAGTTTGATAGGTATTATTATCTGTTTGAAAAGAATGAAATAATTAGTTTGTGTGAAGAAGCAGGATTTGTTGTTGAAAGTACCAATGTATTTAAAGGAAACATTTATTTAGCTTTGAGATAAACTTTATAAAAATTGAAGATATTATTTTCTTATGATTGATAAGAAGGATGCATTGAATTTAATTGAAAAATATAAAAAAGCATGGACTAAACAAGATCCAGAATTAATTGTGAGTATCTTTCATGAAGATGGGGAATATGGAGAATATTTACTTAAAGGAGCATATAAAGGACATAAGAAGATTAAAGAATACTGGCAAAAAAAAGTTGTTGAAGAACAATCTGACATTGAATTCAATTTGCTAAACTTATATGTTGATGGGGATACTGTAATTGCAGAATGGGATGCTAGTTTTTATAGTGATGTTGAAAGAAAAAGAATTCACATAGTCGAAGTTGCAATTTTAGAAATAGTTGAAGGAAAGATTAAAAGACTAAGGGAGTATTGGCATTCTGAGAGAGTTTAAGATTGAGAATTTAAGAAATGTTTTGATGCCAGAACAATATTTGGTGAAGAGAGTTTATCCTCCTTTTCCATTTGCAAAATTTCTTTTAATGAATACCAACCAAATTCTCCTTTGTTTGGTTTTGAATTACTTTTGATTCTAGCTAAATAATGAGTTAAAACCAATACTTCTTTTTTACCATCTCTTTGTATTTCATCAATTATGTGAAATGGTTCTTTGTCTTCAATAAGTTCAACTTTTAATCCTAAATCTTCATAAGCCCTATTAATTGCATTTTGTTTTGGAGAGACATTATCATTTTGTCTTCCTCCAATAAATTGAAATTTGTTTGTACTTGAAGCTTTATGAAGAAAAATTCTATTATTATCAATTATTACAGGTCCTGTTGCATTTGTGTATTTTATTGAATTTCCTTTGAAATCAATTGCATCAGAGTGATAAAAGTCTGTCATATTAATTATTTAATAATATATGGAGATTTAAATAAGTAACTGATAAATTAATTAAAAATATTTTATTTGTTATATATTTAATGCTTTTCTCTCTCTTAGAGTCCAAGCATTAGGGAAAAAATCTATATTATCAGCAATACTATATAAGTAATTTTTTTCTGTATCGTTTAATCTAACTTGGGAAAAAAAGTTTTTTAGTAATATGTCTTCCTCAGTTTCAGTGAATGAAACTGGGTCAAATACAACAAGTGTTTCCAATGAAGGTAAATTATTTCTAAATCCCCAATTTTTCATAGAGTTATTTCTGGCAAAATCCAGATTCATGCCATGATTAGAAGAAGACTCAGTAATATATATATTTAGAAAATCAGATAAATGTGATAAAAATAAATTTGAGATTTTAAACTTGTCTGAGTAATATATAAATTCAGAATTTTCAAATGCTTCTCTCATTCTAAGAATATCTGTTTTTTTATCAAAAAATAAAGTTATTTTTTTTAAGACTTTTAAAAATTCATTTATTCCTCCAATTACTGGGTTTAGTGTAGTGATGTATTTTTTTTCTGAGTCTATTTCCATAGAATAAGAAGAAATTGGATCAAGAGGAATTTTTACGTCAGGGTAATTTTCTTTTGTAATTGGCATTAATTTTTCCTGGATAGAAATATGTTCACCTGTCTTTAGATGATAAGAAGAATGGATTTTTTGAAAGAGTGGATTAAGTAATGAATATCTTAGACAATTTTTCATATGAGTTTCATAGCAAGAATCGGAAATTGCAATTCTTACAACATAGTCTTTTTCACTAGAGGTATAAACTCTAGCTCGAGAATTACAATTAAGTGGTTTGAATCCATTTAAGAATAAATATCTTATAGATTCGTCAAGAGTTTTTCCATGTAAGAAATTAAAGTCTTGTTCAATATATTCAATCATATAATCAGGAAATTAATTAGGATTTAAAATCTTTTTTGAAATTTTAATCCAAACACTTATAAAAAACTTTTCCTATCTTCATAGTATATGTACGAGTTGATTATTTCTGAGAAACCCCAGGCTGCAGCAAAGATTGCAGCTGCTCTTGCTGATTCTGCTCCAAAGAAACACAGAGAGTTTAATGTTAATTATTTTGCACTAACACATAAAGGAAAACAAATTAGAGTTGCAAGTGCTGTTGGTCATCTTTACATCCTTGGAGAAAAGGGAGGGGAAAGCTGGGAGTATCCTGTTTTTAATACCGAATGGAAGCCTTTATACAAAGTAAATAAAGCATCTGCTTTTACAAAAGATTATATTAAATTACTTGAAAAATTAGGAAAGGATGCTGATGAAATTACTGTTGCATCAGACTTTGATATTGAAGGAGAAGTTATTGGACTAAATGTTATACGTTATGCCTGCAAAAGAGAAGATGCAAACAGGATGAAGTTCTCAACACTTACTAAGGGAGATTTAGTTAAGGCATATGAGAATAAACAAAATACATTAGAGTGGGGTCAGGCTAAAGCAGGTGAGACAAGACATAATTTAGATTGGTTTTATGGAATTAATTTATCAAGAGCATTTACTCAGGCAATTAAGAAAGGAACTAATCAATTCAAGGTTCTATCAACTGGAAGAGTTCAAGCTCCAGCTCTTCATTTTTTAGCAGAAAGAGAAAGAAAGATAGAGGCTTTTACTCCTGAGGATTTTAGTGAGATTTATCTTGAGGGAAATTGCCAGAAAGTAAATATAAAAGCGCAGTATGAACTTCCAGATAACAAGGTAAAAGAAAGAAAATCTCAACTTGAAGAAGATATGGATGAAGATACTGATGAAAAGATTACTGTTGACAAGTCAAAGATTTTTGATAAGGATTGGGCGGAGCAAGTTGTTAGTGAAACCACAGGGAAAAACGGAGTTATTAAGGACATTACTTCAAAGCAGTTCAAGCAGAAAGTTCCTACTCCTTTTGATTTAACTTCACTGCAGATGGAAGCATCTACAATGTTTGGGATTTCACCTAAAAGAACTTTAGAAATTGCACAGAAATTGTATATTGAAGGAGTTACTTCATATCCAAGAACTTCATCACAGAAATTACCTAAAGAACTAGACTTGAAAGACAAGTTGAACAAGTTATCCAAAATGCCAGTTTATAGAGATTTAGTGGCTAAAGTTTTTGCAGTGAATTCATCAGTTAAACCTAATGAGGGTAAGAAGGATGATCCTGCTCATCCTGCAATTCATCCTACTGGTGAAGTTCCAAAGAAATTAGAAGGACAAGAACAGAAAATTTATGATTTGATCGTTAAGAGATTTTTTGCTGTCTTTGGAAAAGATGCTATTAGAGAAACAAACACTATAATTATTGATGTAGAGGAGCACAATTTCATTTTGAAAGGAACTAGAACTGTTGAGAAGAACTGGCATGAATTGTATGAGCCTTATCTGAAGTTTGAAGATGTGCAACTTCCTAAATTGGATAAAGGAGAAGAGGTTCTTAATAAAAAAATTGAGAAACTTGATAAGAAAACTTCTCCACCTAAAAGATACACAGATGCATCAATTATTAAAGAACTTGAAAAGAGAAATCTTGGAACTAAGGCTACTCGTGCTGAGATTTTATCTAACCTAAAGAACAGAGGATATATTGTTGATAAATCAATTAAGGTTACTGAGCTTGGACTTAGAATGGATGAAATTTTATCATCTGATGTTCCTGATTTGGTTGATGAGGCCTTGACCAGACAGTTCGAAGAGGAGATGGAGAAAATCAGAGAGAACAAATTCAAACCTGAGAAAACACTTGATGAGGCTAAGAGCAAATTAGGGGTGATTTTGAAGGAAGTTTCTGACAATGAAGAGGATTTGGGTAAGAGATTGGCTGATGCTTCTCATATAGCTCGTAAAGAGCTTGCAAAACTTGCTAAATGTCCTAATTGTGAAGATGGATTCTTGATGCTTAGAAGTTCAATGAAAACAAAGAAGAAATTTGCAGGATGTTCTGGTTACCCTACATGTAAAACAATATTCAATTTGCCACAAGTTCCGGTTATAAAAGCTTTTGATTTGGAAGGTAGTGATGAAGAAGGGAAAATTTATGTTTTGGCTGGAAAGAGTGATGGTAATTTGCAGAAAATTTGTATTAATGATACTTTGACTGAGAGTTCTGAGAAGAAGTATGATGAGGAAGGAATGGAGTGCCCAACATGTAAGAAAGGAAAGATGCGACTTAGAAAAGGTTTTTACGGAGAGTTTTTGGGTTGTGATAATTATCCTAAGTGTAAGACTATGATGAGAATTGTTAAAGGACAGGTTGATACTAATGCAATTGATATGAACAAGAAACCTGTTGCTAAAAAGAGTTCGGCCAAGAAAAAGTAAAGATGTTGAAAGCAATTATTTTTGATTTTGATGGAGTCCTTATGAATTCAGAAAAGTTGATTTATAAAATTACTAAAGACTATTTTCCAGATACGACAGAAAAAGAAATTAAAGAAATTTTTCATGAAAATCCCTATAAGAATCCAAAATTGAAATTTATTTTTGAAAATCATCAAGAAGAATTTAAACAAAAATTTATTGAAAAAACTACTAAAGAACATTTCTTTGATTTTTCTGAAAAACTTATTGAAGATTTGCATAAAAGATATAAATTATTTATTGTCTCTGGGACGCAAACTGATAATCTAGAATACTATTTAAAACTAATTGATAGTGTTGAAAAATTTATTGAAATTTTAGGAGCAGATGAAATTTTGTCTAAAGTTGAAAGATTTAAAATTATTTTTAATAAGCATCAACTTGATTCTAAAGAATGCTTATTCGTGACAGATACTCTTGGAGATATCAAAGAAGCAAATGAAGTTGAACTAAAAACAATTGGAGTGACTTGGGGCATTCATGATTTTACATTATTAGAACAAGGGAAACCTTATAAGATTGTTCATGATGTTAATGAACTGGAAGAAGAAATAAAATTACTTGATTAAATGATAAAGCAGAGCTTCAGCTTGGGTGTATTCTTCCCCTGGAATCGCAACAAATACCATACAGTCTCCAGAGTATGTATTGTTGTATGTAAATATTAGAGTTTCTGCTTCACAAGATGTATTTTGAATTCTTTGCGAGTATATTAAATTTGCACTTAAAGCTTTTTCTATTATGTATATTGAATCATCTGATGTGAATGCAGGATCAATGTAAACATCAATTATAGGATGTGATAATATTTTTTGTGATAGTTGAGACATTTGAGTGTTTTCATCATATCCATCAATTCCATTCAAGAAAATGAATTGCTCCCCATTCTTTACTGCTCCATAATACAAATTTCCATCTGCATCCTGAAAGTTCTGACCTAAAGGAAGGTTAGATGATGAGGAAGAACTAGAGATATTTCCTCCGCTCATTAAAGCAAATCCTGCAATTGATAATACCATAATTGCCAAAATTACTAGTGATGCTATCAGATTTTTTTTCTGCTGCTCTTTTTCATGATGATTTGTTTTTATTGCTTTTCCCATTTTTATTCAACCCATTCTCCTTTGTTAGCTAAAATTGCATCACCTGAGGTTTTTGGAGCATTTGATAGAAATCTTTGCCTGAAGTCTTCATCAACATCTTTTCCTTTTCCTTCTTCCCTGAAACATTTTTCTCTTTCCAAAATAAATTCCTGCTCCACTTCAATATCATCAAGAGCTTTCATGAAGTTGTCCATGATTTGTTTTGCTTCTTTTTTGATATTTTCCCGATTGATGCTTTTGCTCATTATAGAATTATTAAAGAAGAGTTATTTATATAACTTTTGGGGAGAATTTACATAAAATTTGATTAACAAGTAATTTTTATTTGTAAAATTCCAGTATTTTCTAAATCAAAGAAACATTCCATTTTCTTATCTTTGGTTCTTACATCCAAGGAATCTAAAACCATAATCTTTTGCAAGGAATAGCTATCTGAATCCTTTGTAAAGTCAGCTTTGAACAGGATTATGTTGTCTCCTCCTTCAATAATTGCTGCAAATTCATTTTCTATCTGTTCTCCGATTTGAGAAGTTGTTATCAAATCATCTAATCCTTGTATATCAGTTAGATGATCATTAATATAATTCAAATCAGTTGAGAATATGCACATTCCATTTATCTGTTGATTTTCAATTTCAAATGTTTTGAAACTTCCTTTGTTTAAAGGATCATTGCAAAACTCGTATGATGCTTCAAGGTCTTGTTTTATTTCCAATAATTCAATATCTGAGAGACTTCCTTTCACATCTGAGAGTTTAACATAACCAAAGATAAGTATTGCAACAAAAAATGCTGCCATCATTATGTAAAATATGCTTTGCATTGCAAGTTCTGCTTTTTTTGTTTTTGTCATTTTATTCATTCAATACCTTTTTGTAAAAAGCAACAAAGATTACTATTGATGTAGAAAATATTGTTATCATTACTGTATATGAAAAAGTCCTGAACACAACTAATGAGAGCATTCCTAAAATAAGTATTGTAAATGCACTTATCCATGCAAATCTGTTTCTTGCAAAGAGTTCATACCCTTCAGTTCCCAAAATTGGAATTATTGTTACAAAAGCAATCCAACTTAAAATGAATATAAACCAATAGTACAAATGTGATGTGTTAAGAAGAGTTTTCATTAAGAGGCCAAATATGAAATAAAATACAAAACCTGAGAAGAATGCTTTTGAAAATCTGTAATCTGAAATGTCTCTGTTAAACAAATGAGGTAATTGATATTCGAATCTCTGTTGTGTTCCTAAATGAAGATGTGGTATCTTCTTGTATTTGAAGTTCCAAATAGATGGGAAAACTATGAATCCTAAAGTAAGTATGTAAATTAAAACTGAAATTATGGACATTGGAATTCCCTTGAATCCGGTTTTTTTTTCTTTTAAAACTATGTTTTCTCCTACTTTTTCATAATAAGACAGCCTGTCCCATTTTTTAAGCCAGAATCTATCGAAATAAGTCTGATACAAATAAACTTCAAATGCATTGAAATATCCTGCAAGTTTCATTACAAATGTTCTTAAGAAAATAAGAATTTCTAGAAATATGAAGAAAGTTATGAATATTCCAAAGAATTCATAATCATGACTTTGCGTGAATCTGAAAAATGTAATTGAAAATAAAATTGACAATACAACACCTATGAAGATTATGTCAAAAATTTCTGATTTTTGAAATTTCATATATTTCCATTCAACCATTATTTATCTTTCAAATTTTAGGATTTATAAAATGTTCTAATCATATTTTAGGAATAACTGTTTTAGAGATAAGTTTTTAATATAGATTATCTTATCTTTTGTTAGATATGAAGAATAACAACTTAATTAAAGAAGAGAAATTGAAACCACTTAGGCCAACATGGAGGCTTAAGAAAAGATTTGTGAGAGTAAGAATAATTAGTGATAAAAAATTTGATTTCAAGACTATTTCAGAGGAAGTTGTTGAACAGTTGATTATTTATTTGGGAGCAGTTGAATTTTCGAAAGCAGGAATTTGGATTCTTCGTGACAAGTTTGATTATGAAAATCAAGAATTTGTTGTTAAGGTTTCAACTAAACTTAAGGATAAGCTTGTTGGAGTTCTTGGGTTGATTTTGAAGATTAATGATGCTGGTGTGAAGTTGGAAGTTAGAAGAGTTTCAGGTACTTTGAAAGGAGTTTATAAGAATTAGAATCCTGAACTATCAGAGTTGTTTCTGATAATTTCTATCTTGTGTTCTGAAACTCTTATTGTAACATCTTCTCCTTCTTGAAATTTGGACATTTTGTATGCAAAGTCTGGTACAATTATTCGGTTTGCATTTACTTTTAGTTCTGCTTCAAAGTCTCTTGAACCAATTTCCTTGATTCCAATTGAAGTCATAACGTCTCTTGTTTGAACCTTGTCTTCTTTTGCCTTGAATTTTTCTGTCTCTTCAAACAAGTATTGTGCCATTTCTTTTGCAATGTTTTTTTTAGTTACCTCTGTTATTTTCTGCAAACCTGGAGATGTGTTTACTTCTAAGATTAAAGGTCCATAATCACTTTCAATTATGTCAACTGCGCATATGTTTGCCTTGATTTTTTTTGCAGCTTCAATTGACATCTGTTTTATGGTTGGAGTTACAATGAAAGGCTCGGCATCACCTCCCTGATGAGCGTTTGCCCTAATATCATCTCCTTTTGCAATTCTTTTCATTGAACCTATTATTTTATCTCCTGCAACGATTATCCTTATGTCTGATTTGATGTCAATGTAGTCTTGAATTATTACTGGTTGCTTGAATACATCAAGTGCATCTATCATTGAGATTGCAGAGGATGCTGATTCTGCAAATATAACTCCTTTACCATGTGTACCTGAAGGAAATTTAAGAATAATTGGATAGTTTAGAGTTTTTAGAAATTCTTTTGTTTCTGTGATTTTAGCTGCATAGTAAGTTCCAGGCATTTTAAGGTTTTTATCTGAGGAAAAGTTTAGGTGTGTCATAAATTTGTTGTGTGCTAGAACATGAGCTGTTGCATCAATTGGAATGAAACATTTGTTTTTGTAAATTTCCGTTAATCCATATAAAAGAGTTGCATATTTGTATGATCCTCTCATTAAAAGACAATCATATTGTTTTAGTGGTTCACCATTATAGAGAACTGTGGTTTTTTTATCAATTTTTATCTCAATTTTTCTTATATCAATTAAATCCGCCTCATCAAATATGTTTTTAGCTTCTTCTAAAATCATGTTAGATGACTTACTTCCCAAACTGATAAGACCAAATTTTAACGTCATTTTCTAAAGATGAATAAAGTTATTTGCTTTTTAAATCTATTTGTTTGATAGGATCTATCAAAAAACCTTCTTTTTTTAATATGTCCTGGCCTATGAGAAGTTTGTATCTCATATGCGCTCTGTTTGAAACAGTGAATTTTTCTTCAAATTCCTTGCCTTGAAATTTAATTTTTAGTTTTACAATTGGTCTTTTGTGTCTGCCAAGAGCAGATCTCACTACTTTATGTGAGATTATTTTTCTTTCTCCTCCCAGAGTATCTAGTAAACCTTTGTCGATTGATGATGAATCTGCTCCAGTATCAATTTTTGCAGAATATGTGTTTTTGTCTTCAAGAACAACCTCTTCTACAAGTCCTATGATTAATCTTTGAGCTGCCATTCTTTAATTCCAATATTCCATAAAGTCTTGTGGTGTTGCACTTTGCTGCTGTTCTGATTGCTGCTGAGCTTGTGTGTTGCCTGCAGAGTTGCCTGTGTACATCTCTCCCTTAAATTCATAATATGATGTTCCATCTGAGGTGTTTATGAAAAGAATAGGTCTTTTTATGAATATGTATGAATTCATACTTTCATCTCTTGCATCAAGTATTATTTGAAATGAGTTTTCATTTATTGGACCTTTTGATAGATTTACTTCAAAATCTATGTTTTCGTATATTCTTGCTAAGCTTCCTGCTGAAAGATTTTGAATGCCTTCGTGATTTTCTGGGTCAAGCTGGGCTTTTACTAAATTGCCATTTTGAATGTAAGTTATTCCTAACAGGTATCTGATTTTTTGATTTTCTGGTGCTTGCAGTATTGCAGAGTAGGTTATTGCTGTTGTTCCATCTGCAACAATTCGTGTTCTTTGCGCTGCAAGATGAGCATACACTTCAAGGCAATTTGTGTTTATGTCTTCTGGAGGCATATCAGTTCTTGCATCCAAAACATCTGCATTTGAACATTGAAACCGTGTTGTTCCTCCAGAATACTCTATTTGTTTGTCAAGGTATCCATCAATTTTGTTTAGGCAAATTTGCGATGGAAATGATTCTTTTAGGAATTTTGGAACATTTGAGTAATCTGCTTCAAAGCCGAAGAGTTTTGCTGCTTTTATTGCATTTTGGTCTGGGTTTGCTATTGCTGAGATTATGTCATATGCTAGATTTGTTTGTACTGGCTGTTTTTTATAATATGTATCAAGTCCTTCTAATGCTAAATCATGATTTTGTCTACATTCTGTATCATCTCCACATTCTGCTTTAGAATTCTTGATTTTTGTTTCACAGTCAGAAAAAGAAGTTGATTCTTTACATAAATCATTTCCTGTTGCTTTATTAACACTATATTTTGCATTTTCAAAATAAGCTTCTTGTTCTATTCTAAGAATTTCATTTTTTAATTCTTCACAGTCAGATGAACCAGTAGAACACTCTAAGTCAACTTCTTTTTTACAATCTGAGATAGACATTGAATCAGGACAAATAGAATTTTCTCCAATGGATTGAGACTCAATATTATTTATATTTTTTAAAATCAATTGATTTTGTAGTTCTGATTTATCCAATGATTCTTCAACAAAACACCAAGAAAAAGGGTTATACCAAGTAGAATCACAAGATGAAGCCGTCATTTCTTTTACTTGAGAATCAGATAGTTCATAAATTAATTCTGGATTATTAATTATAATTTCTTTTAAAAGATCTTGTCTTTTCTCTAATTCCTCTTTTTTTTTCTCATAATCTTTTTCTTTTGATTCCTCTTTACTTAATGCTTCTACTTCTTTCTTTAATGTTTCATAATCAGTATAAATTTTAGATGGGTTGTCTAATTTAACATTATTTTCAGAAAATGATCTGATTTGTTTATCTGAAAAATCATTCCAATTTCCTGATTTATAATCATTTTCTAGTCTATTATATTCATCAGTAGTTGTTGCTCCCAAATTAGCATAAAATATAGCCTGAACTTTATTAGAAGTTTTTAATAATATATTATCCTCATCGTTATTTTCTAAAGATATATATTCTTCATCTGATTTAGAATATTCTGTAACTTGAATACTTCCTTTTGAATTTTTAGAAATTAGATATACAACATTTTTATCAGAACTTGTAGTAATATCTTTTGAACCTACTTCATAAACAATTTTTCCTTCTCCATAAACACTCCCAACTACTCCAAATAAGAACAATGTTACAAGAAAAAATCTTAAGAATAAGTATATTGAGGAATCAGTCTTTGCTAACATAAGAATTTTGGATGAAATGATTTTAAAAATATTTGTATTCTTTTAAGGAAGAAAAACTAAAAAATTAATTTAGACCTTTTGTCAAATCTTTTACAACAATGCTCTTTTTTGTTTCCTGTTGATACAAGTATTCCAAATCAACTACAACCTGGGAAGCATATGAATCTTCGTTTGTTCCTCTAGGGAATTCACAATAAAAATTTGCCTTGTCTCCAATAACTTCAAATGTTTCTGAGACTGTTTGACAGTTTCCTGTTGATGTTCCCAAAGTAACTGAATTGATTTCGTATGAGTTTGCATAATCCTGTATATCAAAACACTCATTTACTACATCTCCTCCACCTGAATTAGATATTGAAAAGTCAATTCTGATGTTGTTTTCAAATGAGTTGATATAATCTATTTTTACACTTAGAGGGCCATTCTGCTCAGTTGAAGATGTAACATCAGTATCACACTGATTCATTGTTGAAGGAACACACACAGATTGAGTAAAAGTAGTTTTTGCAGTGTAACAATAATCAAATACTGGGTTGAAATTGTAATCTCCTGTAAATCCATCAACTCTTACTCCTTGAACAACGTGTCCAGGATAAACTCCTGGGCCTGCTTGAGTTGTTGCTTTAGGAAGAGTCTGAATTGTATAATCTGTTTGAAGTCCTGTTACATACCCTGTATCAAATCCTTTTAGTCTCAATTTTAAATCCTGAATATCATGTTCCTGATAGTTTTTGAATACGAATGCAAAATTGTAGGGTTGTCCTTTGAACATTTCTGAAGGAGGATTATTTTCAGCAAATTCCAAAGAAACACCAGTTCCTGATTTGGTTGATGAACCTCCTCCAATCGAGATTCCACTTTGTTTTCCATCAGTTCCACTATCAAAGAGAGAACATCCTGAAAGCAATAATGCCATTGCTGTGAATAGTACTAATAATATTTTAGTTTTCGCCATTTTCATATTTTTTGTAGAATGTGAAATATTCTTTGTTTCTTGAAAGAACTGCATCAAGAATGATTTTTTTTATTTTTGTTTCAAATATGTCTTCAAGTTTCATGAATTCCAATATCCTGTAATTATTTCTTACTTTTTCAACTAAGAAAACATCTCTTAATCTTTTTAGTTGTCTTCGTATGTTTGAATCAGCAGTTCCATTCATTGAAAGACCGTTTTTTTTCCTTATCTGTAAAAGAAGTTCTTTTATCTCAACAGCACTTAGCTCTTTTTTCTTCTCTTTTGCTTCCTCAAGTACAAGAAGAATGTCAACAATTACATCTCTTGAGTCTCCTGGTTGGAGAAGTCCAAGTGACAAACAAAGCTTTTTGAGAGTATCCCTTCTACTTAGATTATGAGGAGATTCATACCTTCTAAGAGTTATTTCCATTAGCGGCGTTTCACTAAAGTCTGCCATAGATAACCTTCAGAGTTGTCAGTTTAAAAATATTTCTATTAACTTTTAATCAAAACAGTTAATTTTTTTAGCATTGTCAATAGTCAGCTTTATTAATAAATTGATGTTATTCATATGTATGTTTAAGATTCCAAAGATTGAAAAGAGTGTATTTTATTTTGACCAAGCTATGAAAGCTATGAGTGAGTATGCAACAAAAGAGAGAGAGAAGATAGGAGAGAGGTTTCAAAAGACAATATCATCACAAAGAAAATCTTCTGATGAGAATAATCTAAATAAGAGGAAGGATTTGGAATTGCAGAAAATCAGATATCTGAACGAGAGAAGTAATAGATATTTGAGAAATATAATCAAAACATTTCCAAAGTTTGCAAAGGTTGATGAGGTTTACATAAGATTGATTAATACTTCTGATGTTAATGTGAAAACTATTCAGGATGCTCTTGCTCGTCTGCTTTGGATGTGTAATACAATTGATGAAATGACTCAGAACACAGAGCACAAGATTAAGAGATCAAAGACTCAACAAACAACAGGATTTTTGATGAAAAAATATTTAGGAAGAATTAATTCTTTGTTTAGAAAGAACAAGGAATTTTTTGAGAAGCTTGATGATGCTAGAAAGTTTATGAACAAGCTGCCTACTTTTGAGGATATTTATACTGTTGCAATTGGAGGATTTCCTAATGTTGGAAAGTCAACATTAATGAAAAAGATTACAGGAAGTGATGTTGAGATACAAAATTATCCATTTACAACAAAAGGTTTGATGTTTGGTTATTTGGAATACAAGGGAACAAAAGCAATTCAGTTTATTGACACTCCTGGTCTTTTGGGTCGTGATAAGAACAACCAGATTGAGCAGAGAGCTCAATTAGTTATGAATGATTATTGTTCAAAAATTGTGTTTGTTATTGATTTTACACAGAGTTGTGGTTATACAATTGAAGAGCAGTTTAAATTGCTTAAGAGAACTAATGATTTAGGTAAGAAAGTTGATATTTATTTGAGTAAAGTTGATATTTTTGATGAGGAAAGTTTAGAGTTGAAAGAAGAATATTCTCAGAAGTTGAAGAAGTTCAAAGTGTTTGAAGATTCTGAAGAGATTAAGAAACATCTTATTACTGAAATGCTTTCAATGAAGAAAAAGTTTGATCCTTCAAAATTGAAGTTAATCAAATAGTTTTACATTCATATCTTGTTCATATGTTGAAAGAAGATATGGAAGTCCTAAACTAGACATTTTTCTTTTTATCTGATCTTTACCTTTGTATGAAGTTACTTTTGATTTTTTATCTTCCAATAAATCATAAAAAAGGTAACAGATCAAATCAATATTTCTTAGAGCTGGTTTGTATGAAATTTCATCAACAAATTCGTCTTCATCAATTTCACTTGCTGCATAGCCACATAATGAAATCGTATGAAGATCGCCACACATAACTCCATCTAATTCAAATATGTTTTTAACAATTCTAATTGTAGAGTCTGTTCGAAATTCTGATAAGAACATTATAATTCCATCTCCTAGAGTAGGTATTAGTGAAAGTTTTGAATAAGGAGAACTTTTTATTCTGGAAAGAGAAAGTTTTCGCCAATCAATAGTATAAGATGGTAAAGTCAAGATTGAATCGTCTCTTCCATATTTGACTCCCAAATAATAAGGTTTTCCAAATGTGCCCAAATCAACAATGTGCATTCCATAATTATCGACAAAAAATCTGTTGTGCCTGTTTTCAAAAGATACTATTTGTGACATCTTCAGTTTATGTTTTCAAATTCAGCTTTTCCAGAGTATGGAGTTTTTAGCAAATTTATTCTGTCAATTGCAATTCTTGCTGACTCAGATACAATATAGTCTTTATGGTCAAGATATGATTGAATGAATGGAAGAGTATCTTTGTCTCCTGTTGTTCCTAAAGCAAATAGGCCTTCGTGAATTACCATTGAAGTTGGTTCTTTTTTTATTGCATCAATTAGAAGGTTTGTTGCTTTTTTATTCTGGAATTCTCCTAAACAAAAAGCTGCTTCGTGTCTTACAACTCTGCATGGATCTTTTAATAGTGAGTTGTATATTGCATCTATTGCTTCATCTGAGTCTATTGTCATAAGTTTGAAGAGAATTTGTATTCTATCGTTTTGAGAAAAGTTTTTGTAATCAAAGAGTTTTTCTATGTAATCTTTACTGTGAGTTTTTACATCTTCAAAGTCATCTTGCTGCTGAAGTCTGTCAACTGCAACTTGTGCTGAACATTTTACTTCATAATTTTCATGACTGGTTTTATCTTTTGCAAATTCCAAATCTTCTTTTTTCCCAAGAGTTCCTAAAGACATAAGACATTCATGTTTTACAACTAAGGAATTATCGTTTTCATAGCATTCTTTTAGAACTTTTACTGCCTCATCTGATGCAGTTTCTCCTAAACAGAAAGCAGCTTCGTGTCTTACTAGTTCACAAGGGTCATGTCTCATGCATTCAAATAATGCATTTAAGGACTGCTGGTCTGCTATGTTCATTAATGTGAAAAGAGCTTCTATTCTAAGGTATGATGGTGATTTAATATTGGATAAGATTTCAATTGCTTTTTCTTTTGAGTCAATGTTCATTTATGCTATAAGAAGTGATGGTGTGTTTAAATATGTTTTTAAAATAATAAGTAAGCGCCTACTGGGATTTGAACCCAGGGCCTGCGGTTTTCTTGATGTGTTGGGATGAAACCCAACTGATAAGTCATTATTTACACTTACAAGACCGCCGCTCTACCACTGAGCTATAGACGCATAGTATTAAGAGGTTGTGTTTTCTTTAAAAAGATTTTGATTAAAAATAATTCAAATAAACATGAAGAATAACAAAGTATATAAATGAAATAAATTATGTTGTTACTAAATAGAAATGAACTCCTCTGAAAATCTAACTAAACGTGTTGAAAAATTTTCTAATGACCCAAAATATTCTAAATTTATTGAAGATTTGAAGAAGGGTCGTGACTGGATGTATGACATAGTAATGAATTATTCTGAAGATAAAATTAATATTGTTACTGATTCTAAAGATGCAGATGGTTTTGGTTCACAAATTATCCTTCATAAAGGACTAGAATGTATTTTAGATTTCTTAGGAAATTATGAAGTTAAAATAGAGAGTACAAGAATAGGAAGATTTTCGAAGAACAAAGATGATCCAGAAAATCTGCAAATATTGAAAGAAAAAATGGGTCATGGAAAATGGATTATTGCAGATCTTGCAACACTTGATCCTGATGAAGCTAACAGAACTCTTGAAGAGATGTTATTTACAGACCACCATCCTCATAGAAAAGGATTTGATAAAAGGTTTGTTACAGTTAATCCTGATGAACATGAAATTCCTGGAGCAAAGGAACTTAGTTCGGCAATGAATGCCACTTTGATGATTAATATGCTCTATGATAAAATTGAGAGTGATTTTAAGTATACTCCGGATAAAAAGATTAGAAAAAAACTTAATGAATTAAGAGAACAACTTGATTATCTTTCAATGTTTGGAATTTCTGGTTCGAAAGCAGACCAACAAGATGATATTGGACTTAACAAACCATTATATGATTACTTATCTAATAGGGGATTAATTGAATGGATTGATTCCCCATTTTACGGACATACTACCAAGGCAGCTGCAAAAGTTTGGGCACAGTCAACTCCTTTTTACAATATGAAGTATGAAGTTCCAACTAAAGAAGATTTGAATAGAATTTTTACAAGTACTGGACTTAATTTATCAAAGGACAGAGGAAAATTAATTGATGAATTATATGATAAATTCAGATGGGCATTTGTTTACAAAAAGGTTGAAACAGATGATATTGAAAATATATCAAAAGTTAAAGAAATAAATGTTCCTTATTTAGAATCACTTTCAATAGAAGAAATTACTGAACTTAATGAATTAACCACGCAACTTGCAGGAGTAAATGTAGTTGACTACAATCCTAGCTCTAAGAATGAATTGGAAGAGATAAAAGTAAATGAACCATTTGAAGAATCTTCATTTTCAAATTTTATAGATAATATTTCTGACATGGATGGCAGAATTAGAATTGCAAATAGAAACCTTTCAAGAATGAAATATAATGGAGAAGAACATATCAATTTGCAAAAAGGCCTCGTTGATAAACTGAAAGAAGAATTTAGAGACAATGTTATTGCTTTTGGAGATAAAGAAGATTTGGAGTTTTCATTGGGAAAATTAAAAAAAGGACAATATGTTTGTAAATCAGATTTGCCAATGGTTGATACTTCAATTGCCGAGATTGCAAATAAGATGACTGCAATGTCAAAACAGGATTGCGGACCACTTATGCTTGAGGCAATTGATGAAGTTCTGGACAATACTTATACGAAAAAAATTTCTTTGGGAAGAAGTAAAATTACACAAGTTGATGAGAGACATGGTCTTTACAGATATATGGTCGCAGTTGGAATGGAAGCAGTATCGAAAGAATTAGTTCATAGAAATGAAGAAAGATTCAAGAAATTAAAAAAAGATATCTCTTTTTGTGATTTAACTTTTATGAAACCAATTGTAGGAGAGGTTGTTGATTTGAAAAAGATGAATGGAGTTTATGCTGGGCTTGCTTGTGAAACAAGATTAGTTCCAGGAGGAAAAGGTATATTTTTTACAGGAGTGCAAGAAACTGAAATAATTAATGGAAAAGAAAAAAAGATTATCAAAATTTCAGGTAGAGCAACAGATTCTCCAAAATATGAAAATGCACATATCAATTCTTTAATGATGGAATATGATGGAGGAGGTCACAGAACTGCTGCAGCTTGCGTGATTCCTTTTGAAAAACTTGAAGAATTTTTGGCAAGAGCAAAGACCTTTGATTATTTTGGAGGTAGATAAAAATGGATTTGTTTGGACCAAATACCAGACTTGATGTTGCAGGAAATTATAATATTAAGACAGGAAAACTTGATGAAGACAGAACTGAATATGAAAGAGAGACTGCAAAAGCAGTTATTAAGGAGAATCAACTTGTAGTTCCATTATTTAGAGATGATGGTAGTGTTGGGTTGGAAACTATACTTGAACCTGAAGTTGAAGACAGTATTTTTAATCAAAAAGGAATACTTAGTGACCTTAAAAATGGCATAATTATCCCTTATGATTTTGTTGAAGTTCCAAAAGAAGATTTTGTAGCTCCATTTGGAGGAAGTTTTGAGCAAAAAAAAAGATATGAGCAAGCTTATACTAAATTTCTTGCCAGACCTGATTTTTTTTATGTTAAATTAAAGGGGAATAATGCTCATCTTATTCCAGTTGATGTGAAAAGCTCTGACCAAATTACAGATGCAAGACAAATAAGTCAATTTAATTCTGCTATGCTTTATTTTCATTCAAATTATATGAAAAATATTGTTAAATATTTTAAAGAGGTGAGAAACCTTAATGTTGTTCTAGAAAATGGATTTTATTTGATTAGAAATTCACAAAGAGATTCTGGTGATTTAGAGGATTATATTAAAAATAATTTAAGAGACCATATTTCCATAAAATTAAGAAAAGGAGAACATGCAGGTATCGGATTTAAGGAAGGAATTGTAAATTTGACAATAAATAAAGATGAGTTTGCATCAGATATGGATTATGATTTTTCTACAATTAGTGAGTCAGAGATGATTGCACATTTTAGTTTTATAAAAAATAGAATTACACCATTTACTTTGTATCCCGTAAGTAAAAAATCCTTTAATGGATTTAATGGAGGAAATAAACCTATCTTTCGTCTTAATTATATTGCAGGCCACAAAATAAGAACATATAATCCAAAAATTGATGAATATCAAAATCAGATTACTTGGATACATGCTATGCAAAATGAAGAATTAATGAAAAAAGCACATATAATTGGAAAAATAGCAGATGATAGAAGATTGACAACATTAAAAGCAGAACTTGAAAGTAAGAAAAAAGAATTGAATAAAATGCTTAAAAAAAGAGAAGAAAAGTCACACAAGTTTCATTCTGAATCAAGAACTGCATTAAGAAACAATAGGAGATTTTCCAGAAGAGTTGCTAATATGAATAGAGAAATAAATAAAATAGAAAATTCCATAGAAAAAATTAAAAAAATAATAAAAAAAGAAAGAGATGATGATTATAGAAAAGACGTTAAAAGAGGGATGAAGGAATGGAATGAACAAGCTAATAAAAAAAGAATATCTCTTGTGGCAAAACTTGAAAGATATAGAAAAGAATTGGCTAAAAAAAGAAATAAATGGAAGATCGAAGATGAAGAGTTAAATGAGTTTATGTATCAGTTTCAATTGAATTGTCTTATGGAAGGAATGTTTGATATTGCTGAGAAACCGATGTTTCACTCACCTGCTGAATTATATATGCAATTTGGAACAAGAAAGGTTATGAGAGTACTAATGTATAATTCTTTTGAGTTGGAAGTTGAATAGCAAAAGTTTATAATAGATAAAAAAGGGTAAAGATTAAAATGCTACTAAATTTATTCCCATCAAAATACTGGAGAGATGAAAAGACTGGAAAGAAAATTCAAAACTTGCATAGAAATAGTAAAAATTCAATCATTTTGAGAGGTCTTTTAGAACCATGGTATTATGTAGATACTAAAAATCTCTCATATATTGATAGAAAAAAAATGGATTCTGAAACCTTAGAGATTAGTTTATTTCCAACTGTTTTTAGTGAAATTTGGAGTAAAAATAGTGATGAAGTTTGGAATTATTTTGAGAAGATTGATGAAAATAAAATCATTGAAAGTAGAAATGATTTTCTTCTGATTGATACTGGGAGAGAAGAACCTACCTATCAACCACACGTGAGCATTCCCAAACCAATCACTGATTCTAACGGAAAACATTTTGAACCAGTTTTGATAAAAATGCGAGGGGATGAAGTAATTCAATTAGGCATAGAAAGAATTTTATCAAGTTATATATTTAAAGGAATAGAATTGGATTCTATTCAAATAACTGATAATAATAAATTATATACAAAAGTAATTGCAGAAATAAATCAATATAATCAAAATAGAGATTATGAAAGAATGGAAGATTTGGTTTTTGGCATTGTTGCTTAAATTTATCTAACTCTTCCAGGTCTGAAAACTCTTTGAAGTTTCTTTTCTTCTTCTACAAGTTCTTTTTGAACTGGAGTTACAAGCTCACCAAATGTTTTTTTGTAGATTGAAAATATTGTCTTTTTTATGTCGCATTCCTGAACAATCTTGTCAAGATGCTCATAGATGAAATCGAGTCCTGAGTTTTCTCTCATTAAATAAAATGTAATTCCAACTTCTTGGTCTTTACGATATTTTTTACCTTCAAAGTATGTTTTGATATCAAATTTAGCAATGTTCTCCTTGAAGTTTCCTGCACTTACCTGAGCAAGCATTTCTGATATGTATTTATAGTAGAGTTTGTAGTCTTCTCTTTTTGGAAAATATTTTTTACACATGTAAAGTTTTGTTAGACAATAATCAGACATTACTACTAGTTCTTTGTCCATGTTATCTCCAAAAATTGGAGAGACATTTTCTGGATGAGCAATCATTATTTCATCTGTTCCATCAACATAACCTGCAAATACTCCTCCTTCACCATTTGGGTCAAGTTTTGATGCCAACTGACCTTTTGATCTATACAAGGACACTGTTAAGTCCTGAGGCTGCATGTTGAATCTTTTTGCAACAACTACATTCCTGTCTTCCACAAGTTTTTGAATTTTTAAATTAACTTGTTCACTTTCATCATTTGATGGTACTGTTTGTACTTTTATTTCCATTTTTATATTTGTTTTTATATGTCATACTTGCAGGGTTTACTGCACAATTACATAGTAAATTTCATGTAATTTGAGTATATTATGTTTTCAATTTCCTTTTTGTCATAACCTTTTATTTGAGCAATCTTCTCGTATATTTGAGGGATGTTTAAAGATGAATTCCTCTCTTTTGATGGATGCAAAAAGGGGGCATCTGTTTCAACAAGTAATTGCGAAATAGGTAAATTTTCCACCAATATCTGAAAACTTTGAGTGTTTAAAATTGTCAGTGGAATTGAACAATATATTTTTAGTTCTCTTATAGTATTTATTAACTTTTTCTTCCCACTAAAACAGTGCAAATCTATTTTTTTATAATTGTATTTTGTTACATATTCTTTTAGAAGTTCAAGTACTCGCTCCTCTGCTTTTCTTGTATGAACAATAATTGGCTTGTCAATTTTTATTGCAAGTTCAATGATTTTACGAAATCTTTTTTCCTGAACCTCCCAAAGCTTAGAGTCTGTTGTATGATGTCTATCAAGTCCAACTTCACCTATTGCAACAAATTTGTTTTTATCTTTTTGAAGAAGTTTTAAGTATTTTTCAAAGTCTTCATCCGAGATTTTTTCAGCATCCTGCGGATATAGGCCAGGACATACTTTTACTGTGTCTTCAAACCCTAAGAATTTTTTTTTGGTTTCTTCATAATTTTGAGGATTAAGAGTGTTTGTTAAAGATATGATATTGTTATTTCTCATTTGCTCGACAAGTTCTTTTCTATCTTTGTCAAAATCCTTGAAATCAAGATGAGAGTGTACATCAACTAGTGCCATTTTCCTTAATAATAAATAATTCTGGGTTTTTTGAGATTATGGATTTCATTTCATCAATAATGTCTGTTGTTTCTCTAATAAAATCCACTGAAATATTCTTGTCTTGGTTATTAATAAAAAAGAAAAGTTTTTCTTTTAAATTTGCTCCTAATTGTTGAATTTTTTTGCTAAAAATATGAATTGGATTTATTTTTTCTAAAAACAAAGTATCAAAGTTTCTGAGAATATCTAGTAAAAATTGTTTTTCATTTTTATCAATACTAGAGTTTTGAAATTGGTTCATAATTATTTGTGCAATTTCTTCCAAATCTTCAAAGATATTTTTAGTCATCTTTTTCTTTTTCTTCTTTTCTTTGCTCTCTTGTTGTCATTATGATTCTAAGCATTGCAGCATATGCCGGCCTTGTTATGAATACACCAACAGTTACTCCAATAATGATCATGAATGCGAATCCTTGCAATATGTTAAGTCCAGCAAAGTACAGAGGAACCATTGCAGCAAGAGTTGTAAAGTATGCAATCATAATAATGTAGAGTGCATTTTTAATTCTCTTTTTGGAGGACAAGTCTCTTTTTCTTTTTCTAAAGTATTCATCTGTAATGATTATCTGATCATCAACTCCTGTTCCTATTGCTGCAATCAGACCTCCAATTGCTGCCAAATCAATTGCAAGTTTTAAGAATGCCGCCATTCCAAATACAATTATAACTTCTGTGATTAGAGCAATAAATATTGATACAAATATCGAAAAATGTCTGTATCTTAGAGCAACAACTGATGCAACCATTAAAAGAGCTACAAGTGCAACTACAAAGGAATTTTCAAGAAGTTTTGCTCCTGTTGATGATGAAATAGAGTATGATTGAACAACTTCGAGTTCTGATGGCAGAGATTGAGTTGAGAGTATTGCCTGAAGAAATTTAACTTCTTTTAGAGCACTATCATGAGCAAGATCCTGTGAAGGCATTGCATTTCCTGAAACTGTTATTTGAGGATTTGAAATTTTTTGATTTTTGAAATCGTCTGCAACATTTAAAGCAGTTATCAAATTTCCATCCAAGTAGAATTCAATTTTTTCTGACAAGTGCCCTCCAATTACAGAAAGATTTTTTGCAATATTATAGAAACCATCAGTTCCTGCTGAGTCAATCTGAACAGTAAATGCATATGTACAAATATACTCATCAGAGGACGTTTTTGGACATCCTTCAAGTCTATTTGATGAAGGGTCAACTCTTATTATATTATCTCCTGTAAATGCAGTTTTATTATCAAGTTTTGCAACAAATTCTCCTTGTCTTTTTATCAATTCATATATATCATTTTTGTTTGAAGAAATACTCTCTACAATTACAAATTTTTCATTTGAAAATGCATCTTCAAGTTTGTTTACTTTAGTTCCAGATGCACCATAAACATCAAGTCTGTTTTGAAGTGTTTCAACAAGAAGTGTATATTCTGAATCAGTTAAATTCGAGTTTGTTGCCTTAAGAATAATTCTTGAACCTCCTTCAAGTTCAATTCCCAATTTTATATTTGAAGAAGGAGTTGATCTTACTGAAATCCCTATAGTCTCTGTTAGGGATGAGTTTTCAGGAAAGTTCAATGTGTAACCCAAAGAATTCTTATCTGTAATAATTGTAATTTCATTTTCATCAATAGAAGATAATAATTCATAATATTGTTGTTCTGAAATTATTTGTTCATTGTTTACATAAAGAATTTTTTCTAAATCTCTTTGAGAAGTCTTTGAATCAAAACTCATTCCTGCATTTTGCGCAGGAGAATTTGGAGATATTCCATTGATAACAACACCTTGAGTATTTGATGTATAATTTACTGCTACAAGACTTATTAATATAAAAAATATCAAAATCCAGACTCTTCCACTTTTGAATATGTCTATTATTTTTTCAAAAATTGTGTCTTTTTTTTCACTCATAATTACTTAAACTAAAAACAATTTATAAAGATATTGTTATTATATATAATTATGCAAGAAGTTGAAAGAACAAAAACATATTATGATGGAATTGCCAAAGGATATGGAGAGTTGTATCATTCTGAACAAGAAAATAAAATTTCAAATATCCTGAAGTTTCTTCCAAATTCAGGGAATTTACTTGATCTTGGATCAGGTGATGGAGTTTTGAATAAGTTTGTTAATAGTAATGTTGAGTTGTTTTCTTTTGATTTAAGTAATGAACTTTTAAAACTTAATCCTAATTCTGAAGAAAGAAAGATTCAAGGAAGCATTTTAGATTTGCCTTTTGAGAATGAAAGTTTTGATTTTATTTGCAGTTTTACTGTTTTTCAGGATTTGCCAAATCCTGCAAAAGGAGTACGAGAAGCCTACAGAGTTTTGAGAAAAGAAGGAATATTTATTTTAAGTTTTCTTCAAATTAGTAAAAAAGTCGATATTGTAGTAAATGAAGTTTTCAAGTATTTTAAAATTGAAAAGAAAATTATGGAAAAAAAAGATATGATTTTTGTGTTAAAAAAGGAATTATAATTTAATCGTGCTTTTTCTTCATAAAAGCTTTAGTCTGAAGTAAAGATACAACCTCATCAATGTCTCTGTCCATTTTGTTGAAGTGTTCAATAACATATAAATACACGATGAATAATAGCAATGTTCCTCCCACAAGACCTAATATCATTACCTGTTTTGAAATTACATTCTGAACAGTTGAATACATTGCAATTGCAATTAATATTACATAAATGATTACTGTTTTTGACAATATCATTGAATATTTTTCCTTGTTAAGTTTTGTTTTCTCAACAATCAAGTTTATCACAGCTGTATCAAGCAGAGTGAACTCGTGTTTTGACTCGTGTTTTTTCGCTAACATAATTTGTTTTTAAATAAAAATATATTTAGAGATTTCTTACTTTTTTAAAGTGACGAAAAGAAAACTATTTAATATTTGAACTTTATTTATAAACCAAAATCTCTCTCTAAAAACCTCCAAATACCTTTTACTGCAAATTAAGATACCAAATATTTAAAAACTGATATCATTTGGATTTTACTAGATGAATAAAACAAATTCAATAGTAAAATATTCTAATTTGAGATTCTCAAATGAGGTGAGAATTTAAAGAATGGCAGACGATTATGGAGCTGATAAGATTAAAGTTCTTAAAGGACTTGAAGCAGTTAGAAAAAGACCAGGAATGTATATTGGAGGAACAGGAATTGATGGTCTTCACCACCTTGTTAAGGAACTTGTGGATAATGCAATAGATGAGGCTCTTGCAGGCTATTGTGATAAAATTAATATTACAATTCATCCTGATAATTCAGTTACAGTAAGAGACAATGGAAGAGGTATCCCTGTTGGAGCACACTCAGGAGGAAAGACTGCTGCAGAAATTATTTTTACAGTGCTTCATGCAGGAGGTAAGTTTGAGAAAGGTGCATACAAAGTTTCAGGAGGACTTCATGGAGTAGGTGCTTCAGTAGTTAATGCTCTTTCAACAAAGATGCATGTAGAAGTTTACAAAGAAGGAAAGGAATATCATCTTGATTTTGAAAATCAGAGAACTACAGGAGGTGGACTTAAAGAAATTGGACCTACTAAACAAAGAGGGACTCAAGTTACTTTCTGGCCAGATGCAAGTATTTTCCAATCCATCGAATTTGATTATAAAGTTATGAAGAAAAGATATAGGGAATTTGCTTTTTTAAATCCTAATGTTACTATTGTTTTTGCTGATGAAAGAAATAATGTTGAAGAAGTTTTTCATTATGAAGGAGGGCTTGCTGAGTTTGTTAAGTACATTACTCAGGGTTCAAAACAGACAATTAAAGATATTGTTTCAGTTGGAGGAGAGAAAGAAGATGTTGAGGTTTATGTTGCTTTGACTTATACAGATTCTTTTAGTGAAAATTTAGAAGGTTTTGTAAATAATATTGCAACTCCAGGAGGAGGAACTCATGTTAGTGGTTTTAAACTTGGAATTACAAAGGCAATTAAGGATTATATTAATAATAATGGAAAGCCGGCTGACAAGAAGTTGAACTTGGGAGGAGATGACATTAGAGAAGGTATTACTGCAATCATTTCAGTTAGAGTTCCAGAGCCTCAGTTTGAGGGCCAAACAAAAGACAAACTTGGAAACCCTGAAGTTCAGGCAATCGTTTCAAATATTTTTTATGAACAGTTTTATGGTTATTTGGATGAAAACCCCAAGGCAGCTCAATCAATTATTGATAAGGCAGCTCAAGCTCAAAAAGCAAGAGAAGCCGCAAAGAAAGCAAGAGATTTGGTTAGAAGAAAGAACGTTTTAGAGTTTTCATCATTACCTGGAAAGCTTGCGGATTGTTCTTCAAAAGATCCTGCTGTTAGTGAATTGTTCATTGTGGAGGGAGACTCAGCTGGTGGTAGTGCAAAGCAAGGAAGAGTTAGAGAAACACAAGCAATCTTGCCTCTTAAAGGAAAGATTTTGAATGTTGAAAAAGCTCGTTTAGTTAAGATTTTGGAAAATGATGAAATCAAGACTTTGATTACTGCACTTGGAACAGGTTTTGGAGATAGTTTTGAGCCAGAAAAGTTAAGATATCACAAAGTAGTTATTATGACAGATGCTGATGTTGATGGTGCGCATATTGCAACTCTGCTTTTGACTTTGTTTTTCAGACATTTCAAAGAGTTGATTTTAATGGGACATATATACATTGCAATGCCTCCTTTGTATAAAATTAAGAAAGGAAAGAATGGGATTTATTTGTATAATGATATGGAACTTGAAAACTACAAGAAGGAAAATCCTGAAGAGAAGTTTGAGATGCAAAGATACAAAGGTCTTGGAGAGATGAATCCTGACCAGCTTTGGGAAACAACACTTGACCCTGAGCATAGATATTTGAAGAAGGTTACAATTGATGATGCCATTGAGGCTGATATGGCTTTTTCAATGCTTATGGGAGATAAGGTTGAGCCTCGTAAGAATTTCATTGTTGAAAACGCACAGTTTGTGAAAGATTTAGATGTTTAAATTATAACCTATTTATTTCTTATTTAGTACAACAAATATTAATAAAAGATTGTTCTTAGTTTAAGGTATGGCAATGCAAGTTTATGATGCTAAATTAAGAAAGATTGAGGACATGTCCCCTTCAGTTAGATTGTTTACAATTGATTTGGAAGGAGAGATGAAGTTCAAAGCAGGACAGTTTGTTAATCTGGAGTTTGAAGATGGAGGAGAAGATTTTAAAAAACCTTATTCTATTGCATCCTCTCCTGCACATATTAATTCTCTTCAACTATGTATTAAGTTGGTTCCAGATGGCAGAGCAACACCTCATTTATGGAATAAGAAAGAAGGAGATTCTGTTAAAATCAGAGGACCTTTGGGAATGTTTACAGTAAGAGGAGAAAAGGACAAATTAGTATTTGTTGGAACTGGAACTGGTGTTGCTCCACTTAGAGGAATGATTCAGGATTTGCTTTATGAAAAAAAAACTGAGAAAGAGGTTGTTCTTATTTTTGGATGCAGAAAGGAGAATGAAGTTTTGTTTAAGGAAGAGTTTGAAAGATTTGAGAAAGAACATCCTAATTTCAAATACGTCCCTGTAGTTTCAAGAGGAGAAAACTGGCAGGGAAGAGCAGGGCATGTTCAAGATAATTTTGATATGATTGATCCTATGAACTGCGAAGTTTATGCATGTGGTCTTCCTGCTATGTTTGATGGAGCTAAAGACAAGTTAATTGAAATGGGAATGGATGAAAAGTCAATTTACCATGAAGTTTTCAGATAAATAATACTTATAATTGTTTATATTTATTGAAATTTAAGTAAATAGAATAAAAATTTATCTTTGTTTTTTCTCAAGCCACCAAAGAAGAATCCCTGTGTTCTGGAGCCATGTTGAAACATAATCTACAAGAAGTCCAACTACCAAAATTGTTGCAATTTCTGCAATGATATCTGAGTTTGTCAGAAAGATAGCTGCAACTCCTGCTATCAAGGTCGTAAATGACATAAGAGTTCCAGTCTTGAAGGCATCAAATGTTTTTTCAAAGTAATTATCTCCAAATTCTTTGATTAACCTGTTTGTTAGAAGAACATCTGTATCAATTGAGTAACCTATTAACATTAAAAGTGCTCCTATTCCTGCAATTGAAATTTTAAAACCAAAAAAATCAAGAACTCCTATTGTTACAATTATGTCAAATAGAGCTGAAAGAACAACAGCACCAGAGGGAACAAATTCTCTAAAGTACAAAAAGATTACAGAGGACATTAACACAAAAGAGATTAAAAGTATGAATACTGCTTGTTTGAAAAATGCTGATGAGAGAGTTGGTGATATAAAGTTTGAAGAGTAATTGTCTCCAAATTCAAAAGCGGTTTGAAAATAGTTCTCAATAAACTGCTTAAATGAATCCTCGTCAAGATCAGTATCTACAATAAATCCTTCTCTTATTCCTTGTTCAAATGTTTCTGAAATTGCAAAAGTATTTGAGGGGAAATTGTTTTCAAGAACTGTTGAGAACTCATCAACAGATATCTCTGTTGGAACGACAATTATTGCACTAAGACCTCCCTTAAGAGAAATATCTCTATGAATGGGAGTGCCATCAACCCCAACCGTATTGAATATTGAAATTAGCGCAAGAACAAATAAAACAATTGGAAAAATCATCAAGTTTTTGTAATTTTTTTGATAGAAAGAGTACTTTGTTTTTTCTTGTGTTTTTTTCTTCATAATTAAGTAATATTTTGCGGTGTTTAAAAGGTTTTTTATTGCTTTTAGTTTTCACCAAATGAAAGTAATGATAAAATCTGATAAAAGATAAGAAGTAGAATTTTACAGATGAAAAGATTTTTGAGGTTTTCTAGTATAATAATAATTTTCTTAGTACTTAGCATGGGGGTTTCTGCAAAGACGACACAGACCTCAAAACCAACACCGGACGGACTTACAATTTATTCCCCTAATTATTTTGGTGAGGAAGAAAATGTATATGATCTTATTCACTATATTGAGAATGAATATCTGTCGTTTTCCTTTTGCTCAAATGATGATCCTCAGAATATAAAGACGGAAATAGTATGTGGTTCAAACAGAAATGAACTCAAAATGTTCAAGGATACAGGAGAAGATGGATGTTATTTCTCAAATTATGAGTTGGAAAATCTAGAATGTAGTGATTTTACATTGGAAATTAATTATGACATTGATAACAAGGAAAGAAAAATAACTAGAGAGTTCACTGAACAAAAACAATCAAAACTTATCAATCATGTTATAGGAAATGATTATGAAAGTTTAAACAGTGAAGAAATTAGTTATTTTTTAGTTGTGCTTAATGATTTGGAGACACAAAACAGTGTATTATCAGCTGAAGTTTATGAACACCTTAAAAATCTTAGAGACAATGAGAACAAGTGTTGGCCATCAAACAATTGTGATTTGACTGACACCACAAAAATTCTAAGAAATCTGCAAATTGCAGGTTATGATTTGGAATCAAGATTAATAGAAGATGGAAGAAATTATCTGGAAAAGAATATGATTAATAATGATAATAATCCTCTTAGATTTGTTATTGATGTTTCAGATAGTGATTTTGACAATAGTTCAGAAATTGAATGTGATTTGACAATTGATGATGAGAGTACAAAAACATATACTATGGACGTGGATTATTATCTAATTGACAAGGATGCTTCAGAGAAAATAGTTTTTGAGTGTAATGAAACACTTACTGAATTTGATTTTAAGTTGTATAATACAAATGACAATATTCAAGAGTTTGAGAATTATGAGGATGTTTCAGGATTTACTTTCAATATTGAAAGTTTTGCCTGCTTTGGAGAAGATGATTGTAGTTTTGAAGATACTGTAAATGCTCTTATAACTTATGGTGATTCAATAGAGGATTCTGCAAATCTTGACAATTATCTGAATTCTTTGATAATTGAATTTAATACTGAAGAATATATAGATTCTGATGACAAAATTATGGATAGTGGAAAGTACATTTATTATGTTGAGGATGAAGAGATTGGAGATTACTTAAAATTCAGGCAGAATAATGATGGGTCTTGGGGAGAAAATTCAAAGTTTGATAGAATAATACAAACAGCATGGGCAGTTATGGGTTTGCAAAATACACTTACAACAGATTCTGAATATGTAATTGATGGAAAAAAATGGATTTATTATTCTGAACCAATTTCAGGTTGGGGTTCTATTGAAAAAAATGCTCTTGCATATCTTGCAATAAAGGAGCAGATAAAACCTTACATTATTATTTCAGCAGTTAATGAAATTAAAGGAACAACTACTTTTGAAATTGAAAATCCAACAATTTACAAGTTAAGAGATTTGAAGATGAGTTTTAGTGATAACATAAATGATTATGTTTCATATTCCATTGATTTAGGAAATTTGGAAGGAGAGGAGAAAACAAGTTTTAATGTAACATTGTCAAATGGATTTTATGGAAGAACTACTGGTGAACTTAGCATTGAAGGAGTTGATGGGAAAAATGCAAAAATTGATTTAATAAAGATGCCTATCAATCTTGAAGGACCTGTCCCATTTTCAATTTTGGTAGAAAAAGATGATATTTCTTTGGATGATTTAAATGTTGTTTTGAGAGTAGATAATAATATCCCTACATTTGAGGCAACATGTACTTACAAGAATCCATTTAACAATAATCAGGAAAATGTCATAATAAATGAGAGAACTCCAAATATTTATATCAAGAATCTTGAAATGATTGAAGGAGAGAATTCAATGGAGATTAATTGTGAGTTTAATGGAGTTGACTTTGTTATTCCTATTAATTTGGATGTTGCAATTGCAGAAGTTTCATTTGATATCAAAGATGCTTTTGTTAGTTTGGATTCAACTGCAGATTTTTCTGTCGAACTTAGCAGTGCAGTTAAAGACAAGCAAGTTGTTTCTGTAAGTGTTGATGGAGACCTTGTAGGAATTATTGAACCAGTGGAAGTTGAAAAAATTATTGCTGCAAATGATACAAGAGATATTTTCTTTTCAATTAAAAATCCAACATTATTTAAAATGCTTGGAGCTAATTCAACAGGAAATCTTATTATTACATCAGATGGAGGGTATGTTAAAAAAATACCTGTATATGTTGATAATTCTGGTCAAATGAGTGGAACATCAAATACTTGGATATGGGCAATAGTTATTATAGTGACTGTTCTTGCCATTCTTATTGTTGTAATAAGATTTATAAGAATGAATAGACAAGCAGAAGAGGGAAACAATCAACAGCAGTATGATGATGAGATGTTTTTTGATGATGATATTGATTTTAAATAGTTTTATAAAGTTCTTTTCTTAATTTTATTTATGGTAAAAATAAGTATTGGTTCAAAAGAGAAAAACTGTAGAATCTTCTGTGTATTCTCTGATAAAAAAAAGATTAATTTTTTTAATTCAATTGATAAAAAATTAAAATTGGAATTTGATAAAGTTATGAAGATTTTTTCTTATGAAGGAAAAAAAGATGAAGCTCTTTTTTTTAATATTGAAGAGAAAAAATACTTACTTTATGGATTTGATAAGAAATATGAATTGGAAGATTTGAGAAAAGGTTACTCAAATATTTTTAATATACTTAAGGCAAAAAAAGAATTTGATATTTTAATTAATATTCCTAAAGAAGATACTGATGAAATAGGAGCAATTGTAGATGGTATTGAACTTACAGATTACAAATTTGACAAATATTTATCAAAATCTGTTGAGGAAAAGAAAAAGAAAAAAGAAATGAATGTTAGTTTGAATGTTAATGCTAAATTTTCAAAAACTGTAAAGGAGAAAATGCTTGTTTGCTCACATGTGAAGTTTACAAGAAATCTTGTTAATGAAAATGCTGATATAATTACTCCCGCAAAAATGGAATCACTTGCAAAGGAATTTGCAAAGAAGAATAAATTAAAAATTAAAGTTTTAGATGAGAAAGCTTTGGTGAAAGAAAAATTGAATTTGATGTATGCTGTGGGGAAAGGAGCTGCAAATCCTCCAAGACTTGTTATAGTTGAATATAATGGAAACTCAAAGTCAAAAGAGAAGATTGCTTTAGTAGGTAAAGGCGTTACTTTTGATGCAGGAGGAATTAATCTAAAACCGACTGGATACATTGAAGATATGAAAACTGATATGGGAGGAGCTGCAACTGTTTTTGGAGCTTTCAAAGCTATTGTTGAATTAGGTTTGAAGAAGAATATTGTTTTGGTTATGGGACTTGTTGAGAATGCAATTGGATCAAAAGCTTACAAACCAGGAGACATTTTTATTGGATATAATGGAACCTCAGTTGAGATAGGAAATACAGATGCAGAAGGTCGTTTGGTTTTAGCAGATTCACTTGCTTATGTTCAGAAGAATTTCAAACCAAGCAAAATAGTTGATATGGCAACACTTACAGGAGCTTGTCTTGTAGCTTTAGGACCTAAACTTATTGGAATGATGGGTAATGATGATAAGATGAAGAAAGAAATTTTTGAGAGTGGAGAGAAAACTTATGATAGAGTTTGGGAGTTGCCAATTTATGAAGAACACAGGGAAGCAATAAAAGGAAAGATGGCTGATATAAAGAACATTGGAGGGAAATTTGGTGGAACAATTACTGCTGGGGCTTTCTTGGAAAAGTTTATTGATAATGATGTTAAATGGGTTCATTTAGATATTGCAGGTGCTGCAAGAGCTTATGTTCCTGAGAAATACATGCCTGAATTTGGAACTGGAAGAGGAGTAAGATTGCTTGTTGATTGGTTGAAGTAAAAAAATTATTCTATGAAACTTCTTATTATCAATACTCTTTGTTTTAGTTCTTTTCTTGAAAGCTCAGGCAAATACTGAATTAGTTCTTGAAATAAATTTCCAAATAATTCTTTCCCCTTAAATTCTATATCTTTTGAGAGTTCCTGAATGTATGATGTTAGTTCAGCTTCTTTTTGATTGTTTTCAATAAATTCTTCTAAAAGGTCAGCAAGTTTTTCTTTTTTGTCAATAAAGTCCATTTTTTATTTTCAATTATAGGGGAATAAATCTTGTTTAAATAAATTTGTTGTTGAAAGCAAGAGTAAAGAAGATGTGAAAAAGATTATTTAATAAATCTAATAGTCATTGGATATTTCCAAGGTGTTCCATTTGATGCTCTTACTGCAGCAATGATACAAAATACCAAGTTTAATAGAGAAAGAATTCCTATTAGCAAGATACCAACTAAGATTATTATTAAAATTCCAGAAATGATCATATATATTAACAAAGAAATTTGCCAGTTTAATGCTTCTTTTGCTTGAGATTTGTTAAACTCATCTTTAGCAACCAAATAAATTACTAAAGGTCCTATAAAACCCGTAAAGATTCCTAGCACGTGGCTAAGAACACCCATTGTTTTGTCATTATTTGTAGTCATACATAAATAATTAAAAAATTAATATTTATAAGAGTTTTTACTCTTCCTTATCTGAAAGTCCAGATGTATTCACAAAAAACATACATTCATTTTCAGGCAGGTTTGGACTATCAACAAGTTTTGCAACTCTTGACCCTTTTTTACCTTTTCTCAAATAGATTCTAAATGTTGATGAGTGACCAACAACATGACCTCCAATTGCTTGAGTAGGATCTCCAAACATCACATTTGGTTTTGCCATAACCTGATTTGTTACAACAACACAACAGTTGTACATATCAGCAATTTTAAGAAGCTGATGCATATGTTTGTTTAGTTTTTGCTGTCTTTCAGACAATGTTCCTCTTCCAATAAATTCTGCTCTAAAATGAGCTGTCAGGGAATCCACAATTAAAAGTTTGTATTCTCCAGTTTTCAAAAGGTCTTCTGCCTTTTCTGCCAGAAGCATTTGATGATCTGAGTTATATGCTCTTGCGATCTTAATATTCTTCAAACAAGTCTCAAAATCAAGTCCTGCTTTTTGAGCCATTTGTTCAATTCTTTCAGGCCTGAAAGTATTTTCAGTATCAATGTAAATTACTTTTCCTTCATTACCTCCTTGTTCTTTTGGAATCTGAACATTTACTGCCAATTGATGTGCAACCTGAGTTTTTCCTGAACCGAATTCACCAAAACATTCAGTTATTGCACCTGTTTCAAATCCTCCTCCCATAACTTCATCAAAACTCTCTGAACCTGTTTTAATTTTATTTATTTGTTGTCTTTTTTCTAAAATTGTATCAGCAGTCTCAAATCCCATATCCATCATATCTCTTGCTGCCTGAATCATTTTTCTTGCCACAGCATCAGAAACGCCAGCTTCCTCAGTTAAAACTCCTATTGAGGATACAGCAATTGCAAGAAGTGTGTCAATTCCTGCAGCAGCTAATTTCTCAGCTGTACTTGGCCCTACTCCAGGTAGGTCAGAGATAGTAAGTTCTTTATCTTTTGTCATTTTACATACCTTAGTTTAGCCAGTTTTTCGGCAAGAAAACAAAATGTTCCAAGGCTCATGTTCATTTGAGCAAAACTGGAAAAACCTGATCTAAGGAATTTTCTTAGATAGAAATAGTTGTAACTTAATTCTTTATAAGGTTTTAGTTTCCAATTTTGAAATTAAATTTCTTTTTGGATAAAAAATAAAATAATTTTAAAAATTCGTATTAAAAATTTGAAATTATTTTTCCAAATTTAACATGTCTCCAGGACCAGATAATAAGATTTGAGCAAGTCCTCCAATAATTGTCAATCTAATTAGAGCATCCATAAGATTTCCAATATTTGAAAATGGATTGTGCACCATGAATATTGCAAATACCATTACAATAATAAGTAGAAGTGCAGAATGTCTTGGCATAAAACCAATTATTAAGCCAATACCAGCAAGAAGTTCAACAATTCCTACTAAATATGCAATTGCAACTGAACCCCAAACCATTCCTGAAAACATTTCGATTCCTGGACCTCCAAGAATTCCAAAAAGTTTACCCGCTCCTCCATAAATGAAAAGCAGTCCTAATGTCAATCTTAGTAAAAAGGAACCAAGATCTGGATTTTTTGGTAAATAACATTTAACCATAGTAATCTATATATATTGTTTTTAATATTTATAAATCTTCTTTTACACTTAAAGAAAATATTTAAATAAGTAGAAAATATAAAAAAATTATGAAAAGATACTTAATTATAGTTTCTCATCCTAAAAAAGAATCCTTAAATAAAGAGATATGTCAAAGAATTAAAGAAATGTTAAAAGATAAAAGAGCAGAAGTAAAAGACATCGATTTGTATCGTGATAATTTTGAATGCAAATGTTTTTTAAATAAAGAAAAAGATCTTAATGAAAAAGTTAAACATTATCAAGAACTAATTAGATGGTCTGAAGAGATTATTTTTATTTTTCCAATATGGTGGCAATCATATCCTGCAATTCTAAAAGGGTTTTTTGATCTGGTGTTTACCCCCAAGTTTGCATATAGATACAGTGAACTTGGATTGCCAATTGGTCTTTTGAAAGGCAGAAAAGTTAGTGTTGTAAGAACTTTTGGTGGGCCTAAGTTGTATGCTTTAATAAAAGGATTTGGATCTTGGAAAGCTATGAAGAAAGGTACATTCAAATTTTGCGGACTTAAAATAAGAAACAAATTTGATTTGTATGAAGTTAATATGAAAAGTTTTGATAAACATAAATTAGATAGATTTTTAGAAAAAATTGAAAAAAAAATTTAGATTTTTTTCTTTTTGTTATTCTTAACATTACAATTAAAATCAATATATCCACCAACAATTAGTCTACCAAGTTCTGTCAATTTTAAAGAAATTGATCCTTCTTTTCTTTGGGCCTCAACCAAGTTCATCTCAATTAGACCTTTTGAATCCCTATTACCTTTTAGATGATATGCTATTAATGGCAAAGACATTTTTGTGAGTTTTGAGAGTTTCTCCATAGATTCTATTTCCTGATATTTGCTTATAGTTTCAAGTATGAATCTCTTCTTTTCATTAATTGCATTGTAATATGAGAATTTCATAATTGGATATGCTATTATTTCATCTTTTAAAACACCAATTGCTGCTATTCCATTCACAAATGCAGAAGATAATGCAAGACATGATGACATATAATCAGTATCAACGTTTATAACTATGTTGTCTTTAGAATATAGATTTGACATATCTTTTATCTTCATAAACACTTCTTCCATATGTAAAAAGTCAGAAACCAAATAATGTTCAGAAGAGATTCCAAACTTACTTAGTTCTTTTTCAATTGAATTTATCTTTTTTTCATATTTTTTTTTAACAAGAAGAACAACTTTACTTGGAGTGAATTTTTTAAACCCCTTGAAAAGCATTTCAGATGCATCTGAATCCTCACCAATTATTGCTATTAGAATATTTTCCATATATATTAAATGGATTTTTATATTTATAAATTAAATCTTTAATATTAAGAAAAATAAAATAAAATTATTCTAATGAAACATCCAAATCTTCAGAACCCAATTCTTCAAGAGAATCAAGTTCATCTAGAGCAGTTTCAATTTCCTGCAGATCTTCATCAATCTGAGTATCTTGCTGAGTTGTTGTTTGAGGTTGTTGAACTACATCATTTTGAGCATTTAAATCAGATGTTCCCATATCATCTTGTGATGATTGACTACATCCAGTTATTGCAAATACCAAAAACAAAGATAAAAATAAAGTTAATATCTTATTCATCATTGAACACCTCCAGTTGTATTAGTTTGAGTTTCAAGTGTTGTATAATCAATGTTCATAGCTTGCATAGCCAAATTTTCTGCAGATAATGAATATTGTGCAGAAGTTTCATAATTGCCTAAATCGTACTGTTCTTGAGCTAAAGCCAAATCCTGAATAGCATCTTCTAAATATGATACATATAAATCCACATTATAACCATCTGTTTGAGCTTGATCTAATGTTTCTTGTGCTAGATTAATTTGTGTTTGAGCATTTGTCAATGCTTGCTGCGCTTCATCTACTGTTACAACAGTCGTATTTGTCTCTTCATTTGTAGTATTTGTATTTTTTGGCTGATCAGTTGTTGTTTCATTATTACTAGGAGTTGTACTTTCATCGGTATTTCCCTGATCATTTTGAGATTCATCATCTCCTGATTCATCTGTAGGTTCGTCATCTTCATTTGATTCTTCTGAGTCTTCCTGTGAATCTTCTTCATCATACTGACCTAAGATTTTCTTTTTCAAATCTTTAAGTTTTTTGTGTATTTCTTTAAAGTCTTTTCTTATTTCATTATTCTTGTGTTTGTATTCTGAAACTGCCTGACCATAATTTTTTGAATCAAAATTTTCTATTGAATCAAATAATTCCTCAATTTTTAATTTAACTTCATCAAGCATCTGATTTATTGTTTCAATTTCTGAATCGTATTCTCCTGGATATTTTTCTTCAACTATATTTAAAATACTCTCAATTTTTGTTATTACTTTTTCATAACCATTTGACATAACAATAGAGTTAAAGTATGCAAATTTTTTCATTTCAGTCTCGAAGTCTTTTTTGATTTCTTTTCCTATTTTTAGAAGCTCTTCTTTTGTTTGTGCTTCTTCAACTTTTGTTTTATACTCATTTAATTTATTTTCAACATTTTCCAGTTCTGCAATTGCAATATCTTTTCTTGAAAAGTTGGAATCTTCAACTCTTTGCTTGTACATTTCAACTTTTTCAAGCTGAGACTCGATAGCATTTAACATAAAATCCCTAAGTTCTTCAATGTTAAGATTTCCTTTTTTATGTTTTTCTTTGAGATCTTCTTTTTTATTCTCAAAATTTTCTCTTTCTTTTTTTAAATCATCAATTACTTTTTTTCTTACTTTAGCCAATTCTTTTTGAATTTCAACTTTTTCCTTTATTTCAGTTCTTAATTTAGGAATTTCTGATTCATTTTCATCAAAGTCTTCTTTCATCTCTGCACATCTTTCTTCAAGAGAATCAAGTTTTTCTTTAGCTTCTTCTCTTCTTTGCTTGTAAATTTCCTTTTCTTCATCAGTAAAACTACTGGAATTTAAATTTTTTATTTCCTCATCTATTGTTTTTAGTTCTTCACGAACCTGATCAAGATTTTCACATAGAAGGTTTGCTGCCAAAACAGGTCTTTCTTCTTTTAACTGTTGAAAGTCATCTCTTTTTTCTTTAATGTCTTTTTTTATCTGAGATGCAATACACCTATCTTCAAGTGCATCAAGACTTTCTTTTATGTTTTGTCTATTTAATTTATAAATCTCAATTTCGTCAGAATTTGCAGACTTTGAATGTTCTCTTATCTTTTTATCCAAATCTGAGAGTCTTTTTCTGATTGCTTCAAGGTTCTCACACGTAAGTTCCTTTTCTTCTAATTCTTCCATCATTAATGTATTACCATCTTCCATTTCAACTGAAACATTAATATCATCAACAGATGTTTCATTATCAGCAGAAAATGCAATAGGCATCAACATACCCATTAACATTAATATTGCTAAAATTGATTTAATTTTTTTCATGGATAATTCATTGCAATTTATTTGTTATATAAAGATTTTTATTTGCAATCAGTAGTAGTTTTAGAGAACATAATAAAAGTCTTACAAAAAAGTTGGTTAATTAACTTTTTAATATTAAAAATAATTTGAAATCAATGATAGAGTTTTACCAAACTACCATTGATGTAAGTTGTAAGTTGCTTGGCCCAATCGACATAGTATAAATATATACATCTATGTCATTGAGTAAATATTCAATGGAGGAAACCATTTATAAACTTTTCTAAAAAAAAGAAGAAACAAGCCTTAACAAAGGTAAATTCAAGGAAACAGCACTTTACCACGAATAAGTAAAGAAATCATTATAAAAAAGATTAGAAACTGAAGATTTTATGTTTGCTGATAATAAAGATTTTGAAGTTGTGAAACATGGAGTGGAATCAATTTTAAAAATCAATTATTTAGGCAAAGGAAATTTTCCCTCAATTGAAGATGATGGAATCGTTATGAGAGATACCGTGAAAAGAATTGTCCAGAATCCATCAATCACAAAAATTATTTTTGTACATAACAAAAACTATGAATACGAATTTGATCAAGTTAGATTATTAAAGGAAATTGGAGAGGTTTTTAATCTACTTTCAAAACAAAAGGAACTTTTTACAACAGGACAAATTTTGAATAAAAATGAAGAATGCATGAAACTTTTTTTTAACAGATACACTTTTTTACAAAATACAATTGTGAAAGATTTACCTGCTGATCCTATTGGTGCTTATGTTAAAATTAAAAGAAAACATAGAGATTATAAATTTGAGAAAAATTATAGAAACAATGAATGCGTTGAAGTTGACTCAAAATATGAAAATGCACTTAAGTATATTTTGACAAAACTTGAAGAATTAAGTATTATAAAAGCAGTGAAAAGTGAAATTGAAGGTTTTAAAGTCGGAGATAGGAAAATCTATAAAAAATTTTTTGAAGCAAATATAAAACCAAATTTTATCTACACATCTCTCCAGAAAAGAATCCCTATTGAAGCCAGAGAACTTGATTCATATAATCTTGAGGATGCAAAAGTAACCATTTTTGAACTTGACAACGAAGCTAATAATTTGTATCATCTGACTCCTCTTGAATTTACTTTGAGTGAAGATAAGTATGCAATATTGAATTTGGCAAAAGAGGTTATTTCTGAACATAAGCCAGAATCCAATGATTTTATTGATCCGCAAAGATTAAGGGAAGTTTTTCATAATATTGCAATGGATTTGATTGAGGAGATTGCTGAATTTAAAAATGTAAAATTGAAACAAGAAGAAGTTGAAGATCTGGCGAATGTTCTTATTCGATACACTGTTGGTTTTGGTTTGGTTGAAACTTTACTTGAAGATGAGAGAGTACAAGACATTTCAATAAATGCTCCTGCAAACAAAACACCAATATTTTTGACACATTCAGATTTTGAAGATTGCAAAACAAATATAATTCCTGAACAAGATGAAGTTGAAGGATGGGCATCACGTCTTAGAATGATTTCAGGAAAACCTCTTGATGCATCAAATCCCATTTTGGATGCTGAAATTGAAACTCCTCATGCAAGAGCCAGAGTTTCAGTTGTTGGAAAACCACTTAACCCTTACGGTTTGGGATTTTCATTCAGACGTCACAGAGACAAGCCATGGACATTACCACTTTTTATTAAAAATAATATGATTTCATATGAGGCTGCAGGTTTACTCTCCTTTATTATTGATGGGGCTAGAACAATACTTATTGCGGGAACTAGGGGTAGTGGTAAGTCCTCTTTCTTGACTGCACTTATGGTAGAGATCATGAGAAAGTACAGAATGATTACTGTGGAGGATAGTGTAACTGGAAATTGTGAATTATTAATTAAACAAAATAAAAAACTAAGAAAAATTAATTTTGAAGAACTATTTAAAGAATATAATGATAATGAGATTAAAATTAGAAATGGAAGAGAGATTGTTGAAAACCCTAACTTTGAAGTTCAAACTATTAATAAATCTGGAAAAATACATTATTCTAAATCAACTTCACTAATAAGGCATAAAGTAAATAAACCAATTTTCAAATTAGTTACCGCAACAGGAAGAGAAATTAAAATCACAGGAGATCATTCATTGTTTACAATTGGAGAAAAGATTCCATTCAAAGAGATTAAAACAAAAGATTTGAAAGAAGGATCGTTTATTGTTACACCAAACAAAACCATTAATAAAAATTTGAGTAAGAGCTTCTTTAAAATTGATAAAAAAATTTTGGAAAAAGAAAATATATTTGTTAAATTAGAGAAATTTAACAGAGAAGAAATAAAAATAAGAGCAAAGAAAGCTAAAATCCCTAAGAGTACATATAATGCTTGGTTTCAAAAAAATTCTTTTCCAATTGAGATAATTAAGAATGAAAAAATTGAATCATTTAAGTTATCAAAAAATTCTTATCAAGAAATTCCTTTTAATATTGAACTAGATTCTAAATTTTTAGAGTTTGTTGGTTTATGGATAGCTGATGGTTGTTATGATGAAAAGTCAATAATTATGTCAGTTAGTTCAAAAGAAGAACAAGATTTAGTTAAGTTAATTGCAAAAAAGTTTAAAGTTAATGTTAAAGTTCATTCTGATAAATTTTCATTAATGATTAATTCAAAAACATTGAAATTTGTAATGCAAGAATTAATGGAACTTAATGGAAATGCATATACTAAAAAAATACCTAATTGGATTTTTAATTTATCTCAAAAACAAATAAATAGTGTTTTAAGAGGATTTTTTAGTGGAGATGGTTGTGTAGGTAAATATGAAGTTATTACTTCATTAGCTTCAGAACAATTATTAAAAGACATTCAAACATTAATGTTAAATTTAGGAATTATCTTTAGAGTGAAGAAAATTGCGAAAAAAGGAACTATTTATCCAGATAGAACTGATGATGGAAGAATTTCAGGAATTAGAAATTGCAAATTATTCGAGAAACATATTGGATTTTTACAAGATTATAAAAATAAAAATTTAAGTATGTTGACTCAAAGAAAAGTTTCTCATGAAAATTCAGAAATTGTTCCCCTGCCTTTGAATATTAGAAAAGAAATCCATAACACAATAAAAAATAATAAAATTTTTAACTCGAATGATTATATTATAAGAAAAAATAATATTGGAATTAAAAAATTAAAGAAAATTGTGAAATATTTAGAGAAAAATTATAAAAATTTTCAATATCTTACTTATTTGAAGGAACTCTCAGAATCAGACATATTTTGGGATAGAGTTATTAAAGTTAAAGTAGTTGAATCTGAAGAGTATGTTTATGATATTTCTGTTCCTGAAAATGAGAATTTTGTAACTAATAATATTTTAGCACATAATACTCTTGAAATTCCTACTTTGCAACTTGCGGATCTTGGTTATAATATACAACCTATGAGTGTTAGAAGTGCTTTGTCTATTTCTAAAGAAGGACTTAGTGCAGATATGGGAATTAGGTCAACTTTGCGTCTTGGAGATTCTTGTTTGATTGTTGGAGAGGTTAGAAGTACTGAGGCACTTGCACTTTATGAGGCAATGAGAGTTGGAGCACTTGCCAATGTTGTTGCTGGAACGATTCATGGAGATAGTCCTTATGGAGTTTATGACAGATTAGTTAATGATCTTGGTGTTCCTAATACATCTTTTAAGGCAACTGACATCATTATTGTTGCAAATCCAGTTAAGTCATCTGATGGATTACATAGAATGAGGCGTATTACTCAGATTACTGAGGTTCGTAAGAAATGGGAGAAAGATCCCTCACTTGAAGGAGGATTTCAGGATTTGTTCAAATATGATTCCAAAACAGATAGGCTTGAAATTACTGATGATTTGATTAATGGAGAGAGTGATGTTTTAAAAGCAATTGGAGGTAATGTTAAGCAATGGGCAGGAAACTGGGATGCAATTTGGGACAATATTACTTTGCGTGCCAATATTAAGAAACACATGGTTGATGTTAGTGTAAAAATAGAAAATGATGAAATACTTGAAGCTGAGCCAGTGATTGCTGCAAATGATATGTTCCATAAAATTTCTGAGAAAGTTAGTAATGAATATGGATATTTGGATTCAAAGAAGATTTTCTTTGAATTCAAGGAATGGTACAAGGATTTTGTAAAGCATTTTTTGAATGAAAGGAAAATCCTTACAGAAGTTTAAAGTTAATTAATTTAATAAATAACAATTTCTTTGTATTATTATGACATTTATGACAAATATCCCTAGACGTAAGATTTATGAGACTATGCTTGAGTTTGAAGACGGACTTATTGAAATGCAGATTTTGACTTTTAATGAAAAAAATTTTAATAACTTTTTAGGTAAATTTAATGAATTTACTTTGAGTAATATAAAAAGAACTTATAGAGAAATTAAAGCTCTTCTTCTTATGTTTTTGGAGAACAGAAAATACGAATTAGGAGAAGACTTTGAAAAGGATTTGAAAAGTCTAGTAGAAAATGAAGTTAAAATTAATGAAGAAATTTTAAATAATCAAAATTTTCCAAAGAATTTCAAAAAAGTTCTAAGTGAAATTGACAAAACTTTTGAGAGTTTGAAAGTTGTTGAGAGTTTTGATGAGACTAAAAAAGTTTTTGCTATTTTGGATGAGTTCAATTCTCATGTTCCAAAACTGCTGGAGATAAGACGTGATGAGATGAAGTAGAATGTCAGAGAAAAAAGTATTTTTTGAAGGCGAACTAGGCAAAGTTTGTGGAATTTTAAATGAAAGTGAAAACAAAGATGAGATAGTCATCATAATTCATGGATTTTCATCTCATAAAAATACTTCAGCTAAAATTAGTGCCAAAATTTTGCAAAAGTTAGAAATTTCTTCTTTAAGAATAGATTTGGACAATATGGGAGAAAGTGAATTTGAAATTTACAATGCTTCTGTATCAAATTACATTAAGCAAATTGAGGCAGCAACAAAATTTGTATTGGATTTAGGTTATGAAAATATCAGTTTGATTGGTTCAAGTTTTGGAGGACCTGTTGCAATAGGATATGCCATGAAACATAATGTTAAAAGAATGTTTCTTAGATGTCCAGGAGCAGGTGCATATTTTAGATATTTAAAAAAAGGAAATGAAGAAGCTTACGAAGAAGTAAAAAAAATAGGATATGAATTAAAAGAAAAATCTGATGGTAAAAAAATAAAAGTCGGATTTGAATGTGTTGAAGATTTGAAAAATTATTATCCATTATCTGATAAAGTAAATAAATTTGATTTTCCTATTTGCATAGTTCATGGAAATGAAGATAAAGTCATTCCACACTCAAGTAGTGTGGAAATTGCTAAAAACCTAAAAAGAGGTGAATTGAAAACTATTGAAGATGCTGGACACGATTTATCTGTTAATGGAGATTTTAGTTTATCTCAGAAATATTTGAAAGAGTTCTTTGAAAAATGAAATTTATTCTAAATAAATTTCTGATTTTTCTCCTATGTTGATTTTGGAAGGTTTACCATGAAGTGTTACCTCTTTCCCAACTAAGGAATTTTTCAAAATAAGATTTTCTATTTTAGATTTATATGATACAATTGAGTTTTCAACTATAACATTTTTCAAAATTGTATCATCTCCAATTGATGCAAAAGGTCCAATTACACAATTTTCGAGCTGAGCTGTTGATGCAACATATGAAGGAGGAATTATTACTGAAGTTCCAGTTTGAATTATTTGACCTTTTGAGTTTTTTTTTAAAAAATACTTGGACGCCTCTAATATTATGTCAACTCTTCCACAGTCAAACCATTTGTTTACAGGTTGAGCTTTTATAGATAAGTCTACTAGTTCGATATATTTTTTTATTACCTGAACAATTCTGTATTCACCTTTTTCTGTTTCATTGTTTTGATAAAATTCATTTAAATATTTCTTTACTGTTAAAGCAGATTTAAAATAATATGCACCAATTATTGCAAGATTTGATTTTGGTTCAATTGGTTTTTCTTCTACTTCATATATTTCATTATTTTGATTTATATTCATAACTCCATAATTTTCTGGTTTATCAACTTCCATTCCAAATACCAGAGCATCAGTTCTCTTGTTTTGTAAAATTGCTTTTTTTATATCAAAATCAACAAGTGTATCAGCTCCAAAAATAACAAACAACTCATCTTCTTCATTAATTTCATCAAGACCTAATCTTACTGCACTTCCATCTCCATCTCTTATTTTTTGAACTACAAATTTACAATTTAGTTTTGGATGAAATTTTGCAATGTAATCTTTTATTGATTTTCTTTTGTATCCAACAACAAATATTACTTCATCAGCTCCTATTTTTTCAAGATCTTTAATTACATATTCAAGAATGGGTTTCCCTGCAACTTCCATTAATGGCTTGGGAACTGTATGTGTGTGAGGTTTTAATCTAGAACCCAATCCTGCCATAGGAACAATTACTTTCATAAAAGGATTTAATTGAAGAAGTATTTAAATGAGCACTTTGTGTTGTAATTATTACCACAGTTTGTTCAAGTAATTTTTTAAATTATTAAATATTATGATATAATATGAAGGTTTTTATTGAAAAAACAAATGAAACTATAGATGTTAAATTAAAAGAAGGAGACAAGTTAGTTAATATTTTAGACAGACTCAATATTAACATTAGTTCTATAATACTTGTAAAGAATGGAGAGGTTTGCCTAGAAGATTCAAAGGTTACAGACTCTGATGAGATTAAAATTCTTTCTGTTGTTTCAGGGGGGTAAAAAGAATGATTTTATTACAAAATACAGTTTCTTAATCAAATAGTTAATACTATTTATTTTAAATTGCAGATTACAAAAATTGTTATGAGTTTTTTTGGGAAAAAAAAGGAGAAAGAGGATAGCCAGCAGACAAATGAAGTTAAAAATGCTGCAACTTCAACATCTTCAAGTGCTCCACCAAGTCCTCCAAATGAGTTAAATACAAATAAACCTCCTTCTACGGGAATGAGTTCTGAATTCACAAATCCCTTTGCACAACAAATGAGCGTACCTTCTATGCCTGCATCGCCTCAAACAGATACTATGATGTCAATGAGTGATCCTCTGTTAGATTCTAATGGCGAAATTAATTCTAAAACTTTGAATATGAATTCTCCTGAATCTGCAAATATGAACCCTATGAATACAAATCCTGAAGTTTCTCAAACTAATGGTGTTGCTCAGCAACAGACAATGTCTTTGGACAATCTGAATCAGATGATGGATAATGGTGTTCCAAAACAAGTTGATAAAGATGAAATTCAAGAAATGATTGATGAGACTGTTGAAAAAATCATTGATGAGAGATGGTCAAGACTTGTTGAAAGTGTTGAAAAAGTTGTTAAATGGAAGGAAAAACAAGAAGCTCAACTTAATTTGGTAAAAGAAGATATTGTTCATCTAAGAGAGAGTATGGAAAGTATGGAAAAAAAAGTACTTAACAAGATTAGTTCGTATGATAGCAATATACTAGATGTAAACTCTGAAATAAAGGCTTTAGAAAAAGTTTTCCAAAAGATTACTCCAACATTAATTAATAATGTAAATGAACTTTCAAAAATCACAGAAGGACTTAGAGGAGTTGATAAAAAAGACGAAATTTCATCTAAATATGTTGAATGATCTGAATTTTGCTTCTTTTAAACCATCATTACAAATTTCAAATTTTATTTCATTTCCTTCTTTTTTGTGTTTATGCTTAATCAAGGTTGCAAATTTTATATCCTGATGCTTGTCAAATTCAACAATTATTTTTGACCAGTATTCAACCAAACTTCCTCCTGCCATTTTTTTTTCTTTTGTATCAAAATTTGTGTACATCTGATTTGTTACAATTATAGGAATATGAAAAGTTCTTGAAATTTCAGTTAAAAGTGAGAGTTGTTGTGCTAATTCAGAGTTTATTTTTTTTGGTGCATCACCTAGTTTTAATCTGTAAAGCATTACTAATGAATCAACTATAATCAGTCCAATGTGTTTAGAGTCTTTTATTTGTTTGTTCAAGTTTTGAATTGCCTTGTGTTGATCTTCAAATGTTTTTGGAGAAATTACTATAATCTCAGATAAGTTGATTTGCGGATTTATCTGTTTTAGTCTTTCTGCAGAGAAACCACCTTCTGTGTCAATATAGATTACTTTTTTATTATTTTGAGTACATCGAGAAGCATACTCAAAACAAAGAGTTGATTTGCCAGATCCTGGAGGACCATAGAATGTAGTTATTGTATCTTTTTGAAGAGGCCCTATTAAATTATCAATAAAATTACCAAGCTTGAGCATTTTTGTTATTTAAACTGGATTCTTTTTTATTTAAAAATATACTTGTTTTAATTTTAAAAAAATAGCCATAAAAATTGAAAATAAAATATTTTTTGGATAAAAAATAAAATTTTGGGATAAATATAGATGAAATTGTTTTTAAACTGAAAATAGTCTTTTGATTTTAATGGAAATTTTTTCTTTTCTTTTTGTTTGTTTTTTGGGAATTCTTGCAGGGATATTTACAGGAATGTTGCCTGGAGTTCATATTAATATGGTTAGTATGATTGTTTTTGTTAATGCTGCTTTTTTGATTGAAATTTTTGATTTAAATTTGCTTGTGATATTTATTATTGTTATGGGAGTTGTTCATAGTTTTGTTGATTTCATACCTTCTGTTCTTTTTGGAGTTCCATCTGCAGATACTGCTCTTAGTGTTCTTCCAGGACATAGGCTAGTTTTGGAAGGAAGAGGCTATGAAGCAATATTTTTAAGCAGTCTTGGAAGTTTGTTTGGAACATTTTTTTCATTTTTAATTGCACCAATAGTATTTTTTGGACTTGAGAGTTCTTATGAATTTGTAAAAGAATACATTCCATTTATTTTAATGTTTACACTTGGAAGTTTAATTTTACTTGAAAAAGGATGGAACAAGAAATTCTGGGCAATAATTATTGTTTTGTTTTCTGCAGGATACGGAAGTTTGATATTGAATACTCATTTAGTTGATAATCCACTTTTGGTCTTATTTTCAGGACTTTTTGGAGTAAGTTCCATTGTTTATAGTCTAATTGATGAGAGTTCTTCCATTCCTAAACAAAAATTTGATTTTAAATTTGGATTAGGAAAAGGATTTTTAAAATCAATTTGTGTTGGAGGTCTGTGTTCAACTGTTTGTTCAATTAGTCCGGGAGTTGGAAATGCTCAAGCTGCAACTATTGCTTCTCTTTTTTTTAAGAAAATAACTAGTGAAATTTTTATTGTTGTTTTAAGTAGTATTAATACCATTGGATTTATTTTGAGTTTTTTAACATTTTACCTGATTGAGAGAGCAAGAAATGGCAGTGTTTATGTAATATCTCTTTTAGTAGAAAGTATTGGTTTTGAGGATTTACTTGTTTATTTTGGAGTTATTTTAGGTATTTCAATTATTGGGTTTTTTCTCACATGTTTTCTGGGAAAGAAAATAATTAAAATAGTTTCTAAAATTAATTTTAATATAGTTAATATATGTATTTTGATATTCTTGTTTTTAGTTGTAGGACTTATTGAAGGAATAATTGGAATTCTAATCTGCATAGGAGCAGCTTTTTTAGGATTGCTTTGTGTTACACTTAATGTTAGGAGAGTGCATTTAATGGGAATATTATTAGTTCCGGTAATTTTTAGTCTGATTTAATTCATACGTTTTTTGATTTGAGAAATTCATCTTCTTGCTTTCTTGCCTTTAAATGCGATTGGAGCAAATCTATATTGTAATGTTTTGCAATTCTTATTATGGCAAATAAAACATCAGCGAGCTCATCTCCAATCTTCTCTTTTGTTGTTACATATTGTGAATCTGTTTTATCTCTGTTTTGAAAATAATACTTTTCATTTACCATTACATATTTGGAAAGTTCTCCAACTTGTTTGGCAAGCTCAATCATAGATCCCTCAACTCCCCAGGGTTTGCCTTCTATTTTCTCAAATCTCTCTATTATATTATGAGTAATTTTTATTGAATCTTTAAAAGAAATGTCTTTCTCCATAATTAGAATATTTTGAATAAGTATATATATCTATTGACTAAAAATAAAATTGAAAATTATTAAAATTTTATTTACGCATGAATTTTCTTAATAAACTAAAGTCTTCCATTGACTCTCTTGCAAGCTGCTGATAGAATTGATATATGATCATAATCATAAGAAGGATTCCAGTTCCTGATGTAAGTGCACCCATAATGTCTGCAGTTGCAGCTAACAGACCAATACCAATACCTCCCATAAGAGTAAGAGGAACAATGTACCTATCAAGAATCTTTTCAATAATTCTTTCATCTTTTCTGAATCCGGGAATCTGAAGTCCTGAGTTGATAATTTGTCTTGCTTGTGATTTTGAATCAAGTCCTGAAGTCTGAACCCAAAAGTATGCAAATAATGATGAACCTATAACTAAATAAAGAGTGTATGAAAGGATATGAGGCCATACTTGGAGAGTAAAAAAGTTTCCAAGATTTTGCCATATTGAACCTGATAAAGGTTGAATAAAAGTAATTGCAGTTGCAAAGAATCCTTCTCCTGGTTCAAGTCCTCTTAAATTAGACCAAAGTGTTGACCATAATCTAAAGTTTGCTCCAAGAGCCGAAATTAAAATTACTGGAATTACACCTGAGTAAAAAAAGTTTAAAGGCCACCTCATTGACTGTCCCCTAACTCTTCCAAAAGAAAGTGGAATTTCCACATTTACTGACTGAAAGAATACAATTAAGAAAAACAAACCAACTGTGATAAGGATAGGTCCTAAAACTGCTGTCATAAATGTTGAAGGGTCTCCTCCAGATAGGTAATAAAGTCCTGCCCAAATTTTTCCAACAGCAGGTTCATCTCCTCCAAATGCCCAACCAAAACCTCCTGCTTGAGTGAATGGAGATAACAGTTGTAAGAATACTGCCTGCCCAATTCCTGCTGCAATAAATAGGGAAACACCTGATCCAAATCCCCATTTTTTCACGACTTCGTCCATATAAAATACAATGAATCCTCCTAAGGCCATTTGAACCATTACCAACCATGCAACATCAGGAGTGTTTGCCTGAACTGCTCCAAAAGATACATAAACAATAGCTTCAAGAACTATGAAGATAAAAGTCATAAGTTTGTGAGTTCCTGAATACAAAAATTTACCATCTTCTGTTGAAAGATCAAATTTCAGTAATCCTGAACCTTTAAGAAGTTGCAAAACAATTGATGCTGTAACAATAGGACCAATTCCCAGTGTTAGAAGCATTCCTATTTTTGCACCAAGCAGAAGTTCTAGTGTTTTAAAGTATTCTGCCTGAGAGGCACTAACTCCGTACAGAGGTATGGAAGCCAAAAATAAGAATAAGATTAGCATTCCTAAAGTCCAAAGCATTCTTTTTTTCAGAGTCTGCTTTTGTGCTGGACTTGCCACCTCTGGCAGCGTTGTCAATAAATTTCTATAGAATGACATAAATTTACAAAATAGTAAGAGTTTAAAAACATTTCTGATAAATTTTAGAAATAAAAATTAGTTTTATTCTTCGGATGCTTCATCAGCACCAAGAATTACAACTTTTCCACCAGCAGCTTCAACAGCCTGCTTAGCATTTTCAGAGATATCAAAGCAAACAATAGTCATTTTCTTTGTGAATTTCCCTCTTCCAAGAACTTTATTGTAATTGAAAGCAGTTGAATCGAAAATCATCTCTTTTTTTTCTTCAACAATAACTCCTGATTCAACTAGTTTGTCGTAGTTGTGCTCAAGGTAATTTAAAGAAAGCACATTCTGTTTCTTTTTGTGAATTGATGCGAATCCTCTTTTTGTGTTGTAAGTGTTTCCAAGTTTAATTTTGGACATCTTAATTCCTTTTGCAGCTGAAATCTTTTTTAAAATTCCTTTTGAGTTTGCCAGAATACCTGGTTTTTGTGCATCTCCCATAGCTCCAGTACCAGAAAGACCAACTCCTCCTCTGTGTCCTGCTCCTCTATGCTTTTTCTTGTGGCCCCAACCATGAGAAGAAGTTCCTCTCATTCTTGAGACTTTTGATTTTTTCTTTGCTAACATGATATAATCACCTTATTATACTAAAAAGTAATGAGAATGCGTTTATAAACAATTCGGTTTCCCAAATTGTTAGACACTGTGAATAAGATTCACAGAGTATAAAGATTATTGTGGAGTACTTTCTAATTTGATAGTAATTATAGAACTTTTTATAATTAATATTCGTGATTTCAGTATGTTTGACAAATTTTCGAAGAAATCAGGACTTGAAAATCTTTTTTATCCAAAATCCATTGCTGTTGTTGGAGCATCTGATGATGTTTCAAAAATTGGTGGCTATATTTTTTCGCAAATTTTGAAAAAAAAAGAAATTCTTGCTTATGCTGTTAATGTGAAAGGTGGAATGGTTCAAGGAGTTCAATCTTTTAAGAGCATTTCTGAGATCGCAAGAAAAGTAGATTTGGCAATTATTGCAATCCCTTCAATGTTTGTTCTAGATGCTGTTAGGGAATGTGCAAATAATTTTATTAAAAACATAGTAATCATTTCTGCTGGTTTCAAAGAAGTTGGAGAAGAGGGTCGTACCAGAGAAGAAGAATTAAAAAAACTTATCAGAGAAAGAGAATTGAATGTTATAGGTCCTAATTGTCTTGGATTTTTGAATGCAGAAATTGAGCTTAACTGCTCATTTGCAAAAGACATTCCAATTAGTGGTGGCACAGCACTTATTTCTCAGAGTGGAGCTGTAATTGATGCTATTATTGATTGGAGTTTTAAGAACAATATAGGATTTTCAAAAATTGTGAGCATGGGAAATATGGCAGGAGTTGATACTCTCTCAATGCTTGAGTATTTAAAGGAAGACAAGAAAACAAAGTCAATTGTGTTTTATATGGAAACTCTTGAGAGAGGAGAGGAATTTGGAAAGGTTTTAAGAGAAGTTTCAAAAGTAAAACCTGTTGTGATAATAAAACCTGGAACTTCTGATAATGCCAAAAAGGCAATAGGTTCACACACAGGATCTCTTGCACAGGATAATATTTTAGTTGATACTTTGATTAGAACAAATAATGGAATTTTGGTTAAGACACTTGATGAACTTTACAATGTGATGATAGCACTTAAAGCAAAACTTCCTAAGAACAATAAACTTGTAATTGTGACTAATGCAGGAGGTCCCGGAGTTATTGCAACTGATGTTGCTGCTCAAACTGATTTTGAACTATTTCGATTATCTGATGAACAGAAGAAGAAATTTGAGTTTTTGCCAAAGGAAGGAAGTTTGAATAATCCAATTGATATTTTGGGAGATGCGAAATCTGACAGGTACAAGGGAGCAATAGAAGAGTTTGCAAAGATTGATGAGATTGGAAACATCATGGTTTTGCTTACCCCACAAATTATGACTGATTGTATGAATATTGCACAAAGCGCTGTTTCAGTTGCCAAAAAGTCTGATAAGTGCATTTTTTCCTGTTTTTTGGGAGACAAGGAGATTAAAGGAGCAGTTGATTTTTTTGATGAAAGCCATTTTGCAAATTTTGTAACACCTTATGAAGCTTTGGTTGCAATGAATTATTTGCATGAGTACAATACTTTTAATTATGATGATGATGTTCGAAGATACAAGTTTGATAGAGAAAAGATTGAGCATTTGAAGGAGGAACTTGAAGGAAAAAGTGGATTGCTGGATTTTGCTATGACAAAGAAGATCATGGATGTATTTGCAATTCATATTCCTCATAAAAAAATTTTGAAATCACGTAAAGATATTGATTTGGTTAAGCTTGATTCAAATAAGAAATATGTTTTGAAAGGTGATGGAGAGAAGCTTGTGCACAAGAAAGATGTTGGAGGAGTTGCTGTTGGAATTATTGCTGAAAATTTCAAAGAAGTTGCTTTGAATATGTTTGATGATTTGGAGAAGGTAGGAGGTGAGTTTGTGGTAACTGTTGAAGAAGAAGTTAAAGGAACCGAAGTAATTTTAGGTTTGAAGAGTGATGAGAGTCTTGGTAATTTCATCATGTTTGGAATGGGAGGCACTTATGTAAGTGTTTTTAAGGATGTTAATTTTGCAACTTGTCCTTTGTCTAGAAAGAGAGCTGAGAAATTGGTTGAGAGTTCTAAAGTTTACACTTTACTTAAAGGATTCAGAGGATCAAAACCTATTCATTTCGAGCATCTGTATGAAGTTCTTGTTCGAATGAGTTTTCTTCAGGAGATTTTCCCTATGATAAAGGAAGTTGATCTGAATCCAATTATCTGCAATGAAAAGGGAGTTTATTTAGTTGATGTTAAACTGATAATTTAATTACCATTTCAACAACATTAGAATTAGAACAATTACAACTCCTACAAAAATAAAGTAGAATGATTTGTCTTTGAGTGTTTTTCCTTCACTTTGGTATTCTTGTGTGTATTTGGTAGGAATTTCTACTAATTGGGTGTCTGAAAACAATGATTGAGTTTTTACATTTGAAGAAAGAGTTGATAGGAAGTTTGAGCTATATTTAGTTTCATAATGATTTGAATTTGTTTCTAAATATCCAAAATCATAATCATCAATTAAATCCTGCGCATAGGATTTTTCAGGCATTGTGAAATTGAAGTAAGAATTTTCATAATTATAGGATTTTAAATGTGATTTTTTATATTTACAAATTAATTTTAAGTTGAATTTAACTGCAGAAGTTTTCTTTAGAAGTTTTTCTAAATCAACTTGCAAAGAATATTGAGAAGATTTGTTTAAGTTTATTTCCTCTGAAATCTTGGTTTTGTTTAGGTAAATGTAACAGGTTGCAGTTAAATTTTCAAAATTTGAGTATATGAAGAAATTAATTTTATTTGAATTCTGAGTTATGTTGTATATAGAAAAGAATTGATTTGAGTTTATGGAGTTTTCTGGTAAACTAGGATTACTTTTACTTAGTGTGATTGATTCAGATAAATTGAATCCTTCAAATTTTATTTCATTGGTTTCTTCTGAAATTGGGAGTCTTCCTTTTATTCTTGTATATTTCTCAAGCTCAAAAGTATGAATTTTCTGGTTGTTTTGATAAATATAAATTGCTCTTTTTGCAGTATCTCCTTTGTAAATTTCATATAAAAGTGTATTTGATGAACCAGATAAAAGTTCACCCTTGTTGATGATTGAAATGTAGGAAATTGAAGATTTAATGTTTGAGTCTGAAGAGGATTCCGAAGATGAATCTGAAGTTTGAGAACATTCTATGTGTTTTGAGTAAAAAGTCGTCTGATTTGAAGCTAAAATGATGCAATCTTCTACATTAAGTTTTGCTTTAAGAATATAAATCTGAGTAAATTCTGGAGGTGTATAAGATTTTGTGTTTTTATTTTTAGTTGTTGTTTTATCTTTTGCAATGTTTCCATCATAGTCTTCAATCCAGTATTCTATTTCAAAATCTGTTGCATTAGTTTGGAATTTGTACTGAATTTTGTCAGTAAAAAGTTGTTTTTCTGGTAAGATGGAAAATTGATAATTACAAGAAGTGTCTTCTGAAGAAGTTTGTATTTGCTTTTGCTCAAGTTTAGGTTCTTGAGTTTGCTCTGAAATTGTTTGAGGAGTGTTTGAACATGGAGATTTTAGATGAATGTAGTATGAAGAATTATTGAGATTATAATTTAATGTTTCATTTTCATTAAATGAATAATCTTTGTCTTTTGTCCAGGATAGAGAGGTTGAGTTGTCTATTTTTAGAGTTATATCTTCGCCTCCACTTTTTAGACCATAATAACCTGGATTGGTTTTTCCTGTTTTGTAGATTGTACAATCAAAATTCTCATAATTATATGCATCAAGAAAGTTCTGTCCAACAATTAGATAGTATGGTGAGTTTTTATTCTGAACCAAAGTTAAGGAATTTGCCTTATCTTCTCCCTCATCATCATAAAAAATTGCATCATTTAAGTTTAAATTTTCATTTGAATATATTTCAACAAATTCATTATCTATAAAGTCTATTTCTGAAATGTAGGCAGAAGAAGCTATTTGAATATAAAATAAAAGAATTAAAAATAAAATATTTTTCTTCATATAATCGATTAACTCTTTTCTTTTTAAATAAGTTTATTTCAAAGTTTATCCGAAAATTTTCTTTTGGGATAAATAATATTTTTTTGTTGAAAAAAAGGTTTAAAGTTTTGAAAAAAAGGCAAGAATTTTTCGAAAGATTATTGGTAAACCCAGTTTACTCATTTAATATCTTCAATAATCTTCATAGAATCAAAAAGCTTCTTTTCTTCAAATTTATTTGCATAAATTTGTAATCCAACACTAACAGGGCCATCATCCTCTTTTATTGTATCAATTGAAACAACTCCTGCACATATTCCTCCTAGGTTTGCAGGAATTGTGAATGCATCGTAGGCATACATTTGCTCAGTAGTTAATTGAGTTCCAAATTTATGAGGCAGCATTGGTGTTACTGGAGTCAGGATTATATCTACCTGTTTGAATACTCTATCAAATTCCTTTGCAATGATTTCTTTTACTTTTAGAGCTTTTTTGTAATATGCACCATCGAATTCAGACCTTGAAATTTCATTGCCTCCAAGAAGTCTTCTTAAAGCCTCAGTCCCAGCAGTATCTTCAATTTTATGAGCATATTTTACTCCATCAAATTTTCTTGTTCCTGAAAAGAATTCAGTATAGACGATTGGATAGTATGCTTGAATTGCAAGATCAATGTTCTTAATGTCGATTTCAACAATTTTATGACCTAGTTTCTTTAATTGATCAATTCTAAAGTTTAGAATTTTTCTTATTCTATCATCATCAATAAGTTTATCAAATGTCTTTATTACTCCTATTGTAAGTTTTTTATCTTCAAATTTTGTGTAGTCAGAAACAGGTTTGTCAATAGTTATTGCATCGTTTGGACTTGAACCAGCAAGAACTTTCATTATAAGAGCTGAACCATATACATCTTTAGATAATGGTCCTATTTGGTCAAGGCTCATTGAAAGATCAACAAGACCATATCTTGAGACTCTACCATACGATGGTTTTATTCCTACAATTCCACAATGAGATGCAGGATTTCTAATACTTCCTCCAGTATCTGAACCTAGTGCTATATCGCACATATCTGCAGCTACAGCTGCTGCAGAACCAGATGAAGATCCACCAGGTATTCTTTTTGAAGAAAATGGATTGATTGTATTTTGAAAGGCAGAATTCTCTCCAGAACCTCCAGAGGCAAATTCATCATTATTTACAATCCCAATAATTATAGCATCCTCTTTTAAAAGTTTTTCAACAATATCAGCATTAAAAGTTCCCTTATAATTATCTAGAGTCTTAGAAGCACAGGAAATAGTCATGTCTTTTATTGATATATTAGATTTCAAAGCAATAACCAAACCAAAAAGAGAGCCTAATTTTTCTTTATTTTCTCTTTTTTTATCCAATTTTGCTGCAATTTGCTCAGCATCCGTGTTTATTTCAAGAAAAATGTTGTATTTTTTGTTGTTTTTTTCTATATTTGACAAAAAGGTTTTAACATTTTTTACACATGAAAGCTCTCCAGAAGCTAATTTCTTTACTTTAACCACCAAATTGTCGTTATTTGTCATAAATGAGGCAGTTTTATATAATATATAAACTTTATGTATTTTTCAAAAAAATTAGAAAAAGTATTCAAAAAGCAACATATAGTCAAATTAGGCCATTTTGAAAAGAAAAATAAGGTTTCAAAATTAAAAATGAATAAATATAAACTAATTTAATTAAATATGTAAAGTTATCTTATTTTTTCTAAAAAGAAGTAAAAATAATCCTTATTTTTATTAAATTGAGAGATAATTCTTAGATTTAACTTGGATTTAACTTAAATTTGAGCCAAATTTAAAGAAAAAGACCCAAAAATGCACAAAAAACAAGAAATAAGAACTAAAACAGGAATATATCTTAAATTTAACTTAAATTTAAGAAAAGAAGTAAAAATAAGGACCAAAATGAGAAAATAATTTATAAATAAACAAATTTAAATTAAATTTAAAGAAAAAAGATTAATTGAAAAGGAGATTATATAAATACAAAAGAACTTGCAAAAATAAAGAAAATGGGCAAATTTCTATATAAAATAGAAAAAGAGGAAAAAGAAGATCATATTGAATTAAGCCTATTCTACGTAGATAACAAACAAGAAACAATTATTGAAAAAAAACAGATACCATATACAATTCTAGCAAAGAAAAAGGATTTTGATAGTTTGAAAGTAAAAACGGATAAAATAGTTTTGTCAAAGAAGAATTTTAAAAACAAAAATGAAGAAAAAGTTGTTGAAATACAAATTTCAAGTAAAGAACTACACGAATATATTCTAGGACTTTTTAGAGATGCAAAATGTGAAATATATGAGGCAGACTTGATTTCTGAACATAAATACATAATTGACAATAATATAAAGCTATCTGAGTTTACTGGTAAACCTAAATTAAAATATGTTTCAATTGATATAGAATCAATAGGCCCAGATATCAAAGAACAAGAAATAATAATGATAAGCTCATATAATCCGTTTGAGAGTAAATTCAATAAAGTTTACTTCAGCAAAGACAAACTACCAGTAAACAAGCTAAAAGAAGTAAAGAAAGGAAAATATGAAGGATTTGAATGTGAAATACTTGAAAATGAAAAAGAATTATTAGAAAAATTCAAATCAGATATTATTGGGTTTTCCCCTCAAATAATTTTTGGTTGGAATGTGATTGATTTTGATTTTAAGGTTATTAAAGATAGAATGACCATACATGGAATTGAATTCAAGTTCTCCAATTATAATGGAGATTGTAAACTTCGTATTGTAAATGATTTTTTCAGAGATAGTACAATGAATTGTCCTGGCCTTATCGTATATGATTTGATACAATTGCTTAAAACAAATTTTATTTCTTTTGAAGATTATAAGCTAAATACTGTTGCAAAAGAAGTTTTAGGAGATGAAAAAATAGATCTTACAGAAGATGAAAGTGATGCAGATAGTATCCAAAACAAATGCCAAGCGATTGAGGATATGTTTGTAAGTAATCCGAGTAAACTGGTAAACTATAATTTTAAAGATTCTCTCTTGACAGCTCAAATTGCTGAAAAATTAGGTTTATTAGATTTAATGAATGAAAGATCCATTATTACAGGAACTCCCTTGATGAAAGTGAAATCCCCTATTGCTGCACTTGATATCATGTATTTGAAAAAGCTTCATGAAAGGGGATATGTTGCATCTTCCAATTTTAATTATGATGCAACTGCTCCCATTGAAGGGGCATATGTAATTGATCCTGAGAAAGGATTTTATGAAGATGTGTTTGTGTTTGACTTTAAATCTCTTTATCCTTCAATAATTATGACTTTTAACATAGATCCATTTACAGTTGATTTGGGAGAAGAAATTAAAGCGCCTAATGGGGCTAAGTTTACTAGTAAACCTGGAATTCTTCCTGAATTAATTTTAAAATTATATAAAGAAAGAGATTCTGCAAAGAAAATAAAAGATGAATTTAAATCATATGCTCTTAAAATTACAATGAATTCTTTTTATGGGGCAATGGCATCTCCAAAATCCAGATTTCATAACAGGGATGTTGGAGGAGCTATTACAGCTTTTGGACGGAAAATTATTCAAATGTCAAAAGAATTTGCTGAGTCTCTAGGCCACAAAGTTGTTTATGGAGACACGGATAGTGTTTTCGTGAAAATTGCAGGTTTGGAAGGTAAATCCTTAAATGAGAAGAAAAGTGTTGGAATTTCACTTGAAAAACAGTTTAATGATTATTTTGAATCGTGGGTTGAGAAGGAATTCGGACAAAAGTCATTTTTGACAATTGAAATGGAGAAAATATTTTCAAAATTCTTTATTGCTTCCAAGAAAAGGTACGTAGGTTTCGATGAAATTTCTTCTAAGACAAAGTTTGTTGGTATGGAAGCCATTCGTGGAGATTGGACAGAACTGGCAAAAGATTTTCAGATAGATTTGATTGAGTTGATTTTTAAGGAAACAAAGAAAGAGAAAATTGAGAATTTTATCAAAGATAGAGTTGCAAGGCTTAGAAAAGGAGAGTTTAATTCTAAGTTAGTTTACACTAAGAAAATAACAAAACCACTATCACATTATACTAAAACTACTCCTCCACATGTGAAAGCTGCTCGTGAGGTACAGAATTTTGAAGGAAGAATTGTAAAGTACGTTCAGTTGAAAGATGGACCTAAGCATATAAGTTTGCTAGTAAACCCAAATTATGATTATGAACATTATATAGAAAAGCAACTTAAAGGAGTTAGTGATGATATTTTAGAGTGTTTTGGAGTGAATTTTGAAGAAATTGTTGGAAGTACTAAGCAAAAGTCACTTAGTGGATTTTTTGGTTGAATAGGTTTACCTCTAAACCTAAGTAACTGGAAAACTACTACCAATATTTAAAAAGAATTTTAAAGTTTTTTTTCTATGACAAAAGTTATTTGTGTTAAGGTTTCAAAGGGAGGGGTTGGGAAGACAACTATTTCTTCTAATTTGGGATATGTTTTAGCACAAAAAGAAAAGAAAGTTCTTCTTATTGATATGGATTCTCAAGCTAATCTCACAAAAGCATTTCTGAAAAATATTGATGAGGACAAGTTAACCAGTTCTAATTTGCTTGGAGATGATGAGTTTGATTTTTATACTTCTATTTACAATATTTCTGAGAATTTGGATTTGATTTCTGCGGATATTGGTTTGCACGAGGTTGCAAAGTATCTTGAAAGTGTTGGAAATTATTATAGAGCTTTGGCCAAAAGGATTAAAAATCTAGATTATGATTATGTTGTTTTGGATTTAAGTCCAGGAGTTGCTGACACTTTGACTGAGATTGCTTTGATTGCATCTGATTTGTTGGTTGCACCAATGCATTTTGATACCGATTCTTTATCTGGGCTTGTTTTGACCATTAACGATATTTCTCGGTTATCTGAGGCATCTTTACTTGAGAAAGATTTGAAATATTTGGTTGTTCCAAATCGATGGGATAAAAGGTTTGAGAAAGACAACAAGGCAATTATTGATATGGTTTATGAGAATTTGGATGCAGAGTTTATTGCTGAGCCTATCCGAGAGAATTCTCACATTAAAAAAGCCAGAATGTATTGTGTGAGTGCTATTGAATATGAAAGTGCTCCAATAAGAAAGTATGAACATAAAAGAGCAACTGAAGATTTTGAGAAACTTGCGCAGAAGGTTGAAAAATTGTTAGAGTAAACTTAGTTTACTAGTAAACAACAACAATTATTTTTAAATTAGAATGAAATAGTTTTTTTATGGCAGATGAAATTGTTAATCCATTTAAACATGTAAAGAAAGTGGATTGGGCTAAAAAAGCTCAAGACAAACTTAAAGAGAGAGAAAAAGAGCCTAAAAATGAAGCTGTAAAACCGCAAAAGAAAGCAATTAAAACTTCTAGCAATAAGGTTAAAAGAATTCCAAAATCTTTCAAGATTTATCCTGGGAATATATCCAGAAGTTTTGACAAAAGAGTAAACAGACTTCAGGTTAAATTTGATGAGCTTGATTTTGAAAAGGATTATGTAGATTCTGGAAAATACATTATGTTTTTGATGGTTTTTGCTGAAAAGTATGGCCTGTATGACCTTTATACACAAATTGATTCTGAGGGGAATTTTGAAGTGGATAAGAAGAAATTGAAAGCATTTGCTGAGAAATTAAAGTAAAGTTTAAATAAAAACCTTTTTTTAGTAACATATGGTAGAAAATTTGGAAAAGAAATTTAATGGTTTTTGGGGAGCTTGCTTTGAAGAAAATGGGAATAGTGGAAGAAATTTTTGGGATATAGATCCAGATGAATTGGTTGGACATTGTCCTTTAATAGGGGGGGAATCTCCTACTACATATGCATTTATTGATAATAATGATAATATAATTACTAGAAGTGATTCAAAAATTTACTCTGAAATAGAAGATTTTAAAGGAAAATATATTGAATTAGGAAATTCAAAATATTTTGTTTCTTTAAGGTTGAATGATAGACCTTAAATTATTTCTTATGCTGTTTCCTCATATACTCCTCAAAGGAAGTTTGCTGAGTCTTTAGCTTATGTCCACTAAGCTGTTCTATTTCTTCTTCAATATCTTTGTACTTATCTGGTAGAAGCTTTGAATAGAGTGACATAATTATTTCTTCATCATAAATACAGGAATCCTGACATCTGTTCGCAAATCTTTCAATTTCTGAGTGCGATGATGCATTTGGTTTAGGATTAAAATCTTTAAGATATTTTATTGTTGGTGGACAAAAATATCCATTTGCTATTTGATAAACAGTTTTTGGAGAATTTTTGGAGAATTCTTCTTTATCTATTTCATGAACTAATAACAAATAATCAACAAAATCTTCATGCATTTGGTCAAAAGCTGAGTTTATTTTATATTCTGTAAAGTCTTTTTTGAGATTTTCTTCAATATAAGTTTTGAAAGTTATAAATTTAGTAGGATTTAGTTCTATTATTTTACCACAATATGTATCTTTTTTCTTTGAATATTTGCCTCGTTCATTTGTTTTTTGTCTATTTCCAATAATTTTTGGTGTTCTTTTATGAGATCTTTTATCTCTTACATAAATGGTTTCTCTTAGATAAAGATAACCTGTTTCATCTTCAGGTCTAAGTTTTTTTATCCAGAACATAAAGTTATTTGATTTCTATTTTTTATAAATTTTACCCCCCTGAAACAAAAATTAAGAAAAATAATTAAAATTGTTGACTTAAGCTACTTTGAGTATCTTCTTTATTAATATGGAATTGATTAAGGAAAAAAAGATATATGTTCCAAGCCAACCCCAAGGAAGCCATAAAAAATTAATTCCTGGGTCCATGATGTTTCCAAGAGGACCATAAAGAGTTCTTATAAACGAAAAAACAACTAAAATTGGAAGCATCGTGATGAGCATGATTTTTGGATTCATTGTGTGTCTCATATTTTCAAGATTTTTTTTCATAATTTCTTGTTGCATGATTTGAGCTTTTTTTGGATCTGTTTTCATAGTTTCCCTCATTTTCTTTTGTAAGTTTTTCATATCTGCTCTTAATGCTTTAATTGCAACCTGATCTGTCATATACTTGTTTATTAAAGTGATAAATAAAGCAACCACAAGAGTTACAAGGTAAATGTCCAAAACAGCAGAATTGGTGAATGGAGCTGAGTGTCCAAGAATTGTTACTGCCTGAACTGCTGTTTGATTTATTGTTTCATTCATACTTCATTGAATTAGGGAGTATTTATAAATATTTTTTACTTCTCAAATTTATGAGATATTCACGGCAAGAGAAACTTGAAGTAATTCCAAAAGATTTTCAAACTAAAATAAAAGATAAAAAAATAATACTTATTGGTTGTGGAGGAGTTGGAAGTGTTTTGGGAGAACTTTTAGTACGTGGTGGTTTTCTTAATCTTGTTTTGGTTGATAATGATATTATTGATGAGACTAATTTACAAAGACAAATTTATTTTGAGGAAAATATTGGAGAATCCAAATCTGAAGCTTTGAAAGAATATTTAATTAAAATTAATAGAAATACTAAATTAAAAGTTTTCAATACAATATTGAATGAAGATAATATTGAGAGTATTTGCAGAAATTCTTCGTTGATTATTGATGCAACAGATAATTTTGAAACAAGAAGGTTGATTAATACTTATTGTGAAAACAAAGAAAAAGATTGGTTGTACAATGGTGCTGTGAAAACTGAAACCATGAGCTGTTTGTTTAAAGGAGTTGAAAAAAAGTTTGATAAAGTGTTTCCATCAAATGTTGCTAATGTTAGTTGCTGTGATATAGGTGTTTTAGCTTCAACGACATTTTCTTCTGCTTCTTTGGCATACAATCAAATACTTAAATATTTTATAGGTGAGAATATTGATAAATTAGTTAAAATTAATTTGTGGAATAACAAAATTTTCGAGGTGAAGATTTAGGTGAAGGTAAACAAGTGTCCAAAATGTGGAAAAGAGTTTGAATGTTGTTCAAAGAACAATTGTTGGTGTGAAAAATTTAAAGTAAATAATAATAATTTAGAAGTCTTAAAGAAGAATTATGATGGGTGCTTATGTTCAAATTGTCTAAAAGAATATTGTGAAAAGTAAATTGTTAGATTTTTAATTCCAATTTATTGGATTTTGATAATTGTTCTAAGTTTTCTTGAAATTTATGAAATAGTTTATCAGCTGATTTCATATCATCATGAGTTATTTTAATTTCAAATTCTCCAGCTGCAAGGTAAACAACATTTATTTTATCATATGAAAGAGGTTTTAGAGAATCTGCAATAGTATTTTTTATCTTTTGCAATCCATCTGAAGAAAGACATGCAAGGTGAAATTTCTTTTTTAGAACAACTTCTTCAGGTTTAATTTTATCATTGATTGTTTTTACAAATACTTCTTTTTCATCAGGTTTAAGTTGAGTAAACATATCAATTTTCTTATTATCAAGCATTATTTCATAAAGAGCTTCAAATACATTTTCGTGATATTCAAAAATAGGTTCATATGTTCTTTCAAATAAGTCATCTTTATCTGTTCCTAGTTCTTTTGCAATATCAAGGTATACTTTTTCTGAAAATTCCTCTTTTTTTATTTCTTCTTGTTTTTTTTTCATTGCATGAATTGGAACTCTTCTAAGTGAAACATCAATTCTATCTTGCTTATCATCTACCCTTATAACTTTACAAATGATTACTTTGTCTTCTGTTACATGATCTCTTAAGTTTCTGATTCTTCCTGGAGCAATTTCTGCAATTGTTAAAACTCCTTCTTTTTCATATTCTGGTAAATGTACAAATGTAGTGTTTCCATAAATTTTTGTTACTTTACATAGAACAATTTCATTTACTTCTGGATATCCGTCTTTAGTGTATAACATAGTAGTATAAATATGCTGAATTTTAAAAAGGTTTGCGAGTTATTCAATAATCTCAATATCTTCAGATACATAATTTGGAGATTTTTCTTTTTTGTTTTTAGTTATTTTTTGTTCTAGTATATTTATTGATTGTTTTTGTTGCTGAGTTGATAAATCAAATAAAGATAATATTCCTTTTATTTCTTGTAGAGATTTTACTTGATTTGTTGAGGAAATTATGAAATTAATGTTCGAAGGAATACTTAATTTATTTGCAAATTTGAGGTTTTGGTTGATTCTTCCTAGTTCTTTTGCAACTATCTTTTTGTCTAATTCAGTAAAATTTAAAGAAAAAATAAATTCTATTTCTTTTTCTTTTGCAAAGTTGCATAGTACATGATTAAGACCTGAGTTCAAATGATGTATGTAATCAATTTTTCTTTGAAATATGGAATTTTGAGGATCTTGTAGAAAGTCAACTTGAGTTTGTTCTAGAAAATATCTGTTTATTTTATTAAGTCCTCCTAATCCAATTACAATATCAAAATTTGATTTTAAAGAATTAATAGTTCCAATTGTTGAATTTTCGATTTTGTTTAAGGTAATTTGAACTGCTGAGTATTTTGGTTTGATTTTTTTTTTCAAATCTAATGCTTTTTGAATATTTTCTTTTGTTTGGTTTTTGTTTGATAAAGAAATTTTGAATAGAATGATTGGTGTGTAGGAATATTTTTCTAATTCTTTTAGAGTTTCTTGATAATTAGTGTGAGGTTCTACTAAAGTATACATAGAATTTATTAAGTTATATCAATTTATAAAAGTAGTTTAATTAAAGATTAGATTAATAAAGAAAAATTTTTAGTATTACATATGGATAATTTTGGGGGAAAAATTAGAGAATATTTAAAACTTGTTAGCATACCTATAGCTTTTGCATCACTTTGCTGCTTGTCTCCTTTAGTTTTGTTTGTATTTGGACTTGCAAGTTTAAGTTTTGCTGTTAGTTTATCAGATACTCTTTATGGAACTTACAAATGGGTTTTTAGGAGTATTGGATTAATCTTACTTGGAGTGTTTTTGATTTTATATTTTAAGAAGAAAGGTGTTTGTACATTAAATCAAGCTAAAAGAAGAAAGAATGAAATTATTAATACTATATTAATAGTGTTGATTTTTGCTATTTTAGGATACATTTTCTTTTTATATGTAGTTGTACATTATTTGGGTGTGTGGGTAGGAGTTTGGGGTTGACATAGGTTTATATATTAATAATTATTATATTATTATACCTTTTTCAATTTTATATTATCAATTGTTGAAGGCTCAGCCCATCACAGAGGATCCTTTCATGAGATTCTGACAGTGGTAGTCTTGCTATGATTGTCTGGGTTAGTGTATATGGGCATCATATTTTCTTAAGTTTTATAAGTTAAAATAAATTAATATATAATATTCTTATTGAAGCCAAGATCGTATAATCCGGTATTGCGCCTGACTCGAAATCAGGTTCCTTTGGAATTCAGGGTTCAAATCCCTGTCTTGGCATTTTTAATTCTAAAAAATAATTTATAATTAAGTATGAGACCTTTATTTCGTGTGGAAACTGAAAAGAAGAAAGATTCAGTTTTTATTTTTTAATTGAAGATGATTAGACATTTTTTGTCTAAATGGAGTAAAAATAGACGTTTTTTAGACAAAAATAAATAATATTTTTACAATTTCTAAATATAATTTAGACCATAAATAGACAAAAATAAATAATTTTCTAGAAGAATTAGAACTTAAAAAAGAAAATATACCTAATAATTAGACAAACATTAGACATAATTTAGATTATACAATAATAATTTTAGACAAATCAAAGATTAATTAAATTTAATTAAAGTTAGTAATTTCCTTGAAATTTTGGATAAATATTTATTTTGAATTTATGAAAATTAATAAATAATAATATTGTTTAAATTTCTATTGGAAATTCTTAATAGTAATCTAATCTTTATTAAATTAGAGTTTTTTTGATAAGATTAATAAATATAGTTGAATTAATATTAATTAGATTATTATTTATTACTATAAGTAGTGTCATTTATAAATAAAAATGTTTGATAAATTTAAAATAGAAGTAGATATGGAACAAATGATGTGTAGTAACTGTAAAAAGAGTTCTAGTGAATATTATGAGTTATTAATACAATTAAGAACTAAATATTTTAAGAATGAGGATGAAATTAAAGAAGAAATATTTAATTTAATTGAAAAACATTTAGGAAATTTAAATTGTATTAATAAACTTGAGGAAGTAGACAATGGATTTGATATTTATTTTAGGACACATGGAATTATGAATAAAATTTCTTCAATATTTTCAAAAAAATATATGTGTGATGAAAAGAGATCAAAAAAATTAATAGGAAGAGATCAACTTGTTTCTAAAGATAAATATAGGTATTTTATGAGTTTGAGTTTAATTAATATTCAAAAAGGAGACAAATTGCTTATTAAAGGAGAGGAATATTTTGTTAAGGCTATTAATGCAAATAGTGTTTTAATTCTTAATGATGCTAAAACAGGGGCTAAGAGACAGGAAACTTATTCCATTGTTAAGGATTACTTAAAAAAACTTTAATTTAAACATTTTTAATATTTTTTAGTTTGCAGTGGAAATAAAGGGGTGTGGGTTTTTTCTTTTGATTTTTTTAAAATATTTTCTTTTTACTATTTTGTTAGAATAATGAAGTTTTAATAGTAGAAAGGTTTTGAAATCATATTATGGGAAAGAATTCTAGGGTTAATAGTCAAAAAAAAGGATTTTTAGCTTTAGAGAGTTTAATTAGTATTATTATTTCTGTTATGGCACTTTTTGTAATATTACAAGTATTTGTTCAATTTTTACCTAGTGATTCTAATAAGGATATTGCTGAGAGAAATGCAAAAGAAATTCTTAACTTTATTGAGTTTTCTGAAGAAAATTATGGAGATTTTACAAATTGTTTCACATTATTGAAAATTTCTAACTTAGAAAACTTTCAATATTTAGAAGATGGTGGGTCGAAAAATTTTTTTTATGTTATAAATGTATTTGGTATTAAAATATTTTCTATGGAATTTTTTGAAGAATTTCAGGAAAATCCAAGTTTATTTCTTAATGGAAATCCAAATTATAAATTTGAAAATGTTGATTATAGAATAGATGAAACAGAACAAGGAAGTTTTTTCAACATTTATGGTTCAGGAGGATTTGACCAATCTCTTGATTTAACTGCAGGAGCTTTTAGTTTGGTTTTATTACCAAAAAATGGAGTTGCAAAAAATAAAAAAATTTATGACATTTTTTATGTCAAATTTAATAAGTTAGAAAAAGTAGATGAGAATGAAAATGGAAATTATTTAGTCTACAAACCTGAAACAAATCAATTATTTTTATCAGGAGGAGAAATCTCAGATATATTAGTTAAAAATGCAATGTGCTCTTATCAAAAACTCATAAAGAATCTTTGGAATAATTATTATTCAGAGAATCCCAATGAAATTAGTTACACGAATAATAAAATTTATTTAGAATACTATAATAATGAGGGGGAAAAATATGATATTAGTTTTATTTGGGATTTTGGACCTAAATGTTTAGATAAGGATGTTCAAGTTGCTTGTGATAATTTATTTGAAGGAATGACTCATAATTCTGTAAATAAATTGAGCTATGAATATTTTTATGAATATGTTGAAACTTATTTTTTAGGGATTATGAATACAAATTTTGATAATGCTGAGATGAGAATTAAATGGGAAAAAAATAGTATAGACGATATAAAAAACAAAAAACAAAAAATTTATTTTGGAGATATTTTTATTAAAAGTTCAGTAGATTTTTCAAAACTGACAGATACTGAAAAGAAAGATAATAATGTTTATGATATTTCAGGTTGGATATTTAATAAAAACATAAATGGTTGTTCTAAAAAAGATTGTAATAACATAAAATATGAAAATGCAGAAGTTTATTTTTATGTGAATGGGGCAAAATCAAATCCAAATAGTCGAAGTAATACATTAGTAACTTCAGGACCATTAGAATTTTATTCTTTTAGAGATAATTTTTTAACAAAAGAAAATTCTCAAGATGTTAAAATTTATTTTAATGGAGAGGAATTTTCAGAAAAAATAGGAAATTTGGAAATTGTAAGTGCAGATAAATTTAAATGGAATGGTTATTTTGATAGTGATGATAAAAATGTTTATCTATTAAAAGGATTGGGTATTTATGATGAAAATTACCAATATAATGATGGATTTAGAAATTTTGATATTATAATTTCTGGAGTTCAATTTAGTAGAATACCTTATTTGGAGGTTGCAAAATGAATAAGAAAGCTAATACAACATGGTTTATAATTTCTTTTATTATGACATTTTTAACTTTTCTTTTAGTTGCAAAGTTTCTTGGAACAGCTTCCTCAATTGTTGTTAGTGAAGGTGATGATTTAACGTGTAGAAGTTTTATATCTGTAAAAAGTGAAGGTTTTGTTCAGATTACAGAAGAAGTTGCAAAATTAACAGAAGCTGATTCATTAGTAAAAGGACTTAATATGAAATGTAAGACTGATTATGTCAAAAGTAAAGCTGAGGGAAAAGAAGAAGTTTTTGAAGAAATTGCAACAGAGGCACTTAGATGTTGGTATAGATATGGTGAAGGAGGATATGATTTTATGAGTGCTTTTGGTTCTGAAGGAAATTTTTGTTTTACTTGTGGCAAGATTGAATTTAAAAAAGATAGTAATGTTTATGATTATTCAAGAGGAGAAAATAGTTTTATTGAGTGGCTTTCTCAAAAGAAAGGAATTGATTCAAAAGGTGAAACATATACTTATGATGAATATTTGAGTATGAAATTTGCTGTTCAAGAAGATGGAGAACAAATTTATAAAGATTTAGCAGAGGCAATGAATGAAATTGATGAAGCAGTTAAAGATTCTGATTCTACAATGAAACCATTTTTGCTTATGCTTGATAAAGAAAGAGAGAGTTATTTTGATTTGCTTTCAAAGGAAATCAATACTGATGAGGATCTTTATGTTGTTTATAGATATGATGGTCTTCCTCCATCGTATTGGGAAACTCTTGGTGTTTCTGTGGGTTCTCTTATGGTAACAGTTGGAGCTGAGTGGGCAGTTGAAACGGTTACTGTTGCAACTGTTGGTCTTTTAACTGGGGGAATTGGAAGTGTAGCAGGTATAATCGGAACTACAATAAAAGCTGTTTTTAGAGCAGTTTCAGTTAGTTCAAAATCTAAGAAAATAGAAGCAGTAATAAAGATAGGGAAATCAATTAGTAAAGGTGTGGAGTTTACAGGAAAAGCAAAGAAAGCAGCAAGAATTTTTGATGGAACTGTTGAAAGTCTAAGAAAAACGGGAGAAGCATTAAGTAAAACTAATAATGATTTATCTAAAAAAGTTTTAATCTATGCCCAAAAATTAGAGACAAGAGGTGTGACAAAAATTGATGATTTGGATAGTTTAATAAAAAATACAGAAGAATCAAAAAAACTACTTGATGATACGTTTGTTATTATTAGTGATTTGACTAAAGTAAAAACTGGTAATGATTTGAAAGCTCTTCAAACGTTAAAAAAAGAAGGAGAAGAGATTTCTGCAATTTTAGATTCTGGAAAACAATTAACTGATACTGACTGGAAAAAGATAAGAATTTTTGAAAAAACATCAGCAGCAGTTCTAGGCACCTATCTTGTTGCAGATACCGTTGATTATAGTTCTAATACAGTACAGTATGTTGATATTTTAACAAAAGAACAATATTACAGATTATGTGGAACTGAACCTAAATCATTTGAAAAAAGTGGTATTTTTGCATAAGTTAGGAATTTGTGAGTAACAAATGTTTTTAAAGAAAGTTATTTGAAATTATTTGTAAAAGATGACTAAAAAAAACAGTTATACAATTATTGCAACTATTTCTTTTTTGATTTGGTTTGCATGTGTGTTGTTTTTATATTTGAGTCTGAAGTAATAAAATGGTACAGGATAAGGTAAAGCTTGGGGTTATTATGGTTGGAGCACCAGGTTCAGGAAAAGGAACACAAGGAGAGGTATTAGAAAGGAATACCGGTTTTAAGAGATATGTTATGTCTGATATGATTAAGAAAGAGATGAAAAAAGGGAGTGAGATTTATGAGAAAGTAAAGAGAGGAATTTTACTTGATGATGGTGATATATTTAATCTTTTTATGAAAAATTTCAAGTCAGAAAGGCAGGTTATTATTGATGGTCTTCCAAGAACTTTAAATCAAGCTTATTGGCTTTACGGATTTTTGATGAGACATAATTATGAAATTGAACTAGTTTATCTAAAAGTTAATGAAAAGCATCTTTTGAAAAGAATCACTTCAAGGTACTATTGTCCTAAATGCCATAGACTTTATAATACAATTATTGATGGAAAGAAACCTCTTAAAACAGGAGTTTGTGATGTAGAAGGAGAAAAACTTGTTCAAAGAGAAGATGATACAAAGAAAGTTTTTGAAGAAAGAATTAAGATTTTTGATGAAGTTAGAGATGTGATATTAGATGTATATAAAGGAGATTTGATTCAAATTAATGGAGATAATGATATTGATAAAGTTAGTCAAGATCTAATGAAGAGTATCATATTGAGGTGAAATTATGCGTAGTTTTGCGTTAGCTTCGGGGTCAAGTGGAAATTGTTTTTATGTAGAAACTGAAGACAATAAAATTTTAGTTGATTTAGGTCTAACTTTTTCTAGAACTAAGAGTATTTTGGATGAAAAAGGAGTTGATGTGAATGAAATTAGAGGTGTTTTTATTACTCATGAGCACGCAGATCATGTTGCTGGGCTTAAAGTGTTTGCAAAAAATGTGAGGTGTCAATTTTTTATGTCACAAGGAACATATGAAATGATTAAGAAAGATTTGAAAGGAGTTGATATCAAAATAGTAAAACATCATGACAATTTTTCTTTAGGAGATTTAAGAGTGTTTGCAGTTGAGAAAAGTCATGATGCAAAAGAAGCTCTTAGTTTTGTATTTGAAAATAAGGGGAAAAAGTTAGGAGTATTTACTGATTTAGGTGAAGTTAGCAATGAGATTAAACATATTTTGAAAGATTTGGATATTATTTATTTTGAAGCCAATTATTGCAAAGATTATGTAAATAAAAATTGTAAGGATATGAATTGGAATTATTTAAATAGATTAATGTCAAGTAGTGGACATTTAGGAGTTCATCAAAGTTTAGAAGTGTTGCAGGAAGTTGTAAATAATTCTCAAAGAATTGTGCTTTCACATATATCAGAAAATACTAATTTTTATGAAAATGTTTATAGACAAATAAAAGAGGCACTCTTGGCTGTAGAGAAGTTTCCTGAACTTTTAGTGAGTTTTCAAGGAGAATCTACTGACTGGGTAGAGTAGAGATATTTTTATAAACTTTTGAAGTTTAGAATTATTATGTTGTTTGGAAGACAAGGAGGAATAAAGTTTCAACCAATGTACAAAATAGTTCCTAAAGGAAATTTTTTTTTTTTTGAGATATTTGGTGCTGAAATTTTATTTGATGGAAAAGATAATGAAAATTATTTTAGGAATTTAGAAAAAAATCCTAATAAAATGTTAAAGTTTACTAGAAAATTATTGATTAAATTGATTTCAAATTTAAAAGATTCAGAATATATTTTAGAAAATGATTTAAAATTCAGTGTAAATGTTCCAGCTTTGTTATTTTTTGATGATAATTTTATTGAATTTATAAAAAAAGACAGTATTATTTCGGAAATGATTAAGTATAATATTGCTTTAGAAGTTACTGAAAGAGATTTTCCAACCGATAGTGTAATGGTAATGAAATTATTTGAAAAACTTGGGGAATTGAGAAGATCTACAAAAATAAGAATATATTTGGATGATTATTGTAGTATTGGAGGCAAACATCCAAACTTTGCTGAGTTGGTACATAATATTAAGTTTTCCCATCCTTTAAATAAAATAAAAATTGAATATAAAGAAGGAAGAGTTGATGAATTATTTGATACTTTTAGAGGAATTGTAAGAACTGTTGTAAAATCTAAAAAAGATATTGGGATTGTATGTGAAAGAGTAGATGATATAAATATTATTAAAAAATTATATGAGATTTCTCAAGGTCAAATAAATTTATATTTTCAAACTGATTTTCTTAGTGGAAAAATTGGAGTTAGAGAACTTATTGAAACTGTTAGAATTAATAAAATGGCAGCAAATGATGATAATTTTGAAGGAGGTTTAAAGTTTAGATTTGCAGCATGATTATAGCTATTAGTGGCAGTGTAGGAAGTGGGAAGACAACTATCGCAAAAGATCTTGCCAAAGAGTTGAATTATAGTGTTATTCAACTTAATGAACTTGCCAAAGAATTTAAAATCAAAGAGGTGCCTGAGTTGCAGACTTTTGATTTTGACATTGACAAACTTGTTGCAAAAGTAAATAGAGATATTGCAGATGGAAAATATAAAAATACGATTTTTGAAGGACATTTTGCTCATTTTCTGAATCCAGATTTAATTGATTTTCTTTTTGTTATTAATAGAGATTTAAAGGAATTAAAAAAAGAATATTTGAAGAGAAATTATAATGAACAAAAAATAAAGGATAATTTGGAGGTGGAAAGTTTTAATTTGTGTTTTTATGAAGCTGAAGAAGAAGGCTATGAAATTTTAAGTGAAGAAGAAAAATCAAAGAGTTCAAAAGGAAAAGTTTTTGCTATTGATAATTCAAATAGAATAGATGATTTGATTGAAAAAATCAAATTAAAGCTTAAAGAGTAGTTTGTGCTTTGACTGTAGATTGGTGAATTAAATTTATATATTTTGATTTTTGTTTCTAGTTATGATTACGCAGAAGTTTGTGAACTCAAGTTTGGCAAATTTTTATGAAAATTTTCATTTCAAAAGCCCTGATAGAGTTTTGCTTGTTATGGTTTTTACTTTAGGATTATATTTGATTCATTGGGTTTATTCAACAACTAAGGATTTTGAGAGAATTGATGAAAATAATAGTCCTAATTCTCTTAGTGGAATTTTTGTTTTGTTTATTTTGCCAGCTTTTTGGGGGTTTTTCTTTTTTATGTATAATTTACTTTTTTATGAAGGAGGGATGTTTTTTACATTATTTGAGAAGTTAGGATGGATATTTATAATTATACTTATTCTTGAGTATTTGTATAGATTTTGTGAGTTTTATGCTAAAATTACTGTTACAAATGAGAAAGTTTGGTATTATTCAATGTTTCCAGGGTTTCTGGCTTTTACTTTTTTAGTATTTGAAATTTATTATGGAATTCCTTTTTTCTTTTTTGTTTTGATAGTAATTCCAGCTATGCAGGCTCAGCTCAATTCAAGATATAAAGAATATAATTTAAGGGTTGTTGCACTTCATTTTAATACTCATGCAAGAAGATATAATGGATTGTGAATCTTAAATTCTTTTTTCTAGTTCTTCAACGATTGTTGATGTTATATCTATTACATTTGTTTCATGTTCAATAGTGTTTACAGTATAAATGTTATCAAAATATGGTTTCATTTTTTGATAAGCATTCTCGACAAATAATCCATGAACTCCAATTGCAGTTATTGTTTTTGCTCCTCTTTTTTTAGCCTCAATTGCGGCTTTTATCATTGTATTTCCTGTTGAGATTATGTCATCTACAATTACTACATTTTTTTCTTTTATGGAAATTTCTTTTGTAACTTTTACATCAACATTTCTGAATGAGTGTCTATCTTTTTCAAGTACCGTATCTTCAACTCCAATTTCATTGGAAATGTCATCTGCCCATTGAAATGATTCCCAATCCGGTCCCATTACTACTTCATTTTTAAAATGTTTTTTGATGAACTGAGCTATAACGTGGTTTGCTGTTAAGTTTTTTGCAGGAATTGTAAATATTTCTTTCATTGCATGAATTCGATGTAAGTGAGGATCTATAGTAAGAACTTTGTCAACATTTTCATTTAGAAGTTTGGACATTATCTGCGCGCTTACAGCTTCTCCTGATTTGAATCTTTTATCTTGCCTCATAAATGCAAGGTAAGGACAGAATAATACTACTTTTTTAGCTCCAAGAGATTTTGCTGTTTGAGATGCAAAGATAATGTTTACCAAAGTTCTAGTTGAGTTTGGTTGAAATGATTCAACTATAATTATTTTTTCATTTTTAACTTCAGTTTTAAATCTTAAATAAATTTCACCGTCTGGGAATCTTTGAACGAATGTTTTTGAGTATTTTGCTCCTATTTTTGATGCTATTTTTTTTGCAAGTTTTTCTGAATTGTTTAGAGTTGTTACTATTACCATAGTAAGTTTTAATTTTTTGATTATATAAAATTTGGGTGTTACTTTGAGATAGGTTTTTAAATATGTAAGTCTTATAATTTTTATGAAAAGATTTTGCAAGAGCAGGAATGAAAAAAGTGGTTACTTTCCTTGGCAATTGTTTTAGTTTATTTTATGCTGCAAAATCTGATGTTTCATTACCCGATTCTTGATTTTTAATTAATTGGTTTGAGTTTTAGAAATGTTCTAGTTTTAAGTAATAGAGGTTTACTTTATTTGATTTAATTTAAATAAAAATGACAATTGAAAATAGGATAAATGTTAAGGAGAGATTGAGTGGTTGCCGGCCTTGAAGTTTGGCAAGTTTTGGAATTAATTGTTGAGGAGAAAGGAGATAAGGAGTTTGGCAGATTATCCAATTTTGGGATGGAAAATGCAATTGAAAGTTATATTGTAGGTAAATTTTCTATTGATGTTCATAGATTTTATAATAGAAATAGATTGTATTTTTCCTTTTCAAGAGTAGGAGAAGATTTAAAAAAAAGATATGAGATGTTTAATATAGAATTAATAAAAAATGGCCAAAGATAAAACCCAAGAACTTTCAATTACTGTTAAAAAGGAAGATGATTTGTCTGAGTGGTATACTCAAGTTATTACAAAAGCTGATTTGATAGATTATACCAAAGTTTCAGGATGTGTTGTGTATAAACCTAATTCTTATCAGATTTGGGAGAAAATAAAGGATTTTGTTGATGGGAAATTCAAAAAAATTGGAATTAAAAATGCTTATTTTCCACTTTTTATCCCGGAGTCCCTTCTTGCAAAAGAAGAAGAACATGTTGAGGGGTTTACTCCAGAGGTTGCATGGGTTACTCATACTGGAAGTTCAGAACTTTCAGAGAGACTTGCAGTCAGGCCAACTTCCGAGACTATTATGTATGATTCATACTCTAAGTGGATTAAGAGTCATAGAGATTTACCTTTAAGATTAAATCAATGGAATAATGTAGTTAGATGGGAATTTAAACATTCTACTCCATTTTTAAGGTCAAGAGAATTTTTATGGAATGAAGGACATACTGTTTTTGCAACAAAAGAGGAGGCTAATGCTGAAAGAGAACAAATTTTAGATATTTATGAGGAAACTTTGAAAGAATTAATGGCACTTTATCCAATTAGAGGACAAAAATCCGAAAATGAAAAATTTGCAGGAGCAGAAGGTACTTATTCTCTTGAGTGTTTTTTACCAACAGGAAAAGCTATTCAGGGTCCAGATTTTCATCATGATGGACAGAATTTTGCAAAAGCTTTTGAAATTGAATTTTTGGATAAAAATCAAAAGAAACAGTACGCATACCAGAACACTTTTGCAATTACAACTAGAATGCTTGGAGTTATGATTATGACTCATTCAGATAACAAAGGATTTGTTTTACCTCCAAGACTTGCTGAAAACAAAGTAGTTATAGTCCCTCTTTTATTCAAAGGAAAAGAAGAAGGAGTTTTGAAAGTAACAGAAGAGATTAAAAATAAACTTTCTAAATTTAATCCAATTTTAGATGATGATAGGAAAGAGAGTGCAGGTTTTAAATTTAATAAATGGGAAATTCAGGGAATTCCAATTAGAATTGAAATTGGTCCAAGAGATTTGGAGAATGGAAAAATTTTACTTGTTAGAAGAGATATTCTAGAAAAATGGGAAATTGGTCTTGATGAGGTTGAACAAAAAATAGAAGAAATGCTTGAGATGATGCATAATGATATGTTTGAAAAAGCTAAAAAATTTACTGAAGAAAGAATTAAGGTTTGTGAAACTAAAGAAGATTTTGAGAAAAATCTTTCAAAAGGAAATTGGCCTCTAGTAAAATGGTGTGGAGGAATTGATTGTGAAGAAAAAATCAAGGAGAAATATGGAGCAAAATCAAATAATATTCCTTACGACCAACCAAAAAAAGCATCTGGAAATTGTGCTTTTTGTAATAATAAGGCTAAGTATTATGCATTGATAGCAAAAAGTTTGTAATGTTATTTTTCTATTTTTTCATATTTACTTTGAGCTTCTTTTAAAATTTCTAATGTTTTTTCACCTTTTTGAGTGATGGCATAACCCAGAGTTTTTCTTTTGTTTTTTGTTACTATTTCATTTGTTATTAAAAAGTTTTCTTCGAGTTCTTTGAGGCTTTCAGAAATTGTTCTTGTTGAATATTTTTTAGTAGTTTTAGGATTTGTTAAAGTTTTAAGATCTTTAAATTGAAGAGGAGTTTTTGATTTTTGCAATTCTTTTATTATTTCTAAATTACTTTTTGATAGGATAAGATCAAAAAATCCATTTTCAATTTTTGTTTTCATAAATTAATATAAAGTTTTGTTCTTATATACTTTAATTTTTATTCTTAAAGTTTAGTTTTAATTAGTAAAGTTTATAAATTTATTAATATGGTTGTTTTCATGGAAGAAAAAGAAGCAATAAATTTTATTAAAAATAATTTGGATGAAAATATGTTGTTTAAGCTTAAAAATGATTTTTTTGATGATATTATCGAATATCTCGAATTGCTTGAGCTAAAAAAGTTATTGAAGAGAAATGTTCAAAAGATGATTTTGAATAAAAAAATAAAAATTGTTATTGCAAAAATTGAAGTTAAAAGAAAATTATTAAATAACTAAAATTCCATTTCCTGGCCAATATCTGGCAGATAAATTTTTCCCTTGTAATTTTCTTTTGCCCATGCTTGAACTGCTTCAAGGGCACCGACATCTCCATGTTGCAAAATTAAGTTTTTTGGATTGATTTTGGTAATTAGTTTGTGAATTGAATCTTGTCCATAATGAGCTGAAAAATCAAATTTTCTTATATGACATTTAACAGGAAATCTTTGATGGTGTTGGTAAAACAGATGGTCCTCAAATAATGATCTTCCATTTGTTCCTTTTGCCTGATATCCTGTCAGAATGATGTAATTATTTTCTTCATTAATGAAGTTTTCAGTGTATGTTACAACAGGCCCACCTTGGATCATTCCTGAAGTTGAAACTATAACCACTCCTTTCTTTTTTGCAATGTTTTTTCTATCTCTTGGATCTACAAGAATAACTCTATTGAACATATGCTGGAGTGTTTGTTTGTTGTCTAAATAAGGGTCGTCACTATTTATTATCATTTCAGTTAGTTTTCTCGCCATTCCATCAAGATAAATTGGGATGTGATCTGGAAGTTGAGAAAGGATGATTAAAATTTCTTGAGATCTTCCTACTCCGAATACTGGAACGAGTGCTGAGCCTCCTCCTTGAAGAGCTTGCATAATTGAGTTTATTAATCCTTGCTGAGATTCTTTTTTGTCTGGATGCATTCTATCTCCATAGGTGTTTTCTGTTATTAAAACATCAATTTCATTTTGCAGGTTTTCAAGTTCTGAAGGAATCATTAAGTTTGTGTTTTCTGTGTTTAAATCTGCAGTGTAGAGAACTGTCTTTCCTTCAATTTTCATTAATATAGATGCTCCTCCAGGAATATGTCCGGAGTTTAGATATTGAAATTTTATTTTTTCATCCTTTGTTGAGTATTCCTGGTCGTATTTAATAAACCTTAAATCTTTTTTTACTTTTCTTATGTCTCTTTCAACATATGCTGGATGAATATGTTTTAATTTTTCGAGATGATACGAGTCCTGAAGAAGAAGGTTTGTTATTTTCCAAGTAAGAGGAGTTATGTATATTGGACAGTTTAGATTTTTGTGTTCAAGCATTGGCAAAGCTCCAGAGTGATCAAGATGAGCATGTGAGAGGAACACTCCATCAAGTTCGTATATCTTGTCCAAATATTGAGGATATTCGATTCCTTTATGGATAAATTTAATTCCAGCATCCATAATGTATCTTTGTCCATCTGTTTGAATTTCAATACAGCTCTTTCCAACTTCTTTTGCAGCACCATGAAATATGATCTTCATATATGAAATTTTCATGTTTGTGATTTTTAATGGTTTGTCACTTTGTTAAGAGGAAGAAATCTTTTATATCTTATTTGAATGAGTTCATTAGGTTTTAAAATGATTGAAGAGGTTTTTAGTGGTCTTTTGCTTTCTTTGCTTTTGGGAGCTTTGATAGGAGCTCAAAGAGAGATAAGGTTGCAAAAGAGAAAATTAAATGATTTTGCAGGATTTAGAACTTTCACTTTGGTTGCAGTTTTGGGTTATTTAATGGGATTTTTGGGAAGTGAAATATTGGATAGCAGATATTTTATTTTATTTAGTGTTTTTGCAATGTTTTTTATGGTTATTTTTGCATATAGGGCAGTTACTAAAATGTACCCTTCTCAAATTTCTGTTACTTCTGAAGTGAGTGCTTTATTGACATTTATTTTGGGAACTTTAGTGAGTTTGGGGTATTATCATCTTTCAATTTCAATAGCAATTATTATTGCCTCTATTTTGTTTTTGGGTAATGCATTGCATAAATTTGCAAAAAATCTTAAGCAATCTGAAGCTTTTGCTACATTGAAGTTTGCTTTGATTTCTATTGTTATTTTACCAATACTGCCTAATAAGGATTATACTTTGCTTGATTTTTGGGTTATTGGAGATTTTTTAAGGCATCAGAATTTTATTAACCAAGAGTTGCTTGTGCAACTTGACATATTTAATTTTTACCATATCTGGCTTATGGTTGTATTTATTTCAGGCATTGCATATGTAGGTTATATTTTGATGAAGACTGTTGGTGCTGAAAAAGGAATTGAGATTACAGGTTTTTTGGGAGGCCTGATGTCATCAACAGCACTTACTTCTTCGTTTGCAATTGAGAGCAGAAAACTAAATTATTTGTCTAATCCTTTGATAATAGGAACAGTGATTGCATGTTCAACGATGTTTTTTAGGATTATTTTTGAAGTAGCTGTTATTAATCCTTCATTGCTTTTGGGTATTACATTAATGCTTTCAATTATGGGATTTGTTGGTTATGGAGCTGCGGGATATTTGTTTTACAAAACCAGATTATCTCATGTAAAAAAGGTGGAAATGGAATCTCCATTCACATTAGGACCTGCAATGAAATTTGCTTTTTTCTTTGTTGTAATAATTTTTGTTTCAAAGCTTTTTACTATTGTTTTTGGAGAAGGAGGAGTTTATCTGGTTGCATTCTTTAGTGGTTTTGCAGATGTTGATGCAGTCACAATTACATTGTCAAATCTTGCAAAATCAGGTGATATTTCAGTTTTTGGAGCTCAGTTTGGGATTTTGATTGCAGCTTTCGCAAATACGATTTTCAAGGGAAGTATAGCATATTATTTGGGGTCAAGGAAGTTTTCAAGAGGAATAATTTTAATTTTTAGTCTAATAATATTAGTGGGTTTTATTAGTGCTTTTCTTCTATATTAATAATTAGTTACGAAATGTTTCTGCATAGTTTCTTTTAGAAGAGTAAGAATTTTTTTCTCACCAAATTTTATGATGTCATCTTCAAGTGTATGTTCATAGAAAAATTCAAGATAAAGATGTTGCAAATTGTGTGAATTTTTTATAAATGGAATTTTTTTGAGATATTCAGGGACTACATTGTTTTTGTATTTTATTGCATTTCTTAATTCCCACATTCCATCTTGGACAACTTTTTTTTGGTTGCCAACAAGAATTTCCTTGTCTTTCATCATTCTGTTCACAATATTGATGCTAATTTCAAACCATCCATATTTAGAGTGCGGAGCAGGAGCTCTTGCTTCCCATTCCATTTCAAATTCAATGAATCCTTGTTTTTTTTTCCACGTGAATTTTTTTTCGTAGAGTCCTGATGCCCTGTTTTCATTGGCTCCATTATCTACTTGTTCTCCTTCTTTTACTTCATATTCAAAAAAATGACCAACTTTTGTTTCATCTTGAGTTCCAAGTCTATCGCTAAATGTAACATAGGGATTATCATGAAAAATGTTGTTTAGGTCCATATAGAAAGATCTTAGGTCCATACCACCTTTATATACATCCTTTCTTCCTCCATCAAGAATTGTATATGAGATTATTCCGGTTTCCTTATCGTGGTCAAGGTGCATTTTCTATTATTTTTTTCTTTTTTGTTTTTAAAAATGTTTTTTGTCATTTGAAAGATGCTCTATTTGTTTGTTTTAAAACAATAAGTTTATATTAATGGTAGAATAAGTGTTTTTATGGAGGACATTTGTGTTATTGAGAGTAGCAAGATTAAAACTCATACAAAAGATGGAATTGTTAATGTAGTTTTGCATACTCTTGATGATGCTAAGCAAGTATTAGTTTTTAATAATTCCAAAAGCAGTTCTGAGAAGACTGCAGAGAATATTGCAAATGCTATTAAAAATCCTGAGAATCGGAAGGAGTTAAGGGAACTTTCTGATAAAATTTTGAAATGCTTAGGAACTCCGACAAAACAGTGTCGACGATTAGCAAAAATTGTTGAGAAAGGAGTTGCTTTTCATCATAGTGGACTTGTTGGAAAGCAAAGAGGAATTATTGAAAAAGCATTTAAGGATGGCTTGATTAAAGTTATTTCATCAACTCCAACTTTGGCTGCAGGATTAAATTTACCTGCATATAAAGTGATTATCAAGGATTACAAAAGATATTCTTCTCGTGGGTTTAATGATATTCCAATTCTTGAATTTCATCAGATGAGTGGACGTGCAGGAAGACCAGGAAAAGAGACAATTGGAAAAGCTGTACTTCATGTAAAGAGTGAAGATGAATTGGAGAGGGTAGTACCTAAATATGTTTTTGGAAAACCTGAAGAAATTATTTCCAAACTTGCAGTTGAACCTACATTGAAGATGTACATGCTTTCACTGATTTCTATGAATATGATTAATTCTAAAGAGGAGATTAAAGAATTTTTTGCAAATACCCTTTATGCTCATCAATATCAGGATCTTGAGGCACTTAATTTTAATTTATTTAGAGTTTTAAGAATTTTGAAGGATTACGGATTTGTCAGTCAAGAAGATGATTATTTTATGGCAACCCAAATTGGAAAGAAAATTTCAGAACTTTATTTGAATCCAGATACTGCACATTATTTTTTGGAGCATATTGACAAGTTCATAAAAAGATTTTCAGATGGAAATATATCAAGGTATGATGTTTATTCTTTGATTTATTTTGTTGTAAATACTGTGGAGATGAAGCCTTTGTTTAATGTTGGCAAAGCTGAAGAAGAGATATATGTAAAAAAGATTGAAGATGTTGGGGATTCACTTATTGTGGGTTATGACCCTTATGAGATGGATTATGATAATTTTTTGAAGCTTTTGAAAATGTCTGATTTGCTTAATGATTGGATTAGTGAAGCACATGAAGATTACATAAGTGATAAGTACAGAGTGACTCCAGGTGAGCTTAATTACAAGCTTGAGATTATGGATTGGTTGCTTTATTGTGTAGAAGAGCTCGTTTTAATGAGAAAGAATTTTTTTTTCAAGAATTATTTAAATAAATTAAGACAAAGGTTTAAGAGTGGAATTAAGGAAGAATTGTTGTCTTTAATTTTCCTTAAAGGAGTTGGAAGAGTTCGTGCAAGAAAGTTATATAATGCTGGTTTGAAGAAAATTATTGATCTGAAAAGAGCTGAGTTTGAAACTTTGGCAAGAGCAGTTGGAGAGAGTCTTGCAATTAAGATTAAAAAACAAATTACTGATGAAGTTGAGTTTAGTGGACAAAGTTTGGTTGATTCAAAGCCTAGAGAAATAAAAGTAAGAGAAGTTAGTGATGAGGAAGTAGAAGAGCTTGTTATGACAGCGCAGATGTTTGAGAAGGAAAAGGAAGAAAGGCAAAAGGGTCTTGATGACTGGTTTTGAAATTCATAACCTTTATATATAAACATGCCTTAATACATACTAAGATGGACTACGATGATGTTAGAAGGGAATCTGCTGTAGGAGATGACCCACTTTATAGTATTTCTTTTGAGAATGCAAGATTAGAGGAAGAGAATAAAAATTTAAGAAGGACTGTTCAGTTTTATCAGACAGAGCTTGAGAAGTTCAGAACACCACCTTTTGTTGTTTCAGAGGTTATTTCCATGACAGATGAAGGAAGAGCAGTTGTAAAGCTTCCAAACCAGAGTAATTTTTTAGTTGAAGTGTCTCAAAATTGTCCTGTTAATGTAAAACCAGGAGATATGGTTTTGAATGAGCAAAAATCATTGGTTATTGTTGATAAAGTAGATTTGACAAAGAATTTTGCTGTAGAAAATTATTTAATAGTTGATAATAAGACAGGAGTCTCATGGGAGAATATTGGAGGACTTAATAAAGAAGTTGAGAAAGTTAAAGAAGTTTTAGAGCTTCCATTGATGAAGCCACAGATGTTTAGAGATATAGGAATTACGCCACCTAAAGGAGTTTTGCTTTATGGACCTCCAGGTACAGGTAAGACTATGATTGCAAAAGCTTTAGCATCAGAGACTAAATCAACTTTTATTGAGTTGGTTGGTTCTGAGCTTGTTCAGAAATTTATTGGTGAGGGAGCAAAGCTTGTTAAGGATTTGTTTGAGCTTGCAAGAAAGAAAGCACCAACTATCATTTTTATTGATGAGCTTGATGCTATTGCTGCAAGAAGAATTGAGACAGGAACTAGCGGAGAGAGAGAAGTTCAGAGGACTTTTATGCAGCTTTTGGGAGAAATTGATGGATTTGATGCTTTAGCTGATGTGAAAATTATTGCAGCAACAAATAGATTAGATATACTTGATGAGGCAATTATAAGACCAGGAAGATTGGAGAGACATATAGAGGTTGGACTTGCAGATGAGCAAGGAAGAGAAGAGATTTTGAAAATTCATACGAAGAATATGAAGGTTGAAAAGGATGTTGATTTGAAAATTATTGCAGCAAAAACCGAAGGATTTAGTGGAGCTGAACTTAAGGCATTAACTACTGAGGCAGGTTATCAGGCAATTAGGGATAAAAGGAAAAAAGTTTGTCAAAAAGATATGCTTGATGCAATAGAGAAAGTCAAAGTTGAAGAAAAAGAATATGATATGATTGGTTCTTCATTTAATTAAAATTTGCTAATTTTTTCTATTTTTTTGATTACTTAAATTTATAAGTTTTTATTGTTTGTAATTGTTTAGATGATTGTGAATCGTAATGTTAATATTTTATACGTATTAACATTTTTGAATAATTCTTTTTTTTGGTATGGTATTTGGATTTTTTATTATTTGCTTTTTACAGATTATGCAGGTATTGGTCTTATTGAGTCTGTTATGATTTTTTCGGCTATTCTTTTTGAAATTCCTAGTGGAGCTATAGCTGATTTGATTGGAAGAAAAAAGACTTTGTTTGTATCTTTTTTGTTTTTAGCAATAGGAAATATTATTATGGCAATGGCTTTTGATTATAGTCATTTATTATTGTCTGTGTTTTTGCTTAGTGTTGCAGGTTCTTTTTATTCTGGAACAGTTGAGGCTTTGGCTTATGATTCTCTTAAAGAAAAGAATCAAGAGAAATATTATTCAAGAGTTGTTTCCAATTTTACAACAATTCAAATGATTGCTATTGCTTTAGCGAGTATTTTTGGAGGATTTTTGTTTACAAAATTTGCAGCTTTACCATTTTATGTTACAGGTTTGTTTGCATTTTTTGGGTTGATTTTTGTATTGATATTAAAAGAACCATTTTATGAAAAACAAGATAGTTTTTGGAAGTCTTTTATTGTACAAAATAAATATGGATTAAGAGAATTAACTAAAACGTCTCAAATAAAGTATCAAACAATTTTTTTATTGTCTATAGCTTTTTTTTCTGTGGTTTGTTTGGAGTTGTTGAATGATGTTTTGGCGGTAGAGTTTGGATTTACAGCATCACAATTAGGAATATTTATGGGAGTATTATCGTTAATAGTTGCAATAACTTCACAATTTACTACATTTTTAAGTAATAAGTTTAATTTACATAATTTGTTTTTTGTTTTTGGAATTGTTATTGCAATTACTTTAATTATTTCTCCTTTCGTAGGATTAATTTTAGGAGGAGTTACAATTATTATCAGGTTTATGTCTCAAACATTGTTTGATAATTTTACTTCAATTTTAATTAATGAAAATACTATTTCAAAATATAGGGCAACAACAATTTCAACTTTTAATTTTATAAAGAATTTACCTTATGTTATAGTTGCTTATTATATTGGTTATTTGATGGATGTTTTTTCAGCAAAAGTATTTGCTTTAGGAATTGGAGTATTGTTATTTGTTTTGTTATTGATTCAATATTTATTTTACTATTATAGGAAATGAGTTACTAATTTTTAGACGAGTAATATTTAAATACTTAAGGGAAGTTTTATTTGTTATATGGCAGTTGCAATTGATGAACAGATAGCAAAGTATGTGATTTGGACACTTTATTTTGTTGGAGTATATTTTTCCTTGTTCTGGCTTTCTGTTTTAATTTTTAATCCTAATGATAATACAAAAAAGAAAAGGGCAGTTTGGCCAAAAGTTACTGTTATTTTACCTATGTTTAATGAAGAGAAGCATGTTGAGTGGACATTAGATTCAGTTTACGAGCTTGATTATCCAAAGAATAGACTTAATGTGATTTGTGTTAATGACGGGTCTACTGATAGTACTTTGAAGATTTTGAAGAAATTGAAGAAAAAGTATGGGTATGAAATTATTGACAAGAAAAATGGTGGTAAGCATACAGCTCTTAATGAGGCTTTAAAGAAAACAAAGACACCTTTTTTTGCATGTCTTGATGTTGATTGCTATGTTGAGAGTGATGCATTGAAGAATATGATTGAAGAGTTTGATTCAAAGGAGGTTGCATCAGTTATGCCTATTATGAAAGTTCATAAACCAGAGAATATTTTGCAGAAAGTTCAATGGCTTGAATATACAATGAACATTTTTTACAAGTACATTATGGGGAAACTTGACTGTATTCATGTAACTCCTGGGCCTTTTTCAATTTACAGAACAGATGTTGTGAAGAAACTTGGTGGCTTTAGAAAAGGACATATGACTGAGGATTTGGAGATGGCTTTGAGGTTACAGGATAATCATTATACATTGAAGCAGTCTTTAAGAGCGATTGTTCATACAGCATCCCCAAAGACTACAAAGGCATTTATTTCTCAAAGAACTCGGTGGTATCAAGGAACTTTGCTTAATGTGAAGGATTACAAGCATTTTCTTTTTAATAGAAAATATGGAGAGTTTGGGATGTATCATATGCCACTTGTTGCAATCACAGGTATTCTTGCTTTGATTGGAGTTTTGACTGTTTTGTATTTGTTTATTAAAGATAGTTTTCATACTGTTAAAAGGATGTATATGACCCATTTTGATTTCTGGACTTATATTACTAATTATAGGTGGAATACAACTTTTCTTGATTTGGACTGGCAAGTGATTTTTTCTTCTTTTGTTTTGTTTTTTTTGATTTTTATCATCATTTATTTATCTTTTGTAGGTACGAAGGAGAGAGTTTCAATGCTTAGAAATTTTAAATATTTTTTGATGTTTTTGTATTATTTTTTTATTTACAAATTTGTAATGGGATATATCTGGGCAAAGGTTGTTTTTAGATTAATTGCAAACAAGGCCAACAGTTGGGAGAAGGTAAATTGATAACTTTTATAAAGAAGTTATTTTTATATTAGATTATGAGAAAGAAAGTAAATTGGCTTAGGCATGTAGGAGTTTTGTTTTTGACTGTTATTATTTTTACTGTAGGAGTTTTGATTGGAGGAGATGTTGAACAGTTAAGAGTTCAGAGTCTTTATACACAACTTCAGCAGCAGGATTTAGATTATCAGAGTGTGGTTACTGAGAGTAATTATGTTGATTACTTGGTAGGACTTAAGGAGGGAGGAGATAATGTTTCATGTGAGTTGATCAAAGGAGCTTATTATACAAGTATTTCTAATCTGGATGATTCAAGATTAAAACTTGAGAATTACATTAATACAGGAAGTGTAAAAGAAGAAGAATTTGCAAGGCTTAAGGATCATTATGCAAATTTGCAAATAAATTACTGGATTTTGGCAAATAAAATTAATAATTTTTGTGAAGGAAATATGAATCCAATTTTGTATTTTTATGCTGAGGAGAAGACATGCCCTGCTTGTGAGGATCAGGGAACCCATCTTAGTTATGTAAAAGCAAAAATGGGAGATGATGTTTTGGTCTTTTCACTTGATGCTCAAAAAGAAGGAACGATTCAACTTCTTGCCCAAAAGTATGGAGTTTATGATAGAGAACTTCCAGTGATTGTTATTGATGAGAATGTCTATGGATATATGATTAATGATCAAATTTTTGAGAATATATGTGAAGGCAGTTATAAGGGAGAAGTTTGCAGTTGAGATAAGTTTTTAAAGATAATTCGTTTTTTAATTGTAGGGGAGGTAGGCTAAGCCGCAATCCCGAGGCTATATGATCGATTAGTTAGTGAATATGTCCCTTTTGAGGAATATTTTCTGTGTCTAAATAAAGTTTCAGAGTTTGATTTGCCTTGCGGAACCACCCCTGTAATATTTGTTCTTTACTAAAGTTTTATTAAGTTTCTAATATTTGATTTTTTATGAATAATAAGCAGATTTCTAATTTTGCGCTTGATTTGGATGAGAATACGAAGAGCCAGTTTGATAGTTGCTGTAGTGAGGATTTTGTTGTGAAAGCTGCTCTCATGCCTGATGCTCATAGTGGTTATGTAGCTCCAATTGGAAGTGTGTTTGTAACTAAAGATAGAGTAGTTCCATCTTGGGTTGGATATGATATTGGGTGTGGAATGATTGCTTGCAAGGTTAAAGGAATTAGAGATGTTGGTGAAGTTGAGGGAAAAGCAAAAGAAATTTTTGAGGATTTACAAAAGAGAGTTCCTATGGGAATGGGGAAGTTAAATCATATTAAAGAAGTTAGTTCTCATACTAGAGAGAGTTTTAAGAGATTGCTTTTAGATTTTAAGGGAGGAGAATATAGAGAAGAAGTTTATAAGTTTTTGAGGAACAAGGCTTTGTCTCATTTGGGAACACTTGGAGATGGGAATCATTTTATTGAGCTTTCTAGAAGTGAGGATAATGAGGAGCTTTGGTTTGTAATTCATAGTGGTTCAAGAGGTGTTGGTTATAAGGTTGCTGAGTTTTATATGAAGGAGGCTAGTGGTGATTCTAAAAAATTTGAGGTGACTTCTGAAATTGATGTGAATTCTATTAAGGGAAAAGAATATCTAAACATTCTTAATTTTGGACTTGAGTTTGCTCTTCTTAATAGGCTTGAGATGGCATACAAGGTTAGGGATTGTTTAAGAGATGTTTTGAAGAATGAGAAAATAGATTTTGAGCTTTGGTGCAATAGAAATCATAATCATGCAATTGAAGAAAATGGGTTTTACATTCACAGGAAGGGAGCAACTCCAGCAAAGAAGAATGAGAGAGGAGTGATCCCTGCTAATATGAGAGATGGATGTTTTTTGGTTGAAGGTCTTGGAAATAAAGATTTTTTGGAGAGTTCATCTCATGGTGCAGGACGTAGGATGTCCAGAAATGAAACTAAAAAAAGAGTTTCTATGAAGGAGTTTGAAGATAGCATGAAAGGAATTGTTGGAACTGTTCGTGAGGGAACACTTGATGAGGCCCCTGCTGCATATAAGAATATTTTTGATGTGATGGAAAAACAGAAGGATTCAGTTAGGATTGTTAAAAGATTAATTCCAATTGTAAATTGGAAGGGAGAGAGAGGAACAAAATGCGAGAAATAGTTTTAGTTACAGGAAATGAAAATAAGTTGAGAGAATTTAGAAGTATATTGGGAGAAGGTCTAATTAATGAGAAGATTGATTTGGATGAGATACAATCAATGAACTTGATAGAAATTTGTGAGCATAAAGTAAAGCAGGCTTATGGAATTTTAAGAAAACCTGTGTTGGTTGAGGATACTGGTTTTTTTCTTGATGAATTTAATGGTTTGCCAGGACCTTTCATCAAATTTTTTGAAGAAAAGTTAGGAAATAGTGCTGCTATAAAATTGCTTGGGACTTCTGATAATAGAGTTGCAAAGCAAGTCTGCTGTGTTGCTTATTTTGATGGAGATGATATGATTGTTGTAAAAGGAGAGATGACAGGAGAAGTGACTACTAAACTTAAAGAAGGAGAAGGTTTTGGGTTTGATTTTTGCTTTATTCCACAAGGTTATGATAAAACTTTTTCTGAGCTTGGATTGCAGAAGAAGAATGAAATTTCTGCCAGATTAAAGGCAATACAGAAGTTTAAAGAAGAGTATGAGAAATTATAATTTCAACCCTTTTTTTTGTCTTATTATTTTAAGAGCTTTTAGCATTGGATGATCTGGATAGTTTTTTTGAATGCATTGCTCTTTTAGTTTGTGATAAACTGAGTCAAGTTTTTGATTGTCGTATTTTTCGAGATAAAAATATTTTTTGTCCAAGATTTCATCTATTGGAGAGTCAATTTTGATTTTGGATGTTTGAAATGTTTCTTCTGAGGAGTTTTCATTATGGTAGTCAAAGAGTGTTGATTTTTTAGTTTGTTTGATTTTTGTTTCGTATTGTGTCATTATTAAAAATAAGTCTTTGATCCCTCTTGTGATTTGACGAATATCTTCTTGGATGGCTTGAGCTATTGCTCCTAGGTTTTGAGTTTTTGTTTGCTGTGATTCACATTGGAATGAGAAGTTTTTGGAGTTTATTTTCCAGTTTACTTGAGCTAGTTCTTCATTATAATTGATTGAGATATAATCTTTTGATATTCCAATTTTGCTTAAGGCAGAATATATTTGATTTTCATAATGTTCAAGTGATTGATGGCCTTCAAATTGATGAGGTTTTATTTTGATTGTTTTGCCATTAATTGTGTATGTTTTTGAACTCATAATTATTATTAGAAAAAGAGAAGTTTTTATTTTTTTGTATTATTTATTGTGAGTTTATTGCAGAGTATCTGTTTTTGATTATCTGAGGAACAAACAAATTAAATTCTGGGTCAGTTGGTAGCAATATTTGAGTTAGAGATTCTCTTCTTGTGTTATCATCAATTGAAACATATTGTGTGTTTGGAACTAGAGTTTGAGGAGAGTTTTGATCTCCAAATATATTTTGTGATTTTGCTCCAAGATATTTTCTTATTAGCATAGGAGGTGTAAGATGTGTGGTTGTAAGTGAGATCACTTCATTTTTATTTTGAAATCTTTTTGTTACTGTTTCATTTTCTGAGTCTTTGAATTCAATGGAGTAGCCTGTAGAATTGAAGCCTCTTTGTTTTAGCATTGAAGCTGCTCTTTTTTGCAGAGCATTTGCAGCTGCGAAGTATTCCTGAGTGTGTTTGGAGTCAGAGGTAATTTGTTTTTCTTTTTGTCTTAATACTTCAAATTGAACATCATCTCCAGACTGAATTGCATTAGTCAGGAAAAATGAGTAAATCTGAGGATTCTCAAGTAGTTTTCTATTTATTTCATAGTGTTTTTTACCTTCAACATAGTAATAAAATAAAACATCAGTTACAAGTTCGTCAAGTTGAGGGAGTCTTTTGTTTTGAAAGTTGAATGGCAAGCTAATTACTTGTCTATCCCTAGGAAATAGTCCTGTTAAGGAATTTGCAGTTGAAATTATAGGATGTGTGTCTTTGTATATAGCAAGCATCATTTGCGCTTCATGAATACACATTACATTTCTGTTTTTTGCCTCAGCCCAGAATGCGTCTGGACAGGAACAGCTATGTGATGAGTAGAGTATCTGAGATGAAGATTTTGTTGATTGCTGTCTTCCAATTAATACATCATAGGGTTCAACTCTTGATTTTGACTGAATCTTTCCATGGGTATGATTTGAGTATTTTTTTGCTTCTAATATTGGATTTTCATTCAGCAGAGTTTTTGTAGTATCTTTTTTTTGAACAGCTGTAGTTAGAATCTCTTCTAATTCTTTTAGAGGCATTCCTTCTTTTTGCGCCTTAACTTTTAGTCTTTGCCTTATTTTAGCTGGAGTTTCAAGACCGATTGTTGCAAGTGCAAGTTTGGAAGGTGAGAAGAAGTATTTTTCTTCTCCTAACTTGTATGTTAGTCCATAGTCTCTTGGAATTATTTGTGAAGTTTGAATTGATTTTTTTTGTGCCATGAAATTATATGTGCTTTGTTTTATTTATTCTAATTTGGTGATGTTTATCACCACAATATTTATATATTTTTATTTATTAGTTATTTTATGAGAGAAGTTTTGGAAGACTTAGGATTGACTGATTCGGAGATTAAGATATATAGTGTTTTATTAGATTTAGGGAATGGTGCAGTAGGAGAAATTTCAAAGAAGTCTGGAATTCATAGGAGAAATGTTTATGATTGTTTGTCTCGTTTGTCAGAGAAAGGTTTTGTTTCTTATATTGTTGAGAATGGAGTTAAAGTTTATTCTGTTACAAATCCAAAAGGGATTTTGGAGAGGCTTGAGCTGAGAAAGAAGAGTTTTGAGAATTTATTGCCTTCTTTGATTGAAAGGTACAATGTTGATATTGGAAAATCTGAGACTTTGTTTTTTAGTGGAAAAAGTGGAGTTAAATCCGTTTTTGAAGATCAGATACAGGTTGGAGAGGAGATTTTGGTTAATGGGACGAGTGTTGATGTTGCTGAGGTTTTGAAGTATTTTTTTCCTCAGTTTTCTTTGAGACGAAAGGAGAGAAAGTTGAAGATGAGGATGATTTTTGATAAGGACTTTTCTTTGAGGAAATCAGAGGTTAAGGAATTGAAGAAGTTGCCTTTGTGTGATTTTAGGTTTGTTGAGAATTTTAATACTTCTCCAATGTCGCAATATATTTATGGAAACAATGTTGCAATAATTGTGTGGTCGTCAAATCCAATTGCGATTTTGATTAGGCAGCAGGAAGTTGCTCAAGGGTTTAGGGAGAGTTTTGAGATTATGTGGAAACTGGGGAAGAAGAAATAGAAAATTATTTATTCTGATCATACTGCTCAAAGATAGTATTGAGTTGCCGGTTTACTTTGATGAAAGT
>JBNKLP010000001.1:0-104577 GCA_050292425.1 Candidatus Nanoarchaeia archaeon | reverse complement strand
ATCTAAACTCATAGCTCACAGGTCAAAGGGGTTTTCTGTATAAAGGCGTTTATTCCCTTTCTCTTTTTAGCGGTGTGCGGACTTTCCTCCCTGCAAAGCAAGGTTACTTGAAATATTCCTATAGTTTTAGGTAGCAGAGTGTGATTTATAAGGCTAGTGTTTGCGATTAGTTACAATAGTTTATAAATATAAGATACTGTGTTTTAAGAATGGAGAGTGCAATTGCAATTGAAGATTTGAAGAAGACTTATTCTGATGGTATGCAGGCTTTGAAAGGAATTGATTTGGAAGTAAAAAAAGGGGACTTTTTTGCACTTCTGGGACCTAATGGAGCTGGAAAATCAACAACTATAGGAATTATTAGTTCTTTGATTAACAAAACATCTGGTAAAGTAAAACTTTTTGATGTTGATATGGACAAAGAGCTTTCAAAAGCAAAGACTTTTTTAGGAGTGGTTCCTCAGGAGTTTAATTTTAATATGTGGGAGCCAGCTGAGGAAATTGTTGTGAATCAAGCTGGGTATTATGGAATTGAGAGAGCAGAGGCTTTTAGAAGGACAGAAAAGTTATTGAAGAAATTAGATTTGTGGGATAAAAGAAAGGTCCAGGCAAGAATGCTTTCTGGAGGAATGAAGAGAAGACTTATGATTGCAAGGGCTTTAGTGCATGAACCTAAGTTGCTTATTCTGGATGAGCCTACAGCAGGAGTTGATATTGAAATCAGACGAACAATGTGGAAGTTTATGAAGGATCTGAACAAGAAAGGAACTACTATTATATTGACGACACATTATCTTGAGGAGGCAGAGAGTCTTTGTAAGAATATTGCAATTATAAACAAGGGTGAGATTATTGAGAATACAACTATGAAGAATCTTTTATCAAAGCTTGATAAGGAGACTTTGGTTTTGGATGTGAAGAATCCAGTAAAGAAGAGTTTTAATGCTGGTGATTTCCATTTTGAAGTTATTGATGAGACAACTTTGGAGGTTGTTGTTGCAAAGAAGGATTCTATAAATGCGGTTTTTGATGAGCTTAAGAAGAAAGGGATTGATGTTTTGAGTATGAGAAATAAATCGAACAGGCTTGAGGAGCTTTTTGTTGAGCTTACTAACGGGGGAAGAGATAAATGAGTATTAGAAGTCAGTATGTTGCATTCAAGACTATTGTTATTAAGGAATGTTTGAGGTTTATGAGGATTTGGGTTCAGACACTTTTGCCACCAGTGATTACAATGACACTTTATTTTATTATTTTTGGTGCTTTGATAGGTTCACAGATTTCAAATATTGATGGGTTTAGTTATATGGAGTTCATTGTTCCAGGACTTATTATGATGGCGGTTATTACAAATGCATATTCGAATGTAGTTTCATCTTTTTTTCAATCAAAGATGTTTAAGAATATTGAGGAGATGATGGTGAGTCCAGTCTCCGAGTTTGTAATTATTTGGGGATTTGTTTTAGGAGGAGTTCTTAGGGGTTTGATTATTGCTGTTTTGGTTACTTTGGTTTCGATGTTTTTTACTGCTTTGAATATTTTTGATATTTTTGTGATTTTTGGAGTTGTTACATTGACAGCTATTTTGTTCTCACTTGCAGGGCTTGTGAATGGAATTTATGCCAAAGGGTTTGATGATGTGAGTATTGTGCCTACTTTTGTTTTGACTCCACTTACTTATCTTGGAGGAGTGTTTTATTCAGTTTCAGCTTTGCCTGCTTTTTGGCAGTACATCTCTTATGCAAATCCTATTTTGTATATGGTGAATGCTTTCAGGTATGGTTTTTTGGGTATTAGTGATGTTAGTTTGTGGATTAGTTTTTCAATGATTGGGCTTTTTGTTGTTGTTTTGTTTGGTCTTAGTTGGTATTTACTTAGAAAAGGAAAGGGGATTAGGAGTTAGTAATAAAGTTTATAAACTATTTTCTTGAGAGATTAATATGTTTGGAAAAAAAATAGAAGTAGAAAATTATGGGAGTTTGAATTTTATTCCTTGTCATAGACTTAAAAAATTAAATGATGGGGTTGAACCATATCTAAAAACAGTTTCAGTTGGAGGTCCAGAGTTTACATTTTTTAAGGTTAAAGGAATAATTTATGCAGTAAAACCTTCTGATAAAAAAGATTTTTCTAAATTACTTTGTGTAAGAGTTGAAAATCCAGTTACATTGAAGTCCGCAGACGGTTCAATTACCGGCAATTGTGCTAAAGGTGTAAAACAAGATTATGTAGATTTACTTGCAAGGTTAATTAATTCTGGATTATCAAATGAAGAAATTTTTAAACATATTGTTTTGAATTTAGACAATTAATATTTAGTTGTAACTTGAAGGAGTAACAAAAGTTATATTTATAAATAAATACTTACATGTTAAGGTTATGAAAGGACATTTAATTGATTTAAATACTAATTCTTCATTTATTAGACAATTTTTTAATAGTTTTGAATATCTAGATTTGAATGCTGTTTCAGGGGTGCAAAAATTTGAACCTCAATATCAATTAGAATCTTTAGTTTTTAGTTTAAGTTCAGGAGAAGATTTAGATTCCAGAAAAGAAGAGTTAGAGAGTAAATTATCTCCAGTAATTAGTTTATTTGAAGAGGTAAATCTTGATAGAGAATTTAGTGCAGTAGCAGAAATTGTTTTAAATGCATATATTCATGGAAATAAATATGATTCTTCTAAGAATATTGAAGTTAGTTATGGTCTAATAGACAACTCTATTCATGTAACTGTGGAAGATAGCGGAAAGGGAATTGTTTTACCTCAGTTTGTGAATTATTTGCAATGGTTAGAAAATCAAAAAGGAAAAATTGATAAAAATTTTTACCAATATACAGAATTATCTAAACCTGATGAAAGAGGTGGTACAGGAGTTCAAATAATGAGATATTTTGTGGATGAATTTGATTATTGGCTTTCACAAAAAGGGAATTTGCTACTTAGAATGCAATTTGATTTCTAATTTCTCTTGAAACAACATACAAAAAATCCCTGAGTCTGACTCAAATATGGCATTATTCTTATTGATTTTAATTTGAGATATTTTTTATTCTTAGTCAATTTGAATGAGTCAGTCTCAAAAGGAAATTTGAGTGTTGGAAGAAAACTTTTCAAACCTAAATTCTGCTGAGCCCAAAGAGCATTTTCTTCATTTTCTTCAATTTCAAGTGAACAAGTGGAATAAATCAGAATTCCGTTTGGTACAAGAAGAGATGCTGCATTTTTGAGAAGTTGTTTTTGCAAGTTTGCATTATTTTGTATTCCTTTCAAGTCTCTTTTATTTAGCCAGTCTCTGTCTCCAACTAAGTTTCCAGAACATGGAGCATCAAGAAGTATTATGTCAAATTTAGTTGATGTTTTGAAATCTTGTCCTGTTGAATTAATTATATTAATATTTTCAAAGCTTTGCTTTTGGATGTTGTTTATTAGTTTGGTTAGTCTTTTTGTTTCTGGTTCAAGTGCAATAATGTCATATGCGATTTCTTTTGATTTTAGTATGTCTGCAATTTGAGTTGTTTTTGAACCTGGAGATGCTGCTATGTCTAAAACTTTAACCTTTTTTGGAAGTGAAGAAAAATCAATGCAGTTTACTGGAATCTGTGATGCCAAGTCTTGCAAATAAAATTCTCCTAATATACATTGAGGAGCAGAGGAGAGGTTGAAGAAAGTTTTTTCTATTTTGAATGAATTAGGCAGATATGTTTTAGTGAATTTCACTCTGTTTTTTTTAAGAAATTCTTCTATTAGTTTGTTTGAAGTTTTAGACTTGTTTACTCTTATGAATTGATTGTTAGAATATTTTCTTTTGGCTTCAAGTAATTTTTGTGATGTTCGGGTGCCAAAAAAATTATCATATCTTTGAAGAAGTTGTTTGCTCATAATTTAATAGTTGGTATAAATATTTAAAAAGCTATTGTCTAAGAGTTTAATTTATAATGGCAATGTGGGCATTGATAGCTTTGAGTTCTGCGGTTTTTTTTGCAATCAAGGATATTCTTGCCAAAAGGATGTTTAATAAAAAAAATGTCAAACCTTTGCAGATTCTTTTTGAACAGTATTTCTTAATTTTGGTAATAAGTTTGACTTTGCTTTATCCAAATATTGATTTTAGTTCTTATAAAGAACTTTGGATTCTTTATTTGGCAAAGTCTTTGGTTGCAGCCTGTGCTACAGTTTTTTATCTGGAGATGCTTAAGAGGTATGATATTTCACATGTTAGTCCTCTTCTAAATTTAAGCCCTTTGGTTTTGCTTTTTTTTGCAGTGGTTTTTCTTTCTGAGAAAATCAGTTTAATACAATTTGGAGGAATAATTCTTATCTTGGCATCAACTTATTATTTGGAAGTTATTGTTCATCATCATAAAAAAGACAAACCTCATAAGTTTCAATTGAATGTTTTGAAAAAAGCAAAATCTTCTTTTTTTATTTTGGCAATTTTGACATTAGTAACGATTAGTCTTGCTGCTGTTTTTGACAAGTTGATTTTAAAGGAAGTTAATGTATATACCAATCTTTTTTTTAATGCTGTAATTATTTTGTTTGTTCTTTCCATTTATTATATTAGAGAAGGATATTTTTTAAATGCACTTAAAGATATAAAGAGAGAACCTGAAACGTTGGTCATTTCTGTTTTTACAGTTATTTCATTGTATTTGGTTTTGGTGGCAATTGCAATTCCTTCTGCACTTGTTTCCTTGATTATTCCTCTTAGAAGAACTTCTACATTGATGTCTTCTATTTTCGGGGGAATTTTGTTTCATGAAAAACATTTGAAGCAGAAATTTATTACAACTATTGGTATGCTAGTTGGTGTTATTTTTATTGTTATTTAGAAAAAATAAATTTTGAAAAAGGGAAAACTTTAGATTAATTCTCCTATCTCAACATCGTTTTCATCAATTAATGAGTTGTCAATTGAGTTTTGAATGTCTGTTTCATCAGATGCAGGAGTAGTGTCCTGATTAGTTTGATCGTTTTCTATTACTGGTTTTGTGTTATCATCTTGAATATTGGATGAACATCCTGCAAGAAGGATGAATAATGTTGCAATTGCAATTATAGATTTTAATTTGTTCTTTATTTCCATCTTTTTAGTCCTCCCTATATCTTACATCCAAATATGGCATTATCTTGTCAGGAGTTGTATTTAATTCTTCTGCAATTTGAGCAACTGCTTCTTCTGGATCTTTAGCTTGGATTTTAAATTCTCTTACAATTTGTTCTTGGTTTTCAATTTCAACCTGAGTTTCTCTGCCAACTCTCACATCAACTTTGATTTTTGTGAATTGCATATCTCCAATTCTTGCTGGAGTGCTATCTTGAGTTGCACGAACTCTTACTTCTCCTTCTTTTGCTTCAAATCTTATGTTGTCATCAGAGTATCTGATTCTTCCTTCTTTGATTTCAAGTCTTGTGTTGTTAATTCTCAATTTTATTTCTTCTCTTATTTTTTCCTGATTCTGAGATATATCCTCTCTTAATTTTTCAATCATAACTCTTTTTTTTGCATTTTCTTCTCTTAGTTTCTGAACTGCATCTTTTCTATCTTCATTAGATAGATTCCTGTATCTTGAGAGAATTTCTTCTCTTATTTGGGAAATGTCTGCATCTCCTGATTCTAGTCTGTTTCTAATTTGCTGAACTTCAATTCCAAGGTTTTTTGCAATTTCATCAACTTTTTTTGAATTGTATTCAAGCCTTAGTTTTTCAATTCTTTCGTTTTTAATTTCAATTCTTAGTCTTTTGTTTTCTTCAATTCTCTCTTTTAGCTGTTCTTTGACATCATCATTAAATATTCCTCTAACAATGTCTTTGAATTCCTTGGACAAATCAATTGCCTGAACTTTTAGTGCTACAAATTCTGAAGCTAGTTCTTCTGCAGTTTTGTTAAAATCAATTGAGTCTATGTCAACAGATATTGCTTTTAGTTCAACTACAATTTCTTCAAGTATTTGAGTGTCTACATCAGTGATGTTTTCATCTTCAATTCTTTGAATAATTGTGTTAGCGTTTTCTATCTGAAGGTTAATTCTTTCCTGTAGTTGAAGAAGTCTTACTTGAGCACCAGTCTCATCAGATAATATTCTGGCCTCAGTTTCAGAAACCGAATCATCAGTTGTTTCGTTTTCTGCATATATTAATGCTGGCATTGTGATTGCCATCATTAAAAACATTAATATTGTAGATATTTTTTTTAACATTTTTCTTTTTAGTATGTCTGTTTTGGTTGGAACAGTATATAAATATTTGTTGTTTTTGCGGAACAAAAGCGGAACAGTTTATTGAAATGTGTTTTTACTTCTAAACAATAAAATTAATTATTTTCTTTTAATGATAGGTAGTTTGTGTTTCCTATTTGCTGTTTTTCAATTATATGTTTTATTTCCAGAGTTTTAACATTTCTTGAAACTGAAGATTTTGGAATTTGCATTAGATTTTCAAGTTGTTTTTGAGTTATTTTTCCTTTTTCTTTGAGTATATTTATTATGTCTTGTTGTCTTTGGGGCAATATTGAGAGATCGATTTTTGATTCAGAAGTTTCTTCTTTATTGTTTATTTCTTTTTGATTTGTTTTTGAAAACTTAATTCCAGCTGTGATTGCAAGTATTAAAATTACAACTATTAAAAACAACCAAAGAAAATTTGTTAAATTATTTTGCGCAGTTGTAGTTATTTGGGGTTTTACTTGATATTGAACAATTAGAGTAAGAGGTTTGTTTTCTCCTGTTCCAATTAAGTGGATTTTATTATCTTTGTTTTCTATTCTAAATGTGGGAGTTGTTTTTATATAGTTTGTTGTTGAACCTTCAGGAAGTATTAGTTCAAATAAAAATGTGTCCAAGTTTTCTTTTGTTGTTATATTAAGTATCCAGAATTTGCCCTTTTTTGTTGTGAATTCTTGTGAGGATGTTATGTTTTGAAGTTGAGGGTAGTTAGTTGTTCCCTCTATTGTTATTGCACCATTTTCAAATACTTCTATTGTTATGTCTGCATAGTTTTGAGCATATGAAACTGGAATTAGTAGGAATAAAATAAATATTAAATAAATCTTCAATGTTTTCATCTTAGAATTGAAATGTATTTGGGTATATAAAAAGGTTTTTGTTTGAGAACATTTATATATTAACAATCGTTAATATTTTCTATGGTTGAGGAAAAGCAAATTGTTGAAGCTCTAAGGGATGTTTATGATCCAGAGATTCCAATTAATGTTTATGATTTGGGATTGATTTATGAAATTAATATAAGAGATGATGGTGGTATTAAGATTTTGATGACTTTGACATCTCCTACTTGTCCAACTGCTGATTATATCAAGGAAATGATTGAAGATGCAGTAAGGGGAGTTGATGGTGTGAAGTCTGTTGAAATTGAACTTACTTTTGAGCCTTTGTGGAGTCCGGAAAGGGTTTCTGCTGAGGCAAGGGAAGAGCTTGGACTAACGGAGAGCAGTGATAATTTGTCTGCTGCTGGGATGTTTGATTCATCTGACACTTATAAACAAAAAGTGTGTTTTAATTGCAGTGCAACTGATTTGGAGTTTCCTTTGATTGCAGCTTTTTACAAGGGTGAAAATGTTCACATTTGTGCTAAATGTATGTCTAAATTCAAGTAATTTTTTCTTTTAACTCTTAAATCAAGACAAAATATTTAAATAGTCATCTTTTGAGTTTATATTATGGCAGAGCAACTTTCTGAGGAAGAGATTAAAAAAAGAATCGAATTGATGAAAGAAAATTGCATTTTTTGTAAGATTGTTAAAGGGGAAATACCTGCAAAGAAGGTTTTTGAGGATGATATTTGTCTTGCAATTTTAGATATTAATCCTGCAACTACTGGGCATTTGCTTTTAATGCCAAAGGAACATTATATGATGATGCCTATGGTTCCTGATGAAGTTTTGGGACATTTGAGTGTTATTTCAAAGTATCTAAGTGATTTGTTAAAGACAAGTTTTGATTGCAAGGATGTTACTGTTTTTATGGCAAATGGGGGAGCTGCAGGCCAGCAGTCTCAACATTTCATGATTCATGTTATTCCTAGGTATGATGATGACGGGCTTGATTTTGATTTGCAGGGAAGTAAATTGTCGAGTGCAGAACTTGAAAGTTTGGCAGAAAAGATTAAGGTCAAACTTGGAAGTGCAAGTTGACACTCCTTTCCATAGATACCTAATTTTTATAAAGTAAAAGTCTAATTTCATACTTAGTATGAAATTTCCAGCAGAAGATAAATGGTTTTTAGCATTGTTTGTACTATTTTTAGTGAGTTCTCTATCTGCTGTGACTTATTTGACTTCAGATGGTATTTTTGATGCAAAGATTACTTATGTGAATAATGTGAAGGCACCATATTCAGTTATACTTGAAATTGAAAATCATGTTGATGATGAGTTGGATTTGGAAATTGAGATAGTTTATGAAAAAGAGAATCTGATTGTTGGGGATGACAGGATAAAGTGTTCGAGGGTATGTGAGACAAAGATTGAACTTAGAAGAGTGTTTTTTGATGATTATTATGTTCTTATAAGAACAAAACATACTGGAAAGTATTATGAGAAGAGATTGAACTTTAATCTTGAGAAACCAGATTCAAATTTTGGAGTTGACATAAAGCCTTTTTATGTTCTTGAATCAAATTCGTCCTTGTTTGTTTCTGGAAAGCTAACAGCAGACCCTTCAATGGGAAGCAAGTATATTTTTCACATATTGCCTAAAGGTAATGATGAATATAGAGAAGTTTTCGAGTTGAGTTGTCAGGGAGGGATTTGTGATTTTAATTTTGAACTGAAATCAAATATTTTTCTTGGAGATTATGTGATGCAGGTTTATTCAAGTGTTGATAGTTTTGAGAAAACTTTTAAGGTTGTTTCTATGAATGAAGAGATTTTAGATTGGAATGAAGTTTTGGATACAAGTTTGAAAGAACAAGGAGTATTTGTTAGTGATGAGACAGGTAGAAAGATGAAAATCTCAACTTTTCCTAAGGAGATTGTTCTGGGTGAGGCATTTGAGTTTGAAGTGGAGAAGAATTCATTTGATGAGAATATTACTATACTTCCAATGAATCTTTTTAATTTGGGAAGAAATGGGATTAGCGGAAATAATAATAGGGTTAGGCAAGTGATTTCAAGTAAAGATGAACTTTCTGAGTTTTACAAACATTATAATTTGAATCCAGAAGTTTACAATGTTTCATTCAGAAAGCCTCAAAGACTGGTTGATATTGAAGAGAATTTAAGTGTTAGTGTGGATAAATATGTTAAGAAGAGTAACGGGCGTGAAGATGTTTCTTTGAAAAAAAGATATTCAAATGTTGAATTTGAAAATTCAAATCTTAATGATGTAAAAAAGTTTGATGTGATGAATAGCAAGGATTTCAAGTCTGCAAATAGGAATTTTGGAGGAGATGTTAAAACTGAGGTTGTTATAGTTGAAGCTTCTAATTTTTCGAATGCAGTTGTTTATTTGAAGAAGGATTTGCCAGACGATGTTGAGAAGATATTGACATGTAATAATATTTTGAATGGAAAATGTCTTGGTTCATGGACTGATGCTGGAGTTGAGTTTGAGCAAAATGGAGAGTTTGTTTGGTTTAATGTAACTCATTTTAGTGCATATGCAGGAGTGGGCGCAGGGTATGTGTTTGATGTTGATTTGACAAATTATTCTCAGCAGAAGATTTTTCAGAATAATATTGGGAATGTAAGTGTAAATGTTAGTTGTGATAATACAGGAAATTGTGGTAATATTAATGTGACGGTGTATTATCTTGTAGAAGGGTATTCTTTTTTTGAAGGGTTTGAGGCAGGAAGTCTAAATACATCATTTTGGAATTTTATTAGTTCAAATGGGTTTGCAAGGCAGCAATTTATGACAGCAGGAACTTGTGGTATGAACCCAAGTTCAGGAACTTATTTTATTGGATTTGATTCAAATTTAAATGGTAATTATGAGACATCAGTTTTGAAGAGTGTTTATGATTTTAGGCATTTTAGATTGCAAGGTATTGATGCCATGGTTTCAGATACTGCAGATGAAAGTAATCAATGTGGAGATCATACGGGAGATACATGTAATGGGGAAGGGACTTTTTTTACATGTGATGGAAATCAGTGGTATGAACTAGATTATTATAATCCTGCATCTTTAACTGATAATACTTGGTACAATAGAGTTGTAGATATTACTGCCGATCCTAATTTTTGTTCTTATTTGGATGATAATTTTGCAATTAAGTTTACTCAGTATGACAACTATGTTTGTGGAACTGATGGTATGTATTTTGATAGTATTAATCTGACAGGAGATAGAGGTTTTCAGATTGATAATGTGTCTTCGACTCCGTTTTGGATTGTTGGTTCGCAGATGCAGCAAGTGAATTTGAATCAGAATACAAATCAAATTATTAATTTTAGTCTGAATGCAACAGGGAATGTTGGAGATAAAATAAAGATTTATGTTCAAGCGCAAAGTGCAAGTGCAGCAGCAGTTGTTTCACATAGTAATGATAAAATAATTTTCATTGTTGATGGGAATCCTCCAAGTGGAAGCAAGATTGCACCCTCAAGTGGTTCAACTTTAACTTACAAGAATATTTCATTTACTGCAAATGCGACAGATGATTATGGGGTTGAAAGAGCTACACTTTATGTATGGAAGGATGGTTCTTTAGTTGGAACACAGACCCAGTATTTAGGGAATTCTACTTTTGAGAATATTCAAATTAATTATACTGTGCCTGTTGCAGGGTTGCTTGAGTGGAATGTTTTGGTGAGAGATGTTTCTGAGAATGAAGCATTCTTGGGAGCTAATTGGACTTTGAATGTGAGTGCCCCTTATGTTATTTTGGATTATGTTGGAGATTTTGCAGATCCTTTTTATATAAAACAGAATAATTCAAGAAAGCTTGAAGTTAATGTGACTTGTTATGAGCAGAATTGTGGTAGTATTAATCTTACGCTTTTTTCAAAAACTGGAACTATGAGTTCTTTAGTTGATTTTGAAGATTTGGAGAGTAGTTTTGGGGATTGGAGTGTAGATGGAGGAAGCTGTGATTGGACTAGAGATCAGGCAGGTACTCCTTCAGGTCAGACAGGACCAACAGTAGATCATACTTTGGGAACAGCTGCTGGGTGGTATGCCTATGTAGAAACTTCTGCAGGATTTTGTGATGGAGGAGATACAACTGCAACTCTTACGGGACCTACTTTTTCAGCAGGTGATGCAGGAGGTTCTATGACTTTTTGGTATCATATGTTTGGAAATGCTGCTGGAGAGATGGGAGATTTGTTTGTTGATGTTTATAATGGAACTGATTGGAATTTGGGAGTTTGGGGTGTAAGTGGCCAACAGCAGGCAAATCAAGGAGATGCATATTTGCAAGGAACTGTGGATTTGAGTTCATATTCTGGAACTATTAGCACTCGATTCAGGTATGAGTATTATGCCATTGGATCATATAGAGGGGATGTTGCCATTGATGATTTTAATGTTTCTATTAGTAATTATGTTTTTGAAAAGATGCCTATAATCTCGTCATCTCCTTTGTGGACAAATTCTTCAAATCCACAAACAATCAGTTTGAATAATGGTCAATCTCAGGTTGTTACATTTTACATTAATGCAACAGGGAGTGTGGGTTCTATTTATCCTGTTTTAGTTAATGGAAATATTTTGTCTGAACCAGATAATGGTATTAATGCAACTGAATTTAATGTTACTATTTTAGATAGACTTGCCCCTAATCCTGAATTAGTTGGTGTGAATGTTTCGAATGTAATTAGAGGAGGGAAAGTATTAGCATATTCTTTTTGGAATTATACTGATGGGTTGGAGTCTGCATTTATTTCACATAAAGGAAATGGATCTTTTGTGAATTATTCTGCAAGTCCTGTTTCTTTTGCCTGGGCTAATTATACTTTGAATACCTCAGATGTTGCAGAGTTCTCAACAGTGGGAAATATTTTATTGAAGTTTTATGCAGAGGACATAGGAATTTTTGGAGTTACTTCAACAGTTAGTTTTAATTTGTATGATTATGCAAATCTCTCTTCAATTGTTTTTTCTGCAAATCCTGTTAATGAAGATAGTTTGACTACCATTTCTTGTTTTGTGCAAAATGAGGCTTTGGGAATAGGAGCTGATAATGTTAGGGTAAATTTTTATGATAATGTTTCAGGATATTTAGGGTATTCAAGAACTAATTCTACAGGATATGCTTTTTTCAATAAAACTTATGCAAATCCTGGGGTTTATAATGTTACTTGCAGTGTTGTTGATTCAATAGCTGATTTTTATTATGCATCTTTTACTGATTATAATATTTCTGCAGATTTGGTGGTTTTGGATAATACTGCTCCAAGCATAGTGCTGATTTCACCTGCAAATAATTCTCAGGATATTGATGGAAATGTTGATTTTGTATTTGATGTTGTTGATTCATATTCGGGAGTTACAAATTGTTCTTTGTATGTTAATGGAGTTCTAAATAAAACAGAAGTTGTTATTTCTGAGCTTGGTTCAAATACAATTAATCTTTTAGGAATGCCTTTTGCGGTATATAATTGGTCAATTGGATGCTATGATGATTCAGTTAATAATAATTTTGTCATGTCTGAGAATCTGAGTTTGAATGTTGCTCCAGATACTGATGGTCCTATTATTAATCTGATTTCTCCTCCTGATGATGTTGAGGATCCAGATGGAAATGTGACTTTTGTTTTTAATGCAACTGATGAACTTGTGGGGTTGAGCAATTGTTCATTATATATTGATGGAGTTTTGAATCAGACTAATTCGAGTATGATTGAAGGAGCTTTAACTTCATTTTTTGTTCCAGGGTTGCTGACAGGTGTTTCTTATTTTTGGAATGTTTCCTGTTGGGATAATTATTCTACACCAAATATAGGTTGGTCAGTGACAAGAAATGTGACTATTAAAATTGATACAACTCCTCCTGCAATTACTTTAATTTCTCCTGCCAATAATAGTCTGGATACTAATGGAGATGTTGTGTTTGAGTATACTGCTGATGATTATGGTTATACTGTTGCAAGTTGTTCTTTGTATTTGAATGGAGTTTTGAATCAAACTAATAATTCAATTTCAGAAGTTTCAAGTAATTATTTTTATTTGTATGGTATTTCTCAAGGAAATTATGATTGGAATGTTGAATGTACTGATACAGCGCCTTTTTCTAATTCTGGAAATTCCAGCATTTTTAATTTTACAGTAAATTATGATTTTATTGCACCAGTTGTGACTTTGAAAACTCCTTTGAACAATTCATATGATGTTGATGGGGATGTGGTTTTTGTATACAATGTTAGTGATGAGAGCAGTATTGATAATTGTTCTTTGTATTTGAATGGTGTTTTGAATGAAACAGATAGTTCAGTTTCAAAAGGAGTTGATCAAAATTTTAGTTTGTTTTCGATGCCTTATAATTATTATAACTGGACTGTTGAATGTGTTGATGGTTCAGATGATCATTATGTAGGAGACGGAGGCTATTTTTATTTGAATGTTTCTCCAGATACAACTCCTCCTAGTATTAGTCTGATTAGTCCAAAGAATAATTCAAAGGATGCTGATGGATTGATTTATTTTAGGTATGTTCCATATGATGTTATCTCAAATATTGATTATTGTTCACTTTATGTGGGAGGAGTTTTGCAGAAATCCTCAAGTTCAGTTTCAAATGGATTGGAGAATGTTTTTAATTTGACATTGGGAGTTGGAATCTATAATTGGTATATCTTATGTGTTGATGACTCTATTGCAGGAAATTCGGACACTAGTGAGACTAGAACTTTAGAGGTTGAAATCTCGTTTGACACCACAACAAATGTGTCTGCAAATTCAAGTTATGTTGTTGGGGAAGATATTAGTTTTGATGGATATGTTGGGGATAAGTTTTGGTCGCCTTTAGATGGTGCGAACCAAACTTATTATGTTATAGAAAATGAGGGAGCAGATAATGCAACTTTACCTTGGCAACTTAGTGGGTTTGGGAAGAGAAAAGAATTTGATGTTTTTGAACTTACTGGAATTGATCAGACTGATGTCATTGTAAATTTGACCGTTGATACTGCAACTTTGATTGGGGCAGGAGATATGCAAGCAACTTGCGCTGACATGAGATTTGTTGATAATGATGGAGTTATGTATGATTACTGGATTGTGAGTGGGTGTAATACGGCAAGTACTAATATTTATATTAGGCTTGCAGATTTGTTTGCAGATGAGGAAAGGAAGTTTGCATTGTATTATGGAAATTCCTCTGTTTCAGCTATGAGTCAGCAAGACAAGGTTTTGCCCATTTTTGATAGGTTTGAGCAAGCATCACTTGATACAGGACTTTGGACGAGAACAAATAATGGATGTAGTGGTACCGCTGCACAGACTATTTTTCTTCAGAGTACTTATTTTTATGAAGGATCTCAGGCAGTTCAGATTGGAGATGGACCTTCTTCAAATTGTGGAAATGATGATGAGGCATTTTTGGACGCTTCTTTCACAGTAAATCAAAGTGAGACTTTGTCTTTTTATTGGAAAGTTGATTCGGAAGCAGGCTGGGATTATCTTGTGTTTTGTCTTGATATTGCTGCTGCTAGTTGTAGTGTATATACAGATACTGGAACAGATAGAATTTCAGGAAATGTTGATTGGCAATTAAAGACATATTCCTTGACTCCTGGAGCACATACAATTCGTTTTATGTATGCAAAGGATGGCGGAGTAAGCACAGGTCTTGATAAAGGTTGGATTGATTGGGTTTCAGTGCCTGAACAGGTTAATTTTTCAGTTTCTTCAACAGGATCTGTTTCTTCTCAAATGTCATATATTACAACTTCTCCAGTGAAAATTACTGATTTTACTGGTTTTACAAATTGGGTTTGGGATAGTACTTCACAAAATGTTGGGAATTATTCAGTTGTTGTATTTGAAAATAAGAGTTCATATAATTCTAATTATAATTATTCATTCTTCAAGTTAATTCCTGATACATTTGCTCCTTTGGTTGATTTTGTTTTGCCAACACCTGCAAATAATAGTGGAACTACAAATAATTGGACTATGATTAATGTTTCTGTATCTGAGATTAACTTGGATTCAGCTGTTTTGGAATTTGATGGTGTTAATCAAAGCATGACTTGCACTGGTTCAAAACCTGATTATTATTGCTATTTTAACAAGACAATTGTACTTGAAGGAATTTATACTTACAAGGTTTATGTGAATGATACTTATGGTAATGTAAATGTGACTGAAACAAGGACAGTTGTATTTGATTTTTTACCACCTGTTGTTAATTTCATTCCTCCAACTGATGGAAATAATTCGTATGTTGATAGGCATTGGACTTATATTAATGCAAGTGTTTATGATTTTTCATTGGATTCTGCTTGGCTTGTGTGGAATGGAATTAATGAATCTTTGGGTTGCTCGAGCATAGGACTTTATAATTATAGTTGCTCAGTTAACAAGAGCATGCTTTTGAATGGAGCTTATACTTACAAGGTTTGTGCAAATGATTCAATTAATAATGTGGCTTGTAGTGAACAAAGAATAGTAAATATAAACAAAACTTTGCCTGTGATTAATATAACAAGTCCTTTGGGTGGAACCAAGTTTGCATATGATGATGTAATAGGACTTAATGCAACAACAGATGTTGCTGTTGATTCTGCTTGGTATCAGATTGATTTGAATGGAACAAATTATATGATGAGTAATAATTCTGTTTTGAATTGGAGTGCAGTTATTTTGAATCTTAGTGGAGGTTATCATACATTAACTGTGTTTGGAAATGATAGTGTTGGCAATATTGCAAATGCTTCTGTTTCAATTCGTATTTTACCTGATAAAAGCATTAATGTGAGTAAAGGTATTGTTTCTTTGGGAGAAAATTCTTATAAGATTAATATTAATGTGACAAATAATGGAAAGTGGCAAGATTATATTTTGTATGATTTTGCTGAGAATAATTTTGTTTATTATAATTTTAATACTGCAAATAATGGTTCTAGTGTAGTTTCAGGCCCAATTTATGTGGGAAATCTTTTAACTTGGAATTTGAGTTTGAACTCTTCAGAGAGTATTTTTATTAGTTATAATATGAATGGCAGTGGGAATTATAATGTTCTTGACTTGTTTACTGTTGGGATTGATTGACCCTGCAGTGGTAATAAACATATTTAAATTGTTTGAGTTGTAGTTTTGTATATCTAAAATAGTAAAATGGAGTTAGTAAAAAAAATACTTGTGACGTTTTTTGCAGTTTTGTTTCTGACAACTGCTGTTAATGCGACTCAGGAGCAAATTAGAGTTTCAATTGATGAATATGTTGATCAGCAGGTTATTGTTGATCCATTGAAATATGTGGGAGCTAGTTATGGGATTTGGTCTGATACTACAGAGAATCAGTCTGTTTATACTTTAACTGGTTATATTAATGTTTCAAATGAGAATCTTAATGGAAAGACAATGTCTGACATTTATGTTTCTTTTGATTTCACAACAAACATTACTTTGCCAACATTATCTTCTGGAAGAAATGGAACTTTCATTTCAAGTAATCCTTCTTCAAATAATCTTATATTGCATATTCCTGAGCTTAGAACTGGAGAAGAGTCAGTTTGGACTTATTCAATAAATACAACTAGTATAAGACCTCCTTTAAATTTTACAACTGCTTATTCAGATACTAAGGTATTAGCTGGAGATAATTTGACTTTGACTGATACTTTGCAGAATGTTTTTGACAATGCTTCATATCAAACTAATACTTGTATTTATAATATTAATATTACCCAAAATACTATTCCTGTTAATTTTTCTGGAGTTTTTCAAGATTTTTTCTTTGTTCCAGCAACTCTTGCAGGAACAGATGCTACTAATGTGAGTTTTGCCAATGCTAATAGGAGATTGGCATGGGATGTTAATGCTGGTACATGTTTGAATAAAGGTTCAGCAACTGATATTAATTATGATGTTACAACTCCATTGAATATTCCTGCAACAACTTATTATTATTTCATTAATACAACTTTGAAATATAATTTAAATCAGACAATTTCACAATTAAGGGTGATAGACATTACTGCAATTAGTGAGGCGGATCTTGATTTTGAAAAAAAAATAGTAGCTCCATCACATGCAACTTTGTATGGAAGTAATGTGACTTGGAGTGTTCAGGGTTATTTTAATACAAATACGAACATTTCTTATAATCTAACTAGTGTTACTTTCTGGGTTTCTAAGAGGAATGTGAATGGTTCATATACTGATCCTAATACTATTGATACAGATTCAATCAACACTTCAATTAATCTGACAACAACTACAAGTCCATTTGTTTTGGTTAATTCATCATCTCCTTGGTCTAGTAGTTTGTGGTTGTTTAATTATTCGGATGTTCCTTCTCCAATAGTGTGGATGGATGTTAATTTCACAATACAAAATGATGGTATTCAATTGGTTGACAGGAGTGTGACTCAGAATGGAAATGACATATACATTAAGGAACTTTATTTAATTTTAGGTTACTGGCTTGAAATTAACAAGAATATTACTTCAATTGCACAAGATCAGTATCACGTTGAGATTGATGTTAATAATAAAGGAAATCAGGTGACTCCTGCAGATACTGCAGTTACTATTTATGATTTTGTTCCAGGAAATTTTAATATAACAAGTCCTTTTGTTTATGCAACATTTAATGGAACTGCAAGAAGTTATGCTGCATCTCCTTGGTATACTGTGACTTCAGCAAATACTTCAATTAATGGAACTTATAATGGAACTTTGTTCCAGTGGGCTTTGATAGGAAATACTGCACTTAATACATCATTTGCTCCAGGACCAACAATGAATGAGAATACTACTTGGTCAGTTGAGTTTAATGTTACTGGTCTTGGAGATTATACTTTAATGGATGTTTTCATTACAGGTTTAGACCCTCAGCAAGTAGACGGTGCTGGTTCATCAAAGGCAGTGATTGTTTCAGAGATTATGGATAGGATTAAGAGTACTGAAGGAGTGTTTGCTGTTGTTGCAAGTGTTTTATTACTACTTGGTTTACTATTATAATTAAATAGTATTAAATTTTTTTGTATTATAGAGGTAAAAATGGGATTTTTAAAACTAATTTCTAGTATTTTTGTTTTTCTATCACTAATCTCATTTTCTTATGCAAGTGTTGAAGTTTTTAGTCATTATGATACAGTTATGCAAATAAATTCCGATAATACAATTAATATTAACAAGACTTTGGTTTTGAAGAATGTTTATGATGTTGGAATTGTTCCTGGACAGATTGAATTTAAGATTGGAAGGGGAACTGATGGGAGTATTGGCAATATTCAGGTTGATAATGTTGAGGCTTATGATAGTTTTGGCAATCATATAAAAGCTTCTGTTAGGGAGACTCAGAGTTATTCAGTCATTGTACTAGATGTTTATTATCCTTTGTTGCCAGGTTTTGAGTATAAATTTTTTTTGAATTATGATATTGAATATGAACCAGGAGGTATTTTTTTCAAATCCTTGCAGATTCCTCTAAGAGAGAGTACAATTCCAATTCAATCAGGAGAGTTCAAGGTTTTGCTTCCTGATAATTATCGATTTACATATGTTGCTTCAGATGGTGGAGAAGCTGAAGTTGTAGGTGATGAGGCAGTTTGGACTATTAAGGATGATTCTCCGAAGTCCATTAAGTTTGAATATTCATATCTTCCTTTGATTGGGAGTGTTGGAGATATGAAAGGTTCTTATGTATTTTGGATTCTGATTAATGTGTTCTTAGTGCTTTTCCTAATTTATGAAGTTAGAAAGGAGATTAAAAAATTCAGAGAACAATATGGACAATGAGAAACAGTTTTTTGTTGAGATTTGCATTTGTATTTCTTTTAATTTTTAGTTTTTTTAGTTGTGTTTTTTCTGTTGATGTTGATATTAGTTTTGATGAGAATAGTACTCAGACAAAATTGCTTAATGGAGGGTATTCTCTTAGTACTATTGGAGTTATGAGTATACATAATCCTTCTTCAGTTAGCAAGATTTATGAGTTGAGTATTCCCATTACTTTGGACGCTTTGATTGGAATAAACAAAATTAGTGTTGATAATTCCTCTTCGAAGATTAGTTTTGATTTTAGTGAAATTAAAGGATATATAATTGGACCAAATGAGACTGTAAAGGTTGGATATAATATTTTTGGAATTTTGAGTTATGATTTGCATTCTATTGTGAAGTCTCAAGGGACTAGTGTTTTTGAGTATTATGCTGATTCTTTTGATCTGGCTGCAAATTCAATAATTAATTTACAGAAACCACAAAGAGAAGGATATGTTTATAATTTAAGTGGGGAATTGAATGAGAGTCCAGTTGGAAATAGTACGAGAGTTATTTCAGCAGGTGTTAGAAATCCAACTGATTTTAGTTTTCAAGCTAAGATTTTGAAGTTGTACAAGACCACTGTTGCTGATCCTTTTTTTGAAAATGGTGTTTTGGTTAAGACTTATAGTAATATGACACTTGACCCTTTTGGTTTTCTTGAGGTGGATTTCATTGATTATGATAGTTCTGAGAGTTCAGTTTATTGGATTTCTGCTGAAGTTTATGTTGATACTAATCTAAGTTCTGATGTTGTGTTTACAGATAGAATTCAACAACCTCCTTCATCTGGAGGAGGTTCAGGAGGAGGAAGTGGTGGGGGAGGTTATGTTGTTATTGATGATATTATTGATTCAATTTTGGTTAAAAAAGAGGTTAACAAGACTATAATTAGAAGTGGGGAGAGTTTTCAGGTTGTTTTGAGAGTTGTTAATGTTAATAATGTTGAGATTGAGAATATGAAGCTTTTTGATGAGATTCCAAAGGGTTATGAAATTAAGGATGTTTCAAGTAGTGTGAAGATTGATGATGGAGGGCTTTTGACTTTTGATATTAAGAGGATTGAGGCTTATGATACTTACGTAATTACTTATACTTTGGTTAATAATAACAATCTTAAGGGGATTACATATTTGAAGCCAGCAAAGCTTGTTTATGAGACTGAGACTTTTTATTCGGAAGGAGTTTTGGTTATTAATGATTTGCTTCCTGAAAAGAAGGTTTTTATTCAAAAGGAAATTGAATATGTAGATGATAATTTTGCAAGGGTTATTATTAAGGTTAAAAATCTTGGTAGTCTGACTTTGGAGAATTTGCTTGTTTCAGATAATATTGATGATGATGTGATTATAAAGGATATTTCAAAGGTTTTTACTCAAAGAGGAGTGTGGACAATTAAATCTTTGAAAGCAGGGGAAGAATGGGATGTTTCTTATTTGGTGGAGAGAAGTACTGAGCTTGATGCATTGCCTAATATTTATGGAATTGACAAGTCTAATGTTTATGGAACATTAATCTCGGCTGAAGAAATTGTGACTATTTTTAATGAGGAACCGAGAACCTTGGAGAAGGTGGGGATGGGTATTGCTGTTGGTTTGCTTATCTTTTATTTGCTGTTTTGATTTTAGAAAACAATATAAATTAGTTTATGTTCTTATTGTTTTATGGATTTATCAATGTTTATATCTGATGTCTTTGAATCGAGGAAAGTTATTCCTAAAGATGTATTTGGGAAATTAATTGATTTACTTGGAGAAGATGGTTTTGAAGTGAGTTTGGGAATTACTGAGTTTCGGAATGTTAAACTTTCTGGTTTTAATGGAGGTGAAGTTAAGGAGTTATATAACGTTGAAAATGATAGAAATTTATCTTTGATTCCTTATGAGAATATTCCTAAAAGGTTTAGAAGCAAGTTACTTTATGAGTCTGAGAATTTTAAATTTTCTGGGGTGAGGAGAAATAAAGTTTGGATTATGCCATCTCAAATATTATTTCCAAAAGATTACTCTGGGGATTTTAAGGATTTTGTAGTTTCTCGAGGGATCTCTTATTATAAAGTTAAGTAATAATAATTTTGAAGTGATTTTATTGTTATCATTTTCTCTTAAAAGTAATGTTTATAAAGTAGAGTTTCTGTATAGATGTATGGCAATTACACATGTTACAACAGAAGATGAATTTAAGAAGGAAGTTACTAATTCCGAAGGTTTGGTTATTATTGATTTTTGGGCACCTTGGTGTGGACCTTGTAAGTTATTAGGACCTATTTTTGAGAAGGTTTCTGATGAATATGATGATGTGAAGTTTGTGAAAGTTGATGTTGATGAAGCGCAAGATGTAGCAGCTGAGTTTAATATTATGAGTATTCCAACTTTGGTTATTTTGAAGGGAGGAGAGACTCTTGATCAGCAGATGGGAGCTTTGTCAGAAGAGCAGTTGAAGGATTTTATTGATTCTCATAAGTAATTTTAATTTTTTTATTTATTTTAGTTGAGAGTGTACAAGGTTATTGGTGTTGATGAAGCAGGAAAGGGGCCAGTTTTGGGGTCTATGTTTATTGGTTTTTCTATTATTAATCTTGAGTCTTTAAAGGCTTTGAATGATTTTCAGAAGTATCTAAGAGAACTTGGTGTTAAAGATTCTAAAAAGCTTACTCCAAAGAAGAGAGCTGAGCTTTATTTGAAGTTGAAAGATAATATTGATATGAAGTATGCTCAGTTAACACCTGCACTTATTGATAAAAATAATTCTGAGGGGGGAAAGCTCAATGAGCTTGAGATTTCTGCAATTGTTAGTATTTTAGAGTCTGAGAAACCTCAGTTAGTAATGATTGATGCACTTACTGCAAATCCACAGAAGTTCGGAGATGAGATTTTGAAAAGATTGAGTTTTGAGTGTAAGATTATTTCAGAGAATAAGGCTGATGATAAGTATGAGATTGTTGGAGCAGCTAGTGTTGTTGCAAAAGAGCTTCGTGAACAGGAGCTTGCTCAGATAAGGGAGAATATTAAGATAGATTGTGGGTCAGGATATCCTAGCGACCCTAAGACTAAGGAGTTTTTGAAAGAGAATTGGAATTCGAAGGAGTTTGATTTTATTTTTAGGAAATCTTGGCAGACATATAAGGATGTTGTTAGCAAAAATATGCAGAGAAGATTGGATGAATTTTAATTATCTTCGTTTTTTCTTTTATGCAGTTCAGTGTAGAAGTTTAGAATGTGTGGTTTACGAGTTTTTGTATTAACAATTGGCAATTTTCCTACATCTGGAAACATTCCCATCTTTTCCTGATAGTCTGACATTTCAACCCAACATCCACAAGATATTATTGTACATCCTTTGTAATTTGTCATTGAGAGTTTGTGTGTGTGTCCTGTGATGAAGAAGTCAGGCATTTTTTTAATTACAAGTGGGTCGTTTTGTGAGTCTGGTATGTATAGGGTTGAACCGTGTGATGGGGCGAGGTGTCTTTTTTCTAGTAAAAATTTAACAACTTCTTCGGGCGCTTTTGCTCCTCCTTTTTCTCTTAGGTGCTGAATTTTGTCTGCATAGTAAAATAGGGAGCCTCCATGATATAAATAGAAATCAAGTCCTCCTGAAGGATCGTTTGCAAAGAGTTTTACAATTGATGGGTTTGAGGTCATAATTACGTTTTCCATGTTGTATAGGGCATATGCTTTGTCGTATGGAAGTTTTGGCTGAGGTTCTGAGAGTCTGTCAGTATCGTGGTTTCCAGGAGTGATTATTAGGCATTTGTCTTTTGATATTTGGGATAACCACCTTGCTGCTTCATGATATTGAAGCTCAGTTGATAATATTCTTGCATCTTTTCCTTGGTCAGGATAGATCCCTATTCCTTCGATTATATCTCCAGGTACAAGTATGTATTTGATTTTTTCAGCAATTTTATTTAGTTTTTCGTTGTTTGTTTGCCCATTTAGAAAGTCTATCATTTTTTGGAATGCTTCATCAACGAATACTTTTGCTCCAAAGTGGATATCGGACATGAAAGCTACATAATGAAGTTCTTCTGTCTTTTTTAGTTCTGATTCATTAGGAGGTGATGGGATTACAAATTCGTCAGTCCAGATTATTTTGTTTCCTATTTTTCCTTTTATACCAATTCCTTCGTCGAGACAGAAGTTTTCTATTTGTTTTAGCATGTCAGCTTTGTCTTTATTTACAAAGCATTTTATCTGTCCTGATTTGTCTTCAATTGTTATCATGTAATGTCCGTTTTTTGTTTGGGAAATGTCTGAGATTAGTCCTACTATCGAGATGTCAGTGTTTGTATCATAGAGATCTTTTAGTTGAGAAATTCTCATTACATTGTCCATGTTGATTCTACTTTTAAGCAGATTTGTGAAGTATTGGAGTCTTCTATTGAAGTATAGAGTAAAATCGTTTACGGAGATCTTTTTGGATGGTTCTGTGTAGTCGAATTCTATGTCTATGTGATATTTTTGTGCTTTTAGTCTTTTGTCTTCTTCTGGATTGAAGTTTTCTTGTTTTTTGAATATGTCTGAGTTTAGTTTTTGCTCAGAATTATCCATTTTGTTTTTGTTTTCAATTAGAGTTTTGTCTGTGAGTGGTTTTTCTTCTCTGAGTATTCCAAGTTCTGCTTTTAGGAATCTTATGAAGTTTTCGTATATCTTGTGTTTTCTTTTGTCTGTGTCTTTTTGCTCAAATGTTTTTGTGAAGTCATCCCAGTTTAGTTTTTTTAGTATTGAGAGGTTGTTTTCGCTTAGTTCTACCTGAGTTATGATTTCTATTATGTCGTTGTTGATGAATTCTATGTGAGAGCCTTTTTTTATTATGTTTTCAAGTTTTGAGATGAATTCTAGTTCTTCTTTTTTTGAAGGGAAGGAAGGTTTTTCTAGAAGAGAGATGTTTTTTTCTTTTAGTAGAAGAGTGAATTCATCTTTGTTCATATAAATTGTAGGTTGAGGTTTTTTTTAAAGATTTGGATGTAAATTAGATTATTTTATAAATTAGGGATTCTTATCTGATTCATGGAAATTAGTAATAGTTTGGAAAATAAAATGAAGGAAAGGTTTGATGACACATTGGGAGATTATTTTTTATCTTGCTCTTTGGCTTATGCTGCTTATGGTGCAGGAGTTGTAACAGCCAATATTGATACGATTTATGATTTTTTGAAGTGAATTTTGATTAAGGTGTTTGTGAAGGCTTTCCAAATGCTGGACTAATTAAAAGAAAGTCCCCACTTTTTATTAGAGAACTCAATACTTGAAAAAAGAGTTTCAATTTCGTTTTTAATAACTTTAAGATCTTCTTCATTTAATGGCTCAAAACCATCATAAAAACCAGTGGACCTATCGGGAAGATAAACAGCTTCAGGGAAAACTTGTTTTTTAGCATCTTTTGACCTTCCAAAAATATGGATATGTAGAAATGGTTGCTCATTTCTTTTATATGCCCAATTACCTAAATCTTCATAGTTTATTTTCACAACAGGAATATTTCTCTTGTTCATGCCATCTTCTAATGCTTTACCTACAATAATTGTAAGTCTCATTAATTCGATTGCTTGTAATGGAGTAAGTTTAGTTCTATCAGTTATAGATTTATCTTTTACTTTGATTCTAATATGTCCACCATCATTTCTTGAAATAAATGGTTTTTCATGGGACTCAACAATATAATTTTCACTTTCGTATATTTGTGACATATTAGAGTTGAAATGAATTGAATTTATTAATTTTTCTAGGCTTCTTGTTTGTTATTATTCTAAGTTTCTTTTTTCAAATTGAAAACGCCATGTTTGAAGAACCACGCGTTTTAAAAGAAATTTGAAACGTCAGCGTAAGCTGCCCGAAGGGAGTGGAAAATTTCGTTTAACACGTGTTTAACGCAATGTTATTGCGCTTTAGCCGGATTTTGACCGTGTTAATGATACTTCTTGAAATGATTCTGAATAAATTTAAAGTTCAATTGCTAATTTAAAAGAAAAAAATTTTCTAATTTTAATTTTGAAAATCAATATTAATTCATTAGTAAATAAGTTTAGTTTATAAATACCATTACCTTATCCTTTCTAAGATGGCTAAAGTCACAAAAGAGAAGTTCAAAGTATATGAGGGTGTTTTCGATAATTTTACTTTGGATACTTTGGCACTTTTGAAGCAGAGAAAGTATTTTGATGAGCTTAAGAATCCCATTAAGACTGGAAAGGAGGGAGATGTTTATCTTGCAAAGAAGGAAGATGAATATAGAGCTATCAAGATTTTTCGAATGACTTCAGCTAATTTCAAGAAAATTTCTCAGTATATTAACAGGGATTTCAGGTTTAAGAATATTAAAGGAAATTTGAGAAAGGTTATTTTAATTTGGACAGAAAAGGAGTTTAGAAATATTTCTATTTGTTATAAGGCTAATATGAGTGTGCCTACTCCATACAAGCAAATGAGTAATGTAATTATTATGGAACATATTGACGGAGGAATGCTTAAAGATGTCGGTTTAGAGAAACCTGAGGCGTTTTTTGAGGAACTTTTAGAACAAATGAGGCTTATGAGGCACGAAGCCAAATTAATCCACGGAGATTTGTCCGAGTTCAATGTCATGGTAAGAGATCAATTTCCAGTTATAATTGATTTGGGACAGGCAATGACAATAAAGAACGAAGATGATTTTAAGAATTTCTATGATTTGTATGAGAGAGATGTAAGAAACATTGTGAATTATTTTAATAAGAGATATGGTTTGGATTTGGTTTTTGAGGAAGTTTTGAAAAGATTGGATGAGAAGATTTAAATAGTTATTTTAATTTACTTATTAAATGAAAAATTTGGAAATTGAGATTAATTCAGTTTCAGATAATGATTTATTGGAAATGATTCCTTTGTTTAAGGAATTTGAATTAGAACGAAATAGAATTGAAGGAAATTTAGATATTTTGTTTGATTGTAAGTCTCAAAAATTTCTTAGTGGAGAAACGAAGTATTGGTTATCAAGAGTTAATTCTCAAATAGTAGGTTATTTAGAAGCTGATGTTCAAGAAAATATTTATCAAATAATGGAAATTTATGTTCTTCCTGAGTTTAGAAGAAATGGAATAGGGACTAAGTTACTTTTAGCTGGAATTAAAGAAGCAAAAAAAAATAATGCTTTTAAGTTATTTTATGGTTTGGGAGTTTCTTTTGATGAGAGAGGAGATATTAGGACACAAGAAGAAAGAGAACAAGTAGCATTTTATGAAAGTGTGAGGTTTAGATATGATGAAAAAAGAGATGGTTGGATGTTTGATATGCAGAAAGCTACTTCACAAAAGCTATTATAAATAATATGGTTACTATAAACCAGATGTTTCCCATTAGTTCGTTATATGCTGCATTTATTACAGGAATTGTTTTTTCCTGTTTTTCCAAAAACAAATTAAGATCTGAGTATGCAAGTGCATAGTTTGAATAAAGAGTTGCTGAAGAGTAATCTTCTTGTTTGTAAAGGTCGTTTGCATATTCATAATAGATGTAGGGAATGAGTGGAAAGTTTCCTTTTGAGTTTAGGGATATTCTTGATGTTGTCAAATCTATTATGTCTTTTGTGAAGTTTGAGTATTGTTCTTGTGTTATTCCAACTGAATTGAGAACTGTATTTATTCTTCCGCTTAGTTCTAATCCTTTGTATACGCAGAGGTATTTGTTTGAGAATGGTGATGATAAGGATTGTTGATTTTCTATGTCCGATTCAAAGAATGTGAATCCATAGTTTTGAAGGAGTTCTGATTTTATTGAGAGGTCTCTGTTTATTTTCATGCAAGCATCATTGATAGTTTTGTCTGAGAATGTGATTTTTTCTCCTGAATGTTTTATGAATTTCTCCCATAGTTCTACTGTGTAGAATCTTTCAAGTGCGTATGAGTAGAGAATTTCCTTTTGTCTTAGGTTGTTTTTTGGAGTTATAGTTATATTTGATGAAATGTTAGTTTGATTTGAAGTTTGTATGTTTATTTGTGGTTCTTTTATTTGTTTTAAAAATTCTTTTGATTCTTCAAGTCTGTCATTTAAAAGAAGATAAACATAAAAGTCATTTATTGTTGTTATGTTGTTTTTGTAGTCTTGTGAGTTGATTTGAACATATTTTGAGTTGATTTGTGATTCAAGCTGAGTTATTGTTGAATCCATTTTGTCTTCAGTTATGTTTTTTTGAATTTCTGAGAGCGCTCTTAGGTTTAGGTTTGCATTGTAGCAGAAGCTTCCTTGTGAGTAATAGTTTTTATTCTCAAGTGCGGTTTGTGATGAGTTTAAGCTTTTTAGGGCATTTAGTTTGTATTGATATTCTGATGAGCTTTGGTTAATGATTTCAAGGTTTGTTTGGAATTTTATTTCATCAGCTCTTAAGCATATGTTTTCAGCCAAGGACCTCATGAAATTTTCATATGAAGTTTTGTCAATTTCATACGTTTTTAGTTTATAGTTATAACCATTGAAATTGTTGTATGCTTCAATTATGTCAAGAGCTTTTACTATTTCTATTTCATATTCAACTGATCCATTGTATTCAGAATTAAGTGGAATTATGACTTTTTTGAATCCTTCTTCCTGAGCAGTTTTTATTTTTTGATCAACTCCTCCAACAGTCCCAACTATTCCTCCCGAATTTAAAGAGCCAGTCATAGCTACTTTGTTGTTTATTTTTTCCTTTTTGAGCGTTTTTGCAGTGAGAATGGCAATTGCAGAGGATGCAGATGGTCCTTTTAAGACAAGTGCTGATCCGTCAAATTCATAGTAAAAATCATAATTTTCGCAATCAAGTTCAAAGAGATTGCAGGCAATTTTTTGTGAATTAATTATTGATATTTGTGTATCAATTTCTTCAAGTGTGTTAAGGTTTACATGGATTTGTCCAGAACCTGGTTTTACTGTTAAGTATAGGTTTATTACTGAGCCTCCATGTGAGTTGCCTTGATCGTCTTGGTTTACTGCAAGAAGTGGTATTGAGTTTGAAAATGAAGCTGAAGTTAAATAAAATCCGTATATTAGGAATGCAATTAAAAATATCTTGAGTGTTGTTGCAAAGATTAATCTGTGTTTTTTGAGTCTTTGATTAGGCTTTTTTGGTTTTTTAATTACAATATTTTTTTTTGCATTATTAGTCATAGAAATAGGTTGAAATGTGTGTTAATAAAGGTTGTGTTTAATTATTGCATAGTTCTAAGGTTAGTTCTGCAAAATTCGTAAAATGGTAGAAATTGATTTTCAACATCATTCAATAATTGAATATACTCAGTTTTATTTGTTATTCCTTTTTCTTTTCTTTCTTTTAATAATTGATTATATCTCATTCTTAATTCAAATATGTTTTTTAAGAATTGAAAATTTTGTCCACCATTATTCTCATATAATTTAACAACATTTCTTTTATTGTCTTTAATTCCTTTTTGTTCAAATAATGTTGGGTTATGATATTGAAGGGATAATCTAGCAACATGATATGGGCTTTCAAGAATGGTTTCTAATAGTCCTCCTTTTTGTTCTAAAGTTTTCCAAAATGATTTTTTAGCAAGTTGCCATGTTCTGAATACAAGTCCATGTTTAGCGCTATTTTTAACATCTGAAATATCTTTTATTGACAAATCTCCTATATAATTAAGGGGATTTTCTCCAAGAATCATTTTATGTTTAGAGTTCATTGCAATATTGATATGCTGATTAAAACAAGGAATAATTGTATGGTGTCCCATTTTAGAAAGTTCAGGGTTAAGTGGATTTGCTTCGACGTCAATATAATATTCATTGAATATCTTTCTAATTAAGTTTCCAAATGCGATTAAATCTTGAGGATTTTGAGGGATGTAAAAACAATCTAAATCACTTGAGTGAGAGTGATTATTTCCAATAAATGAACCATATAGTGCAAGAGAAATTAATCTATTTGGATAGGTTTGAAAATATTTTTGAAATAACTCTGAAACAATTTCAAAGTCTTCTAAAGATGGAATTTTACCTTGTTCATAATCATCAATTGATAACATTTTACAATTTCTCAAGTTTGTTTAGAATATCTTCAACTTCTTCTTTTTTTAGCTTTTTTTTGTATTCTTTTTCATTTAGAATAAGGTTTAATTTGTGGTTTATGATTCCAAGAGCTATCCACATCTGAGCCTTGGATTTGTTTTTTGCCTTTGAAATTGCATAGTCATATTCTTTTGTTTCTTTTAGGAGTTCTGATATGTTTTTATCAATTAAGATGTCGAGTTCTTTTCTCCATTTATTATCAGTCATAGATACATTATTTTTTAGAAGTTTATAAATTTGTCTTTTTTGAGTGAGAACAAATGAAAAGATTTATAAGTTAAGTTCACTTTGATATTGTTACAAATGGCAAGAGTAGGAACATTACTATTTTTACTTGTAGTTGTTGTAGCTGCAATGGCAGGACTTTATTATTATGGGGGAGCTAATTGCGAACTTTTAGGAAATGTTGATAATGAAGATTTGTCAGGAGAGAAGAGTTCTTCTTCATATTCTTATGTTGAAGTAGTTGGAGAGAAAGAGGTTGCACAGAACAGAGCTATTGTTAGCGATAGGTTTGTTGGTGATTTTGATAATGATGGAAAAGTTGTTGCTATTTCTTCAAATGGGCAAGCTTACATTGTTCAGGAAGGAGTAGTTTTAGTTGATGATATGGTTGTAAGTTCATCTAATGAAGAATACAGTGTCTACAGGATTGAGAATCCTGAGTTTTCAGTTAGTTCAAACTGAAAATTAATTATTAATTTCTAAGTAATCTTGATATAATGTTATAATTTTATTTATTAAAAAATCATAATTTAGTTGAATATTTTTGGTTCTTTCTTCTCTTGTTTCTGCCATTGATCTTGAACTTGAAATAATTTGTTCAATTTCTTGATCAATATTGTTTTGAAGTATTTGTTTTAGTTGGTTTAAGTTTAGTTCTCTTCTTTCTAGACTTTTTTTGTATTTGATTAATTTTATTAATAAGAATTTTAAGATTATTTGAGATTGAGGATTTGTTTTTATTGTTGGGATGTATTTTTCAAAAAAATTAAGTATTGATGTTTTGAAATTATTGTTTATGTGAGATTTTGAGGCTAAATAGAAAAAGATATGTGCAATTCCTGTATTCTCATAATATTTGGTGTATCCTTGATAGAACCACTGATTTATTTTGTTGAATTTTTCTGCTGTTTTTTGAGATTTTGTTTCTTGTAATTTTTTATTTAATATGCTTTTTATTATTGTTAAAAAATCAGTAGGTTTATGTTCCTCATTTGTTATCTTGTCTTTGTTTCTTGATATAAACAAACAGTAAAATTTGAATATTTGTTTTTCTTCTTCATTTAACTGCTTTAAAAATATGTTGAAATGAAGTTCCAGATTTTTGTTTATTTCATCTTCTGAGAGTGATAGAAGTACGTGAAAATTTATGTACATAATTTTAATTTCTGTGTTTTTTCTTAATAAATCTTTGCTTGTTTTAGTAGTGAACTTAGAATAAATAAGATTTTAAAAGGTAGTTTGTTTATAGGAAAACTCCTTGTAGAACACCTGATTGTCCAGGTCTTGATGTGATTCTTACGTCTCCTTTTTCAGTTTTAACAATACATCCTTTTGTAATGATGTTTCTTCTTGTGTAGTTTACATTTGCAGGGTTGTTTACTACTGAGAGGATTTTCATCTTCTTAGTTTTTCCATTGTCAGCTACACAAACTTCTTCGTGAGATAAAAGGGACTGTTTCAGGTTTGCACCCTTAACTCTTTTAATTTTAAGTCTTTTTGCTGCAATGCTAGTCAGAGCAGGAAGACCTCCAAGGTCTGAGAGTCTTTTCTTTCTGAAAGAGATGTATTTCTTTCCACTTACTTTTGTTCTTGATCTGAATTGTGATTGTGCCATTTTATCTTAATTTCCTCGCATTAGCTCTTAGAGATGGTCTTACTTTTTCAGCTCCCATTCCCTTACTTCTAAGTCCTCTTGATTTTCTAGCTGAAGATGTAACTCCTCTCATAGCTCTTCTTGTATGTTTGGATGAAACCAACCAGTTGATTTTTTTATCCGCAATAATCTGGGGGTGGTATACGTCAACCATGATTACTTCGTACCAGTAATATTTTTCATCCTGACCTACCCAGTATGAGTTTAGAACTTCCATGTTAGGGAATCTTTTCTGAGCTCTTTCTTCACAAATCCACTGATAGTTTTTGGACTGAGCGATTCTTGTAGACTTGTTTCCACCATCTCTTCCTTTCTTAATTGCAGGATTGTTCTTTCCTCCTCTGATTACTCTTACTCTTGCAATAGCAAATCCTTGCTTTGCTCTGTAACCTAGAGCTCTTGCTCTATCGATTCTTGTTGGAAATTCAACTCTTTCAATTGAGTTTTCTCTTCTCCATGCAACAAGTTTGTTCTTGTACTCTTGCCCTAAGTTTGCCCTAGGTTGTTTCCAAGCTTCCTTAATGTATTTTAAATATCCCATTTTTTATGAGTTTGACTGGATTATAAGAAATATTTGTCTTACACCAATCTTTCGATTTAGTGCTAATTGATTACTTTTGACCCGCTCTCCCTCTATGAATCATCGCCGATTAAAGTATTTAGCTAGTAAATGTTAATTACTTTTGTTTTAAAAAGTTTTTTATATGGAAGTGAATTATTGATTTTAATGTTATTTGAAGAAAATGGAGAGTTATTTATAGATTTACAAAATCCTGATTTAAATATTATTTGTTTTCAAGATTTAGTTGGAGCTGATATAATATCCTCAATGCAAATGGGAATTAAGTTTCAAGATATATTTCCTCCAGTTAGTATTTATCAATTAGATGAAAATGCATTTACTTTAACTACGGTGTCTAATAAGAAAATGCAAATAGATGGTGGACATCATAGATTAATTTCTCATTTTAAATCAAATGAATGTTTAAGGATTCAATTAGAAACGAATCCAAATTTTTTACCTCCAATACATTATTTGAGAGTTGGTTTTAGGGATATTCGTGAAGATAAATCTAGATCCTGGATGTTACAATTTGATAGGGCTGGTAATTATTATAGATAAATTTTATTTTTGTATAAATGTTGTTCTAATTGTTTTTATTCTAATCCTAGAATATATGTATTTTCGATTTTGTAATTTCCTATTGCTGCAAGTGAGTAGGTTACATTAGTTATACTGGTGTTTAAGTTCCAGACATATGTTCTTCCAAAGTATTGAGGTCCACTAGTTAAATTAAAGAAGTTTGCAGTTGGGGTGTCTGAACCAAGATTGAATTCTGAAGGCACAAAATCAATGTAGTTGTAATTGTAAGTTTCATTTGCAACATAATCTGTAATTGTAGTTTCAATATTGTATTGATTTGTATTAGCACTAGTAATTTTTTTCTCAATTCTTAAGCTATAGTTTATTATGTTAGTGAATGAGAATGTACTGCTGTTAATTGTTTGATTTATTGAATCAAATACTTCAACAAACCAAGTATGATATCCGTGTGGAACTAACATTTGATATGATGAATTCATATTTGTGTTACATATTCCTGAGTATTCAATTGTCCCATCAAGGTATAAGTTACAAGTGTTGTTTATGTCATCATCAGTTATGTACCAAGTAAAATTGATTTGACCTGAATTTATTATTTTGGAGTTATTTGATGGAGATATTAGTGTAACTGTAGGAGCAACATTGTTTGTGATGTTTACTATGCCTTTTGCTGTAGTGAATAAGGAGATTCCACTTATGTTTGATATGAATACAACATTTACATTGTGACTGCTGTTAATTGCTCCTGTTGCATTTACAGTCCATGTGAATATACAGGATCCATCTTCTGAAGGAATGCAGGATTGTGGCTGAGGAGAACTAGTCCATAGAGGAGTGATTCCTGAGGTTGTACTTATTGCCAAATTTTCTTCTGAGCCAACTACAGATAATGTTGGTTCATTCCAGACATAACTTCTTGCATAAAATTCTCCTGCAAAGTTTGTTGATGTGAATGTTTGGAATCCAAATCCTCTATCAATACACATTACCTGATCTTCTCCTCCTGCTCCTTCTATATGCAAAAAATCAATCCAATAACCTGTGCCTGCAATCATACTTCTTGTTCCTTCAATAGCAACATTTGAACCACATGCTCCTCCTTGATGCCAAGTTCCATACTGTGTTGTTACAACATCATGAGCTCCAAATGGGTGAGTTGTTTGAATTCCGGTTCCATAGCCATCATAAGGAAAAAGAGAAACTTCACTATCATCATCGGTATAGGTTCCAAATGTATGAGATGCATTTACTGAAGGAATAAATAATGTTCTGTATCTTGAAAAATAATAATCATTTGAACCATAAGGGTTGTCAATATCATTAATTCCTGTCCTATATCCTGTTCCATAAATTCCCATTCCTGTTGTGTTGATATTTACTCTTAGGGTGTCTGCTTGAGCATGATTGTTCATATCACAGTTTCCAGAACCTGCACAAGCTCCAGTAATCAAATAAACTTCATCGTTTCTGAATGTTGCAGACGCATTGCTTGTAGAAGTAGCTTCTGAGTTTCCATAGTATAAATTTACTGAATATGTTGAACTGCTACTTATAGCGGTGTCAGTTTCAATCCATACTTTAATAGTTTGTGCTGATGTGTTGCAGTTTTCAATCCAGTAATCAAGTTCATTGGAGTTGTTGGCAAATCTTATATCATTACATGAATTACTCCAATCAAAGTTACTTCCTAAATTACTTGAGTTTAAGTTTAGCAATATTTGATAGTTTGTTGGAGTTGCGTTGTTGATACTGATGTTTATTGGTTGCCTAAATAAAAATGAAGGATCAAACCAATCACTTTTATCCAAAAGAGCATATGCTGTTATATTTCCACAAAGGCCAGTACAATCAACTCTGGCTTGAAGAGAGAATGTTTTGTTCTGACCTACCAAAATCGTTCCTCCTTCAGGAGGGTTTAGAAGTGTTCCATTAATTGGACCATATATTGGATCTACCTGACAGCTGAGTGTCATTGTCGATTTTCCATCATATTCGTCAGAAGTTACATTGAATACTGCACTATATGAACCATAATTATTGTCTGAACAGGTGAATGTGAATTCTTGAGAGTTTCCTTCATTTAAGTTTGTTCCATCAATCCAGTTGTCAGTTATTGCTCCACAATCTCCACTTTCACATTCTACAATGATATTTGTATTATTACCGTTATCAGCAATTATGCTAATGTTCTGCGTTCTGTTTCCACTGTTTTTTAGGAATGGGCCAAAGGAGTAAGAACTTTGGTTAAAACTTACTGTGTTTCCTACTACTACTTTGATTGTTGCAATCTCACTTGTTTTATTGCTTATGTTGGTGTTAGTACTATTCGCAATAACTGTTAATTCAATTAATGAGTCTTTAGTTCCTGTTGCATTAACTGCCCAAGTTAGGGTACAAGATGAACCAAGGGCTAGTGAAGAGCATGTTTGAGGGTTGCTTGAAGAAGTCCATACTGGAGTTGTCTGAGTTGTGCTTACACTCGATAATCCCGAGGTTATGTTTCTATATAATTCTACATTAACATTTCCACAGCCTGCAGGGTCAATTCCTGAGCATGTTATTGTTGCGTTGTAGATAATTGTTGTGTTTTGGAGTATGTTGTTTACTGTTGACGTTGATGGATTATTTATGTTTATTGTAATGTTGTTAGGAAGTTTTTCCTCAGATCCAAATGTTTCGCTGAATGCGTCAGTTGTGTATCTTTTAACAGTTAAGTTATCATATGTTGCAGTTGCAAGGGTTGAACCGGCATGAGATGTGAGAGATATTCCTATGTCTTGAGTTGTAAGGGTTGATGATATTGTGTTTGTTCCTGTTAATGTCCAACTAGCTCCAGGAGTTGATTTCCAGTATGCACTAAATGAAGTTCCACTTTTAACAGTTCTTAAGTAATCTGGAACAGTTGTAGTACTTCCAGAGGTACTGGCATCCAAGTATCCATTATTATCATTATCTCTTTGCCATGAATATCCAGAAGTTGGTCTCCAAATATTGAATACATATCCAGTTGATGAACCTGCTGCTGTCATATCATTTTTGAACATTATTCCTGCTTTGGTCCAAGAGTTTGTGTTTGTGATTGACATTACTGCAAGTTCTACTTCAACATCTCCACTTATATCGTTAACAAAGACTGATCCATATTGGTCTGATCCAGTCCAAGTATCAGCTCCTCCTGCTGTGATACTTAAGACTCCAGAACCTTCACTAAATGCAGTTCCTGCAACAGTATCTTGATCAGTTGTTGTCAGTCTTGAGTCTATGCTAGCATCATCAAATAAGTCACAGTATATGAATACAGAACAGTAATCTTCAATACTTGATTTTGTTGAGTTTCTATAATACATCCAAATGCTTGCATTCTGAGTTGAGTTAAGGAATGGCACTTTAATTATTATTTCTGCTGTGCTTGATCCTGCATTCCAACTGTTTGCATAGTGTGAAATTAATGTACTGTTTCCACTTGAGGCATTGTAATAATAGAATCTCAGAGAATTTCTATCTGATGAGAAGTTAAAGTTCGCTCCAACATTTCCGGAGTTTATTGAGAAGTTATGAGTTAATTCTGTTAAGTCTAATGTGGCTCCACTAATGTTGATTTCTTGTCTGTACAGATTTCCTGTATCTGCCCAAGGTATTGCAGAATAAATAGGACAGGTTATGAATATGATACTAATTACTATCATTATTGCAAAAATACTGTTCCTATTTTCCGCTTTTTTGTTCATAGTAGTGTACTAAGTACACTACTTAGTAAAAATTATTTAAATTTTGCTAAGGGACAAAGAGTAGTGAAAATTCATAAGGAATTGATTTAAATTTTATGAGATAAATTTATATTAGATGAAGATTATAGTTTTTCTATGAAGAAAAAAATATATCCTGAATTTTCTATTCTTAAACCTGAGTATCCAAAGAATATCAGATTTAATCAAAATAAGAAAAATATGGTTGAGTTATTTAAGGAATTTCAAAAAGAATTTATTCAAACTTTTAATTCTCATGTGAGTTTTCAAAAAATAACCGGAGAAGTATTTTTTACAAAAAATGGAAAAAAAGTGGAAATTGAAAATGTAATTGAAGAAAGAGAGTTTGAATTGTCTTTTTATATTAAAGAATATTTATTTGTTAAAAAAAGAGTTTTTTATATAACTATTATTTATCAAGAGCCTAAAACTGTTTTTTCAAGCCCAGAATATGCAATTTTAATGTGTAGGACTGATATTGGAAAAGGAATTAATTTTGGAAATATTGATGATGTTTTTAAGAAAAAAATAGGTTTTGAAGATGCATCAGAAGAAATTAGTAATATTTTGAGAAATGTTTCAGATTCCATTAATAAGAAATTTAATTTTTTTGTACTTCATCCAGATGTATAAATTAAAAATCTTGAATTTTTCATTTTCAATATCTATAAATAATCTAAACTTATTGATTTACTTGTTCATTGTTTTTAATTTATTTTCATCCAACTTTAATTGAGAGAGAGTTTGCTAACCTTTATAAAATGAAATTCATTACTTTTTATCATACTATTTCTAAAACAGAAGTAGTAACCCTGCTTAATACAAAGGGCAATGTCATTGTTGACAACCCGGCAGGCAATTACGATAAACACAAGATGTCAGTTATTGCGCGCAACTGAAGTGATGTAAAAATTATTTCTAGTGATGGCTGAGTCTAAAAGTTGTTTTATCCCTTAAACTATTGAAAAATGGGAAGTTCAAGTACAAGAAGAAGAGGAAGTAGGCAATTTTGGCCAAGAGTTAAAGCTGCAAAGCCAACAGCTGTTGTTAACAGTTGGAGCTCTAAGAATGTCAAAGAAGTCGGATTCCTAGGTTTTCCAGCATACAAAGTTGGAATGACTAACATTGGTCTTATTGATAACTTTTCAAACACACTTACAAAAGGTACTGAAATTAATGTTCCAGTTACAGTTTTGGAGTGTCCAGTTGTGAAAGTTATGTCAGTTAGACTGTTAGCTGAGGATGAGTATGGAAATCTTCAGGTTGCAAAGGAAGTTACTGTTGCTCTTAAGGACAAGCACCTTTCAAGAAAGGTTGATGTTGCTAAAAAGGCATCAAAGACTGAATCTGCTGAAGATTTGGTTAAGTTTGCAACAGAGAATGATGTAGAACAGGTTAGAGTTAAGATTGTTACAACTCCTTCTGCTACAGGTATCGGAAAGAAGAAGCCAGAGATTCTGGAGCTTGGTGTTTGTGGTTCAATTGAAGAGGCAATTAAGTTTGCTCACTCAAAGCTAGGACATGAAGTTAAGGCATCCGAGGTTGTTAATGCTGGTGAGCTTGTTGATTCACACGGAATTACAATTGGTAAGGGTTTTCAAGGTGCTGTTAAGAGATATGGAGTTAAGCTTACATCTCACAAGTCAGAGAAAACAAGAAGACACGCAGGTAATGTGGGAGCATGGACTCCTTCAAGAGTTTTGACAACACAACCACTTCCTGGTCAGCATGGTTTTCATGAGAGAACTGAGTGGAATAAATGGATTTTGAAGATTTCTGATAATGTTGGAGAAATCAATCCTGCTGCAGGTTTTAAGCATTACGGAGTTGTTAAGAACGAGTACATGCTTGTCAAGGGAAGTATTCAGGGGCCTAAGAACAAATTGGTTACTTTGGTTAAGAGTATTAGACCTAATAAGAGGTATCCAAAAGTTGCTCCTCAAATTACATATATTAGCAAATAAGAAAAATGGTTAAGTTAAATGTATTAGATAAAACAGGAAAAAAGGTTGGAGATTTTGACCTTAATGTTGTTGAGGATGTAAGGGAGGATATTTTCAAGAAGGCAATTATTGCTGAGAATAGTCTTTTTAGACAGACTCAAGGTGCAGATCCTATGGCTGGTAAGAAGCATGCAATTCATCTTTCAAAGAGAAGAAAGAAACTTAGATCTACTTATGGTAGGGGTGGTTCAAGAACTCCTAGAAAAGTAATGTGGTCAAGAGGAACTCAGTTTAGATATGTTGGTGCTTTTGCTTCACAGACTGTGGGAGGTAGAAGGGCTCACCCTCCTAAGGCTGAAAAGATTGTTATGAAAGATATGAATAACAAGGAGTGGCTTAAAGCACTTAGATCTGGTTTTGTTGCATCACTGGATAAGAATTTGGTTGTTGCTAATGGACAGAAAGTGCCTGAGAGTTATCCTTTTGTACTTGATGATAGTGTTGAAAAAATTGCAAAGACTAAAGATTTTAGAGATGTTTTAGAAAAGATTGGTTTTGCTGATGAGGTTTCAAGAACTGCAGGTAGAAGTATCAGAGCAGGAAAAGGAACTATGAGAGGTAGAACTTACAAGTCCAAGAGAGGACCATTGTTTGTGGTTTCATCACTAGAGGCTCCAATGCTTAAGGCAGTTAGAAATGTTAAAGGTTTTGATGTTATCACTCCGGAACTTTTGATGGCTGCTGATTTTGGTATGAGTGAGAAGCTAGGAAGGGCTGTTGTTTTTACTAAAGCAGCTGCAACTGAGTTTGTGGAGGTTTTAGAGTAAAATGGCAGAAGATAAGAAAATGGAAGATGTTTTCAAGAAAGAGCTTTCAAAACAGTTTTATGATGTTATCAGGAAGGTGGTAGTGTCCGAAAAAACTACAAGATTGATTGAGTTTGATAACAAAATTGTTTTTGAAGTTACAAAGGCAGCAAGCAAACCTTTGGTTAAGCTTTTGATTGAAAATGAGCTAGGAAAGAAGGTTAAGGCAGTTAATACTGTTAATTCAATTACTGGTAAGAAAAGAGCAATTGTAACATTTGCTGATGACGGAGTTGCTTCTGATTTGGCATCTGAGTTTGGTCTTGTTTAAATAAAGAAAAAATGGGAAAAAGAATTATACAACAAAGAAGGGGAAGAGGAACTTCAACGTATAGAGCACATTCTTTTAGATTTGCTGGTAAAACTTCATATAATACTTACGAGAAAGGTAAGGTTGTTGAAGGTACTATTGTTGATATTGTTCACTCTAAAGGTCATTCAGCTCCACTTCTTAAAGTGAAGTACGAGAATGGTAGAGAGGCACTAATTCCATCACATGTTGGTGCGTATATTGGTAAGAAGGTAGTTATTAATCATGAAGAGAAAGTTGAAAAGTCAACTGTTGAGGTTGGAAATGCTTATATGTTAAAGAATATTCCTGAAGGTTCAAGTATTTATAATATAGAGATGACTCCAGGGGATTCAGGTAAACTTGTTAAAGCAGGAGGAGCTTTTGCTACTGTTGTTGGACATGTTAAGGGAATGACTAAGGTTATGCTTCCTTCTAAGAAGGAGAAGATGCTTAAGGATTCATGTAGGGCTTTTGTTGGTGAAATAGGTGGAGCAGGTAGAACAGAGAAGCCATTCTTGAAGGCAGGTAACAAGTTCCATGAAATGAAGAAGAAGAACAAGCTTTATCCAAGAACATCAGGAGTTGCGATGAGTACTGTTGATCATCCACATGGTGGAACAAGGTCACTTAGAAAGGGAAGACCTACAATTGCACCACATAATGCGCCACCAGGTAGAAAAGTTGGTATGCTAAGACCTAAGCACACTGGGAGGAATAAGTAAAAATGTCAGATGATAAGATATTCAAATTTAGAGGAAAGACAATTGAGGAGCTTAAGGCTCTTTCAATGGATGACCTTGCAGTTTTGCTTCCAAGTGATCTTAGGAGGAAAATGAAGAGAGGATTTACTGAGCAGGAGAATAAGCTGCTTAAGAAAATCAGAGCTAATGAGAAGAACATTAAGACTCATGCAAGAGATATGTTCGTTCTTCCAGAGATGGTAGGTTTGAAGATTGGAATCTACAATGGAAAAGAGTTTGTTCAGGTAGTTTTGACTGAGGAATTGGTTGGAGTTAGACTTGGGGAACTTGCACCTACTAGAAAGATTGCAAAGCATTCAGGTGCTGGAGCTAAAAAGACTGAGGTAAGGAAGTAAAAATGGCTGAATATAAATATGCATTTGAAGCTTTTGATAAGCAGACTATGGCTAGAGCTTGTGGTTCTAATTTATCAATTTCACTTAAGAAGACTGTAGAGGTTGCAAAAACAATCAGAGGAAAGAAGGTTAAGAACGTTATTTCTTATCTTGAATCAGTTGTTGAGCAGAAAGCAGTTGTACCATACAGAAAGTACAGAGCTGAGATGGGACATAAGAAAGGAGCAGGCATTGATACTGGTGGTTACCCAGTTACTGTTGCAAAAGAGCTTTTGAAGATGATTAAGTCAGCTCAGAAGAATGCATCAGAGCAGGAAATTTCAGGAGAACTTTATTTGCTTTCACTTTCTGCAAGAAAAGGAGGAGCTAGATACCATTACGGTAGATACTCAGGTAGAAAAATGAAGTCAACTAATGTTGAAGTTATTGTTGGGGTGAAAGAGAAATGATTGAGAGAAAAATTATGAATGACAAGTTCATGGAGTTTGGTCTTTCTAATTTCATTAGAGGGGAACTTAAGGATGTAGCTATTAAGGAAGTTACATTGGAAAAGAATCCTATTGGGGAGAGAATTACTATTTATACTTCAACACCTGGTCTTGTTATTGGAAGAGAAGGTTCAACTATTAAGAAGTTGACTGAGACTTTAAGAAACAAATTTAATTTTGAGAATCCTCAAATTAAGATTGGAGAGATTAAGGAACCATATTTATCAGCTGCTATTGTTGCTAAGATGATTGCTAATGATTTAGCTAATTTTGGTTCACAGAAGTTCAAATTGACAGGTTTCAAGGCACTTAGAGGAATTATGGAATTCGCAGGTGCTATGGGTTGTGAAATTAGAATTTCAGGTAAGCTTCCTTCATCAAGAGCTAAGTCATGGAGATTTACAAAAGGATACTTGAAGAAGACAGGTTACATTAGTGATTTTGTTATTGACAAGGCCATTGAGAAGGTTACTTTGAAGACTGGTGTTGTTGGTATTAAAGTTGCAATTATGCTGCCAAATACTCCACTTCCAGATAAAATTGAGTATATTGACACTACTGCTCCTGCGAAGGCAGAAGAGAAAACTAAGGCTTCCGATAATGTTATAAATGAGGAAGATGTTAAAGAGATAGCAAAAGAGGCTGCTCCTGTAAAAGAGGAGAAGAAGACTGCTAAGAAAGTGGAGGCTAAGGAAGAATGAAAAAGTTGGAAATGAATAAGAAAAAGGATGAGGAGTTAGAAACTCTTCTTGCTTCTTTGAAGAAAGAGCTTTTTAATCTTGGTTCTGCTTCCCTTGCTGGAGAGGATAGTTTGAAGAAGAAGGCAAGAATCAAAGTAGTTAAGAGAGATATTGCTAGAATCAAAACGAGGTTGAATAGTTAATTTTTAGGTAAATGTTAAACGATACATGTTCTGTTTGCGGACTTCCTAGTGAACTTTGTGTTTGCCAGGAAGTAGAAAAAACTTCTTCTATAATTCAAATTAAAGTAGAGAGAAGGAAATATGGGAAATTCTGGGCTATTGTTTCTGGAGTTGATGTTGAAGCCAAGGATTTGAAGGAAATTCTTAAGACCATTAAGAATAAGATGGCATGTGGTGGAACTATCAAGGGAAAGGATATTGAAGTTCTTTTAGGCAGGACTGATAGGACTAAGGATTTAGTTCATGTTCTTGAAGAGCAAGGATTTAATAGAGAGTCTATGCACATCTCTTCTTAATTTTAGTTTTAGTTTTTATTGAGGAGTTGGTATAAATTTCTTTATATAAATGTTTTGAATTTTAATCTATGAATGTAATTTTTACGGTATTTTCAGTAGTTTTGATTTCATTTTTGTTTGTTCATTTAATCAAGATGATAGTTGATGTGCCTTCAGTTGTTGTTTTGATAATTATGGGACTTAGTTTTGGTTTTCCGGGAATAGAAGAACTTTTACTTGGACCTTATGAGGAGTTTATTTATTTTTTAGGTAATCTTGGACTTTTTAGTTTAATGTTTTTGGCAGGGCTTGAGAGTTCGTGGAAGAATCTTAAGAAGGAAGAGAAGGATTCGTTTTATGTGGCTTTTTTTGCAGCTGTTGTTCCTTTTATCTTGGGGTTTGCAGTTTTTGTTTTGATTGGTTATTCACTTATTACTTCGTTTGTAGTTGGAGTGTGCATGAGTATTACTGCTGAGGCAACTAAGGCCAAAGTTCTTTTAGAGATTGGAAAACTGAAGAGCAGGGTGGGTTCTGCAATGATTGGAGCAGGAATTATAGATGATGTTTTTGGGCTTTTGATGTTCTCTTTTGTGATTTTCTTTTTGGGAGTTGCAAGTTTTGAGGAGCATTTAGTTTTGGCAGGAGTGCTAGTGTCTTTTGCTATTGGTATTTTTGCTCAGAAGTATTTCAGGAAGCATCATATGGTCAAAAAAACTGAGGTTTTTATGAATGTGTTTTTAGTACCCTTCTTTTTTGTGACAATGGGAATGCATTTTGATTTGTTTAGTCTTCATGGGCTTTCATTTGTGTTGTTTTTGGTAATTGCTTTAGCAATTGTTGGAAAGATTGTAGGAACTCTTATCTCAAAGAGTCATGTAAATTTTTCATTTAAACAATTGTATTTGATAGGGTGGGGAATGAATTCGAGAGGAGCTTTGGAGCTAGCATTTGCATTAATTGCGTTTCAGGCAGGATTGATTACTGCTGGGCTTTATTCTTCACTAGTTATTATGGCTTTGATTACTACTTTGATTTTTCCATTTATTATGGTTAGGATGGTTCGGCATAATAGAGGGATTATGAATTAATTTTTTAGTTAAGTTTTTAATTAATTCTCATTTTAGTTTTTTAATGATTAAGCCTTCACCAAAGAAACAACTTGAATACGAAGTTATTTTTATGTCTTTAATCGGCAAAGAAATCGAGATTTTAGAGGCAAAAAACAAGAATTTGATTGGAATAAAAGGAGTTTTGGTAAAAGAAACTGCAAACTTGCTTTTTTTAGAAGTAGGAGGCTTAACAAAGCGAATTTTGAAATCTCAAGTTATTCTCAAAGCTGAAGTTGAAGGAAAACCTTTAAAAATAGATGGACGCTTACTTTTAAGTACAGTATTATCAAGGATAAAAAAACTGAGGTGAGACCTGGTTAGTGCCGGTTTCCTATTTGTTAATTATCTGTTAATCGCAGAAAACTTGGTAAGGCTCGTAATTTGTGCACAAGTCGAAAGACTTCTTAAAAAAATAATCGAAAAATGAAATCTAGTGTAGGTTATAATATCGAATTCAAACCGAAGACTGAATGTGAGGATGTTAACTGTCCATATCATGGTAGTCTATCAGTTAGAGGTAAAATTGTTGAGGGTGTTGTTACATCTGATTCAATGGATAGAACTGTTAAGGTTGAATGGGAATCAATGATTAAGGATACTAAGTATTCAAGGTACTACAAGTCCAAATCAAAGGTTGCTGCTCATAATCCTGATTGTGTTAAAGCAAAGAAGGGTGACAAGGTTCTTATCGGTGAGACTAGACCACTTTCAAAAACTAAGCATTTTGCTGTTCTAAAGGTGATTGAACAATGAAAGCAATTAGAAGAAACGGATCTAGAGGGCTTCCTATTGGAGCATATGTGGATATTGTTGACAATTCCGGAGCAAGAGTTGCTAAGATTATTTCCGTTAAGGGATATAAGACAGTTAAGAGGCAGCTTGAGTGTGGAGGAGTTGGCGATTTGATTACTGCTAATGTTACTAAGGGTAAACCTGAGATGAAGCATACTGTTGTTAAAGCTGTTATTGTTAGACAGAAACAAGAGTTCAAGAGACCAGATGGTACAACTATCAAGTTTGAATCAAATGGAGCTGTAGTTCTTAAGGATGAGAAGAGTGCATCACCAAAGGGAACTATTATCAAAGGAGCAATTGCTAAGGAAGTTGGAGAAAGATTTCCAGCTGTGGCGAGAATTGCCAATATTATTGTTTAGAGGTTGATGAAGAATGGAGAATAAATGGTCAAAATTTTGGAATTCATCTAGCCAGCCTAGAAAACAAAGAAAGTACGCTTTTAACGCGCCACTTCACATCAGACACAAGTTTATGTCAGCATCCTTGTCAAAGGAGCTTAGAAAAGAGTATGGAGTTAGATCTGTTCCAGTTAGAGTTGGAGATTCAGTTAAAGTAATGGCAGGACAGTTCAAAGGTAAAACTGGTAAGGTTACTAAGGTATCACTTGCAACACTTAAGGTTCACGTAGAGGGAGCTAGTGTTACTAGAACTGATGGAACTGAGGCTTTGTATCCTATCCATCCTTCAAATTTGCAGATTGCAAAGCTTGATATGAGTGATAAGAGAAGAGTTGAAAAGTTAGAGAGGTTAAAGAAAGAAAATGGTAAACAGTAGACATCTTAAGAGAACTTCAATGCCAACAAGTTGGAACATTTCAAGAAAGGCAGCTACATTTATTGCAAAGCCAAATCCAGGTTCAATGAATAGAAAGTATGTTGTTTCATTAGTAGTTCTGCTTAGAGAGGTTATGGGAGTTGCAACTACAGCTAAAGAAGCTAAATTTATCGCTCATAATGAAGAAGTTTCAGTAAATTCAAAGGTTGTAAAGGACATTAAAGCACCAATTGGTATGTTTGATGTTGTTGCAATCAAGTCTACAAGTCAGAAGTTTACTATTCTTTTTGATGAGCTTGGAAAAGTAAAACTAGTTCCTGTTAAGGATGATTTAATTTACTTGAAGGTTTCAGGTAAGGTTACTTTGGGAGCAAAGAAGTTCCAGCTTAACTTTATGAATGGATTCAATTTGATTGTTGATGAGAAGACTGCAAAGTCAGTAAAGGTTGCTGATACAGTTGTTTTTGATACAGCAAAGAAGAAAGTTGAGAAAGTTCTTAATTTGAAGGAAGGAGCTCAGGTTTATGTTTTTGACGGTAAGTTTAAAGGTAAATTAGGAGAAATTAAGTCTTTTACACACTATAGTGGTGTTACTAGAGACGTTGCACAAATTACGATTGGAAAAGTTGAACACAATACAGCAAAGGATTATTGTTATGTGGTTGGAGCTAAGAAAGAAGATTTGAAGAGGTTTGAGTAAAATGGCTGAAGCAAAAACAAAAGCAAAGACTGCAAATCCAATGAAATCAGTTTTCTTGGAAAAAGTTACAGTTAACATCTGTGCTGGAAATGATAAGCAGGGTATGGTTAAGGCTGAAAAGCTTCTTAGAAAGCTTACAGACAAGACTCCTGTTAAGAACTGTGCAAGAAAGAGACTTGCAACATGGCAGATTAGACCTGGTCTTCCTATTGGTTACAAGGTAACTTTGAGAGGAGAGGATGCTGCTAAATTCCTTAAGTGGATACTAGATTCAAAAGGAAAGCATGTTAAGTCAACATCTCTTGATACACATGGAAATTTTTCAGTTGGGTTTCAGGAGTACTTGGAGCTTAATGGTATTAAGTATGATGCAGATATCGGAATTATGGGTTTCGAAGTTATGGCTACTTTTGCAAGAGCTGGATTTAGAATTAAGTCAAGAAGATTGCTAAGTGCAAAAATTCCTGCAAGACATAAGGTTAGAAAGGAAGAGGTTGTAGAACTACTAACAAAAGATTTTGGAGTTAAATTCAATTAAAAATGACAAGTAAAGATTATAGTAAAGCATACAATCAGTTAGAAGCAAAGCCTGCTAAGTGGGGTAAGTACCAAAAGCATAATGCTCCTAATGAGAGAAAGTTTGGAAAGGGTATTACTAAGTGTGAGTTTTGTGGTACTACTAGAGGACATATTAGTAAATATGGTTTAAATATCTGTAGAAGATGTTTCAGGCTTAATGCAAACAAGTTGGGGTTTAAGAAATTAAATTAAAATGGCATCTAATGATTTAATTGCAGATTCAATGTCCAAGATTAACAATGCTGTTAAGGCTTTGTACAAAGTTGTGATATTAAGAAGAAACAAGCTTATGGTTTCTGTTTTGGAAGTGCTTAAGAATGAAGGATATGTTGGTTCATACGAAGTTGTAGAAGATGGAAGAGGTGGCAAGATTAATGTTAATCTTTTGGGAACTATCAATAAATGTGGAATTATAAAACCAAGGTATCCAGTTAAAATTGAAGAACTAGAGGCTTTTGAGAAGAGATTCCTTCCTGCTAAGGATTTTGGAGTTTTGATTATCTCAACTAATAAGGGTCTTTTAACTCAAAGAGAGGCTAGAGAGAAAAATGTTGGAGGTGTTTTGGTAGCTTATTGTTACTAAGGGTATCAAAATGGCAAAGACACAAATGGCTAAGAAAGAGTGGAAGACACTTGAAATCAGTGTTCCTTTTACAGAAGGAGTTACTGCTGTTTATGAAGATGGTGTTTTAACAGTTAAAGGTCCAAAAGGAGAAGTTTCAAAGAAGCTTAAGTATCCTTGGGTTTATATTGAAGTTAAAGCAGGAGAAATTGTTGTAGGAACTAAACATTTATCTCAAAGAGAGAAAAAGATTATCTTTACATATAGAGCTCATGTTAAGAACATGGTTGCAGGAATTACAGAAGGATTTGAGTATAATCTAGTTGTAGTTTATGCAAAATTCCCTATTACTGCAGGAGTTTCAGGTAGTAAGTTTGAAGTTAAGAATTTGCTTGGAGAGAAAGTTCCAAGAACTGTTGAAATTCCAAGTGATGTTAAAGTTAATGTGAATGGTAAGGATATTACTGTTACTGGTATTGATAAGGAGAGAGTTGGTCAGGTTGCTGCTTCACTTGAACAGTTGACTAGAATTAATCACCTTGATAGAAGAGTTATCCAAGATGGTATCTTTATTACAAAAAAACCACATAGGAGTTATATTTGATGAGGTTTAAAAAATGGTTAGTGATAAATTAAAAACAAGAACTGAAGTTAAGAAGAGAAAACCTACTTACAAGAGAGTTCAATCCCACCAGTTTGCAAAACTATCAGAGACTAAGTGGAGAAGACCTAAAGGTATGGGTAATAAGGTTAGAAGAGGAAGAAAAGGAAAACCTTCAATGCCAGAAGTAGGATATGGTTCACCAAAGGAAGTTCGAGGATTTAACAAGGCAGGTTATGAAGAAGTAATCGTTTCAAATGTTGCTGATTTGGCAAATGTTGGAAAGGGTCAGGCTGCAGTTATTTCATCAACAGTTGGTGGAAGAAAGAAAATGGCTATTTTAACAGAAGCTAAGGCTAAGAAAATTGTAGTTTCAAATGTTAAGGATTTGGATGCTGCTCTTAAGGCTTTAACTAAAGTTAAGAAAGAGAAGAAGTCTGAAAAGAAAGAGACAAAGGCTACTCCTGCTAAAAACGAGGAGAAAAAAGCTGAGTCTAAGGAGGCTAAAAAATGAACCTAAGAGCACAAAAGGAACTAGCTTCAAGAGCACTAGGTGTTTCAAAGAAGAGAGTTAAGCTTAATGCAACTACTCCTGAGAATAAGAAGGCTTTGAAAGAAGTTATCTCAAGAGAAGGAGTTAAGGAACTTTTAGGAGAAGGAATTATCACAAAGGTTCCTAAAAAAGGTATTGCAAGAACTAGGGCAAACAAGATTCTTTCCCAAAAGAAGAAGGGAAGAATGTCTGGTCATGGTAATAGAAGAGGAACTGCTAATGCCAGATTTAATGAAAAAGCTAAGTGGATGATTAAAATCAGAGCACTTAGGGTTGCTTTGAAGAAGTTCAAGGATGCAGGAAGACTTGAAGTTAAGGATTACAGAGAGCTTTACAAGAAGTCCAAAGGTAACTTTTTCAGAAATAAAAGACATATGATGCTTTATATTGAGCAGAATAATATGCTTAAGGAAGTTAAGGTTGAAAAAACTGAGACTAAGAAAACTGAAGCTAAAAAGACAAAGGAGGCTAAGAAGTAAAAATGAAAAACACTAATAAAAACAGAGTTTTCAGATTTAACAGAAGAATCAGAGGGCAGACTGATTATCAGCAGAGATTGAATTTGCTTAAGAGCAAGTTGCCAAGAGTTGTTGTTAGAAGGTCTAATAAGAATACTCTAGTTCAAATTGTTGAGTATGCTCCACAAGGTGATAAGATTGTTACTTCAGCTAAGGCTGTTGATCTTGTTAAGCTAGGATTTAAAGCAAATACTGGAAATCTTACAGCAGCTTATCTTACAGGATATCTTGCAGGTAAGAGAGCTTTGAAGAAGAAGTTGAAGTCTGAGTGTATTGTGGATTTAGGTTTGCAGAACATTCAGTATGGTTCAAGACTTTTTGCAGCTGTTAAGGGTATGATTGATGCTGGAGTTAATGTTAAGGCATCAGATGTTGTTTTCCCGGCAGAAGAGAGACTAAATGGTTCACATCTTAAGGTTAAGGATGCAGCTAAATTAGTTGAAAAGGTTAAGGGGGCTTGTGACAAGTTGTAAAAATGGCTGAATTTAATAGAAATCAACAAAATAGGGGGGGATTTAACAGAGGAGGACCTCGAAGAGATAACAGAGAAAGAAGACCTCGAAGAGAAGAGACTCCTGTTGAAGAGAAAGTTTGGGAGCCAAAGACACAGCTTGGAAAAGCAGTTCTTGCTGGCAAGTATTCAACTATGAGAGATGTTTTAGTTTCAGGTCAAAAAATTATGGAGCCTGAGATTACAGAATTTTTGATTCCTAATTTGAATACTGAGTTTGTTAATGTTGGACAGGCTAAAGGTAAGTTCGGAGGAGGAAAGAGAAAGACTTCAAAGTCAACTCAGAAGATTACCAAAGAAGGAGGAAGAATGAGTTTTTCCATGGTTGCTCTTTCAGGTAATAAGGAAGGTATTGTTGGTCTTGGTTTTGGTAAGGCAAGAGAGACTGTTCCTTCAAGAGAGAAGGCTTTGAGAAAGGCAAAGGAGAACCTTATCATTACAAGAAGAGGTTGTGGTGATTGGGGTTGTATGTGTGGTACAGCACATAGTATTCCATTTGCAGTTGAAGGAAGATCAGGTTCAGTTTTGGTTAAGTTGATGCCAGCTCCAAAGGGAACAGGTCTAGTTGTTGAGGCTGAATTGAAGAAAATGCTTGAACTTGCAGGTATTAAGGATGTTTGGTCAAAGACACAAGGTTCAACAAAGAATAAGACAAATTTAATGAAAGCAGGATTTAATGCTTTGCAGAATCTACAGAAAATCAAGATCAGTCCGAAATTGATGGAAGGTAGAGGAATTAAAGAGGGAGAAAAAGATGAGTAAAAAAATAGCAATTGTTTTGATCAGAGGAACTGTTAATGTTTCACCTGATGTGAAAAAAACACTTGAGCTTCTAAGATTGAAGAAGAAGCATGCTTGTGTTGTTGTTGATGATACTCCTGTTAGCAGGGGTATGGCTCAGAGAATTAAAGATTATGCTACATATGGTTTAGTTGATGAAAAATTCTTTGAAGAAATGGTTTCTAAAAGAGGAGAGACTATTGGAAAGACTGATGCCAAAATTGATGCAGCTAAGGTTGCAAAGGAATATTTTGGTGGAAAGCTTAAGTTAAGAGAGTTCGAAGAGAAGTTCTCAATGAAGCCTTTTTTCAGACTGCACCCTCCAAAGGGAGGATTTGAGAGAGGAGGTATCAAGATGCCTTTTGCAAAGAAGGGAGTTCTTGGAGATAGGAAAGAAGCAATTAGTGAATTAATTGCAAAAATGCTGTAAGCTTGCCCTACAGTGATTAAAATTTAATTTTTTTTATTGTTGTCATTTGTTTTTGTGAACAAAATTTATAAATAATGAATTTTAGTTTTTGTTATGAATAAGGCTTTATTGTCAGTTTTAATCTTGTTTTTAAGTTTTCACTTAGTGTCTGCTTTTGATGTTTTGGATGTGGATGGAAATCAAAGAGAATATTTTTCAGTAAGTGAACCAGATGTTAAGGTTGTTTCAGATGTTTTTTTGTCTAATTTGACCATAAATTTTACAAGTTTGGGTAATAATTATAGTGAAATTCTTAATTTCTCAGATTGCTCAGATAACTATTGTGCTGAGTTTTCATTGGTTGATTTAGTTTCAGGAGTTGGGGGCAGTTTTGGTAGTTCAAATGAGTTTGAAGTTATCGTTGGAGGAGTTTCCAAAGTAATTTATCTTGATTTTCAAAGTCCAATTTTTGAAATTCTTAATTCTAGTATTGATGCAGATTCAAAGACTTTAAATATTGAGTTTAATTATTCAGATAATTATGGAGTTGATATTATTAAAATTTACAAGGAAGATTCTAATGGAGAGACTCTTTTAGATGAAACTTCAGGAGGAGAAGATTTTTTGTATGCTTTAACAGATAATGAGAATCTTGTTTTGATTTTCAGGATTTTTGATTTTGCAGGTAATGTGAAGAAAGTTCAGGAAGTTTTTCCTATTGAGGATATATTTGATCCACAGTTTGAGTACTATGTTATTGAAGATAAGGGAAATGAAATGAGTGTAGAGTTTGAGATTAGTGATAATTATGATTTAGAAAAATATGTAATTTCGCAGGATAATTTTTTTATTTCTGAGATTATTGAAGGAAAATCTTTCAAAAGCATAGTTGATGTGCCTTTTACACAAGGAGTTGTTTTGATTGAAGTTTTTGATTCTTCAGGAAACAAGATTTCAAAGGAGATTAATCTGAATAGTAATATAAAAGTCACTTTTCCAGATGAGATTTATTCAAATAAGAAAAAATTTGTTTTTGATTCAAATGCAGCAAGTTGTTTTTTGAGCAAGGTTGGTTATGTTAATTTTGATGAAAAATTTGATGAGAATAATAATGAGTTTAGTGTTAATCTGGCAATTAGCAATGTTGGAAAGTATGTTGTTGAGTTTTTTTGTGAAATTGAGGGTTATAGGGAGTATTTTTCAAGAGATTTTTATTATGATGTTAATGAGCCAGATTCTACTACTATTTCTGTCCAAAGTACTGATTATGGGTCCATTGAGATTTCATGGACTGAGGCTAGAGATGAAGAAGGAGATGTAAAGTATTATTTGTATAGAAATGATGAGCAGATTTACAAGGGAAGCAAACTGAGTTATGAAGATTCAGGGGTTTCTTATCCTGAGAAGTATGCTTATTATGTTAGAGTATATGATGAGGCAGGAAATAATGTAAAATCAAATGAAGTTTCTACAGTGCCTGTGAAGCAAGGAATAAATTTTGTTGCAACAACTCCAAAAGAAGAGACTACGAAAATAGAGACATATACTGTTAGTTTTAATACAGATGTGAACTCTGATGTGACTATTAAGGTTAGAAATAAGGGAGTTTTGGTTGATGAGAAAAGTTTGCAGGATATTGCAAAAGGATCAGTAGTTTCAAAGGTGACTTTAGCTGATGGAGTTAATGAAATTGTTGTTAGTGTTGTGGATGATTTTGGTAATTCTTATGAGGAGAGTTTTTTTGTAACTTATGCTGCTCCAGTTATTGAGGAACCTATTGTCGAAGAAGTTGTTCAAGAACCAATTAGTGAGCCAGAACAGGTGGTGGAAGAAGTAGCTGAGGAAGAAAATTCATTTAGTTGGCTTTGGATTATATTACTGATTGTGATTCTAGGAACAGTAGTTTGGTATTTTGTGAGTAAAGATTCTGATGTTAACAAAAAAGTTAAGAAAATTAAAAATAAGAAACAATTGGAGTTTCACAAGAAGCGAAGGGATGATGTTATTTTGGGGAAGAGTCTGGAGAAAACAAAGAAAGAGAGAATAAAAAAACAACTTGATGCACAAAGAGAAAAAGAAAGACAAGAGAAGAAAAGGGAGCTTACAGAGTTTGAGAAGCAGAAGATGAAAGATTTGGGTATTAGAAGAGATATTTCAATTCCTTTTGAAGTGAGAGAGAAACAAAAGAAAAGAGTTGATAAAATTAAAAAGGATGTAGTTGAGAAGCCTGAACATACTTTGGAGAAGAGGGTTGCAGAGGATATTTCTGAGAAGAAAACAAGTTTGTTTGCCACTGCATTTGGTAGAAAGAAGGATGAAGGTAAAAAAGATGAGTTCATGGATTATTTAATGAGTAGAAAATCTGCTGCGGAATGGGATTCTACATTGGCTTATGTTCAAAAACAAAGACCTATGGTTGAAGAAGAGTCTTTTGTTGTTCCAGAAAAGAAAGAAGTTTTGCCTAAAGAGGAAGTTAATATTGAAGAGCCTGTAGTTGAAGAAAAACCTGTTAAGAAGGAAATTAAAGAGAGGATTAATCTTGATGATTATTTGAATAGGAGAACTAAGAAGAAAAGGTTTTATTTTGCAGAAAGAGATGTTGATAGAGATTTGAGAAACAGAAGGTAAATGGGGAGTTCTAATAGTTCCTGCTTAGTTAAAACTAATCTTTTTTATATGTTTTGAATAATTTTTTATATGTTTTCAAAGATGTTTAGGGTTTTTAATAAGCCTGATGTATCAAAGGGGTTGATGTTGAAAACGGACCCTTTTACTTTTAGTTCTGATGTTGTTTATAGGAAAAAGGATTATTTTAAGTATTCTGATTTAAAAGATGAATTACTTGATTACAAGGATTCCAAATCGACAATCTATTGTGTTTATCATATGGTTTGCAAGAATAATGATACTTTATTTTTTGAGAGTTTGAATATAAAACCATCAGTTTTTGTGATAAAGAGCGGATTTTTGGGAAGAGAGTTTAACAAGACTGCTAATTTGTGTGTTTCTTATAGGGGAGAGTGTAGTGGAGGTGTTTTTGAAGTAATTTCTGGTCAAGGATATTTTTTGCTTTATGAAGATGGTTCTTTGGATGTAAAGTTGATTAATGTTTTGAAAGGAAGTTATGTAGTTGTTCCAAAGGGTTTCAAATTTGTTATTATTAATTCAAGTCCGGATAAGAATCTTGTTTGCATGTCTTTGATTGGAAAGAATTCTAAGTTTGTTTCTAATGAGAGAACAAAGGTTAATGGTGGGGCTCCTTTGTTTTTGACTAAAAATGGATTTGTTAGAAATTCAAATTTAGGACCAGTTTATCATTTACAGGAGTTTGAAGGGGACTATCTAGGAGAAAATATTGATGGTGGTGAAAGTAATTCGATGTATAGTTATTCTTTTGACAAGAAGAAGGGTTTGTATGGAGAAGTAATATATCTTCCAGAAAAGTTTAAATTTTTGTTTAATTGAGCATTTGTTTTTCTTTATTGAGTTTGTTTGAGATTTGCTTGTATTTTTCATAGTTTTCTTTTTCAAGTTCTTGATTTCCAAGTTTTTGATGGATTTTGCTTAGTTCAAGAAAGCATTTAGGATCTTCATCAGTTATTGCCAATACTTTATTTAGGTCTTGTAATGCATTTTCTAAATTGTTTGATTGCTCATAGATTTTTGCTTTTTCGTAATATGCATTTTTTAGCATAGGGTTTATTCTTATTGCATTTGTAAAATCATTTTGAGCTTCGGTAATTTTATTTTGTTCTAATAATAATTTCCCTCTTAGATAATGTGCAGCACATTGTTCGTTATCTAGTTCAATTATTGAACTGTAATCTTTTATAGCATTATTTTTTTCAAGTATTTCTTCATAACACAGAGCTCTTAAGTATAATGCAGGAGTGTATTTGTTATTTATGTTTAATGCAATATTAATTTCATTTATTGCTTCTGAATAATTATTTAAATTGAATTTCAGAAATCCTAAATAAAAATGAACTGTGTGATCATTTTGTCCTAATTCTTGGGCTTTAAGTAAATCTTTTAAGGATTTTTCATATTCATTTATCTTATTGTATTCTTTTGCTCTATCAAAATATGCTTGAGAATTTTGTTTGTTGATTTCAAGTGCTTTAGAAAAATTTTCGATAGCTTTTTCATGATTCCCTATTTTCTTATAAATTTTTCCTAGGTAGAAATATTCTTCGCTTTTATCGTCTTTGTTGTTTATTTGTGTTTTTTCGTCCAGAATTCTTTTATATTCATTTAACTTGCTTATTTTTCTTTCAAATTCATCTTGAGTGTTTTCTTTCCACATCCTTTGTAAAAAATTATTTTGATTATTGTTTTCTTCTGCTATGAAATTGTCTTTTGATATTTTTTTAATATATTGATATTTGTCGATAATTTTGTGGTATTCTTCATATTTTTTTTCTGATTTGTTGTATTCTAGGTTATTTGTGTTTTTACATTTTTCGAAGACTATTTTTTTGAATATTTTTTTTTTGTCATTGTATGGAGGGCATACTTCTTTTTCTTCTTTTTTATTGATTGGTTTTACAATTTGAGGGTTATCATTTAATAATTGTTTTATTTTTTCTATTTCTTTTTTGTATTTTTGTTTTGAAAAATAATCTTTATTGTTATCACTTTCTAAATTTTTTAAGGAAGAAAGGATGTCAATCTTAGATTGTTTCAAATCTCCTATGGCTTTATATGCAAGTCCTCTTTTGTAGTAAGCTTTGGAAAATGTTGGGTCAATTTCTATTGCTTTAGAGAAGTTTTTGATTGCATTTTCATTGTCTCCTAGGTATAGGTATGCTTTACCTTTTTCGTAATAGATTTTTGCTTCTGAATTAGTTTTATCAGATTTGAAAAACTTACCTAAATAATTAAGAATCTTCATGTTCTTATACTTAGTTTTTATTTTTTAATTATTCGTTACTACTTTGATTTTGTGTTTCTTTTTGTAAAAATTATTATTATTTGAGAGTGAATTTTTAAAAAATATTTTTCTTTACTCTTCTTTTTCTTTTACTACTTGAACTTTTGCAGCTCTGATTATTTTATCTTTGTGTTTGTATCCTTTTTTTATTGTTCCAATGATGGTTCCTGGGCTTTGAGTTTCATCTTCAATTAAAAGAGGGTCGTGAAGAGTTGGGTCGAATTGTTCTCCTTTTTGTGCTTGAAATTCTTCTATTTTGTGTTCTTTTAATGTGTCAATTAGATTTTTGTGAATCATTTCAACTCCTTTGATAAACATTTCCTTGTTGTCAGTCATTTTAAGAGACATTTCAAAGTTATCGATTGCAGGAAGAAGATCTTCTACAAATGAAATTGTTCCTCTTTCTCTTGCTTGAGTGAGTTCTTCCTGACTTCTTTTTCTGAAGTTTTCAAAGTCAGCTCTTGATCTTAAGTAATCTGTTTTTAGTTCTTCAACTTGAGCTTGAAGTTCTTGTATTTTTTTTTGTTCTTTTGAGGGCCTCTTTTCTGCCTTTTTTTTGTTTTCTTTAGAATTTGGAATGTTTTCCTTGTTTATTTTTACCATAGTTTGAGTTAATTGAATTATTTTTATAAAGTTTTTTGATTTTAATTTAGAAATAAATTATGAGATGTTTTAAGTTTGATTACTATGTAATTTAACTAAATTTTTTTAAGTTGCTCATTTTTAATTTAGTAATATTATGGTAAAAAAATTATTATTTATAATTTTATTTTTGGTATTATGTATGAATTTAGGTTTTTCAATAACTGTTAATTCATTACCTTATTTGCAGAGTTTTGACTCTGATGCTTATACTAGTAGTATGGTATGGGTAACAGATGGGGCAACACATCAATGGCTTTCAAATGGAGGTTGGAATGGAGGTGCTGCAAAATTAACTCCGGTTTACACTCCCTCTAATTTAGTTGACGGGCAGGGTTATTCTGGAATAGGTTCTTTTTATTTTTCAGATCAAATTGTGAGTTCTCCAATTTTAAGTGCTAGGTGGTTGATTTATTATGGAGCTGATTATCAAAGATATGCAGGAGGTAACAAATTAACTATTTTTGTTAGAGATCAAGGAGATAGGCCTATGATTATTACAAGAAGAGTGGGAGGAGAAACTGGAGAATTTCCCAGAACTTATGGTTCTTGTGATGGAACAGTTTGTTGGTACGAAGGAGGAGATTATTGGCCAACAGGTTCTGAGACTTTTTTAGTTGGAGAAGGGTATAGAGCAGAAGAGTGGATTAGTGTTGAGTTTGAGGCTAATACTCAAACTGGCGAGATTAATATTTATTTGACAACTCAAGATGGTGAGTTTAATGATGATTTGTATGTTAGTCAGACAATGGATACTTTAGGAGGAGATTGGACTTATATTGATTTGATTGGAGGTTATATGGCAACTGCAACTCAAATAACTGCTGATACTTATTTTTTAATTGATGAGATTGTAATTGACAATCAACATATTGGGCCTCCTGTAGGTTTTGTTGGTAGCAGTGGAGGTACAATTTCACCAACTGACACAACAAATCCTAGTATCACAATTACATCACCAACTACTTTGAGCAGTTACTTGACTACTGCTTCTACAATTAATTTAGGAGGGACTTCTTTAGATAATGTTGTTGTTAGTTCTGTAAATTGGAGTTGTAATAGTGGGTGTTTTGGCAGTGGCAGTGCAATTGAAACCACAAATTGGACTATTAGTAGTATTGATTTAATTGAAGGAGTAAATAATATTCAAGTAACGGTTACTGACAGTTCTGGTAACACTGCAATTGATTCAATTGAAGTAACATATTCACCAATAGTAGTTCAGCCTCCAATTATCTCAGCAGTTGAAGTCGACAGTACTTATGCAAGTGTAAGTTATGATGCTCTTAATTTAATTGATGGAAATTTAAATACTCAATGGGCCTCAGAAGATTCTATAGTTAATAGTCATTATGTTATTTTGAACTTGAATGATTCTGAGGAGTTAAACAATATCACAATTCATTGGGCTTATAATGATTTTAGGTCCAGTTATATGTCTCCTCAGCAATTGATGATTGAATATTGGGATGGGGATTCCTATGTGTTACTTGAGACAATATCCAATTTAAATAATATTGAATCTTATAGTGTTTTTTTTGATTCTGTTACTACAGATAGAATAAGATTGTATCAACCGGCAAACATGGGTGCTTCAGTTTATTCTGAAGTTATGTGGCTTACTGAAATTGAATATTCATTAAAACAGTTAAGATTAGAAAATACTTCTCTGAATGAAACAATGCTTGAAAATCCTACGACTATCACAAGTTCTAGTTCTTCTTCTAGTATAAGTAGTCCTTACTCTTCTTCAAGTTCTTCTAGTAGAGAAAAGTCTGTTTATATCCCTCCTGTTTGTGAGCCAAATTTTGAGTATAGTTTATGGTCAGATTGTGTTAATTTTAAGCAAAGTAGAATCAAAACTGATTTGAATAATTGTGGAGATGAAGAAGTTGTTATAGAAAATAGAGTTTGTTATCCAGAAAATGATGAGAAAGCAAATCTTTATTTGAATGTAAAAAAATTTCTATTGGAAAAAGTTGAAAAGAGAATTTACATGACTAATTTGGAAGGAAGTTATAATGAATTTTTTTATTTGGAAGAAAAAGCTGGCGATGATAGTTTCATAGTTTATGATAAAGAATCAGGAATAGAATTTTTAGCAAGATTTAGTGAAGAAATTGAGGGCAAATATTATTATTCATTAAAAGAAATTGACCAGAATACATATAATGAATTGAAGGAGCTTGATTTGATGAACTCTGGTGGTACTGATGAGGTTGGGAGCTTAGTTCAAAATTTTAAAAATGCAAATAGTTTGCCAACTTCATTTATTATTGTCGGTTTTATATTGTTTTTGACAATTATTTTAGGAGTTATTTTTTATGTTAAGAAAATTCATTTTTCAAATAAACCTCCAAAAAATTTAAATTAAATTTATAAAAGTTTTTGACAATAATAGTTTATGACTAAAGTAATAATTTTGCATGGTACTGGTTGTTCACCTGAAATGTATTGGTATCCATACATTAAAGAGAATCTAGAGAAACAAGGATATGTTGTAGATGTTCCAAATTTACCAAACTCAGATAAATCAAAATTGGATGATTGGCTTCCTTTTGTTTTGTCGAATTATGAATTTGATGAGGATACAATTTTAATTGGACATAGTGCAGGTAGTCCATTGATATTGAGTATTCTTGAGAATATTAATGTCAAGATTAAGCAAGCAATTTTAGTTTCTGGTTTTATTGATACTTTAAGTTCAAATATTCTTCAAGATTCATATGATTGGAAGAGAATCAAGTCAAATGTTGATGATATTATTTTTATTAATTCGGATAATGATCCTTGGGGCTGTGATGATACTCAGGGAAGAAAGATGTTTGATAAGTTAGGAGGAACTTTGATAATTAGATATGGAGAAGGGCATATGGGTTCATCTTCATATAATCAACCATATAAGGAATTTCCTTTTTTGTTAAAGTTGATAGAATAATTAATCAATATCAAATATTTCAAAGTTCTCAATTTTATTTGAAAATTTTGAGTTGATTTTATCTTTGAAGTTTTCTATTTCATCTTTTTTGCTGAAAATTAAGTTGAGAAAGAATTCTTCGGAGTTCAAATTCTTGATTGCTCTTGCAACGCAGTCTAGTGAGGATATAAATTCATTTACTTCAGATTCCTGTTGTTTTGTTAAGTATGAGAGTTTAAGTATTGCTGCAAAGGAGTATAATCCTAGCTTGTTGAAGTTTATTACTGGCATAAAGTTTTCAATGATTCCTGCTTCTTTCATTTTATCTATTCTGTATTTTACTGTATCAGATGATATGTTTAATTTATCTGCAATTTCTTTGTATTGAATTCTTGCATCTTGTTCTAGTATGTCAAGTATTTCCTTGTCCTTTTCATCAGTTTGAATTATTGTTTCGTTTTTGATTATGTTGAAATCCTTATTAGTTAAGTTTTCTTCAAATAAGTTTTTTGATAGGATTTGTTTTTCATTTTGTTTGATTTCTTCTGAGTTGATTATTGTGTAGTAGCTTGCAAGTACATCTGAGAAGTTTTCGAGTATTTCTGAGAGTTTTATTTTGAATTCATCAATAGATTGAGAGTACAATCTTACAATCAAATCCCATCCTGATTGGGATTTTACTGTCCAGATTAAGTATTTGTTTCCTATTGTTTCTCTTATGAATTTTTCTTTGGATAATTCATCGTCAAGGTTTAGTTTTAGTAGAATTATGTATTCTTGGTAGTGCATTGCCTTTTCATTGATTTTAGGAACAAATTTTACAATTAAATTTTCTTTTATTAGTCTTTTTATTCTATAATTTACAATTTCTCTTCCCAAATCTATTTCTTTTGAAATACTTGCTGATGATTTTCTGCCATCTTCTAATAATTTTCTGAGGATTAGGAGGTCTTTTTGAGTTATTATAGATTTGGATTTGTCCATATTCTTATATAAATTATCAAGGATTACCTTTATAAACATTTCTACCGTTTATTATGTATGGTTGAATATGTGAGTCTTGATGATGAAGTCAGGGCAATGGAACAGAGAAAGAAGGTAGTGTTGAGAGTTCCAAGAACTGCTGTAGTTCCTTTGATTTTTGTTAATATAGTTATGTTTGTTTTGCAGTTTCTTATTCCTAATTTTACTGAAAATTTGGTAATGATTTCATCAGATATTTTTGCAAGGCCTTGGATTTTGCTTACAACAATGTTTTTGCATGGAAGTTTTGCTCATATTTTTTTTAATATGTATGCACTTTTGCTTTTTGGATTACTTTTAGAGCAAAAAATTGGTTGGAAGAAATTTTTTGGTTTGTATATCATTTCCGGACTTTTAGTGTCTTTCATTTCAAGTTATTTTTATACTTCAGCACTTGGAGCAAGTGGTGCTGTAATGGGAGTTATTGGGACTTTAATTGTTTTGATGCCAAAACTTAGGTTGTTGTTTTTCTTTTTGATACCAATGCCTTTGTGGGTTGCAGGAGTTATCTGGTTTTTGCTTGATTTTTTAGGTATGTTTTCTTCAAGTACTGGAATTGCTCATATCGGTCATTTGGTTGGTATGTTTTGTGGGCTTTCGTATGGATTTTATTTGAGAAATCAAAGAAAGAAATTTTTTAAGAAGATGCGAGGGAAAAAAATTGTGACAATCAAGGATGCAAAGGAACATTCAAAAATTTACAGATAGTTTTCTTCCTGAGTAGTGTAAACATCCGTTAAGTTTATAAATTTCAATTTTCAGAAATTAACTAATATGAATAATGTGGGTAATAGAGAGAGATTAATTAGAGTTCTTTTAGGGCTTGCACTTATCATTTTAGGATTTGTTGCATTTAGTGGTGTTGCTCAATGGGCAGCATATTTTGTTGGTATAATTCTTTTAGCAACAGGAGTTGTTGGTTGGTGTGGTATTTATTCAATTATAGGATTTTCTTCAAAGGGAGAGGGTTTGGATAAGATTACCAGACGAGATATTGAACATGCTGTTAAGGCACATGCAATAGCTACAGATAGTAAGATTGAAAGAGTTAAGGCAGAGAGACCAGTAGCTAAGAAGACTCCTGCTAAGAAAAAGCCAGTTTCTAAAAAAGCAACTTCTGCAAAGAGTTCAACTAAGAATGTTACAAAGAAAGCTCCAGTAAAGAGAAAAACTACAGCAAAGAAACCAGCAGCAAAGAAAGCTAGTGCTTCTAAGGCTTCAACAACTAAGAAGGTACCAGTGAAAAAGAAGATAACTACTTCAAAGGCTAAACCTAAAGCCAAAAAGTGAGTTTAATTTTAATTTTAATAGGTTTTAAAATTTTAAAGCAAAGGATATGGTGTTAAATCTTCCTCGCCAGGATAACGCATTTTACCATCTTTGTATTTTTCTTCAAAAGAAGGAGAAACTTCTCCGTAACCTTTTTCTTTTTCTAAACTCAAATACAAAACTCTTCCCTTCATTTCTTTGCCATTTTGCAGTCTTAAGTTTATTTCTATTGGTATCATGAATTTTGAGTTTTGATTGATTAGATGATCGTTAATTTCTTTGGCAATATATTCTTTCAATATTAAAGTTACAGATATTTGCGGGTTGTTTAGTGTTCCTTTTGGATAATAATCATATTGTGGTAATGGAATAATTTCTACTTCCGTTTGATTTCCAGTTTTATCTAAAAAGTAGTTTTCAAGTCCATTTTCTAAGTTGCTTATGGAAGTTTGAGGTTCTTCTTCAATAGCTTCAATATAGTCTCCAATATATTCTTCTTCAAGATATGATATTACTTTAGAATATTTATTTTTGTCAAAACTTTTTTCAAAAATAATTTTTTCTAGTCTAAAGTTCATTTTTAATTTTATACATAATAATATTCGTCAATCTTTTTTTGTTCTTGGTCTTTAACTGAACCTGTTTTGTTTACTCTTGGCCTTTTATTACTATCATCTCTTCTGAATGTGATGTCAAGTTCTTTTAGGAATGAGTTCATTCCATCTCTCATTGATTTAGGAGAGGATGCTGTTCCTTTGATGGATGGTTCTCCTTGAAATACAAGTAGTCTATCTGAAAGGTAGTCCATGAATACAAGATCGTGATCAATGATGAATGCAGATTTGTTTTTTAACATGATGAAGTTTTTTAGCATTTTTGCTATTTTTAGTCTATCTTCTATGTCCAAGAATGCAGTTGGTTCATCCAGCAAGTAAATTTGAGAATTTTCAAGTAGACATTTTGCGATTGCGTATCTTTGCAGTTCTCCACCAGATAGTTCGTTTGTTTTTTTCTGAAGAAGAGGAGCTATGTTTAGGGGTTCAAGTACGTAAATTTGATAAAAGTTGTCTGTAAAGTTTGGATAAATGCATAGTTCATCCTGCACTGTATTTTCGTTTCTTGGAATTAGTTGTGGTTTTAGAGAGATTGTAGCATTTTCAAATCCTTTTGCAGCGATATGCTTTATGAATGTGGATTTTCCAAGAGCATTTCTTCCAATTATTCCCAAGATTTCACCTTCTTTGATTTCACCTTCAGATATGTCTAGTGAGAAGTCTCCAACTTTTATTGTTTCAGGTTCCCATTTGGCTATTTCAATTATTTTTTTGCTCTCTGTAATCGATTCCTTGTCAAATGAGATTGCCTTGTCTCTGAATCTTACATTCTCTTCTTTGGAGTATCCTTGTAAGTAATCGTTTATCCCTACTTTTGCAGCTTTGATTCCTGTTAGCATTCCATATGCTGAGGGTTGTCCGTACATGATGTGTGTGAAATCCACTAAGTAGTCAAGTACTACAAGGTCATGCTCTACAACGATTGCTGATTTGTCTTTAGTCTGGTCTTTGATTAGTCTTGAGGTGTTTAGTCTTTCGTAGATGTCAAGATAGTTTGTTATCTCATCAAATATGAATAGGTTTGAGTCGTGTTTTAGTAGGGATGAGCAAATTGCAACTCTTTGCAGTTCTCCTCCTGAGATTACCTTGATTTCTCTGTCAAGTATGTTTGCAATGTTTAGTTTTTTGGCAAGTTTTTCAATTTTTGCTTTGTCTGGGTTTACTTTTGAGAGTAATTCAATTACTTTTCCTGTGAAAACTTGAGGGATGTTAATTATTTGCTGAGGTTTGTAGGAGATTTTGATTTGGCCTTTTTCAAGTTTGTTGAAGTAGTTTTGAAGAGCAGTTCCCTTGAATAAGTCATTCAGATGTTTGAAGTATTCTTTTTCATTTATTTTTTCATTGCCAAATTTTGAGAAGTTTGCTTTTGTTGTGTTTGAAAGTACGTTGATTACTGTTGATTTACCAATTCCGTTTCTTCCCATGATTCCGGTGATTGAGTTTTCCTGAATTAGTGGAAGATCGAATATTCTAAACCCATTTGGTCCATACTGGTGAACGGGGTCTTTGTCTTTCATATTTGGTAAGTTGATGATTGTGATCGCATCAAAAGGACATACCTTTGGACATATTCCACATCCAGAACATAGTATTTCGTCAATTCCTGCTTTTTTATCGTTAGCTTCATGAATACAGTCTGAGCCAGTCATGTTTACTGGGCAGTGTTTCATACATTGCCATGAGCAAAGGTCAGGTTTACATTTCTCTTTTTTAATAATTGCAAGTCTTGGCATCTTTTAATATAATAAAATTAGTTTTGTTTTAAAAAAGGTTTGTTAAAAATAAGATGATAAGGGATTTACTCAATCTGGATTTTCTTTGTTCTTAGAGCTTTTCCAGATGCTGTGTTTGTCTTTTTACATTCAGTACATGTAAATCTAAGATCAATTCTTTTTGAGTGCTTTTTGTTGTATCTTTTCCAAGAGTTTAGAGCACCTCTTGCATATCTACCTGTGTTTCCTGTTCCAGTAGTTCTTCCTTTTAGTTTAAGTCTGATTTGTGAGAACTTACTAAGTGGAGTAGTCTTGTTTCTTCCTCTGTTCTTTTCGTTTTTTACTTTCTGAGTTGTATGCTTTTTACAACTTGGACAGTATCTTTTAATCTCTTTTGGGATTTTCATACTAAAAAATAATGCAGATTGGTTTATAAATAATTCGGTTGTGCGAATTATTAGACACTGCGAACAAGATTCGCAGAGTATAAATATTATTGTATAAAGTTTAAGGAGAGAAAATAATTATTACGTTAATAACCTCTAATATCTTCTGTTTGAGTTATTATATTAGGCTGGAAATATATTCTTAATCTGTCCAAATTGTTGTTTTTTTGAGATAACTCAGTAATGAATGCTCCAATTAATTGTTCTAGTTCACCTTGAGGAATTTGTTGTGGAGTTAAGTTCTGGTCTCCTGAGAATCTATCTGCAGGTCTGATTTTGCCTAAAATTATTGCACTTGGAGGAATTTCGTCTGCAAAATAAGATATTACTCCCAAGTCTCCTCGAGAGAGATATTCTGGTGTATATATTTCAATTTTTTTATATGGAGTTAATTCAGGTATTAATATATTACTTATGCCGTATGGCATTGCAATTCTTTTTTCCGGATTTAAAGAGAATCCTTGAGGTAGTCTGGCATATGGTTTATTGGACATTTTTGATTTCTGATGTGAGAAAATTTTTTGAATTTATAAATATTTGTATTTTTATCCAAGTGAATATATGTTTTTTGTGAAAAATATATGTTTAAATTCACATCTTTGTTGTTTTTGCAAAATAAGTGGAGTAAAAGAAATCAAAGATTTCTGAACACAATAAATTTTCAAGAAAATTTAGTGGAGTATCCGAGATTCGAACTCGGGACCTCAGGCTGTCTTAGTCCAAAGAGTTTGTATAAAGCACAATCAGTTGCGTTTCAACTAGAGTCGTTGAACTTATAAGACCTGCGCTCTAACCAGGCTGAGCTAATACTCCATTAGAATATTAGAAGTCTGGACTAAGGTTCTATTTGTTAATAGAAAAGTGCACTGGCCGGGGATCGAACCCGGATTACAAGCTTGGCAAGCTCGTGTCATAACCATTAAACTACCAATGCATTAATAGAATATTTGAGCCTTGATTTGTTTATAAATATTTTGATATTGCCAATTTATAGATTTTAAGTAGTTTTTATGGTTTTGTTTATATATTTTGTTGTATTTGAAGGAAAATATTTATAAATGAATATTCTTACTTTATTATTAACCCAGAAACTATTTTGGGGTAGCTAGTGCAAATCATTTTCTGTTACTAATGTTAGTAGTTATTTGGGATTTGTACGAGTCAAGTGGTAATAAATCTTTTTATTATGAATTGGCGAGGTAAGATATGTAAGTTGCTGGCTACAAAGAAAAGTTTCATGTAGACAAAATTACAATAATAAAAAAATGAGTAAATTTAAAAACGCAACAAAAAGAATTACTGCTGTGGCAGCTTCCGCTGTTATGGTTAGTAGTGCTGCATTTGCAGCTGGTCTAGGAGACTACCCTAACAACTTTGTTTCAAACGGTAAGTTTGATGGTCAGGTTGTTATTGGTGCTGATGCTGCTTCAATTGACAGTACATCTGCTGCTTCAATCATTGATGATTTGGCTGCAGAGCTTTCCGGAGATTCCGAGAAGGTTAAGATTACTGCTAAGAAAACATCCAATGGTGGAGATTCAATTTCTGCTGTAGATGCAAAAGAGACTCTAAACTTTGGAGAGACTTTGGCTTCAGTAGCTGATGATTTGGATGATGGTGTTTCATCACTTCTAGCTGATGGAGATCTAAACAATGATGACTACACTCAGGAATTGTTTGTTCAGAATGGAGAGTTCTCATACAGAATTTTCGATGAAGTTAATGGTGAGACTGTAGCTAAGGCTGGTCTATACTACGCTGCTAACACTGAATTTATGCAATATACATTAGATTTCGAGGATGAGCCTTCAATTGCAAGTCCAGATGATGAAGATCTAATTGGTGAAGAGATGACTATTATGGGTAACTCATTCACAGTTGTTGAGATTGCTGAAGAGAAATTAACTCTAATTGGTGGTTCAAACAAGGTTGCTCTTGGAGAAGGAGAGACTACAACAGTATCTGTTAATGGTGCTGATTATGAGGTTTCAATTCAGTCAGTAGGAACTAGTGAAGTTCTTTTGACAGTTAATGGTGAGAGCCAGTCAATTGACGAGTTTGATGTAGAAGAAGTGGCAGGAGTTACTATTGCTGTTACTGATCTAGTTGATTCTTCAAGAGATGCTGTTAAAGGTTATGCAGAGGTTGTAGTTGGTGGTCAGAAAGTTGAACTTACTCCTACAAGTGTTAAGGTTAATGATGAAGATCTAGAAGATGTATATCCAGAATATGAAGTAGATGTAACTTTCTTAGGAACAAATACAGATACTGTATTTGCAGGAGTTACAATTGCTTATTCCGTTGATGATAATGTTGTTCTAGGTGCTGGAGATTCACTAACTGATGTTCTATTTGATTCATTCAGTCTGGTTTATGAAGGTCTAAATGATGCTGAATATTCAGAATTTAGTATTTCAACAAGTACTGATGATGTAACATTTGATGGTAACTTGTTTGATGGAACTGCAATTCCAACAGAGTTTAAATTGACAACAGATGATATTCTTGGTAATGAGTCATTATACTTAGGAACAGATTCTAAGAGAGTTTACTTCTCAGGGAGTGATTTAGGAATTACTGCTCTTAAACAGGCAGACAGAATGGATGCTATCTACTTTGAGGATGCTGATTCAAATGGTGCTGCAGATGGAGATGTTGGATTTGATGTTGCAGCTGCAACAACAGATGTTCAAGGAACTATGTTTTTCTCAAGACTGGATGATGATGAATTTTACTTATATGAAATCACAGGTGTTGATGATAATAATTTAGAGCTTGACTTTGAAGATATTATTGGTGGAAAAGCTACTAATGCTGTTGATTACGATGATGTTGACGGTTCTCTAGAGTTCCCAACTGTAGGTCTAGCTACTTCTCAGAATGCTCTTCTTAATGATACAGTTCACGTTGGTGCTGTAAATAGTAACTTTACAATGTTAACTGTTGGTAGTTTAGGAACTGCAGAGTTATACTTAGAGAATGAATTAACTATGGATTTCTCAGGAGTAGAGGCTGTTAACTTTGTTGATACTTCAGATGTTCCTCTTGTGTTCACATATAATTCAGATGTTGATATGGATGATGTTGCTCATGAGTCAGATAGTTTCACATTACTATTGAACAGAGTAGCTGCTCCTGATTTTGATACTGATGCAATTACTATGACTATTCAGGCAGGTCACAACTTTACATCATCTGATGAAGTTGAAGAAGATTCTGATTATGATGTATACGTAGATCACTATGGTACTATGTTAACATTGAATACTCAGGATTACGATTCAGTTACTATTGCTGTTCCTGATAAGGAAGTTGAAGGTCTAGTTTCCGTTGTTTTCGGAGATGTTGCTGCTGAGACAGTTACTGTAACTGTAGATGCTGCTGATGCTGAAGACAAGAGAGCTGAGCTAATCGCTGATGGTTACTCAATTGTTTCATCTGAGACAGTTACTTCAGAGGCTGTTGAGTTCGATGTAACAGCTGCTGTTAAGGATTCAGCTGTTTCAGGTACTGAGAACATGATTGTTGTTGGTGGTCCTGCTGTTAACAAAGTAGCTGCTGAGCTACTAGGTATGAGCTACCCAACATACGGAAGTGCTTCTGGTGTTGATATGGGAGAGGCTGTAATTAGATTCTTCGAAGATTCAAACTCCGTTCTAGTTTACGGATACGAAGGAGCTGACACAGCAGCTGCTGCTAGTAAGTTGAACGCAGGTGGACTTTCTGGTTCATCAGTTGATGTTCAATAAAAATTTCGAAAGAAATTTTTAAGGTTTGTTAATTCACAAACCAGTAAGGTTAATTCCTTACATTTTCAAGTTTGAAGGAATGGCGTTGTCATTCCTTTATCCTTTTTGTTTATTCTAAATTTGAATGATTCTTGATTTTTTGTATTCTAGTTAACTTTATAAAACCAAACTTGTTAGTTTTAGTAAAGAAGAAAGAGATGAGAAGCTACTTTTGTAGTGGAGTATGCTCTTTTGTGTTATACTATTATTCTTTCTTCTTATTATTTAAGATACAAAATGGCTGATACTAATGCTCAGATGTATATGGAAGAGGAAACTCCTGCTAATCATATTAAAGGGTTTACTAAGAATTTCCAGAAGAGAACCAAGGCTAAGAGAGAAGAGGACAAGGATGTTGTTGAGCTTTTGTCTTATGCTAAGGAGGGAAAGATTATCTTAGGTGCAAGAGTTACTGAGAAGGCTTTCAAGAAGGGAGAGGCAAAGAAGGTTTATGCTGCCTCCAATTGTGATGAACTTACTTTGAAGAAAGTGCAGCACTATGCTAAGATTAGCGGTGTTGAAGTTGTTGAACTTGATTTGGACAATGACGAGCTTGCACAAAAGCTTGCTAAGCCGTTTTTGATTTCAATGGTTTGTGTGAGGGCTTAAAAAGATGAGTAGAAAAACTAATGGTTTATTTGCGGCAAAGAAGCTTATTAACAAGAGAAAGGCTTTTAAGAAGAAAAAGGTAGATTTGCTGAAAAAAGCAAAGTACGATCCACTTGAAAATGCTGATCAGGCTAAAGGAATCGTTTTGGAAAAGACTCAAAGAGAGGCAAAGCAGCCTAATTCTGCGCTTAGAAAGTGTGTAGTTGTTCAGCTTTCAAAGAATGGAAAGTCAATTGCTGCATTCTTGCCAGGAAATAATGCTTCAAAGTTTGTTAATGAGCATGATGAGGTAGTTGTTGAGGGTATTGGTGGTATTAAAGGAAAGTCCAAAGGAGATATTCCTGGAATTAGGTGGAAAGTAACCAAAGTTAATGGACAGTCACTTAATGCTCTAATTAGAGGAAAACTAGAGAGGGCGAGAAAGTAAAATGTCTGAGATTAAATTATTTGACAAATGGTCTTTTAGTGAGGTTGTTGTTGAGGATGCAGGTCTTTCAGGTTATATTAATTTAAAGCCGGTTTTCGTTCCAAGAACTAATGGTTATTACCATAATACTGCTTTTTACAAGACTAAGGTTAATATTGTTGAGAGATTAATGAACAGACTTCAGGTTTGTGGTCATAAGGGAAAGAAACATAGAATCTCCACAGGTCATAATACTGGAAAAGCAAAATCAATTGCAGTTATGATTAAAGAAGTTTTAGAAACACTTGAAGCTAGAACCAAAGAGAATCCAATTGCAGTTTTGGTTAAGGCAATTGAGAATGCTGCTCCAAGAGAAGAAGTAATTACAATTGAGAGATCAGGTGCTAGATATGCACAGGCTGTTGATATGGCTCCTCAAAGGAGAGTTGATCTTGTGCTTAGATATATTTGTCAGGGTGCTGCTCACAAGGCTTTTAACGGTTCAGTTTCACTTAAGGATGCGCTTATTAGTGAAATAATGGATTGTTATGAGTATGGTACTAATTCAATGGCAATGTCTAAGAAGAACGAGATTGAGAAGATGGCTGCTGCAGCTAAATAAAGCTAAGATTAATGTAAAAATGACTGATGCTAACAAAATAAAAACAGGAACTACATGTATCGGACTTGTATTTAAGGATGGTGTGATACTTGCAGCTGATAGGAGGGTAACCTCTTATAAGATTAATAGTGATAAATTCACAAAGGTTTTCGAACTTACAAATCGGATTGTTTCAACTGTTTCAGGTGGAGCTGCTGATGCTCAACTATTTATGAGACATATCAAGGGAGAGTTGAAGCTTATTGAACTTAAGGCTGAGAGAAAGTCTTATGTTTCAGAGGCTGCAATGATTCTTAGTTCAATCCAGTATAGTTCATTGAGATCACAAGGAAGTGTTGTTGGTCTGATTTTAGGTGGTTATGATGAAAGAAACGGTTTTTCATTGTATGATCTAGGTCCTGATGGTACGATTGTTCCTCATGAAGGGTTTATTACTAGTGGTTCTGGTAGTGTTTTTGTTGATGGTGTATTGAATGTTGAGTACAAGCCAAATATGTCTGAGAAAGAGGCTGTTGAGTTGCTTGAGAAGGCATTTAAGACTTCATTTAGAAACGATAATGCATCTGGTGGTGGTTTTATTGCTAAAATCATTACAAAGGATGGGATTAAGGAAGTTAGCAGAGTTGTTAAAACAGAGATGATTAATGAATAAAAAATGGAAATTAAATCAAATACTGAAAACAAATTGTTGAAAAGAAAGGAAATTGAGGCTTTAGTTGCAGATAAGGAGGCTTCAATGAGTAGACATGATATAAAAGCTCAGATTGCAAAAGCTGTTAAAGCTAAGCCTGAGCTTGTTGTTGTGGAGAATATTGATAATCATTTTGGAAGCAAGGATGTTCTTGTTAAGGCTTTTGTTTATGATGATGAAACTACTTTGAAAAGACTTACTTCTGAGCATATGATTAAGAGAAATACTGCTCCAGCTGTTGAAGCTGCTGAAGGAGAGGAGGCATAAAAATGACTAGACATAAGCATTATGCTAAGAAACAGAGATTAATTAAGGCTGGAAGAAACACAAAATGGGCTCCAGTTTTTGCTGTTTTGAAAAAGTTTGGTGCAGGAAAGAAAATTCACCCTTCAAGATTGGGTATGAAGAGATCCTGGAGAAGGAACAAGTTAAAAGTCTAATATTAGTACTTTTAATATTTAAAATTTGTTTATTTTTATAGAAATTTAATTGGATTTAGATTTAATTATATTTGAAAATTCTGTGTATGCTTTTTCTAGATTATCATTTGTTATCAAAATATCAAATTTGTCTTTGTGTTCTAGTTCTTTTCTTGCATCAAGTAGTCTTGTTGAAATAGCATCTTCATTATCTAGATTTCTTTCTCTTATTCTTGATTCTAGTTCTTCTAATGATGGGGGGAGAATGAATATTGTTGTTACATTATTTTTAGGGAGTTTTTCTTTTAATTCAAGGGCTCCTTGAACATCAATGTCCTTGATTAGATTTTTTCCATCTCTCAATGCACTTAAAACAGTTTTTTTAAGGGTGCCGTAAAAGTTTCCAAATACCTGAGCCCATTCCAAAAATGCATTTTCATCTATTTTATTTTTGAATTCTTCTGTTGTGTGGAAATAATAATTTACGGCTTCTCTTTCCCCTTGTCTTTTAGGTCTGGTTGTAGCAGAGACAGGGAATGAAATCCTGCTTGGATTTTCTTTCATGTATTTTTCAATCAATGTGTTTTTTCCAACTCCTGAGGGTCCAACTATTATAAAAAAATGTCCTTTTAATTTGTCTTGATTCATTTATATTTTATGAGAAGAAATGTTTATTTAAAATGATTTTTATTTGAAAAGTGTTGTAGTAATAATATTCCCCAAATCTGGAAGTAGGATGTAGATTGTCATTAATGCCAAAAACAGTATTGTAAATGGGATAAATAGAATAATCATTATTTGTCCTTGGGAGTATTCATATATTTCTTTTATTGCAAGGAACATTGTGTAAATAAAGTAAATCATAAATAAGACAAACATGAATATTCCATAGTTAATATCGAATAGGGTCAAAAGGCCGATAACATATAATACTATTGAGTATACAACGGCAGTATGAAATCCTACTGAAATTAGTGGTTTTATGTGTTTTCTTTTATCTAATAGTTCGGCCATTGCTCCAAAGAATCCATAAATGCCATAAACTGCCAGATTGTAGACGAATGGATATATCATAAGCAATCCAAAGAATACTGTCATATTTATTTCTCTGCCTTCTATACTGAATCCTCCAGTTAGTATTCCAAGCAAATAAATTATAAGAACCATCAGGTAGTTCAGGAACAGCGTACTTAAGAATATTTCTTCAAGATTTTTTTCTCTTGCAACATTTTTTATTGTTTCCTTATCAAATCCAAGGATTTTTAATCCTTCAATTAATGATTTAGTTATGTACATATTAGTAAATTTGTGATGAGTTTTTATTTAAAAATTAGTTATTATTGAAAAGTAGATTATTATAGTTCTACAATGTATTCTCCGTCAATTAAGGTTTTTTGGTTTTCAAGCTGTTTTTTTATTTTTGTTACTCTTTCAATTTTTGATTCTCTTATTGTTTGTATGTTCTCAATTGCTTCCTTGATTTTTTGAGAACTGTTTTGTTCAAATTCATGTTTAATATTTTCTAAATCTTTTAGTCTTAATTTTATTGAATCGAGATTTTCATTAAAATGCTTTATTTTGTCTTGTTTTGAGTTTATTTCTTCTTTAGCATGCTTTATAAGTCCTTCTTTTGTTTTTATTTTTTCATCAAGTTCTTCAATTTGCATGTTTATCTGATCTTGCTTTTTGCTTTCTTCTATGTTTGTTTTTTTACTTTGTTTCTTTTTTTGATCAAGATATGATTTGAGTTTGTGGATTTTTTTCTCAATTAATAGGTTCTTTTCATGAATCTTTCCTATTTTTTCGTGGAGTAGCATTTTTGCATATCTGCAATCTGAGTATTTTGTCCAGTATATTAGTCCTAAAGAGAGTAATAATGGAATTATTCTAGTACATTTCTTGTTGCCTAGTTTTATTTTGTCGTCTATTTGGGAGATTTTGGATTTGATTATTTCTATTTCGAGTTTGTTTTCTTCAATTTTGTATTCTAATCTTTCTATTTTTTCCTCTGTTTTTAGGATTTGCTCTTCAATTTTGGAGATTTGCTTTTTACTTCCGAATAGCTCTTCAATTTTTCTTTTTTTATCTGAAAAAGTTTTTATTTGTTTTTCTTCTTCTTTTATTTTTTCTTCAAGTATGAATATGTTTTCTCTTTTGTATTTTTCAAGATATTCCTCTTCTTTTCTTAGTTTTTCATTTTCTTCTTTTATCTGTTCATTGAGAGTTTTGTTTTTTCTTGCCTCCTGCTCTTTTGTTGTTTCAATGTATTGGAATATGTTTTTTTTCAAATCTATAATGTCTTGAGATTCAGAGGTTTTAATTAATTGGTCTATTATGTCTATTTGGGATGTTTTTTCTATGAATGTGTAGTCATCATCTTGAGGTTTTTTGAAATTGCTTTTTTTGTTTTTGTAAAGATCTTCAACTTTAGTTTTGGTTTCTTCATAATTCTCAATTATTCCGCTTATTGGAATCTTTTTGTTTATTTTTGAGATGTTTGAATTAAGTTTTTCAAGAACATGTTTGTTATTTTTTAGAAAGTTTATCTCGTCAGGGATGTCAAAGTGTTCAATATGGTTAAATAATTCTAGTTCAGTTGGTTTAGAGGAAAATATTGTGTTATTTTTTATGTAAAATGTTTCTTTTGCATTTTTTTGAACATCTTTCGTTTTTTCCATAGATATATCTGAGTGATAATATTTATAAGTCTTCTTGTTCTCTCTTAATTTATTATGTTTACGGGGTTTCTTGAGTTGATTAATTCAGGGGGATTATTGTTATTGTTTGTATTGCTTTTTTTAGAGGGAAATCCTATTGTTGGATCTTTTATTCCAGGTCAAATTCTTGTTATTTTTGTTGGTTTTTTTGTTGCAACAACTCATATTTTTGGACTTAAGGCGACTTTAATTGTTGTTTTTCTGGGAGGTTTCTTAGGAGATTTGGTTGGTTATTATATTGGAAAAAAATATGGTTTTGCTGGACTTGAGAGATTTGGGATTAAAAAGACTTCTTTGATTTACAAGTCTTCGTGTGGTTTTTTCAAAAAATATGGGGGACTTTCTGTAATCTTGGGGAGGGAGTTTAATTTTACAAGAGCATTTATGCCTTTTTTTGCTGGATTGTTTAAGATGAAGACCTCTCATTTTATTGGGCTTGCATTAATTAGTAATTTGATATGGACACTTCTTTCTATTTTCTTGGGTTATTATGGAGGCTATGTTATTGTGGAAAAGGTTGAGTTCATTTTTGAATTTTTAGCATTTTTATTTGTTTATGGAGTTATACTTTATTTCATATATGGTCATTTTAAAAATTTTTTTAAGAAAAATTCAGATTTGATTAAGGATTATGCCATTCATAATATTATTTATCTTGGTTCAATATGTGTTTTTTTGATTGTTCTTTTATTTGGGTATGATTGGGGCTTTTCAAGAATTGTCAATGAATATTTTGCATTTTTATTCATGCCAAATTTTGGAAGGATATTTTCCTTTTTGCTTTCTTTTGAGTTTTTGATGGGTTTTATCTTTACAATAATGCTTTATCTTACAATTAAAAGAAAGAGTTTCAGACAAGTTATTACATTGTTTTGGGGATTTGTTATTTCTTCTTTGATGACTATAGTGTTTGGAGTTATTTTGAAGAAGTATTTTGGATTTGTTCCTTTTACTTCAATAATTTTCTTTACACTTTTGGTTTTTTATTTGGAGTTCTTGGTCAGGAGTGTGAATATCCCAAGAAAAACAAAACTGAAATTTGATTCTTTGTTATTATTTTTGATGTTTATTGTTGTGTTTTCAAAGTTTTCGATTTCTCAGGATTTTTATCTTATTTTAGTTTCATTTTTTATTGCTGCCTTTGAATGTGAAGTGATGATGGTGCTTTCTCATTATAGGATTATGGATAATAATCTTAGTAAAAGTTAGGAATAATTTTTATTTTATTCTTAGTTGATGGTGACAAATTCTTTTAAATAAAAAGCAAAGGAATTTAGTATAGTGATTTAAAAATAAAATGTGTGCAAACTTTTGTTTGTATGTGTTTTGTTTTAATGGCTCAATAATAAAAATATCTAAAATGGTACTAGGTCTGATTGATTTTTTGCTGGGAGGGAAAAAGAAAACAAAGGTTCCCAAGTCTGGTCAAGTAACAACTCCTTTGAATGGAGTTGGTGGAAATGTTGCTCAACAAAATACATCTCAAGGTGTTACTGTTCCTGATGGGGCTGCAAATCCTACTGAGAATACAAATCCTTCTGGTTCTGCTGACGAAGTTAAATTTGAGGATTCAAGTAATGATGATGCTGATAATTCTCAACAGCAGCAACCTGCAGCTGTGCAGAATACAAATTCTTCTATGGGAAGGTCTTCTGCATCTGAGGTTCTTAGGAAGATAAGTGAAGAGTTGAAGAGTACAAATGAGAGAGTGACTGAGCTTGTTACTAGTGTTAAAAATGTTGAAAATACTGTAAATGCTTTAGGTCATAGAATTGATGAGCTTGAGGAGAGTAAGAAGGTTACTGATGAGAAACTTGGAGACATAGATGGAAATATGAGCAAATTTTTGTCTTTGTATGAATTGGTTAATAATCAGTATAATCCTTTTGTTGAGCAGATAAATGCTGAAAAAGCACAGCCAAAGGAAATTGTTATTGGAGCAGATGGAAATAGTTCTGAAGGGAATAATTCAGAGCCAAAGAGTTTTGAGGATTTGGATTTGAAGGCTGTTAAACCTATAGATTTGGGAAATGATCTTGATTCATCTTTGCTTGAGTTGGATACTCTTAATATTGAGGAGGCAGCAGGGGATGCTGTTCCTTTGACTAATTTGAAGAATAATACTAATTCACTAGTTATTATTTTGAGTTGGCTTGAGTATCTTATTAAAAAAGTTGGAATTGAGGAGACAAGAAATTCACTTAGATATTATACTGAAGTTTTAAGGTGGATTACTCCTGAAGTTTATTTTGATTTGGATAAGTACTTGAGAGGTATGAAAGATAAGAAAGATTTGAATGAGGATGATAAGCTTAATGTTAAAGACCATATTGTTTCACTTTATTTTATTAGTAAGTTGAATGAGAAAGCACTTGATGAGAGGCTGACTAAGGCTGTTCTTCAAATAATTAAAGCATAATTTTATTAATTTTTATACATTATTTATTTCTTCTATATCTTTGTATCTTGTATTTTTGAATTTCTTTAAATCTGTAAATTTTGTTTTTGGTTTTCCTGAGTGATGACACATGTTTAAAAGTTAATTGTTTGAAATTTATTTATGTTTAAGATTAAGTCTTTGAATAAGGATAAGAAGGCATTTGGAGATGCTATTAGTACTTTGATTATGTTCATTGCTGTTATTTCTGTAACAGCAGGTCTTGTGGTTGTTTTTCAAAATTATGTTGTTGATACACAGGATTCTTTTTCAACTCAAAGTGATCTTACTTCAAATAAACTTAGAACATCTGTTTCAATTATTAATGTTTATTATAATACAAGTTCGAATACTACTTATATTTATGTTAAGAATGTTGGGGAGACTAGTTTGGATACTTCCTTAATGGATTTGTTTATTGATGAGAGTTATTTTTATGCAGATAATTTTGATGTTGTTGATGCATCTGATTTGACAACTAATTTAACTTTGGTACAACCTCAGGAGACTATGGCAGTAGTAAAACAGATTAATTTGACTGCAGGATCTCATGATGTTCAGATTGTGACTGAGTATGGTGTGGGAGATGAAGATTCATTTAATATTTAGTTTGTTTTTGAGGTATGAATTATGAGTGGGTTTGGTGCAGTTGTTGGTTTTATGTTTGCTTTTTTTGTTGTAGCAGCAACTTTTATGGGGACTTTTGTTGTTTTTGAGAAACAGATTGCAGATCAACAATTGGTTTTGGAGAATTCTCAAAAAGAATCTGAGATTAATATGAATTATGATTATGAGTTGCTAAGTCCTTTTGTTTCTTCTGGAAGAGTTAATTTTATTGTTAACAATACTGGAAAGGAGAATCTATTTTTTTTGAAAGATGATATAGTATGCTTTTCCTCTTTTGTTAATGGTATTTTTATAGCTGAGGAAGATATGTTTGGAAATGTTTTCAAACATATTCCAAATGATTATATTTTTTTTGAGAAGAAGGATGTTGGAGTTTTTTCCTTGAAAAAGAGTGTTAATACAAATGTAGATAATTCTTTTAAATTGATTTCATGTTCTGGACTGGAGAGAAATTATGTGATGGCGGCAAATGAGCAAAATTGGTGGGATGAGAATTGGCTTTTAAGAAAGGAAATTTTAGTTAAGGATAATTCAGGTTCTGATTTGGCTGAGTATCAAATTGAACTTGATTTGAATAGTTCTAATTTTGATTTTAGTTTGGGTAAGGAAGATGAGGTTAGATTTGTTTTGTCTATTAAGGAGAATTTGATGCTTGACTTGACTTTTGATGATTATGCTGAGAGTTTAATTGATTATTCTGATTATTCAAATACTGCGAGTTTAGGAGGTGGTTTGAGCACTGATGGTGATGAGCCTTTAGAATCAGCTGGTGTTATTATGGGTGGACTTGATTTTGATGGTACTAATGATTTTGTGAATGTGAGTTTTGATGCTTCCTTGCAAAGTTCAAAAGGAGTTACTTATGCTGGATGGGTTAAATGGGATACTACTGGTGGAGTTAACCAAACTATTTTTTCAAATGGCGGTGATTCGAATTCTTTGAGTATTGTGAATGATGGTGGTGTGAATGATGATAATGTGTTGTTTGAACTTAATTTGTCTGGAACTGTGCAAAAGTTGTATTCAGGAAATGTATTGAATTCTAAGTGGCATTTTATTGCTGCAACATTTGATGGGTATGAGATGAAACTTTATATTGATGGAGTTTTGACTTCAAATTCAAGTTATTTTGGAGATATTTCTGTCGGAGGGAGTGATAGTTATATTGGAAGAGATTCAACAGGAAATTTTTTTTCAGGACATATTGATGAATTTAAGGTTTTTAGCCTGCCTTTGAGTTCAACTGAAGTTGAAGATTTATATTATAATAATTTGAGGTTTAGGGAGCTTGATTTTTATGTTTCAGATTGGGATTCAAGTATTGAGAGTGCAAAGGTTTTTGTTAAGGTTCCTTCAGTTCTAGCTAATTCGAATGTGAGTTTTGGAATTTATTATGATAATAGAAATGGTGTGAGTTCAAGTTCTGATATTGAGACTGCTTTTTCTTATTTGGCTCCAAGAACTGTTGGATATGTGGTTTCTAATAGAGATGCAAATAGTAATGGTTTGAATATTTTTAGTTTATATGATAATAATATTATTTATGTTGATACTGATTCTTTTGCTCTTGATGAGCAGCAGGGATCTACTCTAGCTCAAGCCAGTGTTAGTTTAGGAGATGTAGTTAGTATGAAATATCTTGCTCAAGTTGAGGGTCAGGCATCTAGTGGTTCGGAAATGGTTGTTCCTATTTCCTGGGCAGGAACTGAATTTTATTATAGAGGTATGAGGAATAATCCTGATAGGGTTTGTATGGTTTCACCTTTTGGAAATGCAAATGTAGATATTTTGGAGGATGGAGTTTTGCTTGGAAGTGTTGTTATAGGTTCAAGTGTTGTGTGTAATAATTCAATGAATATTGGGACAGGAAGTAATTTGGGAATTGAGTCTGATATTCCTGTTTTGGTTGCATCTTATGGAGATACTTCAGATGATTCTATGGCTTGGAGGCCGGCTACGAATGATGATTTGTTTGGGGTTCCATCAGGGGCTTTGTATGTTGGTGCAGGCTCAACCGGGGCTAGTGGAACTGCTTATGAGAGTGATGGGTCTAGTTCTGCTTTGTCTATGGGAGCTTATGGAACTTATGGAGATACTGTTCCAGGTGCAGAAGGAGATAGTCCTGCATTCAGGCTTTCAACTGATGGTGTTTTAGGGGCAATTGAACAAGGAGATGGTGATGGGGCTGAAAGCAGTGTTTTTGCAACATTATATGATATGGGAGTTAAGTTTGGGTCTCATGAGGCAACTGAATACATAGTTATGGCATCCCCTTATTTTGATGCTAATTGCAGTGTTTATGATTCAACAGGTAGTTTGATTGAAAATAAGTATTTGGGAACTGGTAGTTCTAGTGTTGGAGTTTATAATTACAGTTTTGGAATTATAGATAATGTTCTGTATACAGCTGCTGATTGGAAGCTAGAATGTGACAAACCTGTGTGGCCTTATTATGAGGATAGTTCTGAGGATGAGACAAATCTTTTTGGACATATGCAAATGAGACAGTATATTTATCCTGAACCAACAGTTACTTTGAGTTAGGGTTTGTTCCCTAGTTAGGAATTAAATAATTTTAAAAGGGAGTTTTGAGGGAATTGATTATGCTTAAGGATTATCATTCAATTGAACTTATTAGAGATGAATTAAACAGATATTTTGGAGGTGGTATTCCTAAGAATTCAATGATTCTTTTTGAAGGAGTTGATGGTGCTGGAAAGAGTGTTTTGTGCCAGAGGTTTTCTTATGCAATGTTGAAGAAAAATGCTACAATAACCTATATAAGTACTGAGCTTAATACATTGGATTTTATCAGACAGATGAATTCTATTAATTATAGTGTTCAGGATTTTATGCTTAATAATCAGTTGCTTTTTATTACAATGGTACCTTATTTGGGGAAGGTTAAGTATGAAGATAATTTCTTGGATAAGATTATTAATTCAAAGAAATTGTTTGAGAGTGATATTGTTATTTTTGATACTTTATCTTTTTTGCTTGTAAAGAAGAATAGTAGTGATGAAGATTTTCATAAGATTATTAATTTTTTTAAGAAATTGAATAATTTAAATAAGACAGTGATTTTCACAATTGATCCAACACATTTGGACGATAAGTTTTTGACTTTACTTAGAAGTGTTGCTGATTTGTATATCAATATTGATATTTCTATAGCTACTGGTGAGTCTGTGAGAATTATGAATATTAAAAGATTTAAGAGGCCTTTTGATGTGTATGTTTCGAAGATTCCGTTCAGGGTTGAGCCTAGAGAAGGTTTGATTATTGAGATTGGAAGTTATGCTTAATTTTTCATTTTGTTCAAAAATTTATTTTATTGATTTTAATTGTCTTTGTTTTCTCATTTTTAACTTCTAAATAATCACTAATTTTTATAAGGAGACAAGTTGATTTTTTTTTAGGTTAATGGTTGAGAGACAGCATTTTTCGAAGACAGAGGATTTTGTTCAGGCACAAGCTAAATATAAGCACCTAAGAGAGTATGTTAACAGAGTCTCAAAGTATGAAGGAGTGCCAGAATTTAAAGTTCAACTTGACAGGGATTTGAGAAAACTTGAGAATCCGAATATTATTTATCCTGTGGGAGATCCTATTTTTGTTCATGTTTCTAGAGGAGAGAGTAAAGACAACATAAAGTATCAAGTTATTATGCCTGAACTTGATTCTGATGAGAAAGAATATTATGATGCTATTTTAGATAGAATTATTGAGGTTGCACATACTGCCAAAGTTCCATCATCTCAGGAAGAGCTTAGGGATGTTTTGATTTCTTTATATAATGAAGTTATTTATATTAAGCATCCTCCTGAAAAACCTTCAATTTTGAATCGTCTTGGAAAAAAAATTACAATTAGTGAAGCTCAGTATCATAATATTTTGTTTCACTTGATTAAAGATAGGCTTGGTTATGGTATGCTTGAGCCACTTTTAAGAGATATTTATATTGAAGATATTTCCTGTATTGGAATTGGTGCTATTTGGATTGTACACAAGGTTTTTGGTTCTATTGAAACTACAATAATTTTTGATAATGACATTCAATTAAACAAATATATTGTAGAGTCATCAGAGAGAGTTGAGAGACCGGTTTCAGAAGCACATCCTATTGTGGATGCTATTATGCCTGATGGATCAAGAGTTAACTTTATTTATTCTAGAAAGGTTTCACTTGGAGGTTCTTCTTTTACTATTCGTAAATTCAATGAAACTCCCATTTCAGTTAGTAATTTAGTTAATTGGGGTACATGGTCGGCTGAGCTTGGAGCATATTTGTGGCTTTGCTGTGAAAATGGAATTTCTATTTTTGTTTGTGGTGAGACAGCCTCAGGTAAAACTACAACTCTAAATGCCATGACTGCATTCATACCTTTTGATAACAAGTGTTATACTGTAGAGCAGACTCCAGAGATTACTTTACCTCATCCTATCTGGCAGCACCTTGTTACAAGGGAATCGGGAGAGAAGACTGATGTTACGATGTTTGATTTGCTTATTGCATCACTGAGGTCAAGACCTGATTATATCATTGTAGGAGAGATTAGAGGTAAGGAAGCTAATATTACTTTTCAGGCGATGCAGACAGGACACCCCGTTATTTCAACATTTCACGCAGGTTCTGTGCATTCAATGATTCAAAGACTTACGGGAGATCCTATTAATATTCCAATTGCTTTTATTGATAATCTGAATATTGTTCTTATTCAGTCAGCTGTTTATGTTAAGGGGAAGGTTGAAAGACGTGTTCTTGGAGTAACTGAATTAATTAGATATAATGATGAAGTTGGAAAGGTTTTGACAAAGGAAGTTTTTCAGTGGGATGGAGTGAAAGATGTTCATATGTTCAGGGGTTTGTATAATAGTTATATTTTAGAGCAGAAGATTGCAAAACATATGGGTCTTAGTGATACAAGAGAGATTTATAATATTATGAAGACAAGGGCAAGAATTATTGAGAGAATGATTGAGAATAAAATTATGGATTATTTCGAAGTTGTAAAGTTGCTTAAGAAGTATAAGGAAGAAGGAGATAGGTCACTTCCTTTCTCAATCTAAATTTTTTATTATGGTTAAAATAAAATGGTGAACACAAAGGTATTTGCAGCAATAGGAGTTACAGATTTTAAATCCTATATGATGAAATATTTTTTACCTATTTTTTTATTAGATTTTTTGATTTTGTTTTTGTTTTTGTTTGGGTTTGAAACAACAGCTGTTAAATGGCTTGGAGTTTTGGTTTTCTTTGCAGTTATGGTGGTTTTGTTTGCTTATCCTTTGGTTATTATTGACAATCAATCTAGAGATATTGAAGAAAATTTACATTATTTTATTACTTATGCTGGAGCCTTATCAACTGTTAATTTAGAGAGAAAGGATTTGTTTATTGATTTATCAGAAAAAATTCGATATAGAGAGATTTCAAATATTTTCAAGAAACTTCTGTATTTGGTTGAGAGTATTAAGGTGGATTTTTCAACTTCGGCATACAAGATTTCTTCTTTGATTAAAACAGAGCATTTTGCAAGATTTTTGGAACGTATGGGTATTGCTCTTTCATTTAACTCAAATATTGCCAAGTTTTTTTTGGATGAACAGAAGGCTTTGATGAATTCTTATGAAGTTGTTTACAGGGAAGGACTTGAGAGAATCAAGATGGTTCAGGAGATGTTTGTATCCTTGATTTTGGCTTTTGCTTTTGTTTTGGCCACTGTTTTGCTTATGCCTTTTTTGACAGGAATTGACTCTTCAATGTTTTTGAAATTTGGAGTTTTGGGAATTGTAATGCTTGATATTATGATGGTTGTTTTTGTTAAATTTTTTATTCCAAAAGATAATTTATATCATAATATGGGTTATGAGCAGGCTAGGCAAAAAGTTTTGATAACCTTTATCATTTCTTTTGTTTTGTGCTTGTTTGTGGTTCCATTTGTTATTTTCCAAGATTTGCCTGCAACTTTGAAGCTTTCAATTATTTCAACTCCTCTTCTGCTTGTTGGTTTTTATTCAAATTATCAGGAAAAGCAGGTTTGGAAGAGAGATGTTTTGTTTCCTCCTTTTGTTAGGTCTTTGGGAGATGTTCATCAGTCAAAGGGTGGTACTTTGACTACTACTGTTGAAACTCTTTTACCTCATAATTTTGGTATTTTGAATGGAATGCTTGAGAGGGTTTACAAGAGGTTGAAGATTACATCAGATAAATTCAATTCGTGGTATTATTTTTCAAAGGAGAGTGGTTCAGCTCTTATTGCTGAGTTTATGGATATTTTTGTTTCTGTAGTTTACAGAGGAGGAAGTGCTCAAGTTGCAGGTGAGATTGTTTCAGATAATATGAGTAGAATCAATGGAATGAGGGATATGAAAAAAGAGTTTGCATCAACTCTTAAGGGAAATGTTTATGGAACTTATTTTGGTTTGGCTCTTACCTTGTATATTTCACTTTTGATTAGTGTTTTGCTTTTTCAGATTTTTAATTCAATGACTGAGGGAATTGATGGAATGGCAGCAGATTTGCTTGGTGCTATTATTCCTGGAGATGTTGAAAATAATTTTTTGGAGGCAACTTATTATGTGGCAGCAATTCTTGGAATTCATGCCATAATTTCTTCTTTTTTGATTAAGGAAGTAGATGGAGGTAATAAGTTTTCTATGTTTACTGATTTTGTGTTTTTGATGTGGTTTGGTGCACTTATTGAAATTGTAGTGACTATGATGTTTAAGGGAATGTTTGGTAATTATGCGTTATAGGTTTTGCTTTTTTGTAAGTTTTAAGTTTGTTAGTGGTTACTAAAATATTTAAATAGTATTTGTGATATCTGTTATATGTTCAGTAAGCTTAAAGAGCTGGTTTTTGGTTTTGATGAGTTTGAAAAGACCAAATTAGAAATCAGATTTGAAATGATTTTGGCCATGATTGGTTCTTTAAATATAGAAACTTTGAGTGATTTTGAAATTTTAGAAGAGACTTTGTATAAGATTCGAGATCAGCTTAGAGTTAAGAGTTCTAATCTGAATAGGGTTATTAAAGATCCTGCAAAGAAGCTTACAAAAAAGGATGTTGTTGGTATTGTAAATAAACTTGATTCTTTGAAGTATGATTTTTTGAGAAAAGCATTTGCAATTATGAAATCTGATGTTGGTGTTAAGGAAGAAGTTCCTGTTGTTGAAGAGCAAAAGGAAGTTGAGTTGGCACAAGTTCCAGAAGAAAAATCTGAAATGATTATTGAAAAAGTAGAACCAGAAATTGCCTATGAAGAGAATCCATTGAAAGAGGTTGAAGTTTTTTCTAATGATATTTATGATTTGTATGTGAAGAATGGACGAGAAGCTTATATATTTGTTTCTTTTAAAAAGGAAGTAGACTTTATTGTTTTAAAGGATTTGTCTTCTGCTTTGTTTGATAGTGCTCAGGCTCATGGAACTAATATTATTGTTGATGGCAAAAGGGCTTTAATTATTCCAAGATTTGCTAATGATAATATGTTTAGTTTGCCAAGAATTGAAGTAGATTTGGAGGAGGTTTTTTCAAAGTTTAAGTTGGAGAAGAAGGAAGAAAAAAAAAAGATTCAAGCTGCAGAAAAAAATTCAGATGTTCAAGAAGATTCAGATGATTATGTAGATTTGAGAAATTCTCATTCAAAGGTGAAACCAACTTTGAAGGCAAAAGAAGATAGTCTTGATGAGCTTCTAATGGGAATTGATGAGAAGAAACCAAAACCCAAAGATGCGATTTTTGTTGATAGGGATGATGGTGAACAAAAAGTAGAAGTTGAAAAAGATGATCCTGTAGTTGTTGAAAAGAAAGAAAAAATTGTAAAAAAGAAGAAATCAGATGATGATATTGTTATAGAAAGAGAGGGAACTAGTAGTGATGAAAGTTCGGAGGAGTTTCTAATTTACAAGGATGAAAAAATAATTGCTTATTTAAAATCTGATTCAAAGGTTTTGGGTGAGTTGATAATAAAGCCAGTTGATTCTAAGAAAATTAGTGAATTAGCAGATGGAGATTTGTCTTACATGGTTATGTTTGCCAAGGCTTTTGGATCTGTTTTGTTTGAGGTGAAAGAGGCGCAAGGAACAAATGTAACTTGGGATTATAATGATAATTGTATACGAATTGTTCCAAGATTTGAAAAGGATAATGTTGGTTTGATGTGGTCTCCAACACAGAGCAGTGATGATTTTCTGGAGCAAGTTAAGAATAAATTATTGTCATTAATTGGAGGGGCAATTGGAGATGAAAATATGAATGACAAAAAAGCTGTAAAGACTAAAGAAGAGCAAAAATTTGAAGATTCACAAACTAAGGAAGAAAAAGATGATTTGAAGAAGAAAGCAAAATATTTACTTGATTCAATAAGGAAGATTCCTTAAGTGATAATATTTATAAAGTATTTAGGGTTTATTTGAATTATGAGTAAGTTTAAACGTGTTTTGGAGATTGAAAAAAAATACGATCATATTGTGAAAACTGCAAAAAGGAAGTCTGGGGATGAGTTGGAAAGTTTTGTTGATGAGTTGAAGCTTAAAGAAGATGTTATAAAGCAAGATTTCAAAAGAGAGCTTGAAAGGGATTTCAAAAGAGAGCTTGATTCAATTAAGAATCAGGGAGAAGATGAATTGAAGAGAGCAAAAGAACAAGCAGATTTTATTTATAAGAATGCAAACAGGGAAGAAGTAGTTGATTTTTTGATGAAGGAGGTTGAGAAAATTGTTTAAGCCAGTTGGAATGAGTGAAGTTAGTCTTTTTGTTTTGAATAAGGATTTGAAAGAAGTTACAGATTTGCTTTATGATTTGAAGCTGGTTGAGTTTTTTGAGATTAAGAAAGAGAAATTTGAAAAATTTGAGCATGAGGATTTGAATGAACTTTCATCTGAACTTTTAAAACTTAGATCTACAATTACAATTTTGAAGAATTACTATGAATCTGATATAGGTAATTCTGAGAATAATGCAATTGAAAAGACACTTGAACTTAAAGAGAAGGAAAGTTATCTGAAGAAAGAGATTCTGAAGGTAAAAGATGAAATAAAGAGGCAAAAGATTTTGAAGGCTTTGAAGGTTACTAAGAAGGAAATTGAAGGAAAGGATTATACCATAGGTTTTGTTTCTTCTTCCAATTACAAGTATTTTAAGAATTTTTCAAAAAAAGATGTTGAGTACAGAACTTACAGGTTGGATGAGAGAGTTTATTTTGTTGCAAAGACAAAAAAGGTAAATTTTGCTTTCAAGGAATTTTATCTGCCTGAAAAAGTTGAATCTGGATTTGAGAAGAAACTTTCTGAGTTGGAAAAGAAAGAGAGATTGGTTGAAAGAGATCTTAGAAATTTAGCTAATGCAAATCTTAGACATCTTCAGAGAGAAGAGTTGAAACTTTCAAAACATTTATCTTCATTAGAGGCAAGGACAAAGTTTTCAAAAACTCAAAATGTTGCTGTTCTTAGTGGATTTGTTCCTAAAGCAAGTGTTAAGAGATTAAATAGAACTTTGGAAGATAATTTGGCAGATAAGTTTGATATAGAGATTAAGGATGCAAAGGATAATGCACCTATCAAGCTTAGGAATGGATTTTTACCAAAGAAGTTTGAAACCCTTCTTAGAATGTATTCAATGCCTAGGTATGGAGAGTTTGATCCTACATTTTTGATGTTTTTGATTTTTCCTTTGTTTTATGGTTTTATTTTAGGAGATGTTGGTTATGGTTTGCTTTCTTTGATTGTTTTTACGTTTGCAAAGATTAAGTTGTCAAAGCTTAAGGATTTTATTTCTATTTTACAGTTCTCAAGTATTTCTTCAGTAATTTTTGGAGTGATTTTTAATGAGTATTTTGGTTATGAACTTCATTTTTACCATCCATTGCTTCATAGACTTGATGATCCGAATACTTTATTGCTTTCAGCTGTGATTTTTGGTTTGTTTCATATTAATTTAGGATTGATAATAGGGTTTTTTAATGAGATAAAAAATTTGAAGAAGGCAGTTTGTGATAAGTTTTCATGGATTATTTTAGAGTTTGGTGTTGCTTTGGTTGCTCTTGGTAAATATGCTGCTGAGGCTACTGCTATTTGGGTTGGAGTGGTATTTCTAGTGCTTTCAATTGTATTGATTTACATGGGGCATGGATTTATTGGTATTATTGAAGTTCCTTCTTTTTTTACGAATATACTTTCATATGCAAGACTTATGGCAGTTGGTTTATCTTCAGTTGCTATTGCACTTTTGGTGAATGATGGAACTGCTGCTCTTTTTTCAATGGGAATTCTAGGGGTTATTGGAGGAATTTTGTTGTTTTTGGTTGGACATATTTTTAACATTGTTTTAGGTAATTTTGAAGGATTTTTGCATACTTTGAGGCTTCATTATGTTGAGTTTTTTACTAAGTTTTATTCAGGTGGAGGACGTGAATTTGTTCCTTTTGGAAAAAGGGATGATTGAATAATTTTCTTTTTCTTTTTAAGATAGTTTTTTAAATTTAGAAGTTTTGAATATTTTTATGAAAGTAGATGATATGAATATTCTTACTAAATTCACAACTGATTTTTGTAGGGTCGTTGAGAAACATTGCAAGTATGTTATAGTTTCGGGATTTTTAGCAATCTCTTCAGGTAGGAGTAGAGGTACTGAGGATATTGATATTATAGTTCCTAAACTTTCTTTTGAAGAGTTTAAGAATTTACATAAAGATTTGAAAGATAAATTTTCTTTGCTTAATTTAGATGATACAAATTTGGAAGAAGTTTATGAATATTTGTCAAATTCTAATATTAGATATGTGTATAAAAATACAATTATACCTAATATGGAGTTTAAATTTGCTAAAAATGTTGTAGATGAAGATAATCTTGAAGAGAGGAAGAAAATTCCATTAACTGATATAGATATTTTTTTTGCACCAATTGAATGTGCTATTATGTATAAAGAAAAATATTTAGGTTCGCAAAAAGATTTGGAAGATGCTAGACATTTAAGAAATGTGTATGTTGATGAAATTGATAAGGAAAAGTTGAGTTATTATGAAAATTTAATTGGGAGATTGTTGTGAATGGAAACTGTTGATAAAAGTAGGTTGGATTTTGTAGATTTTTATGCAACAAGGATTAAGAATTCTAAAGACAATAGTTGGAGAAAAGAACAGAGAAAATTAATTGATTCTCAAATAGAGAATGCTAATAAGTTTTATATGAGGTTGATTTTAACAAATAGTGGAATTGAGAAGTTTAGAAGAACGACTGGCGCATCTGAGAAGTTTGCAAGAGAGTTTTATGAATATGCTAAGAAAAATTCCTAAGCTTATTGTAACCACTTCCGTGGTTACAAAGTTTTAAATATTGATTTTATGAGTTTCATTTTATAAAATGGTATTTAGTAATAAAAAACAAGGTCAGAGTCTGCCACTAAACACAATTGTAATTGCTATTTTGGTGATTATTGTGCTTTTAGTGATAGTTGTATTTTTCACCAGTAGTATTGGAAAATCTGGAGAACAAATAGATAATGCTGGAGTTACTGATTGTGTATTATCAAATCCTGTTATTCAGTCATTGGGATATGATGAGGTTCATAAAGAACTTTATGATGAACAAATTCCAGATTGTTCTAATGGTCAAAAAATTTCTTCAGTTCCAAATTGGAAAGAAGGAGAAACAGATTACATGTGTTGTGGAACAAAATAATTATCTAAATATTTTTTATTTTTCTAATTAAAATTATCCAAAAAACGAATCAAGTGTTTTCACGTTCTTTATTGTATTCAAGCTTCTGTCAAGCATAGTTTCATCAAAGTCACTTTTCATAAGCAAGTCTTTTACTGCTTGTTTATCTATATTCTTGAAGTCAATTTGTTCATTCTCTTTTACAGGCATTTTTTTGAATACGTTGTATACTTCAACCCAAGAGTAATCGAAGTATTCAAACCAGTCGAGAGTTTTGAATAACTCATCCCATTTGTCTCTGAATTCTTTTACAAGTTTTAGAGCTTTTTTTGGACCAATTCCTTTTATTCCTCCTGGATTGAAGTCAGTTCCACACATTATTGCAACTATTATTAGTTCTTCTTGCGAAATATTTAGATTTTTGAGATTTTTATCAAGATCAAAGAATTCAATAGGAATTTCCTTGTAGGTAGAAGTTCCAGCAACTTTTCTTTTGTTTCCAATACTTAAGTTTCTTATTAGGTATTTTGCTCCAAAAAGCAAGGAGTCAAAGTCTTGTGAGGCTGATGCAAATACTTGATTTTCTTTTACTAGTCTTGCTGCTTGAGCTTCTCCTTCTGATGGCGCTTCTATGATTGGGAATCCAAAGGCTTTGATTAGTTGCTTGCTTTGCTCAATCATAATTTCATCGAGTTTGTTTATTCCTTGAGCATATTTTCTGGCATCTTCCATTAAACCCAAATCAACTGCTTCTTTGTATTTTTTGTCGGCTTCAATTTTTTTTTTAAGACGGTTTTGTCTTTCTTTTTCTTTTAGTTTTGGAGCTTCACCATCAAATACGAATACTGGTTTAATGTTATTTTTTTTGAAGTAGACACATCTATTGAATAAACCTTTTAGATGAGAAGTAACATTTCCTTTGCTGTCTGTAAGGGGATTTCCATCTGATTGTCTGATAGAAGCTAAGAATTGGTATAGCATATTGAAGCTGTCTATTGCGATTTTTTTGTTAGAAATAGAGGATAGTTCAATTTCATCGTATTTTAGAATATCTTTTATCTGTACACCCATATTCGTTTTTATTCTTACTTCTATTTAAAGATTGTGTTTGATTTTGCAAGAATGGAAAATTATATAAAGGTGTTAATCTGATAATTTTTATGGAAGATTTTAAAGACTCAGTTAAGAAAGGGTTTACTGCCTGCAAATCTGACATTGAGTTTTTAAGACATGATAATAGTTCTGTAAAGGACAAGGTTTTTTCTTTAGAGTCTGAGAATAATGAGCTTAAGGGAAAGGTTTCTGATCTGGATAATGAAATTGCTGAATTAAGAGCAGAGATTAAAGGTTTGAAAATTGCAATTGATTATATTAAGGAGTTTTCTTCAAAGCAGCAAGTTACAGAGAGTAAGAAAGTTGAGCCTGTTGCTCAGGAGACTTATATGCAGGCAACAGAGTTTTCTTCAGTTTATCCTTCTAGTATTAATGTTGAAACACAAAATACAAACCATATGAGTTCTGTTCCTGCTCAAAAACAGATTCCCGTTCCAAAAGATCCTTATGAAGCATTGCTTGCTTTTAAGGCAAAGGCTAACAAGAGAGAAGTTTTGAAGCAGAAGATGATTTCAATGATATCTGATAATGGAATGAATTTATCTGAGCTTAATTTTATGTTTGTTACACATTTTAGATATTGTTCAAGAGCAACTTTTTATAATTATTTGAAGGAGCTTGAGCTTGAGAGAAAGATAAGGATTGAAAGGGAAAATTCAAAGAATTTTGTTTATTTGAGTGATGGTTTGTATAGGGAAATTTAATTCAATATTTTCAATTTAGAAGTTTTTGTATCAAATTCAAATAGTTTTGAGGTTTGTGCCACATTTACAACTTTTGTTTTGTTTACTATTTCCTCAAGGCCTGATGTTTCGTGAATGTGACCACATAATGTTAAATCTGGGTGAAAGTTATCTAGAAATACTCTTACTGCTTCAGAACCTTTGATGAATGGGAAAAAAGGAGATGCATTTGCAATTTTTGTGTCATCAGGAGGAATGTGTGAGAGGTGAATTTTGCATTTTGCATCTTTGATTGCATCAAAGTTTGCAAGAAGATTGTCAAAGACTTGTTGTTCTGAAATTCCATAATGACCAATACCAAGATAATTGGTTCCAAATAGAACTAGATCTTTGTGCACCCTTACTGGTTTGTTTCCTATCATATGCACATTGTAGTGGTCTTCGAGCTTTTTTAGTTTTGTTTTTGTTTCATGATTTCCTGGTACCATGAATATTTGTTTGCCTTTGAATACATTAAGGAGTTTTTTGAAGTCATTGTTTTTTTCAGATAAGTCTCCTGTGAATACAATAAAATCAATGCTGTTTAGATCGTTGTATTGTTTGATGTTGTTGATCAGTTTTAGATCTGAGTGGAAGTCTCCTGTTGCAAGGAATCTGATTTTATCTTTTGGCATTTTTATATGTATAAATCTTTTAGAATTAAAATATTATCTAAAATATTGGTGTAATAATATAATATTTGGTCCCAAAATAGTGTGAAGATTATCATTAAAAGAAGGAATTTTACCAGTCTTCCTACAAATACCAAATATACATATCTTCCGAAAGGAAATTTGAATCCTCCGTAAAATACTGCCAGTACTTCAATAGGTCCAGGAAGTATGTTTCCAAATAATAAAACTATTCCTCCGTATTTTTGGATTTTTTGTTGGTAGTTGTCAAAGTTTTTTCTAAATAGGAATCTTATTGCACGCTCTCCAATTAGTCTTCCAAATCCATAGTTGAACATCATTCCAAAAATGTTTCCAAGTACAGTTATTCCTAATATGAGGAGGAAAAAGTGATTTGTTGATGAAAGATAGTATAGGAATAGTGCCTCAGAAGGAAGTACTAGGAAAAATATTGATCCAAATATTGAAATGAAAAATAATCCTTTTAGAGTGTTATTTGTGATTTCTGATTCCATATACAAATAGTATGAATAAATTGTAGGATTTGCTTTTAGTAAACTTAGGAAAAATAAAATTATTGAGTTGTAGAATAAATAAACTAGTAGAATTATTCCAAAAATTGCAATCCATTTCCATTTTTTACTTTGTGAATTAGGATTATTTCTTCTTATTTTTCTTCTACGAACTTTTTCAGAAGGTAGAGTTATTTTCTCTTGGTTTTCATCAAATTCCACATAGTAATCTTTGACCATTATTTAATTGATGAGAATAAAGTTTAAAAGTATTTTGGTTGTTTTGAAATTTAGAATAAATTATAAATTGTAAAAAGACAATTTATAGTCATTCTTTGGAATAATTCAAAAGAATAAATCAAGAAATTTGCTTTGCACAATTTCTAAGCTATTGTAACTAAGAATCTAGTTACAAAATTTTATAAACTTTAGATATTAGAAGTTTTTATGGCTTATGATGTTTTAGATGATAGCATTTATGATAGTTCCTCGAAGAGAAGAGGGCCTAAGAAAGGAAATATGCCTATTTTGAATAGAATCAATCCTTTTTATATTCATTTACTTTTGGTTATTGTTTTGATAGGAGTACTTCTTTTTATTGTTTTTAAAAATTTTGATTTTGGAAGTTCTGAAGAAAAGAATAATGGAATTGTTTTGGTTGGAGATTTGAATGAATTTAACAAGACTTATTCTGGAGATTTGAAGTTATTTTCATCAAAGTATGTTTTGGAGGTGCCCAGTGGTAAGTTTGATGAAGGAGGCAGAGAGTTTTTGATTGAAGATTTTAATGGAAGCATAGTTTGGGTGAATAATTCAATAGAAGTTGATGGAGTTGCATCAAAGATTAGCTTTGGAAATAATGAGATTAATATTGGGGGAGATAAGTTTAGTTTGTCATCAACAAGGAAGACTGTGCTAACTACTTATTTTAGTAGTATTGATTTGGATTTTGATGAAGGTAGAGTAAAGCTTGGAAGTGTATTTAATTATGAGTTGTATAAAAGTAATATAACATTGACAAATTTTAATTCAACTATGAGTTATGATGGAACTTTTTCTTTTGCAGGATTTGCAAGTTCAATGGATATTGCATCTGAAGAACATGGACTTCTGATTTCATATAAAGAATGAATTTTCTTTTAGGGGATGTTATTGAAGTGAGGGCAAAGCCAAATAGTTCTAAGTCTGTTTTGGAGTGGGATGATGAGAAGAGTAAGTTTAATGCATTTTTGCATTCTATTCCTGATGATGGAAAGGCAAATGATGAGCTTTTGAAGTTGTTCAAAAAGCAGTTGAAGATTAGAGTTGAGTTGGTTAGTGGGTTTAAGAGTCGTGATAAGAAGGTTAAGGTTTTATAATTTGAATTGAACCTTGTCTCCTATATTAATGCTCTCAAACTTGCCAACAGTTGATTCTATTACGTATTTGCAAGCTTCTTTTGGAGTGTATGATGGAGCCCAGGGTTTTAGTATTTTTTTGTCGACTATTTCGAATTTTGAGTTAATAAATAAAATTTCGAGAGGGTGAAAGCAGAACATCATTGTAATTGATGCTCCAAATCTAACATCTTTTGATGAAGGAAGAACAAGACAAATTCCTTTGTCAATCTTTTTTTTTGAGGCAAACATCAGACCATTTGCAAGTTCAAATGGGTTTGTAGCAACTTTCATTTGAGGAAGTATGGTTTTGTTTTTGTAGGTTAGTTTAGATGTTTTAGCCATATATATTTATACTATGATTGGAAAGCTTTATATAGGTTTTCGTTTACATATTTGTTATGGAAATGAGCAAAGTTAATAATTTGAAAGTTGTTTTTAAAGAGCTTGTCTCAATGGCATCTGATGAGGGTTTTTATCTTGATATAAACTTTTTTGCAACATCAGAGCAGAGAGTTTATGTTGATGAGACTAATGTTGAGATTGACAGAAGTCAGGACAAAGGGTTGAAGATGAGGCTTTGGGATAAGGAGAAATTTTTAGAGCAGGCAACAACAAGTCTTGATGAAGTTGAACTTAGAAGTCTGGTTAGGGATTTGATTGAGAAGGCTAAGAAGAATCAGGAGTTTATTTCTGAGGAACTTGAACTTGTTGTTGATACTGAAAAATTGGAGAATGATTTTTTGCCTAATGTGAAAGTTGAAGAATTTTCTTTAGAAGAAAAGGTTGAAAAGTTGCAAGATTTCAAGAAGAGGATGATGGAACTTGATGAATCAATTGTTAATGCAAGAGCTGCATTCATATCTGAGTCTGAGAATCATCTTTTTGTGAATCCTTACAGATGTTTGTATCAGGATATTCCTATGAATTTTTTTGTGATGGTTGCATATGTTAATACTGATGCAGGAGTAAAGATGGTTTATGAGAGTTTTGTTGCAAATGATTTGGTTATTTTTGAGAGAGCTGAGAATAAGTTTGCACACTTTAAGGAAAAAGTTGAAAGAATAAAAATGGCTGGCAAGTTGAAAGGAGGGAAGTATAAAGTTGTTCTTTCTCCACATTTGACAGGTCTTCTTGCTCATGAGAGTTTTGGACATGGGATGGAAGCTGATACTATGATGAGGGGAAGAGCACTTGCATCGCAATGGTCAGGAAAGAAGATTGCTGAGAAGAATGTTAGTATTGTTGATTTTCCAGGTATTGAAGGAAAGAACGGAGAGTTTCATTTTGATCATGAAGGAAATCTTGCAAGGAAGACTTATCTTGTTAAGAATGGAATTATTAATGAGCCAATGGCTGATTTGTATTCTAAGTCTCGTTTGGGTTTGCAGAGTAGTTCTAATTCTAGGTTTGATAGTTTTGATCATAAGAATTATGTGAGGATGAGTAATACTTATTTTGAGGCTGGTGATAAATCGGTTGAGGAATTGATTGCCGGAGTTGATGAAGGGATTTTTGTTACTGATTCCATGGGGGGAATGGAGGATCCTAAGAGTTGGGGAGTTCAGATTCAAGGATGTTTTGGACAGAGGATTAAGAATGGAAAACTGGTTGATGAGTTTTATGATGGATTTTCTTTAACAGGATTTTTGCCTGATATTATGAAGAACATTAAAGGAATTTCCTCACAGGTTGAGATTGAAGGAGGAGGTAGTTGCGGTAAGGGGCACAAGGAATGGGTGAGAGTTTCTGAAGGTGGACCTTACATGCAGATTGACGGGGTGATTTTAGGATAAAAATGACAAAAGAGGAGTGTATCTGTGTTTTTGGAGATTCAATTACTAATGGGTATAATGATTTTGAAAATTTAGGTTGGTGTGAGTTATTAAAAAATAAATATTTGTCTTTTGAAAATAATATTTTTAATTTGGGAATTTCTGGAGATAATACTGAAGATTTACTAAAAAGATTCAAAGTTGAATGTGAAGCAAGAGAGCCCACTAAAATCATCTTTGCAATTGGTATTAATGATTCACAATATGTATTAAATAAAAATAATTCTAGAGTTGATTTGATTGATTTCGAATTTAATTTAAATCGATTGATTTTACAGTCAAAATGTTTTACTGGTGATATAATATTTGTAGGTTTGACAAAAGTTGATGAGAAAAAAGTTATGCCAATTCCTTGGAATGAGACAAAGTTTTATGAAAATGAGATTATTCAAAAATATGATAAGGTTATTGAAAAAGTTGCAACTGAAAATAGTTTGAAATATATTCCAATGTTTGATTTGTTGAATGAAGGGGATTTGGATGATGGTTTACATCCAAATACAAAAGGTCATAAGAAAATGTTTGAAAAAATTAATGAAGAATTGGAGTTATAAAATGATTCAGCAGCAAATACAGACAGAAAAGACACAGATGTATGAGCAGATGCTTAATAAAGCAGTTGAAGATAAAAGAATAGATGATTGGAACATACATGTTGATGTTGTGAGAAGAAACAATATTTACATTGAAAGGGATTACAAGGTAGAGAGTATTTTGAATTCAAAAAGAGAAGAGTATTCGTTTACTGTTTACAAGAATTATGATGATGGAACTATTGGAGAGAGTTCATTTTCCTTGTCTGAGTCTGATGGTGCTGATGAATTTGCTTCCCTTTTAGATGATGCCATATTTACTTGTTCACATTCAAAGTCAAAAGAGTACAAGTTGCCAAGTGCTGATGATGATGAAGTTAATGATGAGACAATAGATTATTCTTCTTTTTACGATACAAGATTTTTTGATGATTTTGAAGGTAAAGGTTTTAGTGTTTTTTTAGCAAACAAGCTGGAGTTGTTCAAGAAGAAGATTGCTGAAGGGATGGAAGATAATGTTGACATTGAAATGAATTATCTTGAATTTTTTAATAAAATAACTTCAACTTCAATTAAGACTTCAAAGAAAATTGAAAAAGATTTTAACAAGAATGGTTCTTATCTGGAGTTTGTTCTTACTGCAAAGGATAAGAAGAGTGGTGAGGAGTTTGAACATATTGTTTATGAGAGTATAAATAATATTTATTCATTTGATTTTGAGAGTTTTTTTGAGATGCATGTTAGGTTTGCAAAGGATTCTTTAAAGGCAGGTACTGAAAATTCTCTTAGTGATTTTGAAGGTAAGGTTATTTTGAGCGGGTTTGCTGCCAATGATTTTTTTGTACCTTCACCTCCTTCAAATCCACTTGTACTTCATGCAGGAGCAAGGTTGAAGTTCATGAAGATTTCTGGTTATGAAATTGGAAAGGAAGTAGTTGAATCAAAGAGAGACAAGATTACCATTTATTCAAATCCTCTTCTTATGGATAATGCTTCTTCAATGCCTTGCGACGGACTGGGAATTAGTGCGAAGAGATTGTGTTTGATTAAAGATTCAGTTTTTCGAAATTATTTTGCATCAAAGCAGTATGCAGATTATTTGGGAGTGAAAGCAACAGGTCCTCTTGGAGCTATTGAGGTTGATGGTGGTTCAAGGAGTGCTGAGGAATTATATTCTGATTCTGATGAGATGATGGAGATAGTATCTTTTGCATGGTTTAATCCTGATAGTGCTTCTGGTAATTTTAGTGCTGAAATCAGATTAGGCTATAGGATTAAGGATGGAAAGAAGATTCCATTCAAAGGAGGACTTTTTAGTGGGAATGTTTTTGATGTATTGAAGGACGTTGAGTTTTCAAAAGAGAAGATTAATGTTCCAGGATATTTTGGTCCAAAAGTTTTGAAATTTTATCAATGTCAGATTGTTGGTATGTGATTTAAATCTTTTATTTAATTCTTGTTACCATCCCTAATCATACTAAAAGTTTAAAAAGAGGTTGCTTTTAGGCTTAGGTATGGCAGATACAAAAAAGAAATCTACTGCTAAAAAAAGTACTGCAAAAAAGGGAGCAGCAGCTTCAGCTAAGAAGCCAACTTCTACTAAGAAAGCTCCTGCTAAAAAAGCAGTAACTAAAAATACGGCTGCAAATACTTCTAAAGCTGCAGCTACAAAGAAGGCAGCAACTACAAAAAAACCAGTTGCGAAGAAGGCTCCTGCTAAAAAACCAGAGAGTAATGCAAAGCATGTTTCAGATACTGCAAAGGCAGCACCAGCTGACATGTGGATGAACATTGCTATTGCAGCAGGTGTTGTTTTAGTTATTATCATATTGGTATTTGGACTTGTTTGGGTTTATAAATCAACAGATTCAACTAGTGCTACTGATGATACTGCAAATATGAGTGATACAACTTCAGGTCCAGTTAAGCTTTTGATTGTTGAAGATCCTTCATGTACTACATGTCAAGTAGATGTGTTTGCAGAACAGGTTAAAGCAAATTTAATTCCAGATATGGAAGTTGAGAAAGTTTCTTTTGATTCTACTCAAGGAGATTCCATTATCTCAGAGCTTGCATTGAAACAGGTTCCAGCTTACTTGTTTAGTAAAAGCATAGATGAGAGAGATGATTGGGCTGCTGATTTAGCTGGTGCATTTATTCCAGTTACAGTAAGTGGTGTTGATTATTATATGCTTAATCCTCAGTTTATTCCTGCAAAGGTTATGATTGAGATGCCAGAGGTTACAGATACTGCTGTAGTTATTGGTAGTGATGATGCAAAGGTAACTATTTATGAGTTTAGTGATTATGAATGTCCTTACTGTGCTATTGCAGAAGGAAATCCAGAACTTCTAGCTCAGTTTGCAGCTCAGAGTCCAGGATATCAGGCTCCAATGCCAAAGATTTGGGATGAATATATTGATGCTGGTCTTGTAAGATTGGTGTTTTACAATATGCCTCTTGAATCACTTCATCCAAATGTAAGACCTGCTCATTTAGCAGCACTTTGTGCTAATGAACAAGGAGAGTGGAGAGCTTTCCATGAGAAGCTTTTTGCTGATAGGTCTGATTGGGTCGATGAAGCTGATCTTAATGTTAAGATGAAAGAGTATGCTGTTGAGCTTGGTTTTGATGAGACACAGTTTAATGATTGTCTTGATTCAAAGAAGTACAATTCACAGATTGAAGAAGAATTAGCTCTTGGAATGAGTTACGGTGTTTCAGGAACTCCAGCATTTTTTGTGAACAAGAATTTCTTGTCAGGTGCTCAGGATTTTGAAACTTTTAAAAAAATTATTGATGCAGAACTTGCAAAAGAGTAATTTCGTGGAAGAAAAATGAATCCTTTTTTCTTTCTTTTTTTTTCTTATGTTTTGAGTTGGTCAGGCTTTCTTTTAGGTAAGTCAACTATTGAAGAACAAAATGAGGTGAAAAAGTTTGCAAGAGGATTTGCTTTCATATTAATCTTGTTATTTTATGTTTTTTTATTGTATGGTTTTTATGGATTTTCAGAGTTTTATTTGTTTGTCTTAATGTGTTTTGTTTTTGTTTTTGGATGGTTTGAATTTAATTTGATAGAACACTTTCATAATGTTGTTTTACTAGCTTTGAGTTTTGTTTTTTTAAATGATTTTGGTTTGAGTTTATATCCAATTTTGGGATTGGTTTTTAGTATGACTTTGATTAATTCGTTTAAGAAGTTTAATTTGAAAGAAGAAGTGTATAGTTTGATTTTACTTTGCATTGTTTATTTTGCATGTAGTTTGTTTTGAATAGTAATAAAAACTTATATATGAAACTATTTGTATTTTTTTAATGGGAAAGCTTGTGTTAGTTAGACATGGACAAAGTATTTGGAATCTTGAGAATAGGTTTACTGGTTGGATTGATGTTTCATTGTCAAAGAAAGGTTTGAGAGAAGCTAAAGATGCTGGAAAGAAGTTGAAAAATTTCAAATTTGATTTGGCATTTACTTCTACTTTGATGAGAGCACAAGATACGCTTTTTGAGATTTTGGAAGTGAATAATTTTTGTGAAAAGTTTATGAGAGTTCATGAAACCAGTTCTGATTGGTATGAACATTTTGAGGCTACTTCTGCTGATAAAAATGAATTGAAAATATTTGTTTCTGATAAATTGAATGAGAGATATTATGGAGATTTGCAAGGTTTGAACAAGGAAGAGACTGCAAAGAAGTTTGGTGCAGAGAAAGTGCATATTTGGAGAAGAAGTTTTGATGTTCCACCTCCTAATGGAGAGAGTTTGGAGATGACTTCAAAGAGAACATTGCCTTATTTTGAAGATAGAGTTATTCCTGAGTTGAAAAAAGGGAAAGATGTTATTATTGCAGCTCATGGAAATTCTCTTCGTTCGATTATCATGTTTTTGGAGAAGATGACTCCTGAACAGATTCTTCAATTTGAGATTAAGACTGGAGTTCCTTATGTTTATGAATTTGATGATAAGTTTGTAATGGTTGGCAAGAAAGTGTTAATTTGATTTTCCCAATTACTATTTTTAGGTGAAGCGTAGAGTTTATATTGTTGTGTTTTAAATTTGTTTTAAATGGTATGTAGAGACTCTAAATTAAAAATATTTTTTTTTTTGTTATTGTTTTTTCAGATGGCAGTTCTTTCTTACGGAATGACTGAAGATGGTTGGTATATTGGAATCCCAAAACCTGATCCAAATACTATGACTTTGCCAACTGGTATTATGCCTACTTTGCCTACGCCTAACACAGCTTATGGTTGGGAAGGATACAATCCAATTGAGATTCCAAAACCGGTTCAAAGCGAATGTACTACTACTTATAGTGCAGGGAGCAGTGTGCCGTACAATTTTGTTATGTCTCCTGGAGATAAGGTGTGTTTTGTTGGTGGACAGTCAAATGCTGCAAGAGACATTAATGTTGATGCTACAGCGTGTACTGCAACTCAGCCTTGTTGGTTTTTAGGTTATAGTGGCGGAGCAATTAATGAAATAATTATTGTAACTGGAAATCATTTCATTTTAGATGGAGTTAATTTCAATATCGATAGGTATGCTGTTGACATTGCAGGAGGTTCAAATTACATAACAATAAGAAATTCTGTTATTAGAGGAGATGGCTCAGATGGAGGAGGAGCTGGAATTGATATGGCGGATAACACTCCTTTGAAATATATTATGATTTATGGGAATGATATTGACAATATTGGACCATATGATAAGGGGGCATCTGCTGCAGAGGCTCATCAAGTTAGGTGTTCATGGAATACAAGATATGCTTGGATTATAAATAATACATTTGGTAGTTCTGATGGAGATGCAATTCAGTGTGGTAATTCGAAGACTCCAACAACAATTGATGCAGATGCAGGGGGTCAGGCAGATTCTCCTCATTATATTTTTATAGCAGGAAACAGGCATTATGGTATTTCTGAAAATTTTTTAGACAATAAGAATTCATATCATGTTATTGCAAGTGAGAATGAACTTATGGCTGATGTAAGGGAGACAGTTATTGTTTTGTCAAATGATGGGGAAGGTTTTTGGACTGGATACCACTGGGCACTTGCCAATAGGATGAAAGGTAGTGGAGGAGGCTATGAGTGTTTTGGTCTTAGAGGAAGTGAAGATAATTTGTATGGTCTTGCTTTTTCAGATTTTAATGCAGTAATTGGAAATACTGCTTATGATTGTAATGGTCTTGTGAGTTTTCAATCGGGAAACTCTGGAGTCATTGAAGCAAATGGTAATGTGAGATCATATATTTTGTACAATACTTTGGTTAGTAACAAACCAACTGAACCTTATATTACAAGAGCTCCAATTTACAAAGCTCAGAATAGGGAAGAAGAGTGGGTTGAGTTCAAAGGAAATATAATTTATGGAAATTTTAATCCAATTGGTGCAAGTGGTGTTGATGCTTATCTGACTTCAAATAATTATGATATTAGGAATTTTTTCATACAGGATAATATTTATTATCAGACAACTGGATTGATTTTTCCTTTTACTGATGGAATTGATATGGCATTTAATGTTGATATTTCGGGAAATGTTAATACAGATCCATTGTTTTTCAATGAGAATGGGAAGGATTATTCCTTGGCATCTGGAAGTCCTGCAGAAGGGGCAACTTCAATTACTTCTGAGGCTTTTGACACTTACTTGAACTTTTATGGAATTGATATCAAGCATCAGCTTAGTCTTGATGGAGTAAACAACATTGGAGCTTATCAGCCTGCCCCTGTTGCATCAAGTGCTGTTTGTGGGAACAATAATGCTGAGTATCCTGAGCAGTGTGATGGCAGTGACTTGAATGGTGCTACATGTACAAGCAGAGGTTTTGATTTTGGAACTCTTAGTTGTTCTTCGAGTTGTAGTTTTGATACAAGTGGTTGTGGAAACAATCCTACTCCTGTTTGTGGTGATGGGTCTATCAATGGAGTTGAGGATTGTGATGGTGCCTTGCTTGGAGGCACTACATGTACATCCTTGGGCTTTGACATTGGAACTCTTAGTTGTTCTTCGAGTTGTAGTTATGATACTAGCAATTGTCAGTTGAATAATACTGGTTTTTCTGGTTTGCAGTTCAATTTAGTTTGTGATAACAGTTTATTTGATTTGATTTCATCAACATCTCCCACTATTTCTGGAAGTGTTGGATTTTCAACTGATGGCGTTTCAGGTTCCTCCTGTCAGTTTACTGCAAACGGGGACAACCTTGAATACAATTCAGTTGGTAGTGGCGTTTCTCCTACCTCAACCTTGAGTGTTTTAGCTTGGGTTAAACCAACTCAGTTTGACACTTATGGTTCGTTCATTGCAACTCAAGGAGATAATTGGGGTTTTAGATTAAATACTGATAATACTTTGTATTTTTTCAAGCATACTGCAGGAGGTTGGGTCAATGGTCAAAGTTCAGTTGTTGATGTACTTGACAACAATTGGCATCATATTGCTGTTGTTAATGATGGAAGTGGTTTTAGATTCTATTTTGATGGAGTTAATGTTGGTTCAAGCACTAGTTCGGCTGATATTATTTATGACCAAAATTCTGGTTTGCAAATTGGACGTTCAGATTCTTCTGGAGATACTCAGAGAAACTTCATGGGACTTATGGATGATGTTAGAGTTTATGATGTTGCTTTAAGCTTGACACAAGTTCAGGCTTTGTACAATAATGGTTCTTCAAACAATTCATCAGTTCCATCTGATCCTGTTTGTGGCAATGAAATTATAGAAGGAACGGAGGTATGTGATGGTTCCTCCTTAGGCAGTGCAAGCTGCTTTGATTATGGATTTAATAACGGTAGTCTGAGTTGTTCAAACAGTTGCCAAATAATTTCAACTGCCTGTTTCAATACAACAGTTCCTCAGACTAATGAGTCTTCTTCAAGTTCTAGTTCAAGCACTAGTTCTACCGGTAGTAGTAGCTCTTCCTCGAGCAGTTCCAGTTCTTCTTCATCTAGTTCTTCTAGTGGCGGAGGAGGAAGTTCTACTTACAAACCACCAGTATGTGAGCCAAGCTATGAATTCAGTTTATGGACTGATTGTACAGACTTTACTCAAAGCAGAACCAAAGTTGATCTTAACAAATGTCATCCAAAAGAAATTCAGAAAAGAAGCTGTTCTCCTCAAAACGATGAGATTCAAAACAGATTTCTGAATGCCAAAAAAATAAAGATTGAAAAAGTAAGTAATAGATACTACAAAACTTCCTTTGGAGATAATTATAATGAGATGATTTACTTAGACGAAAAAGCTGAAGATGAGAGTTTCATTGTGGTTGATGATGTGACAGAGACTGAGTATCTGGCAAGACTGAGTGATGAGGTTGATGGTAAGTATTATTATAGTTTGGAAGAGATTGACCAGAACTCTCATGACGAGCTTAAGGAGCTTGATTTGATGGATACAACTGTTAGTGAAGATGTTGGCGAATTTGCCAAGAGTGTTAAGGACTCAGGCTCTTTACCTACTTTAATGTTAGTTGGAGGAGTTATACTGATATTGTTGATTATTGTTGGAATTGTGATTTATGTGAAGAAGATACATAATAATGGATTTAATAATTTTAATTAATTTATTTGAGTAGTTTTGTTTTTGCAAAGATTTATAATCTTTAAAGTTGCATTAGGAGTAAGATGAATTTGGAAGAAGAACTTGAGATTATTTCTAAGATTAATGATTTAAATATTGTTAATAAAAAGAAGGTTGAAATTCATATGAGAAAAAATTCTTATCATAATAGAAGATTATTTTTATCAATAGTTGGAGGTTTAGTTTTAGCACCATCTATGATTTGGGGGGCAATGACTTTTTCAGATTATGTTAGAGATGATGAAAAGGGAATTTTGAATAATGGAGCTGAAGTTATGTATAAACCTGTGATTTGTGGTTCAGCAGGGCTGTCTTTATGGTTATTTGCATTATTTAGGACAAAAAATGAAAAAGAAATTTCTAGATTAACAGATGTTCTTAATAAAAAAGAAGTAGATTTGAGAAATGGAGAATATATGCATACGATAGATAGGAGGAATAATCAAGAAAATATTATTGATAACTCAAGGTATGCACCTCCTGCGGATTATAAAATTAGAAGTTCTTCCCTGTAAAGTAATTGCCAAACAATATATAGTTTTAATCTGATTTTTAAGGTAGATGTCAAATATTAGGATTGCATATTTTAGTGCAGAAGTTGGAATTGATGAGAGAATTAAGACTTATTCTGGAGGTCTAGGAATCCTTGCTGGAGATACTATTAAAGCGATGGCTGATTTGAGAGTACCTTTTTGCGCAGTTACACTTATGTACAAAAAAGGTTTTTTCAAGCAGAAAATTGAGAATAATTATCAACATGAATATGATGATTCTTGGGATTATGAAAATTTACTTGAAGATACAGGAAAGTTTGCAAATGTTAATATCTTGGGACAAGATATTAAGATTAAGATTTGGAAGTTTGATTACAAAGGAGTTGAGGGGCATGTTGTTCCTGTTTTTTATTTGGATACTGATGTTGATGGAAATCCAGTCTGGGCAAGGGAATTGACACAGCATTTGTATCAAGGAGATAGGATGGCACAGGAGATTGTACTTGGTATTGGAGGAGTAAGAGCTCTTGTTGCTCTTGGTTTGTATGAGCAAATAGAGAAATTCCATATGAATGAAGGACATAGCGCTTTTCTAACGCTAGAATTATACAAAAGAATTGGAGAAGATGTTGGCTGGGATGATGGTTTGGTAAAGGAGAAGTGTGTATTTACTACTCATACTCCTATTCCTGCAGGACATGACAAATTTGATTATTCTGAATTTTATGATAAATTAAGAGGAGAGGAAAAGATTATACCTCTTCATATTAGAAGACTTGCAGGAGAGGATATGTTGAATATGACTTTGCTTGCTCTTAGTTTTTCTTCAGTTCATAACGCTGTTTCAAGAAAACATGCAGAAGTTACAAGAGGTATGTTTCCTGATTTTACTATTGATTATATTACAAATGGAATTCATTGTCCTTCTTGGGTTAGCAAACATTTGGCAGAGCTTTATGATAAATATGTACCTAATTGGAGAAAGAACAGTTCTCTTTTGAAGCAGATTTTCAAGGTTCCATATTCTGAAATTTACAGGGCACATAATAAAGCTAAAAAAGAGATGATTGCTTTTGTTAATGAAAATAATGTTGTTGGTTCAATTTTAAAGGATGACATTTTAACTATTGGATTTGCAAGAAGGTTCATTGCATATAAGGATGCAGAGCTTATTTTCCAAAATATTGATAATCTTAAAAGATTAGGTAAGAAAGTTCAGTTTGTTTTTAGTGGTAAGGCGCATGCAAGAGATGGAATCGGAAAGGATATTATGAGAAGAATTATTGAGAAGTCGCAAGATCTCAAAGAATTTGTCAATATTGCTTTTGTTGAAAATTATAATATTTCTGTTGCAAAAAAGCTTGTTGCAGGGTGTGATTTATGGCTTAATACTCCAATTCCATATAATGAGGCTTCTGGTACTTCGGGGATGAAGGCATCATCTAATGGTTGTTTGCATTTTTCGAGACTTGATGGTTGGGCAATTGAGGCTTATGAGATGAATGGAGGAGGATTTCCAATTAGTGAATATGCTGATTTTTTGACAGACCTTGAGTATAAAATTATTCCTATGTTTTATTCTCCTAACAAAACTTCATGGGTTGAAGAGATGAGAATTTCAATTTGCAATTCTGCTGCTTATTTCAATACACATAGGATGGCTATGGAATATATTGAAAAGGCATATAAATTAAGAGATTTGAAGATTGAGTTAATTCAATAATTTATTTATTAAGAACAGTTTTTTCATATATTCTTTTTTCTGTTATTAAAACAACATTATATGGTGATTTGGAAGTAAGAGAACAAGATGTAATGTTTATTTGATTTAACCCTATTGTTAAATTCTGATTTGAAAAGGAACATTTGAGGGTTCCACTTCCAGATTCAATTTTTATATTATTGTTTGAGATGTTTTGTGATGAAGTTATGTATAATAAATTTGAGCTTATTTGATCTTGTATTTCAAGAGTTAAGTCTATGTTTCCTTCATCATCAGTTCTTGTTTGGTAGTCGGATTGGAGATAATCAAATCTTTGCTGAAATAAAATTATTGCTGAGAGTGCAACTCCAATTATCATTAATGTTGCGATTACTGGAACTAATGCTTTTTTGTTTTTTTTTTTTAACATTTTTAAAATTCACACTCTGCTCTGTAAAGAAAATAAGTGCAGAATGTTAGGAATAGTATTATTGAGTTGAAGTAAAAAAGCGGACCATTGAGTTCTCGATAAGCAGTACTTATCCAGATACCTTCATTTATTACTTTATATAGAATAAACGTTAGTCCCATTAGAATCATGAACAAAATATTTACTATTACTGCTTTGGTTATTGCAAGAACATATTTTAGAGGTGATTTTAAGTTGACTTTTTTCTTCACGTTATTTATTTTGTTGATTTATTTGTTTATAAATATTGTTTACAATTTGAGAATACTCCTTTATTAAGGTTACAAATATTTAAAAGGGGTTTTTATGTGTTTTAAGATAGGTAAATATGAGTTGTTATATTAAACGAATGAAATTAAAGGGCTTTAAGTCTTTTGCAAATCCAACAGTCCTTAATTTTGAAAAGGGATTTAATACTATTGTTGGTGCAAATGGTTCGGGAAAGTCAAATGTGTTTGATGCTCTTTGTTTTGTTTTAGGAAGAATTAGTTCTAAGGGATTGAGAGCAGACAAGCTTGGAAATTTGGTTTTTAATGGAGGTAAGAATCTGAAGGCTGCAAAGGAGGCAGAGGTTGATATTTTTTTAAGTAATGAAGAGAGAGAGTTGATGAATGTT